>NZ_JBXWLA010000001.1:0-561072 GCF_058191755.1 Serratia sp. CoH_122_TC_1
GGCCTGCAATTAGCACTTACCCATCCGCAGTTGGTCGAAAAACTGGTGGTGGTCAACGGCTGGTCGACGCTGGACAGCCAGACCCGGCGCTGCTTTAACGTCCGTCAGGACCTGTTACTCAACAGCGGTGTGGAGGCCTACATACGTGCCCAACCTCTCTTCCTGTTCCCCGCCGACTGGCTGTCACAGCATGAGGCCCTGCTGGATGAAGAACTGCGGCATCAGACCGCACATTTTCAGGGCACGGAGAACCTGTTGCGCCGCCTGAAGGCATTGGTGAACACGGATTTCCGGCCGTACCTGGCGGACATCACCACGCCGACTCTTGCGTTGTGTTCCCGTGACGACCTGCTGGTGCCCTATCGCTGCTCGCATCAGTTGGCTCAAAGCCTGCCGAATGGCGAACTCGTAGAAATGGGATACGGCGGCCATGCCATGAGCGTGACCGACACCGAGAGCTTTAATCGCATCCTGCTGGACTGGTTGCTGAAAGCGCCGAACGCCAAAACCAGCTTCGTACTCTAGACCTGGAGGAACCTCATGCAAAGCCACATGCTGCTTGCCGATGCACCGCTACAACCGCGGTGCGTAGAAAAACAAGACTTCCGCGATGCCATGGCACGCCTGGGATCGGCGGTGAATATTATTACTACTGACGGCCCCGGAGGCCGTGCCGGTTTTACCGCCTCCGCGGTATGCAGTGTCACCGACACACCGCCCACTCTGTTGGTGTGCTTGAACCGATCGGCATCGGTCTATTCGGTGTTCAAACAGAACCAAACGCTGTGCGTTAATACGCTGGCAGCAGAACACGAGTCGCTGTCAAATTTGTTCGGCGGTAAAACACCGATGGACCTGCGATTCTCGGCGGCACGCTGGTCTACGCTGGTAACCGGCGCCCCGATTCTGCACGGTGCCATCGTGTCTTTCGACTGCCAGATTAGCCAACTGGTCAGTGTCGGCACCCACGACATTCTGTTCTGCCAGGTCGTGGCGCTAACCCGTAATGACGACGGCCACGGCCTGGCCTACTTCGATCGGCGTTATCACTCTTTGCTGAAACAGTAACTGGCGAATAACAGCCTGAAGCAGGCTCACCCACACCGCAAATCTGCCCCACACAATTTTGGAGATAACGATGGCGAATACCTGGTTTCCTCTATGGCGCGTGAAACAAGGCAGTCTGGACGGTGCAATCGTCGCACCCGATGAACGGTTACCGCTTGCGCAGACGCTGGTGATGGGTTTACAGCATGCGGTGGCGATGTTTGGTGCCACCGTTCTGATGCCACTCCTGATGGGCTTTGATGCAAATCTGGCGATTTTAATGTCCGGTATCGGCACGCTGCTGTTTTTTCTGGTGGTAGGTGGACGGGTACCGAGCTACCTCGGCTCCAGTGCGGCTTTTGTCGGGTTGGTCATCACCCTGACAGGTTACAGCGGCCAAGGGGCCAACCCCAATATTGCGCTGGCACTCGGCGGTATCATCGCTTGCGGCCTGGTGTATCTGTTCATCGGCTTTGTGGTGATGAGCGTTGGAACACGCTGGATAGAGCGTCTGATGCCGCCGGTGGTGACAGGTGCCGTGGTCATGGCGATTGGGCTTAACCTGGCACCTATCGCCGTACGCAGCGTTTCGGCCTCCCATTTTGACAGTTGGATGGCGGTGGTCACCATTCTCTGTATTGGCTCGGTAGCCGTATTTACCCGCGGGTTGATGCAGAGGCTATTGCTTCTGGTGGGGTTAATCGTCGCCTATCTGATCTACGTGGTGGCAACCAACGGTTTTGGTCTTGGCAAACCGGTGGATTACAGCGCACTGAACCACGCCGCTTGGTTTGGATTACCACAGTTCACCACGCCAGTATTTAACCTGCACGCTATGCTGCTGATCGCCCCGGTAGCGATTATTTTAGTGGCAGAAAATCTCGGGCATGTGAAAGCCGTGGCGGTAATGACCGGCCGGGATCTCGATCCTTACATCGGCCGCGCCTTCGTCGGTGACGGGCTGGCCACACTGCTATCTGGCTCGGTGGGCGGTACCGGGGTGACCACCTATGCTGAAAATATCGGCGTAATGGCCGTGACCAAAGTTTACTCTACGCTGATATTCGTTGCGGCGGCTATCGTAGCTATCCTGTTGGGCTTTTCACCGAAGTTCGGTGCGCTGATTCACACGATTCCCGGTCCCGTGCTAGGTGGCGCATCCGTCGTGGTGTTCGGTTTAATTGCCGTCGCCGGCGCACGTATCTGGGTGCAGAACCATGTAGATCTTGGTGATAACGGCAACCTGATTATGGTGGCGGTTACGTTGGTGCTGGGCGCCGGGGATTTTGCCTTGACCATTGGCAACTTCACTATGGGGGGTATCGGCACCGCCACATTCGGTGCCATTATCCTCAACGCGCTGTTGCGCAAGCGGAAAACATTGCCACTGGCGGACAGCCCCCTGCGTTAATGCCTCGCAATGGCCCGGCAACCGGGCCTTATTCAGCAAGCGCCGCCGCTTTTCCTTTGCGGCGTATGCGCAGTTCGCTGACCAACACCCCTAATACGATTAATGCACAACCTAACAACGCGATCCCGGGCAGGCGCTCACCGGCAAGGCGCCCAACCAGCCCGGCCCACACCGGCTCGCCCGCATAGATAACCGTGGCACGTGTCGGTGAAACACTGCGCTGCGCCCAGTTCATCGTTAGCTGAATGATGGCGCTGGCAAGCCCCAGTCCTATCGCGCTGTAGAGCAAATAATGGGAGTACGGCGGCACAGACTCGCCGGTCGGCACCATCATCAAAAACGCCGCCACCGAGGCTGTCGCCAATTGCACCACCGTTACCCGTTTAACATTCACCTTGCCGGCATAGGCACCAATCAAAATGATCTCGGCAGCCATGCCCAACGTACCTATCAAGGTCAGTAGCTCACCCACACTGAGCGTCATGTCGGTACTGCTCGGTGCCGCCAGCAGCATCAAGCCGGTGAATGCCAACAACACGCCGACCCACGCCATCACGCCGGGGAAACGCCCCAGCACGAGCCACTGCAACAGCGGTACCATCGGCACATACATAGCGGTAATAAACGCCGACTGACTGCTGGATATGGTTTGCAACCCCACGGTTTGCAGGCCGTAACCGAACATAATGGCAATACCGATAAACACGCCCGCTTTTAATTCATACCAGGTCAGCCCACGCAACGTGCGAAAGGAGAACAGCATCAGCACCAAGGTGGCGGCGGCAAATCGCAAGCCCACGAAAAAGAACGGGCCGCTGAACTTCATCGCGTAATGTACCGCCAGGAAGGTTCCGCCCCAGATCATGGTGATAAAAATCAACACCGCTTCCTGCCGCTTTATCGTGGGTATAAAGGTGGAAATAAAGGATTTTTTTACTGCAGACACCGGCTTGCCCTTCCTGCTGGGTGCAATATAATGCACAGATCCTGCCAGTATGAGGTAAAGCCCGCGGATGAGCAATGCAGAGAACAGCGGTAAACATGAAGCGCCCAAGGTGCTGCAATATCTGAGCAGCAATCTGCGCAGCTATCGCCAACATGCGGGACTAAGCCAAGTCGCGTTGGCAGAAAGATCCTGTGTCAGCCGCCGCATGCTGGCGGGTATTGAAGCCGGTGACCGCAACGTTAGTCTGGCGGTACTGGACAAGCTCGCCGACGCACTGAATATCGCCTTCACCGATCTGATCCAAGCGCCCGAAGCACGCGGTAGCCACCTGGTGGGTGAGTTGGCCTGGCAAGGGCAGCAACCAGAAAGCCAGGCGCTGTTCTCCGCCAGCGTGCCGGCGCGCCAACGGGTTGAACTGTGGGAATGGACATTGATGCCGGGCGAACACTATGACTCCGTGCCCGATGCTGAAGGCTGGAGCGAAATTATCTACGTGATCGCCGGCAGCCTGACGTTGGTATTGGAACAGCAAACATTGATTCTGGATGCCGGACAAACCCAGGTATTCAACAGCGATCAGCACTATGCTTACGCTAACCGGACAAATCACCCGTTACGTTTTATTCGCAACGTCACCTTCTGATCACCACGGCAGCCCGCGTTTTCCCTGCGCTGTCACCTGTCTGTCGTGCATATGTCATGTTGCTGTCGTGGCGATCGGCAATGTCTGCCCCTACACTTTGCCTTAGTGATGACTCACGTTGGAGAACGCAATGCAAACCTACCGCATCAGGCAACTACGGCTGGACAAGGGCTGGTCACAGGAACAATTGGCCACTATCGCCGGCCTCAGTACCCGCACCGTACAACGTATTGAAAATGGCGAGCAAGCCAGCCTGGAAACCCTGACCGCAATTGCCGCCGTATTGGGAGTACAGGTCAGCGACCTCTATCAGCCGATACCCGCACAAGATGAAAACACGGGTGAGGCCGAACAAACGCTTCGTCGGCAGGTTGAAGCGGAAGCCAAGTTGCTGAGCATGGCGGTACGTTTTGCCCTTATCGGCCTGATGCTGTTTGCCATCAACTGGTTTACCCATCCGCAATACCTCTGGTCGCTGTGGGCCATCGGCGGTATGAGCTTCGCGATCCTCATGCGGGCTATGCGGACCTTACTGCTACGTGACGTCATCAGCCGCTGGCAGCAGCAACGCCTGGCACAAAAACTCAGGCGTATGCCGTAACCTGCAGCCACTCGGCCAGCCGGGCCAGAGCACTGTCCGGCTGGATTTCCTGCGGCGTCAGCAAGCAGTAGCCGCTACCATCCGGCATGAAGCCAAAAGGCGCACTCAACAACCCGGAAGCAACGTCATCCCGCACCTGCTGCCATGGGCCGATAGCAACACCTATCCCCGCCACCGCCGCCTGCAAACTGAAGTAAAAGTGATCAAAACGCTGGTCCGTTCGCCCCTCAAGTGCCATACCCTGGAACTGCGCCCACTGTTGCCAGGCATCGGGACGCGTAGCGGAATGCAGCAATACGGCATCATGACTCAGGGTGGACTGGCCAGCATTAACGGCAATAAAACGTTGCACCATTTCAGGCTTGCACACCGGCCCGACCCGTTCATCGAACAGCGCCACGCTGTGCAGTTTATCGCCCCAGTCAAAATCGTTACGGCGGATAGCGGCGCTAATACCGTCTTGAAACGAAAACGGCCCGCCCCCCGCAACCAGCTGCAGGTTGATATCAGGGTGTGCTAACTGAAAAGCAGGCAAACGCGGTATCAGCCAACGCATCAACAGCGTCGGCTCACACGACAAGACCAGCGGGGCATCCTGCGCCTGCTGTCGCAGTGTTTGTGCCGTATGTTCCAGAATGCCGAACGCCTGTTGTGATGCTTGCAACAGCATTCTTCCGCCATCAGTGAGATGTACCCGCCGATGGCGGCGTTCGAACAGCGCAACGCCGAGCTCATCTTCCAGCGCCCTGACCGCACGGCTGACCGCGCCGTGCGTCAGGCTCAGGCTGTTTGCCGCCTGAGTGAAACTTTCCAACCTTGCTGCCGCCTCAAAACAACGCAAGCCCCCCAGCGACAGCGGCCGGTTAATCTTGCGTGAGTTTTTCTCACCGATATCGTCAGTTTTCATCGTTTGTCACCGTCGGCCATTCCTTTTATAAATCAGCCACTCTCTTCTGATTTTCCTACAGGATAACTATGACCGAACTCATCGCTGTCGTCACCATCACTTTACTCGCCGTCATCAGCCCGGGGCCCGATTTCGCTATGGTGTCACGCAATAGCCTGCTGCTTTCCCGCCGTGCCGGCGTGCTGACTGCCTGCGGCATTGGCGCTGGTGTGCTTATCCACGTCAGCTATACCCTGATTGGGGTGGGTGTATTGATCCAACAATCATTGTGGCTGTTCACGCTGTTGAAAGCGGTGGGTGCCGCCTACCTGATCTACCTTGGCGTCAGTATGCTGCGCCACGCCGGCACCAATACGGTAGACTCTTCGGCCACGCCGACCGCCGTTAGCGACTTCGCCGCGCTGAAAACTGGCTTTTTAACTAACGTGCTAAACCCCAAAACCACCATTTTTATCGTCAGCCTGTTTATGCAAGTGGTTAACCCACAGACGCCATTGAGTGTGCAAATAGGTTACGGATTATTCATTGCACTTGCTCATATCCTCTGGTTCGGTGCCGTCGCCCTGCTGTTTTCCGCGCCCGGTATCAATGCGCGCCTCCTGCGGCTGCGTAAAGGCATCGACAGGGTGTTTGGTGGTTTGCTGATCACCTTTGGTGCACTGCTGGCAGTGGCAGGGATAAAATAACGCCGTAAGGATAAGTTCCGCATTCACTCCTATGCTTAGGGGGCATATCTTTCAATCCCCCCGAACGGAGCAAGGAACATGGCGAAAATTTTGGTTCTGTATTACTCAATGTACGGACATATTGAAACCCTGGCAGAGGCGGTTGCAGAAGGCGCCCGCAGAGTCAGTGGTGCTGAAGTCACACTCAAACGCGTTCCGGAAACCATCCCGGCAGACGCCTTTGCCAAAGCGGGCGGTAAGCAAAATCAAAAAGCCCCTATCGCTACGCCACAGGAACTGGCCGATTACGATGGTATTATCTTCGGCACGCCGACGCGCTTTGGCAACATGGCTGGGCAGATGCGCACCTTCCTCGATCAGACGGGCGGGCTGTGGGCTTCTGGCGCGCTATATGGCAAGGTAGGTAGCGTCTTTTCCTCTACCGGAACAGGCGGCGGCCAGGAGCACACGATCACCTCCACCTGGACCACGTTGGCGCACCACGGTTTTATTATTGTACCAATCGGCTACGCCACCCCAGAACTGTTTGACGTTTCCCATACGCGCGGCGGCACGCCTTACGGTGCAACAACCATTGCCGGTGCCGACGGATCACGCCAACCTAGCCAAGAAGAGCTGACTATCGCCCGCTACCAGGGTGAACACGTGACGAAAATCACCACCAAGCTGAAAAGTTAAGCGATAACCTGCCGTTACCTGCCTGACGGGGCCGTTGATTCGTTCGGCCCCATCTTGTTGCCAACCCGCAGCAAGGTTAAAATGCCGCTCAGCCTGCCATTCACTACCTGAACGTCACGGTCGAAATTCGTTCTGCCCGTCAAGCATCGGCATTTGCCCTGATGACGGGCGTTCTGTTTTTGCGCATAGCGAAGGGAAATAAGTCAGTGTCTAAAGATTTTGATGAACTAATAAGAGACATGGATCTTATTATTGAAAATGTAGACAGTTTTAAGGCTATGGCCCCGCGCGCACCCGAACCCCCTGCGGCGCCGCCTGCGATCCATCACTACGATTCGTTCTGCGAGAATGTGGCACTGAAAGTGGTACTTAAAGTCCTGCTCTCGTCGGTGGATAAAATCGTCAAGGTGCAGATTGCCAATAAAGTCGAGCAAGAGATCGCTCAAATAGAACAACAAGTGGTACGTGCCGGCGGCGGCCCGGTGTCACCCGAGGATCTGGCGCAAATGACGCAATACGTGCGTCGCACTGTAAATAACCTGTTGGAATAATCACCAGCACGGTTAAAAAACGTGCCAACCTTCTCAGGCGATATGAATTTTTACGTTTTTTTTATATCGTCTGCCTTATTCTTTGTATTCTTAAAGAATAAATTGACGCATTGCCGACAGGCAACTCGGGCGCAAGTATGGTCAAGAACAAGCAGATTCTGGTCGTTATTCACCTTTGCAGTTTTTTAGTTTTTCTTTACAGCCTGTCGATGATCCCACCTCTACTGGTGGCACTTTTATATAAAGAAAAAAGCGTCTTTTCCTTCTTCTATACGTTGGTCATTGCCGGCTCACTTGGCGGCCTGGGCTGGTTCAGTACCCGACAGTCCAGGGTACAATTGCGCACTCAAGACGGTTTTCTGATCATTGTGATGTTTTGGCTTCTGTTCTCTGTCGTCAGTGCCCTGCCATTGTGGATGGATAACACGTTAAACATCAGCCTGACAGATGCCATGTTTGAAGGCGTCTCCGGTATTACCACCACGGGTGCCTCGGTACTTAATGACGTCTCTGGCTTACCTAAATCCGTCCTCTACTACCGCTCTCAACTCAATTTTATCGGTGGTCTCGGCGTCATTGTCTTGGCCGTCGCAGTGTTGCCGTTGTTGGGCATTGGGGGTGCCAAGCTTTATCAATCGGAAATGCCTGGGCCTTTTAAAGAAGAACGTCTGACCCCGCGCCTGGCCGACACCTCTAAAAATCTGTGGCTTATCTATCTCGGCTTGGGGCTGGCCTGTACGGTCGCATTTCGTCTTGCCGGTATGCCGTGGTTCGATGCCCTTTGCCATGGGATTTCCACCGTTTCACTCGGGGGATTCTCCACCCGTAATGAGAGCCTGGGCTATTACGACAGTTCGGCTGTCGAAATGGTCGGCGGTATTTTTTCTATTTTGGCGGCAGTAAATTTCACGCTGTATTTCGTCGCCGTGGGCCGCCGCAGCCTGAAACCACTGTATAAAAACCCGGAACTGCGTTTTTTCCTGTTGGTACTGTCGATCATCGTGGCGATTGTCTGTTTCGAGCTTTACCGTTCGGGGATGTACGGTGCCAAGGACGCCTTCGTTCACGGTTTTTTCCTCACCAGTTCGATGATGACCGATAATGGTTTAGCCACCGCCGACTATGCCAAAATGCCCTCCCACACAATCATGCTCCTTCTGGCAGCGAGCTTTTTCGGTGGCTGCGTCGGCTCAACCTGCGGTGGCATCAAAGCGCTGCGTTTTCTGATTATGTACAAACAGAGCCGGCATGAGATTAACCAACTGGTGCACCCTAACGCCGTTTTCACGATCAAGGTCGGCAACGCCCCCATTCAGGATCGCGTGTTGCGTTCTGTCTGGAGCTTCTTTTTCCTCTACGTGTTTTTCAGCTGTTTCTTCGTCTGGTTGCTGAACCTGATGGGTTATGACCTGGTCACCTCTTTTGCGACCGTCGCCGCCTGTATCAATAATATGGGCCTGGGATTCGGGGAAACAGCCGCCGGTTTTGGCACGCTCAGCAACGCTGCAAAATGGTTGATGTGCGCGGCGATGCTGCTTGGGCGTCTTGAGATCTACCCTATGCTGATCCTCTGCTCACGCGCCTTTTGGCGTTTTTAATACTTTTACGGCGCTGTCAGCCCAGTCTCTTTATTAATTACCCACTGTGCTGTACCAACGATGACACATTCGTAATGTGAATGTGTTTCATTGTTGTATTCGTTTCATTGAGATAAGTTAATTTTACTGTATATACATACAGCATAATTTTACTTATTGAGGATATGAATATGCGCTTTAACAAGATGTTCGCTATCGCCGCACTGCTATTTACTGCCCAGGCCTCCGCAGACACGCTGGAGTCTATCGACAACTGTGCGGTCGGTTGCCCAACGGGCGGCAGCAGTAACCTGTCAATCGTTCGTCATGCTTATACGTTGAATAACAATAGCACCACCAAATTCGCCAACTGGGTGGCTTATCACATTACCAAGGACACGCCTGCCAGTGGCAAGACACGCAACTGGAAGGCCGATCCGGCGCTGAACCCAGCTGATACGCTGGTGCCGGCAGACTATACCGGCGCCAATGCAGCGCTGAAGGTGGATCGTGGGCATCAGGCACCGCTGGCGTCATTGGCGGGTGTGTCAGACTGGGAATCCTTGAACTACCTTTCCAACATCACGCCACAAATGGCCGATCTGAACCAAGGGTCTTGGGCGCGATTGGAAGATCAGGAACGAAAACTGATTGATCGAGCAGACATCAGCTCGGTGTATACCGTAACTGGCCCACTGTACGAGCGTGATATGGGCAAATTGCCGGGTACTCAAAAAGCACATACGATCCCGAGTGCTTATTGGAAGGTGATCTTCATCAACAACAGCCCGGAGGTGAACCACTATGCCGCGTTTCTGTTTGATCAAAACACCCCGAAGAATGCCGACTTCTGCCAGTACCGCGTGACAGTGAATGAAATCGAAAAGCGCACTGGGTTAATTATCTGGGCGGGTCTGCCGGATGATGTGCAGGCTTCACTCAAGGCCAAACCGGGTGTTCTGCCGGAACTGATGGGCTGCAAAAGTTAACCTATTCACCGGAAACCCGCTGCGGCGGGTTTTTTTATTTGTTTGGATTAAAAAATAATAACGGCAGAGAAAATATAAATAAGCTTTATTAGTTTTCTATTTTGCTCTGAGATCGCGCGGCCAATGTCGCTCAATGCGCTGATTGTTTACCCCTCAATAATCGTAGTTATATTGCCCTCTCCCAACCTAACGTGGCGTTGCCCCTGCTTTTTTTGTTCTTTACGTGCTGTTTTGTCATGACACCTGAGCAAGTTTATTGCCGAAAGGTTATCGCCAAGTTAATATTCTCCAAAACTATTAGACGCAAAACTATAAACAATGGAGTTATTCCATTGTTGATTATTTTTTATCACTCTTTACCCGCTTCCCTTTGCCTTATTCGGCACTAACACCTGCTGTGAGAAAAACACATGGAAAACTTGTTATCGGACGATGGTGGATTACCGGCCAAAAATGGAACCGGTTTCAGTCGACGAGAAGTCCTGTTGGGACTGGCCTCAACCCTGCTGGCAACGTCCCTGCTTAGCTATCCTTTCCTCAGTCAAGCGGAACAACATACCGCCGCGGCCAACCCGTTGCAGTTTGCTCGTTTCTTCAAAATTTCTCAGACATTAACTGAACATGAGGATATCGATCAGGGAATGTCGGCGCGTATTTTTACCGCGCTGCATAACCGGGATGCCCAGTTTAGCTCGCAGATTGAGCAGATCAGCGGCTTGCTGCACACAGGCCAAAGTGCAAAACAGTTGCAACAGCAAGCGACACAGGCAGGCCTGCAAGACGTGCTTACGGCAATCATCACCGCATGGTACACCGGTACCGTCGGCCACGGGCAAACGGCAGAACTGATCGCCTATAAAGACGCGTTGATGTATCGCCCCGCCAGCGATGCCCTGATCGTTCCTACCTATTGTGGCAATGGGCCGCTGTGGTGGACCGCTACCCCGCCTGCCGTCAATGTTCCCCTGTGATCTGAGAGCTTTTTAATGAAAAAACCTGTATTTACCGCCGATGGCGATGCATCGGCTGATATCGTGATCGTAGGCTCCGGTATTGTCGGCGGCATGATGGCCGATCAATTGGTCAGCCAAGGCTTTTCCGTGCTGGTACTGGAAGCTGGCCTGCGTATAGAACGTGCCCAGGCTGTTGAGAACTGGCGCAATATGCCTTTTGATAACCGCGCTGGCTCCGATTACCAGGGGTTATACCCGCAATCAGAGTTTGCCACCGCACCGCTTTATTTCCCGGAAAATAACTATGTAGCCCTGAGCGGCCCCAGTGCCGGCAGTTTCAAACAGGGTTATCTGCGTACCGTCGGCGGTACCACCTGGCATTGGGCCGCCTCTTGCTGGCGCCACGTGCCCAGTGATTTTCAAATGAAAACGTTATACGGCGTTGGCCGCGACTGGCCCATCTCTTATGACGAGCTGGAACCCTACTATTGCCGGGCTGAGGAAGAGATCGGCGTCGCCGGTCCCAACGATCCGCAACAACAGTCTCCGGTTGAGCGCAGTAAGCCTTATCCGATGGATATGGTGCCCTGGGCTCACGGCGATATCCGTTTTGCTGAAGTGGTTAACCCGCACGGTTACCGTTCAGTTCCTATTCCACAGGGGCGAAGCATCCACCCGTGGAAAGGCCGCCCGACGTGCTGTGGTAATAACAACTGCCAACCTATTTGCCCGATAGGTGCTATGTACAACGGCATCCATCACGTTGAGCGTGCTGAAATGAAAGGCGCCGTGGTATTGGCAGAAGCCGTGGTATACAAGATCGATACTGATGAACAGAACCAGGTTACCGCCGTCCATTGGCTGGACAACAAAAAACAATCCCACAAGGCCACAGCCAACGCTTTCGCACTCGCCTGCAACGGTATAGAAACACCGCGCCTGCTGCTGATGGCGGCAAACGAACGCAACCCGAACGGCATTGCCAACACGTCCGATCAGGTTGGCCGCAATATGATGGACCACTCTGGTTTCCACTGTACTTTCCTGGCGAAAGAACCGCTCTGGCTGGGGCGTGGCCCCGCCCAAAGCAGCTGCTTGGTTGGCCCACGTGACGGCGAGTTCCGCAAGGATTACTCAGCCAATAAAATGATCCTCAACAATATCAACCGGGTGGTTCCTGCCACCCAGCAGGCTTTGGCGAAAGGGTTAGTCGGTAAAGAGTTAGATGCTGAGATCCGCCGACGTGCCGCCTATGGCGTCGATCTCTCTATTAGTCTGGAACCGTTACCAGATCCAAATAATCGCCTGACATTGAGTAAAACCCGTACAGATGCTCATGGTCTGCCTTGCCCAGACATCCATTACGACGTTGGTGATTATGTTCGCAAAGGCGCTGAGGCTGCACATAAACAGCTTGAGCATATAGGCCAGCTGTTTGACGCCGAAGAGTTCAACATCACCACCAGCTTGAATGCCAATAACCATATTATGGGTGGCACCATTATGGGCAATAACCCCAAAGACTCGGTAGTAGACGGCAACTGCCGGGCTCACGACCATGCCAACCTTTGGTTACCGGGCGGTGGCGCCATTCCGTCTGCCAGCGTGGTGAACAGTACCCTGACCATGGCGGCATTAGGCATCAAGGCCGCAGATGACATTGCGCGTAAGCTGGCGGTGAAAGCATGAAAAAACAGCTGAAACTAACACTGTTATCTCTGCTGCTTATTGGCGGTGGCGTCGCACAAGCCGCGGATGACACCGCGTTGAGCGGCGCTGCGCTAATCAAAAAAGGTGAGCACCTTGCCATCGCCTCGGACTGTCAGGCGTGCCATACCCAACCGGGAGGAGGTACGCCTTATGCCGGCGGCTATGGCATCAGTTCCCCTATGGGGGTGATTTACGCGACCAACATCACCCCTTCAAACGCTGAAGGCATCGGCAGTTATAGCGAAGAGCAGTTTGCGCATGCGGTCAGGGACGGGATTCGTGCCGATGGCACCCATCTCTATCCCGCAATGCCCTACACCTCTTATACAAAACTGAGCGATGCGGACATCAAGGCGCTGTACGCTTACTTTATGCACGGCGTGAAACCTGTCGATCAGAAAAATACGCTGACCGATCTGCCATTCCCATTCAACCTGCGTTTTAGCATGGCGGCTTGGAATCTGTTGTTCCTGAAAGAGGGCCGATTCGCACCGGATGCCAGCAAGAGTGAACAATGGAACCGAGGGGCTTATCTGGTCAATGGGCCAGGGCATTGCGATACCTGCCATACGCCACGCAACGTGCTGATGGCGGAGGACAGTGGCCAGGCACTGGCAGGCGGCATGGTCGGCAGTTGGTATGCTCCGAATATTACGTCTGATCCCATCAGCGGCATTGGCGGCTGGAACGAGCAGCAATTGGTTCAGTATTTGAAAACGGGTCAGGTCGCCGGCAAGAACCAGGCGGCTGGCGGTATGGCCGAGGCTATCGAAAACAGCCTGCAATATTTCTCCGATGAGGATTTATCGGCCATTGCCGTTTACCTGAAAAGCACGACGCCAATCAGAGACGCCAACGACCATCAGGCTGCTGATAGCTACGGCAAGCCGTTTAATGTAGAAGCGCAACTGCGCGGGTTACATCCAGCCAATGCAAATAACACCCTGACCGACGGCGCGGCATTGTTCAGCGGCAACTGCGCCAGTTGCCATCAGGCGGACGGTAGCGGCAGTAAAAACCAGGCTTATCCTTCACTGTTCAACAATACTGCCACTGGCGCCAGCAACCCAGCCAACCTGATCTCGGCCATACTGTTCGGCGTAGAACGTAAGGTCGGCGACCAGCACGTACTGATGCCGAACTTTGGCCCGCAGTCATATGTTAATCCGCTAAACGATCGGCAGATCGCCGCTATCAGCAATTATGTCCTGCAACAGTATGGCAACCCGGCGGTTAAAGTCAGCGCTGTAGACGTTGCCGTATTGAGACAGGGCGGACCAATACCCTTGCTGGCCCGGTTACAGCCTTATATGGCTCCGGCTATCGGCATTGCGGTATTGGCGTTGTTAATCATGGTGTGGTTGATCGGAAGGAAACGGCGTTAACCCAAAGACGTGCAAGCCGGGAAGTGATTCCTGGCTTGCAGGTGTGGCTGCAAGTCATGTAGAGATAGGCTCTGTCTGATGTGGACAGGACACGGCGAGGAATACTTAGTGGGTTTGATTTTCCACACGCGTAATTCCGTGTTTCTTCATCACTTCTTCCATTGTCAGATTGTCATCATCCGGTGTCTCGTCAATAACAACATCTTGGGGACGGACATAAGGCTTGGTTGCACGCTTGAACATCCACCACCAAACAAACACCAGAAATGCACCCGACTTCAGAAAGATCATCGTCCACAATGCTATTTGATACCCACTCATCTTGATCTCCATGACAGCGCGAAACACAATCGCGTAACCCTATTCTAACCTTTGCATTGCCCTGATCAATAGTTAACGGCACATCCTCCTGGGTTCTGACCACTGTTATAGGCGTTTCTATCACGATCTGCTCTACCACGCGCTAACAACACCGTTGTGTTACCAATATGCCCCCTATTTGCCAACCTGATGCTGTATTTATGTGCATACGGGTATTACTGATACAGCTAACGCATTTTTTCCTTCGAAAAGAGGGAATTACCTGCCCTGATTGTTTTATTTTTATATAGCTAAAACGTCTAATAAAGGTGTTCAAAATAGCCGTTTAAACCAAAAAATGTCAATTTCGTCGTTTTTTCGATATACTTATCGCGTTAAATTTCACGGGCACGTTGTTTGCTCATTTTTTATGGCGTTGTTTTAAAGGATTAACCCCATTTCCCTAACGGACTAGCTAGAAGGTATTCTATGAGCCAAAACGACACTGAAATTGTGGCACGTCGTAGCCATATCAATCCTCCGGTATTTTTTATCTCTGCAGCATTAATCATCGTCCTGGTGGCATTTGCCGCCCTCTATCCTGAATTAGCCGATCGTAAATTCAAAACGCTGCAACAGGGTATATTCACGAACGCCAGTTGGTTTTACATTCTGGCGGTTGCACTGATCCTGTTAAGCGTGACTTATCTGGGTTTATCGCGTTACGGCAATATCAAGCTTGGACCGGATCACGCCCAGCCAGACTTTAGCTATGTTTCATGGTTCGCCATGCTATTTTCTGCCGGGATGGGTATTGGCCTGATGTTCTTTGGCGTCGCCGAGCCGGTGATGCACTACCTTTCGCCCCCAACCGGGACGCCGGAAACAGTGGAAGCGGCTAAACAGGCAATGCGCCTAACCTTCTTCCACTGGGGCCTGCATGCCTGGGCGATTTATGCCATCGTGGCGTTGATTTTGGCGTTCTTTAGCTATCGGCATGGTTTGCCGCTGACGCTACGTTCGGCACTGTATCCGATCATTGGCGACCGCATTTATGGGCCGATTGGCCATGCGGTAGATATTTTTGCGGTGATCGGTACCGTGTTTGGCGTCGCAACCTCATTGGGTTATGGCGTATTACAGGTTAATGCCGGCCTCAACCACCTGTTTGGTTTGCCGATCAACGCCACGGTACAGGTAATTCTGATCGTGGTGATTACCGGGCTGGCAACGCTGTCGGTAGTGTCTGGTCTGGACAAAGGGATCCGCATTCTGTCCGAACTGAACCTCGGTTTGGCCGTATTGTTATTGGTATTGGTCGCGGCGCTTGGGCCAACCGTACTGCTTTTAAAATCCTTTGTTGAAAATACCGGTGGCTACCTTTCCGATATCGTCAGTAAAACCTTTAACCTCTATGCTTACGAGCCAAAATCCAGCAACTGGTTGGGCGGTTGGACACTGCTGTATTGGGGCTGGTGGTTATCATGGTCGCCATTCGTGGGTATGTTCATAGCCCGCGTTTCTCGTGGACGTACTATTCGTGAGTTTGTCACCGGTGTGCTGTTCGTTCCGGCGGGCTTTACGCTGCTTTGGATGACCGTTTTCGGCAACAGCGCCATCAATCTGATCATGAACGAAGGCGCGCGCGATCTGGCCAACACGGTGCAAAACGACGTAGCTCTGGCGCTGTTCAACTTCCTGGAGCACTTCCCGTTCTCTAATATTCTGTCGTTTATCGCGATGGCAATGGTCGTGGTGTTCTTTGTCACTTCTGCGGATTCTGGAGCGATGGTCGTTGATACGTTAGCTTCCGGCGGCACAGATAAAACGCCGGTCTGGCAGCGGATCTTCTGGGCCTCAATGATGGGGGTCGTCGCGATTGCATTACTGATTGCCGGCGGGCTGAGCGCGTTGCAAACCGTAACCATTGCCAGTGCCCTGCCGTTCTCGATGATCTTGCTGGTGTCGATCTACGGGTTATTAAAAGCCTTGCGTATCGATGCGTACAAACGCGATAGCCAAGTGATGACCACGATTGCACCGACTGCGGCACGTAACCCAATCTCGTGGCAGCGACGCTTACGTAATATTGCCTACTTCCCGAAACGTTCTCAGGTAAAACGTTTTGTCAGTGAAGTGGTTCAGCCAGCCATGATGTTGGTGGAGGCCGAATTAGCTAAACAAAACACCACGTCCTCGATTGACGATTCGCAGGACGACCGCATCCGTTTTGAAGTTGATTTGGGTGAAGATCTGAACTTTGTCTATGAAGTTCGCCTGCGTGCTTACATTCAACCGGCCTTTGCCTTGGCTGGGTTGAACGATGAGGAACGCGACGAAGAACATAAATACTATCGTGGTGAGGTGCATCTGAAAGAAGGTGGGCAGGATTACGATGTGATGGGTTGGACACAAGAGCAGATCATTCACGATATTCTTGACCAGTACGAGAAGCATCTGCACTTCCTGCACTTGGTACGCTAATCCCCTCAGCGACGACACGGCCGCCCCATCCGGGGCGGCTTTTTTATGCCCGCGGTACAACGCACTTTTCTGGACACAAAAAAACGCGCTTTTTCCACCGTTTCTTTGGTCCTGTCCGGAAACAGAGCATCCTGTAGCTCAGCCACACTCAGATGCATATTCTTTTCCCGTAGCGTCATTCTTCGTCACTCCAGGGACGAAAAACGACGTTAGTCCATCGGACACGGTTATTCGGGTAAAGAGTAGCAACGCTCATAGTTCTTAACATTTGTTTATTTTGATGCTTTCAGTTTTATTTCAGCATAACGGACAGTCAGTTGCTTCAGATGCATCTCCAGTTGAGCCATAGCCGCGGCAGGTAAAGGTTCTTGAGCCGGTTTTTCTGACAATGCTCGCAGTTGCTCTTCAGCCGGTATCGATTGATTAAAGGACTGCATGGTGGAAAATACCACTGATTTCAGCTCACTGACGGTCATGTATTTACCTTTCTGTTCATCAAGCCCGTTCAGCCTGTCACTCAGCTTTTGTAGCGTTGCCATTCCCTGATACCAGCCATTCAGGTTTTCTGTCGGTATGCTGGCAGCGTTCAACTGCCGCTGCCACTGTCGTACCAGAGGCTTAGCCTGTTCCGGCCACAACGACTGAGCCTGTTCCAGAAGCTGCCGGCTGTAGGCAATACTCCAGCCAGGGGGAAGCTTGTCCAGCCGGGCAAGCTGCTGCTCTGTTTGTGCGATTACAGTGTGTGGTAACGGAGATTGCTGACGCAACATATCCAATTGTTCAGGCGTGAGTATTGCGGGTAACGGCGCCAGGGAGGCAGCAAACTGAGCCTGTAACGGGTCAGGTCGGTGTAAGACATGCCAGCCCCACACCGTTACCGCACTTATCACCAGCATGGTGAACATTCCAGCAGTAAAGGATTTCCACTTTTTTTCCAGTGCTGGTGTCGCCCTCAAAACTTCTACGCTCGGCTGTTGTTCCGGCTGCGCAACGTATATCCATTTCTCTGCGCTGTCCGCTGCACTATTCTCCTCCGCCGGACTACCGGAAAGAGCCCCGGTGGATGCCCCTGCATCATTCATCACCGTAGCAGGCAACGTGATACCTGATTGAATAGTCGGAGCGGTGCGGGTTGCGTCATCGCTGTTTTCCAGTCTGACGGCATTGTTGTGCATAACGGTACGTAGGGTATCGAGCTGACTGAGATGTTTAAGCTCCAGGCGCTGTAATACTGCCCCCAAGCGAGCAAGGTGCTGTTCCGCCCGATAAAGTTGGCTAAGATCGCTGTAATTCAGGGGGAGCATACGCATCAGTTGCTGTAGCCGCTGACTCAGACTGCTTAGAATTTCCATGCGGGCATGTACCGGCTGCGGCCAGAGCACGCCCCATTGATGGCTTATCAGGGTCTCCAGGATGGATAATCCTTCATTCAGACCGAACACTCCGGCCAGCTGCGCGCGGGCCAGCGTGTACCAGGCTGCCGTTTGCAGCTCCACACCATTTTGCTCAAACAGCGAAAGGCAAAGTTTTTCAGCATAACGCCAGTTCACATCCGGGCGCGCAGGATGCGTCAGCTTACTCAGTTCATCGCGCAGGGTGACATAATCCGATAGTGTGCGCGGGTCGCTACCGGTTTTGATTTTACGGGAAGGAAAGTCTTTCATGACCAGATATCCATTTAACTCGTCTACCACGCCGGAGGGTTATTGTTTATGCTGGTTTGCAATTTCATTCAGAATGTCCATATAAGAAGGGAATACCAAAGCGCTGGTGCCATCCAGTTTGCTCAGGCTTACAGCGAATTATCAAGATACTGCTGTTGTTTCAGGTGGCGCAGCAACACCCTCCCCTCAGGCATAAACTCGGTGCCGTAACGCACCAGACCTATGCTCTTCAGCTCTGCATCGATGGCGTAACGCAGCTTACCGGGCTGAGTCTGCTCCTGTATCACTACATCAACGTTTTTAAGGCGTGGTTCATATTTCAGCAGTACCTCTGAGAGCATCCCCATCAATTGATGGGCGGTCCCCGGCATTCCCTGCAGGATTTTCGCCATATCAGGCAGGCCATAATCGGGTAAATGAGCCAGCGTGCCGGCGCGGCAGTTGAGAATGCGCTGCATATTGTCCAGCACGGACAATATGACCTGATTTTCTTCGCTGACCTGATTGAGACCAAAGCCCCCGGTAAAATGACCGGTGAGCATTTCATACAGCGAAGGTGATTGGTGAGTATGAGGCATCACTTATCCTTTACGTGGAGCAGCGTCAGATGATTGTTTCCGGCCTCGATCACCCGGGCCTTGTCCGGATCGAGCTCTTCACGGCCCATCGTCAGCCTCCAGGTGTTATTGTCCATATCCGGATGGCGGAATAACCCCACCACCGCCACAAACTGCGCCTCTTCTTCCATCGGCATGTCAAGGTTCACATCCCCGCCCGGTTTCAGCACCACATCACGGTTGGCAAGCAGGTCGTCTTTCAGAATGATGCCGTCATCCTTGAGCAGTTGCTGATAGACCGTTTTATCGAAGGTCTTGCGGTCTTTCAGCTGGTAAACGCGAACCACTACCGGCTCGGACAACGCGTTGCTCTCGCGGGAGTCGGTATTCAACGCCTCACGTGCCGTGAAATCCAGGTGCAGGACCTTAATCTTCTTGTAAAAGAGGGCGCTGAAGGCCGACTTGGTGCCATCGGTGACGCTCTGCGTCACCCCGCATCCCGCCAGGCTGAATGCTATCAGCGGCAACAGCCAGCGTGCGGTTCTAGTTAAACGTATACGTAACACGTCGGTTTCCTTGTTGTGGTGTGGCAGGTTTCATACCGCTGTAATAGCCCAGCTCCGTCGTGAAGATCTGAGGAATATCCTCTGAGAGTTCCCCCTCTTCAGCGCCCAGCACGCCGTTCATGCCGAGCCAGAAAGGCCCCTCGCCCAGCGGCGGAGCCACCAGCAGTCGGGTATGGGTCGTCAGGGTGATTTTTGCCTTAAAGCGCCAGCCGAGATACACCCGCAGCATCACCAGAAAATCCTGATAGAGCAGACCATCCGGCTTCCAGCCCTGCGCTTCCAGTTCGCTATCTGTCGTGAGCGCAATCCGCAGTTGGCTAGCGGCATCCATCGCTTCATCGCCGAGCGGCGTGTTGCCGTCCAAAAGAAAATCATCATCGCCGTAAAAACCCAGCGGCTGACTTAACGCCACCGGACGCAGGCAGTACGGACTCACCTGCACAGTGGTATTCGGGGCCAGCAGGGTCACCAACGCCTGCACTCCTTCCTGGGTTTTGCCCGGTTGCTGCAGCACACCCAGCAGCGCCAGAAAGCGGGACACGGGTGTGGCAATATGGTTTGCGGTGCCGGGAATACCCAGCCCCACCAGACCCAGCAGAGACTGAGAGATGCTGTCTGTGCCTCCGGGCTCGAACGTTGCCGGGTAGGAATATTTACGCCAGATGCGGTAAAACTGGGTCAGGATACGGTGGCTGAAGATATCCAGAAAACCCTGCAGTGCCTCATGCCCTTCCCGGCGCTGGGTAATGTCATCAAGATAGGCTGTCGGCAGTGGCGAATCCACGCCGTACATTCCCATAAATGTGGTGCGGATGACCGGTGGTTTACTGTCATCATCTTCGTCGTACTCAACTGCCTTCAACTCACTGGCAGGAAAGCCCATCCCTGGATGGGGCGCAAAGCGTACCGGGTCGTCACCAGGATGGCTGGTTGAGCCCATCAGCGGTTTGCCCGGATTACGCTTCTCCAGCAGTTGACAGAAACGGTAAAAGTTAATGCGGTGAAGGTCGGCTTCCAGTCGCGGGCTCAGCCGGGAATACGGCGGTTGTGCTTCTCTTCCCATTCCAGGCGCTCTCCGGTCGGTTGCAGGATGATAATCAGGCGGTTAAACAGATAGATATCGGTGTACAAGGCGAAGAAACGGCTCAGCATCTCCCCGAACAGGGAGATATCCCCTCTTCCCGCAAAGCCGTGGCTGTCGAGCGTCACTTCAATCTGCACGCCGCGTACCAGGTAGCCCTGCTCAAAACGCTCCGTTTCACTGTGTTTCACGTCGAGGATGGCCTCAAGGCGACGGCGGTTCATCTCACTGTCTGTCCACTCGTACAGCGCCAGGGTACCGCGCAGCACGTCGGCATTATCCATCATCGACAGAAACCCGCTGCCAAGATGGCTCAGCACCCGCCAGTGGAAACGGTCCTGCGCTGGGGGATAACAGGGCAGCGTCGGCGCACACAGGTTGCGCACGGCGATGCTGGCCGAGGTGGTTTTCATTACCGTATCAAGCACCGTGCTTTGCAGCGCCCGGCGCGGCAATTGACCGTTGGTGCCGGTGAGCGTCAGCGACAGACTTTCATCTTCCGGTATTGTGTGATTATCAAAGGCTTCACCACCGAGGATCAACCAGGTGTTATGCAGCCCGGATGGCCCCCGACGCACTCGGGTGTGGTAGTAATACTCCGGCGCTGCGTGGCGCATCATTCCGCCCTTGTGGCGAAAGCTCGAGAACGGCACGTAGGTATGCCGGCTTGATGACATCACCGAATCGACCGCATATATCTCGGTATGACCATCCTGCACGCGCATCGGGCGCAGCATGTATTCGGTCTGCAGGGAGTTGAGCGTCAGCGGGTCGGACTCCAGCGGGAACAGGTTAATCACCGGCACGCAGTTCAGGCGCAGATGTTTTTCGGTAAAGCTGAAGTCATGCGCCCAGCGTTCCGCCAGCACCACGTCAATTTCAAACCAGGGAAGCTCAGCCGGAAAAGCCACGGTCTCCAGCCCACGCAGGCCGATGAACATGAACTTCTCGCGGAAAGTAAAGTACTCCAACAACAGCTGGTAGCCGCTGAAACTGCTGTTGCTCTTCGGCCAGAGGGTATCGTCATCGGCAAACCCAAGCGCAGTGAAATGCCCCTCCAGCAGTCTTCTTTCCGCATCGCCGGGCATCCGCAGCCATATCCGGGCCACATTCAGAGTGAAGGCTTCGTGCATAGCGCAGGCCAGCGGCGCATCGGCATTAAAGTAGAACGGAATATGGCTGAGATCGACACGGCTCCAGTCCGCCAGTTCGCCGCAGCTAAAGCGAAGCGTGACAACCGAGCGACCATCCACATCGGTTGCCAGACGCGCACTTTCAAGTGACAGCGGCTGAAGGGTAACCTCTTGGGTGGTAGTGTACCGGCAGCGCGTACCCTTCTCACCGATCGGCCGCGAGTTCACCTCGAAGCCTTTGGCGATGCGCATCTGTTCTTTCATTTCGCGCCAGTCGGGGGTGAACTCCACCACCGACATCGACGGAATGGTGCGCAGATAGTGCGGCCACAGCAGACTGACCAGCCCTTCGGTCAGCTCCGGCAGGTCACCGGCCTGCGGGCCACGGATTTGTACACACCAGCCGTTGTTGATGAAGCTTTTCACCATGTTGGCGGCAAACGCAAAGGAGGCGTTGGTCCACAGGTATTTGTCGTGATCCGGGCCTTTCACTTCCTCGACATAATTGAAGCTGCGCACCGGCACGGTGTCCGGGCCATACGGCAGGCGACCCAGCACGCGAGGCATCACCAGACCGATATAACGAGAGTCGTCCGTCTCGCGGAAGGATTTCCACTTAATGTACTCGGCGCGGTCAAAGTAGTTGCCGATATCTTTAATCGCCGCGACTTCTTCCATCGAGTCCTTGAGGAAGAATTTCGGGCCCGCAGAACCAATAAATGGCATATGCGCGGCAGCTGAGACTTTAGAGATATTGCGCAACAGCGCGACGTCCTGCGCAGAGGCATCAAACTCATACGCAGAAATCAGTGCGGCAATCGGTTCCCCACCCGGGCTGTCGTATTCTGCGGTGTAGGTGTGCTGGTATAATCCGCTCTGAATAATCTCCGGCGCATCTTCAAAATCCTGACGCAAATCGTCTTTCGACAGGTCCAGCAGCTCGATTTTGACGTTCTGGCGGAAATCGGTTTTGTCAACCAGGGATTTCAGCCCACGCCAGGTGCTTTCTGTTTGCTGAAATGCCTCATGGTGCATGACTGCGTCCAACTGGCGGCTAATCTGAAAGTCCAATTCCGCGATATGGTGGTCAATCAGCGTTTTGTCCAGCTTCTCGATTTTTGAACCCGCTTTCGTCAGACACTCCAGAAAGACCTGCATCCCGGCAGTCAGACGCTCATCGGCGGTCGCATCCGACATCGCCTGGTTGTCCTGCCAGATATCCAGCGCACTCAGCTCTGACACCGGGTTCAGGTTGATTTTTTCAAACAGGGAGGCATACACACTACCCGCGTCCTGACTCTTCAGCACGGTGCTTTCGCCACCCGTGGCGTTCTCATTTTTTACAGACATCAGCATTTTCTCTTCGTTAATCCGTTAAACATCACGACCGCTAGGCTTGCTTCGGTGCCAGAGCAGACAGTTCGCTGCGCAATTCAGCGCTCAGCGCTGGGTCGAGCAGAATTTTTTCCAGCTCTTTACGGAAGGTTTGGTTGTCTAAAAGATTGGCTTTGAGGTCACGGAGCAAGTTGCGCATAGCGAGCATCGCCTTTAACTGGGGTATCTGGCGGGCAACCTGTTCAGGCTCGAAGTCTTTCATTTCATTGAAGGAAAGGCTGACGTTTTCCTCACTGCCATCGCCGGCCCGCGTGTTTACAACGGAAAGGTTTACAGAAGGGGAAAACTCGGCCATCACGCTGTCGAAGTTGTTTTTATTAACGTTGACCTTTTCACGCTCCGATAACGGACGTTGCTCGGCACCGTTGCTGTAATCCCCTACCACCATTAATTTGAGAGGCAATTCGACTTTTTTCTGCGCCCCACCGACATGCAGGTCGAGTTTGATATTGACGCGCGCTTTGGGGATCTCGGACTGATAGGAGTTAGACATGGCTGTCCCTGTTCTATGAAATATATAGAAATGGTCAATACCACCGTGAAATTAATAAGAAATATTAATAATTCCAGAGCAATTCTTCCCTTACGTCACCCAGCGACGCCAATAAAGCCAGGGTCAAAAGCAGGCACATTCCATTCACCAGCGAGCATGACACAATGTTTTTAAGCATTTTTCTGAAGCCGGAAGATTTCGGATAAATACCTATTGCCGGAGTGTAGAAACGTTAGCTGGGTCATTGGAAATAAATAAATGTAACATGATATTACAGAAAGTTAATTTAACAAAAATAGATCATTAAATTGATTAATAAGAGATTTCTTAGGCGATACTTTATAAACCGCATGGGGAAAGGGTATTCAGAGAGTGATCGATTTGACTTAAGTTCAAGATGGGATAACTTACGACAACGTTGTAAGAAAAGTCTCATTTAAGGCTTTATTTAAAAAAATGAGAGGCCACGCATAACTGGGCAAGCAAAAATGCAACGATCAGATTTAGCGGTAAGGTCGCTATCTTTTACTTAAGATAAATTTATTTATCTCGTAACATACGGGGGTGAGGAAATCATGGGTTGTGCAACCCGGCTAAGAATATCGATTCTACTCTCCTATTCACACTCTCTGCGCTCCCAGGATAACGGCATGCGGTGCTTTCGACTGAAAAGGTACTATGCGCATCGATGCATCCCCCGCCGCCTCAGTAGTTCGAACCCTGTCAGTCTGTCCCCCTGCCGGGCTTTGCCCTATTCGATTGGTAATCCCTGACGCTAACACCGCCATTTCCCCGAGTAACACTCTTAACAACATCGCATAGCGCCCGCCCTTAAACCGGCGGGTATTTTTATTTATGGAGACAAAACATGCAGACCGAACCGTCAGCGAAGCCAACATCCCCAGTTCTTTTGAACAACTCCCTCAGAGCAAGGGAGAGGTGTTTGAGCGGAGCGTTATCAACATGTTCAAAAATCTTAGTGGGGACTACAAATCGAATAGTCCCTGCATATTCGGGAAAAAGATTATTGTGGAAGGTGTCGTAAAACACGACGAATGGGGATTTGGACTCAACTGGGGCTGGCAAGGTGGCAAGTTAGCCGATCTTGAGCGCATGCGATGATACTCGATGGCCAACCTATTCCCGACAACCGCCCCGATGTTACCCATCATCTGGACGAATATATCCATGAGGAGCGGCACAGCGCCCGCTATAAGGATGAGACGTTTTCTATTAAGAATTTCAGAAGGGAATGGCGCGTATCACATTTAAGTGACGGGAACGGGTTGATAAGTTGAATGACATTATCGCCAGACATTATCCGGGAGCGCTGGCAACAAGATGAAACCGGAGGTGAATGATAACCTGTCCAATGTATTCTCATGGCTACCAGCGCAAGGCAGGCGGAATTGGCATACTGGATGGCATAAAACAAAAAAGCCCATGTTAATAAATAACATGAGCTAAATAATGGCGGAGGAGCAGAGATTCGAACTCTGGAACGGTTTCCCGTCGACGGTTTTCAAGACCGTTGCCTTCAGCCACTCGGCCACCCCTCCGCAACGAGCCGAACTATAAACAGAGCTGATCCGCTTGTAAAGCCCATTACCGTTCAACCGAACGAAAAACCAGCACTTGACGCGTAAGCGTTGAAGAAACCATCAACTCCCGCTTAAGGTTGCAACAATGATAACTAAGGGTAAAGATTGGTAAACAAACTTTAATCAAACGCTTGCGCTGCCTATCATCGTCACTAATTTTGTGATGACCTGATAAGAGAGATCATTATGGACCGTATTGTCGTCTCATCCTCCTCGCGTGACTCGTTGCTGAGTACACATAAGGTTTTGCGTAACACGTATTTTCTACTTTCTTTGACGCTGGCGTTTTCGGCGCTTACCGCCACTGCCAGCACCATGTTGGGGTTGCCGGCACCGGGTCTGTTGCTGATGCTGGTCGGTTTTTATGGGTTGATGTTCCTGACCCACAAGCTGGCAAACAGCCCTGCGGGCATTCTGGCCGCATTCGCACTGACCGGTTTTATGGGTTATGCCCTGGGGCCAATCCTCAGTTCATTCATTAATACCGGTGCTGGCGACCTGATTATGCTTGCATTGGGTGGCACTGCAGTCGTGTTCTTCTGCTGTTCAGCCTACGTGCTAACCACGCGCAAGGATATGTCATTCCTGTCTGGGATGATGATGGCTGGGTTTGTGGTACTGCTGGTTGCCGTCATCGCTAACCTGTTCCTGCAGATCCCTGCCCTGCATCTGGCTATCAGCGCGCTGTTTATCTTGTTCTCTGCAGGCGCAATCCTGTGGGAGACCAGCAACATTATTCACGGCGGCGAGACTAACTATATCCGCGCCACCGTCAGCCTGTATGTGTCGCTGTACAACATGTTCATCAGCCTGTTGAGCATTTTAGGCTTCGCACGCAGCAACTGATATCGCACGTGATAAATACCTAAAGCCCCGCTCCGGCGGGGCTTTATTTTTTGCAGCGGCAAAGTTTGCTAAACTGGCGACCGTTCTGAATTACCCGTTACCGAGGCAGTATGTTGGAGTATGAAGGTCAGGTTATTGAAACCGACGCACAGGGTTACCTGAAAAACAGCGCCGACTGGCATGAGGCCCTCGCGCCTTTGCTGGCCGCCCAGGAAGAAATAACGCTTACCGAGGCACATTGGGAAGTCGTGCGTTTCGTACGCGGCTTTTACCTGGAGTTTAATACCTCACCGGCAATCCGCATGTTGGTCAAAGCCATGGCGCAGAAGTACGGTGAAGAGAAAGGCAACAGCCGCTATCTCTACCGTTTATTCCCTAAAGGGCCAGCCAAGCAGGCAACAAAAATAGCGGGTCTGCCAAAACCGGTAAAATGCATCTGATGCATTAATAGCGAATGCTGAAACCTTGATAATCGGCCGTGCCGCGTGGCTCTACCAGTACGCGATCGACACGTGCGCTACGCGGGCCGCCATTTTTCAGCCATTCCACCAGCTTGTCTACCTGCGGTTGTGCACCGCAGGCCACCACTTCAACGCTGCCGTCATCAAGATTACGCGCATAACCGCTTAATCCCAACGCAGTCGCCTGATGCTGAGTGTTATAGCGAAACCCTACGCCCTGCACCACGCCATAGACATACGCAGCAATGCAAACTTGTGTCATAATCGACCCCCTTATCACTATCGTTTATGGTATTGCCTGTGTTTCCGTACGGCGATATCACTCTTTTTACCTAGCTGGCAGCATTCTTAATTATGACCGTACGCCTGTTTCTCGCCAAAGGACGTGAAAAGTCCTTACTCCGTCGCCACCCATGGGTATTCTCTGGCGCTGTTCAACGTATTGAAGGTAAAGCCCTTTCCGGTGAAACCATTGATATTCATGACGCCCAGGGAAAATGGTTAGCGCGCGGCGCCTACTCGCCAGAATCGCAAATCCGCGCCCGTGTCTGGACTTTCCAGCATGATGAAGAGATTAACATCGAATTCTTCATCCGCCGCTTACAACAGGCGCAAAGCTGGCGCGACTGGGTTGCAGAACGTGACGGGCTAGATGGCTATCGCCTGATCGCCGGTGAGTCCGACGGCATGCCGGGCATCACTATCGATCGCTTCCAGAACTTCCTGGTACTGCAATTGCTGTCCGCAGGGGCCGAATATCAGCGTGCTCCGCTGATTACCGCTTTGCAACACTGCTACCCGGAATGTGCCATCTACGATCGTTCAGATGTCGCGGTGCGTAAAAAAGAAGGTTTGCCGTTGGCGCAAGGCTTGGTTGTGGGCGATCTGCCCCCTGATTTGCTGCCAATCACCGAACATGGCATGAAACTGCTGGTCGATATCCAGCAAGGCCATAAAACCGGTTTTTACCTTGACCAACGTGACAGTCGCCTGGCTGCCCGCAATTATTCTGCCGGCCGACGTGTACTTAACTGCTTCTCCTATACCGGCGCCTTCGCCGTATCGGCACTGATGGGCGGTTGTACTCAGGTGATCAGTGTCGACACATCGCAAGCGGCACTGGATATCGCCAAACAGAACGTCGAACTGAACCAACTTGATCTGAGCAAAGCCGAATTTGTGCGTGATGACGTCTTCCAGCTGTTGCGTGCCTACCGTACCCAGGGTGAGAAATTCGATCTGATCATTATGGATCCGCCGAAGTTCGTCGAAAACAAGAATCAATTGGCCAGCGCATGCCGCGGATACAAAGATATCAACATGTTGGCGCTGCAGTTGCTGAATCCGGGTGGAATTTTGCTCAGCTTCTCGTGTTCCGGTCTGATGCCAACCGAACTATTCCAGAAAATTTTGGCCGATGCCGCTGTAGACGCCGGGCGTGATGTACAATTTATAGAGCAGTATCGTCAGGCTGCCGATCACCCGGTTATCGCGACTTATCCTGAAGGGCTGTATTTGAAAGGGTTTGCGTGTCGGGTGATGTAACTTGAAATACGCTGTTTTGCCCTCATATAGAGAGTAAGGCACTGTTTCTCAGGAGGTCATCATGATTGCCAGCAAATTCGGTATCGGACAACAAGTTCGGCATAAGCTGCTGGGGTATTTGGGGGTCGTGATTGATATCGATCCTGAATACTCTATGGAGCAGCCTAAAGCTGATGAAATAGCAGCGAATACTGACCTGCGTTTTGCCCCTTGGTACCACGTGGTGATGGAAGACGAAGAAGGGCAACCGGTGCATACCTATCTGGCGGAAGCACAGTTAGATGGGGAAGCGCAGGATGCTCATCCTGAACAGCCATCGCTGGATGAATTGGCGGAATCTATCCGTCACCAGTTACAAGCCCCCCGCCTGCGCAATTGATGTGCCAGGCCTGAGAAACACCCATAAGGGCCTGGCACGATGCCAGGCCTTTTATTTTATTTAGCGCTCTAGCCCCAAACGCGGGATCTCGATTTTAGGGCAACGATCCATCACTACTTTCAGCCCTGCCTCGGCCGCCAATGCCGCAGCCTGCTCATTAATGACGCCTATTTGCAACCACAATGCCTTGGCACCGATCGCAATGGCGTCTTGCGCCACCTCATAGGCCGCTTCTGAATTTCGGAATACATCGACCATATCTACCGGCTGTGGGACATCATTTAGCGTGGCATAGACCTGTTGACCGAGCAGTGTTTGCCCTGCCAACTTTGGGCTGACCGGTATAACCTGATATCCCTGCGAAAGTAGATAGGCCATCACACCAAAGCTTGGCCGGTTGGGTTTATCACTGGCGCCAACCAGTGCAATGGTTTTCACCTGCTGTAGCAGGCCGGCAATGTCATGATCTTGCATTCTCCGCTCCCAATTATTCACGGGTATTTTCCTACCTCGAGTGTAACCCATTGATCTGGGATCGGCTAAACGCACACGCATGGAAACTCCCAGCCATTTTTGCGGTCTGATGCTGTCACTGCCAGCATGTGCCGCGCCCAATAAATGTCAAAATAAATATAAATGTGTACATTTGTAAATGAAACGGTAATGCTGAAAAACTTTGACACAGTCTGTAGCCTGTTCAACACTAATAGCGATGCCACTTATAAGGAGATAACGATGAAATTTGGTCTGATGGTTGCGGGGCTGCTCAGCATCAGTATTAGCATGCCTGCCGTAGCTACGACCCTGAAACTCTCCCCCGACATCGACCTGTTGGTGGTCGACGGCAAGAAAATGACAGGATCGTTGTTAAAAGGTGCCGACAGTTTAGAACTGGATGGTGGGCAGCATCAGTTGCTGTTTAAAGTGGCTAAGTCAGTACGTACAGGGCAGAGCGACCGCACGGCTTACACCTCTCTGCCGCTGATTGCGACCTTCAATACGCAGAATGTGAGCTCCGTTGCTATTGAGCTGCCACGTATTGAAAATGTTCGGGATGGCCAGAGATTCGATAAAACACTTAACTATCAGGTTATTGATAAAAATGGCAACGCGCTGGCCATGAGGCACGACGTACTGCACCCTGATGGCGCTACGCTCAGTGCCGACCTGGAAAAAGTGATGGCGGATTACAATAGCCAGAATCGCCCAGCCTCAGTGCCGGCCTTTTCACAGGTTCGCGCCACCGCGCCAACCCCCCCTCTGGCCAGTGCAGCGTTAAACGCCCCCACGGTGACGCTGAAAGGTGAAAACGTTTCTGAGCAGATGCTGCAATACTGGTTCTTACAAGCAGACAAAGAGACGCAGAAGCGTTTTCTCCATTGGGCAAACAAGCAGCCTGTGCATTAAGCTTCTGGCGCCTTTTATCTAAAGGCGCGCTTTCTTCGCATTTTCAGGTGTAAACGCTAGGCAGTGAAAAGCAGTTTCAGTAATCTGTCGCACATCACCTGATTCGCGAAGGACACCAAGATGGAATTTACTACCCGCACTATCGCCGCGCGCAAACATATTGCGCTGGTGGCACACGATCACCGTAAACAAGCCCTGCTTGCATGGGTTGAAGACAATAAGTCCGTGCTGGAACAGCATCAACTGTATGCCACCGGCACCACGGGCAACCTGATCCAACGTGCCAGCGGTATTCCCGTACAAAGCATGCTGAGTGGGCCAATGGGCGGTGATCAACAGGTCGGTGCGCTGATTGCCGAAGGCAAAATTGATATGCTGATTTTCTTCTGGGACCCGTTGAATGCGGTTCCACATGATCCCGATGTGAAAGCGCTGCTGCGCCTGGCCACCGTCTGGAATATCCCCGTCGCGACCAACCGCTCTACAGCCGACTTCCTCATCGACTCATCGCTGTTCAAAAGTGAAGTTGAAATCGCGATCCCTGACTATCAACGCTATTTGCAGGATCGTCTGAAGTAACGATGAAGGCCTGGCCACCGCCAGGCCTCAGGTTTAAGGTTTCTTCTGCGATGGCACCCCGAGATCTTGCAGTTGTTCAACAAACACTGACGGACGCTCAGGATCCTGCAACAGCCACACTTGGTGTTTGGCGCGAGTCAACGCCACATACAGCAACCGCCGCTCCTCCGCATCTGGGAAGTCTTCCGGTTGAGGTAACAACACATCTTCCAGAACGGACTCACGTGCGACAGCAGGGAAGCCATCGTTGCCCTCGTGCAAACCGGCAATAATCACATATTCAGCCTGCTGTCCTTTACTGGCATGGATAGTCATAAACTCAATAGTCAGTTTGGGCCAACGGGTTGCGGCTTTGGACAACACTTGCGGTTTCAAATGATGGTAACGGGCTAATACCAAAATGCGCTCTTCAGGCTTAGCGTAACCACTCAGCTTATCCAATAAGTTCTCAAGCTGTTCATGCGGTAAAAGGGCCACCGATTTCTTATTGCCTTTACTCAGGCTGTTCAACGGTTTTTTCAGCTGATGAGGGTTCTGCTGCACAAAGCGATTCGCCACCTCACCGATACGTTCATTAAAACGATAAGTGGTATCAAGCGCGCACTGGGCACCTTCGCCAAAGTTCTCGGCAAATGCGGTGGTGAGCGTCAGTTCGGCACCGCTGAAGCGGTAAATCGCCTGCCAATCGTCTCCCACGGCAAACAGACAAGTTTGTTTATTCTGTTTACGCAGTGCAGCCAGTAATTGCGCACGTTGTGGTGAGATATCCTGGAATTCATCCACCAGGATATGCTTCCACGAGCTGACAAAGCGCCCTTTTTCCAAAATATTGACCGCCTGATGGATCAGACCAGAGAAGTCGACCGCACCTTCCTCTTTTAACGCCCCCTTCCAGGCTTTCAGCAAGGGTGCCATCAACCGGATGCGTTTTGAAAACAGGTCACGGACCTCTTCATCTGCCTGCTCTATCATCTCTGCCTGGCTACCCCCGTGCATGCGCATCAGCCCCAACCAGCGCTCGAGCCGCCCCGCCAGGCGTTCAGCCAGACGTTTGTCATGCCAAAAATCGCCTTCAGGCACCTCCCACTCAAGTTCTTCCGTTAACCATTGACGCCACCCTTTGGCCTGCGTTTTTTTCTCTGCACATTGCTGTTGCCAATGCGTCATCAGCAAAGCGCGCCGAGCCTTGCTGTCGGTTTCCAGCTTACTGATCGCCGGCACTTTACGATTACCCTGTTGGATGATCTGCAGCGCCAGGGCATGGAACGTTTTGGCCTGAATAGCCACCTTACCCAAACGCGCCTGAATACGTTCGTTCATCTCTTCTGCCGCCTGACGACCAAACGCCAGCAGCAATATCTGCCCGGGCTCAGCCTCCTGACGGCGCAGCAACCAACCTGCGCGAGCCACCAGCACCGAGGTTTTGCCGCTCCCGGCCCCCGCCAGTACCAATACGGAGTCTTCTCCATTGACCACGGCACGGCTTTGCGAATCATTCAGCGGTGAACTTTCGATGTTTTGGAAGAAATCGTGATGCGTCTCCAACATGCGTTCTGTCCACTGTTGATTGCGATGTGCAACGCTGCGTAAGCCGTGCTGCAACCATTGTTGGCAAAGCTGATAATCATCCCGACAGTTGTCGAACGTCTCAAGACGTGCCACCGGCATTGGCAGGGCGCCAAATGACTGGTGGATTTGTTGCTGTAATTTGCCCAGTTCGGATTTTTTAAACCACTTATCCTGTTGCTCGATACGTTGGATATGCTCAACCTGTTCTTGCAACACTCCCGCGCTGACCTCGCTCATCTCCGCGCTCCACTGCTGCCAGACCTGTTGCAAGTAATGATAGAAGCGCTGAGTTTCCTGCCATTCAGTACCATGCAAGCGCACGACTTTCTCATCTGGCAGCTCAAACTCCAGCTCGCCCCAGACGATACCGCGTTTGCATCTGACCTGAATTAATTGATTGAAAGGAATAAGGTATTCATGCTTTTCACCGCTCACCTCAACACCGGCGTGCAACAACCGCACACGATTGTAAGGATGCTGAGCCAGGTGTTTCCCCAGCGATGTCGCTTTAAGTTCCATATCGTCGCGCCATAACCATGTTGAGTTTAAATAACGGATACCTGCCAGTTTACCTGTGATAAGCAGTGGCACTCTAGCGCTAAAAAAAGGGTAGAATAGAATTTGCGTTTTGATACCAAGCGCAACCGCATCGCGGTTTGGCCATCATTAGAGCAGAATGACGACTATGCGTACTGTACTGAATATTCTTAATTTTGTGTTGGGCGGTTTTTTCACCACCCTTGGCTGGCTGGTCGCAACGGTATTTAGCGTTGTGCTGATCATCACCCTGCCACTGACCCGTTCCTGCTGGGAAATCACCAAGCTGTCTTTAGTGCCTTTCGGCAACGAAGCCATTCACGTAAATGAACTGTATCCGGAAAAAAGCAACGTGCTACTTTCCGCCAGCGGTTCGCTACTTAATATCATCTGGCTGATCCTGTTCGGCTGGTGGTTGTGCCTGTCACATATCGCCGCAGGTATTGTGCAGTGCGTGACAATTATTGGTATTCCGGTGGGAATTGCCAATTTCAAAATTGCCGCTATTGCCCTGTGGCCAGTGGGTCGTCGCGTGGTATCAGTTGAAATGGCACAACAAGCCAGAACTGAAAATGCACGGCGTCAGTATCAACAGCGTTAATTTTTTCTCCGTCTGAGGAGTTTTTCGTGCTTTCTTTTGCACCAGCAATACGCCGTTATGCCTACAACAGCAACCTGCTTTATGACCTGCGCATTTTTATCGCGCTGGCCGGCGCAGCCGCCGTACCTTGGTGGCTCGCCATCCCCAAGCTCACCATTCCGCTGACGCTGGGTGTCGTGGCAGCGGCATTGACCGATCTGGATGACCGTTTGACTGGCAGACTGCGTAATCTGGTGATCACGCTGGTCTGCTTCTTTGTTGCGTCCGCCTCCATTGAACTGCTGTTCCCTTATCCCTGGTTGTTTGCTCTTGGCCTGACCACGTCAACCTGCGGCTTTATATTGCTGGGCGCGTTGGGGCAACGTTACGCCACCATTGCGTTTGGAGCTTTACTGATCGCAGTGTATACCATGCTCGGCGCCTCGATGTATGACGCGTGGTATCAACAACCGACGTTGCTGATCCTTGGCGCTCTTTGGTACAACCTGCTGACATTGATTGGTCACCTGATTTTCCCCATCCGCCCTTTGCAGGAAAATTTGGCGCGTTGTTATAATCAGTTGGCGAATTATCTGGATGCCAAGGCCAACCTGTTTGATCCCGACGTCGAACATGATGCAGACTTGCCGTGGATGGACGTTGCCATGGCCAACAGTGCGCTGATGACGACGCTTAACCAGGCCAAGGTTTCATTACTGACCCGATTAAAAGGCGACCGCGGCCAGCGTGGGACCCGCCGCACATTGCACTACTATTTTGTTGCACAAGACATACATGAGCGTGCCAGTTCCGCCCACGTTCAGTATCGGGAGCTCAGTCGACAATTCCGTCATAGCGATATCCTGTTTCGTTTTCAGCGTTTGCTCAGTATGCAGGCGCGCGCATGCCAACAGTTGGCACAATCGATTTTGCTGCGGCAAAAGTACCAACATAACCCACGTTTTGAACCGGCATTTGGGCGTATCGATGAAGCGTTAGCGCAGATTACCGTTACCCCAGAGAACCGTGAGTTAACGAAAGCATTGACGCACCTGTTGAAAAATTTACGTGCGATTGACGCGCAGTTGGCGAATATCGAGTCTGAACAAGCACTGGCCAACGGCCAGGCGGAAGAAAACAGCTTGTCAGATGATCGTCTCACCGGCTGGAGCGATATTCGCTTACGTATTAGTCGCCATTTGACACCTCAGTCGGCCCTGTTCCGCCACGCCATTCGCATGTCAGTGGTGCTGTGCATCGGTTACGCCTTTATTCAGTTTACCGGTATGCAGCACGGTTATTGGATCCTGCTCACCAGCCTGTTTGTCTGCCAACCCAATTACAATGCCACGCGTCGCAGGCTTGCGCTGCGTATTATCGGCACGCTAGCCGGTATTCTTATCGGCCTGCCAATTCTCTATTTCGTGCCTTCGATTGAAGGACAAATGGTGCTGATTGTTATTAGCGGCGTCCTGTTTTTCGCTTTTCGAACCGTGCAGTATGCGCATGCCACCATGTTTATTACCTTACTGGTGTTGCTGTGCTTTAACCTGCTGGGTGAAGGCTTTGAAGTGGCCGCCCCCCGCGTTTACGACACCATTTTGGGGTGTGCTATCGCTTGGGCAGCGGTCAGTTTCATTTGGCCAGACTGGAAATTCCGCCAATTACCGGCAATCGTCAGTAAAACAATGAACGCAAACTGCCGTTATCTGGACGCAATTTTGGTGCAGTACCATCAGGGTAAAGATAACGGCCTTCCATACCGCATCGCCCGCCGGGATGCGCACAACAGTGACGCAGAGTTGGCCTCGGTGATTTCGAATATGTCTGCCGATCCCAAAGCCAATAAAGAGGTTCAGGATGCAGCCTTCCGGCTGCTGTGTTTGAACCACACATTACTGAGCTATATCTCAGCGCTGGGTGCACACCGTGAACGACTGAATAATTCCGCAACGCTGGATCTGCTGAACGACGCAGTATGTTATGTCGATGGTGCGCTGCATCTGGAAGAACAAGACAATCTGCGCATTACCCAGGCTTTGGAAAGCCTGGCTGAACGTATCCAACACGCGGCACCAGAACCGGAAAGCAAAGATCAATTGGTATTGCAGCAAATTGGGCTGGTAATTGAACTGTTGCCAGAACTCACGATGCTTAATGCACAAATAGGCAAATCGGCATGATTATTCGGGGTCTTTTATGAGGCCCCTAACGTCTGGATGATGCCCATGACGAAGCAACGACACGGTTCGCTCAAACCAACAGGTCAACTCGCTACGCAATTCAGAAGGTAAAGCCGCATGGTGATAACCGGCAATAGCCCCACCCAAGGAAAGCAGCACCCGTAGACCCAGGTTATGTTGCTGCTGCAATAAGCGAAGATAACTACGTTTAGCACCGTTCAACCGCAAGTCATAGACATTACGAATACCCGCTCGCCAGAGTAAACGCTCCATATTGATATCGATGTTTGGCAAGGTTTTAAGCCGACTCTGGTTATCTGTTTTGACTTGGAGCTCTCTGCGAGCTTCGCGAATAGCCTGCCAGGCGAGCCCGACGAGTTCATCGCGATCCCGCCACAAAACCTCATCCACCCAGTAATAACGCATGGTAATTGGCACCCCTCGCTTGGAGTAAACCATATTGACCATCCCGCGTGCACGAAAGGCGGGTTCCAAGGAATCCGTCGCCCGAAGGTACAGTTCTCCTTCAGCGATCAAGGCGAACATGACGCCGTCGGCCAGTAGCCCGTAACCACCGAATTGCGAGCGTGTAGTGATAACCCCTAATGCGTAAAAACAGGCTTTGGCCTGTGCGACCATTCCCGATGATGTCCCTTTCATAATGTTCTCCTGGTGTGAGTTACCGTCCTATCATTCCCCTCATCAATGAAATAAAGGTAACGTGAACAAGTAATTAGAAAAATACGCACTATCCGCAGCGATGCCAATCACTAAAGTTCATCGTCTAAAAAACAATCGCGATTATGAGACCTACTACGAATATTTGGGTTGATCTTATTCACAACAGGATGTACTGTATAAACATACAGTGACACTACGGGCGGGATACTTTATGCGTACTCAATCACTCTACAAACCCCATTTCAGCCACACCTCTTTTGCGGTGAACAATGCTGCAGAAAATACAGATGCCGGCAAAAAGAATGGCCTTATCAGTGAACTTGTTTACAACGAGCATCAGCCCGCTGTGGCACAATTGTTATTGCCCCTGTTGCAGCAACTAGGTCTGCAATCTCGCTGGCTGTTATGGCTGACTCCGCAACAAAAGCTGAGCAGATTATGGTTACAGCAGTCTGGGCTGCCGGTCGAAAAAGTGGTGCAGCTTAGCCAAATCAGTTCGCTAGATACGGTTGAAGCAATGGAAAAGGCGTTGCTGACAGGTAACTATAGTGTCGTACTTGGATGGCTACCCGATCTTACAGAAGAAGATCGTCTAAAATTAAGGCGTGCGGCAGAATTAGGTAACGCTTATGGGTTCATTATGCGTCCTCAACGTGACATAAACCCGGTTCACGGACACTGTTCCACCCTAAAAATTCACTCTTCTTTGTATCATTAAGTAAATTTAGGATTTTTCCCATCATTTTCATCACCCTCTAAGGGAACCTTTCAGGGATCAGGGACAAAGCGAGTGCGGCTGCGGTTCCGCACCAAAAAACGAGCGTAGATTTGCTCGTTTTTTGGTCGGTTAATGTTAGCAAATATGTACAATTCTGCGTTTTTTTTTAGAGCTTTATCACATCACACTTGTAACTTTCGCGCCACGTTGTAGACTTTACATCGCCAAGGTTGCTCTATAACGCCAGATAAACTGGCCGAGTAACAAACGAGGGCTCAAACCTTGGCGAAGGAATTTAACCAAGGGCTTAAAACAGCTTTAAAGCTCATTGCCTATTTGGATGATAACGAGGCGCAAAATGAAAAAGACAGCTATCGCATTAGCAGTGGCACTGGCTGGTTTCGCTACCGTAGCGCAAGCCGCCCCAAAAGATAATACCTGGTACACTGGTGCTAAACTGGGCTGGTCCCAGTACCATGACACTGGTTTCTACGGCAACGGTTACCAGAATGGTATCGGCAATGGTCCGACCCATAAAGATCAACTGGGTGCTGGCGCGTTCCTGGGTTACCAGGCGAACCAATACCTGGGCTTCGAGCTGGGCTATGACTGGCTTGGCCGTATGCCTTACAAAGGCAGCGTGAACAACGGTGCTTTCAAAGCGCAGGGCGTTCAACTGGCCGCTAAACTGAGCTACCCAATCATGGACGATCTGGACATCTACACTCGTCTGGGCGGCATGGTATGGCGTGCAGACTCCAAAGCTAACTACGGTGCAACTGGCCAACGTCTGAGCGATCACGACACTGGCGTTTCTCCGTTGGCAGCTGTTGGTGTTGAATACGCACTGACCAAAAACTGGGCTACCCGCCTGGACTACCAATTCGTTAGCAACATCGGTGATGCAGGTACTGTCGGCGCTCGTCCAGACAACACCATGCTGAGCCTGGGTGTTTCTTACCGTTTCGGTCAGGATGATGTTGTTGCTCCAGTTGCTCCAGCACCAGCTCCAGCTCCAGTTGTTGAAACCAAGCGTTTCACTCTGAAGTCTGACGTGCTGTTCAACTTCAACAAATCTACTCTGAAAGCACAAGGCCAACAGGCTCTGGACCAGCTGTACACTCAGCTGAGCTCTATGGATCCTAAAGATGGCTCTGTTGTAGTTCTGGGTTACACCGACGCAGTTGGTTCAGAGCAATACAACCAGAAACTGTCTGAAAAACGCGCACAAAGCGTTGTTGATTACCTGGTATCTAAAGGTATTCCTTCAGACAAAATCTCTGCACGTGGTATGGGCAAAGCTGATTCCGTCACTGGTAACACCTGTGGCTACAAAGCTGGCCGTGCTACCAAAGCACAGATCGATTGCCTGGCACCAGATCGTCGCGTAGAGATCGAAGTTAAAGGTATCAAAGACGTTGTAACTCAGCCACAAGGCTAAGCTACCGCTCTTAGTAAAAAACCCCGCATTGCGGGGTTTTTTTTCGTCCAGAACATGTGAGATTAGCAATAACAATGCTCTCGCAGGTTATCAAGTTATTCGTCGTCTTTACCAAGAATCGCTTTTAGATCCTGCTTCAAAAGCGACATCTGGCTCGCATATTTCTCTTTACGTTCCGCATCTTCAATCAGCTGTACCACTGTCTCTGACAATGTTACCCCTCTGCGACGGGCAAGTGCGGCAAGACGTTGCCAAACTAAAAATTCCAGATCGATGGATTTTTTACGCGTGTGTTGATGTTCTGCGTTAAAATGACGTTTACGTCGTGCGCGGATTGTTTGCTTCATCCGGTTATCCAATTCCGGATTCATGTGGCGGCTAATCCACGTAAGCACTTTTACCGGCTCATTTTCCAGTTTAAGCAGCTCGTCAATGGCTTCCTGAGCAACGCTGTTTTCAATGTGACGGGTAATAGCTTCCCCTTCCCGGTGCTTTTTCACCAGGTACTTCCATTTCCAACCGCTCTCCAGATTTTCCAGTTGCTGATATTTCATCGTGAACTCTTCAGTGACCGCGTAACTTTATTAAGCATAACAGCTTTGCGCCGAATTTCCCTGGCAATTGCGCCCCCTTTTAGACTGTTTTTTGCACAGTCGCCTCGTGATGTCAAACTCCCGGACACCAACTTCTACTCTGCATGTATCAAGCTGCCGTTATTCTTGTATAATCGCCCTTTCCCTTTTTGACGATTGCATCTAACACTTTGACCAATAACCGACTTGAATGGCAATCACTGTTGCCGGACGTTACGCCTTATCAAGCGATATTTGATACCGCCGCGCAGTTGGCTCCCGTGTCCTTTGCCTCTATTCAGCCACGTCTGGAAAATGCACTGACGCTGTTTTGCCACCCACAATCGCCACCGCGTTTCATGCTGTTGAAAGCGCAGGAGACGCGTGAGTATTTGGCGCTGATCGCCCATGCGGTTGAGCAACTGCAACCTAACAATATGGCGTTCAAGGGCAGTCACTATGTGATCCAAGGTAGCAAGGTAAGTGTAGAACCTGCCAGCCGCGGTGATGAGCCATTTTCCGCCGGGGGCGCCTGCGTATTTCAGGAGTGGGTTGAACCAGAACAGTTGTTTGGCTGCGTCAGGATCCACAATGGCGAAATCAGCCTGCAACCCGGCCTGGTGCATCAGGCCAATGGCGGTGTACTGATCCTGTCGGCACGTGCCCTGCTAGCCCAGCCGCTGCTGTGGTTGCGTTTGAAGCAGATGATCACCCAACGTCAGTTCCACTGGGTTTCCCCAGATGAAACACGTCCTTTACCAATCACTATTCCAGCGATGCCGCTGGAGTTGCGGTTGATCGTGGTCGGAGATCGTCACGGTCTTGCTGATTTCCATGATATTGAGCCGGAACTGAGCGAACAGGCAGTCTACGGTGAATACGAAGAAGATTTGCAACTCACCGAAGTTGATGACATGGTTCAATGGTGTGGCTACGTCAATGCACTGATTGATGAAAAGCAACTACCGCCTTTGGCAGCCGATGCCTGGTACCCTCTGATGATACAGGCGGTACGTTACAGTGGCGATCAGGGTAACTTGCCACTATCCCCGCTGTGGCTCGTCCAGCAGCTTTCTGAAGCGGCACTGTATGCCGAAGAAGAAAGCATCACCGCCAAAGCGTTTGAAGCCGCGTTAAATGCGCGTGAGTGGCGTGAAAGCTACCTTGCCGAACGCATGCAGGATGAAATTGAGCTGGGCCAAATCCTGATTGAGACGGAAGGCGAAGTCATCGGTCAGATCAATGGCCTGTCGGTATTAGAGTATCCAGGTCATCCACGCAGCTTCGGTGAGCCCTCTCGCATCAGCTGTGTCGTCCACCTTGGCGATGGCGAATTCACCGACGTCGAGCGTAAGGCTGAGCTTGGCGGTAATCTTCATGCCAAAGGCATGATGATTATGCAGGCGTTTCTGATTTCAGAACTTGAACTAGACCAACCTCTGCCCTTCTCCGCGTCAATCGTCTTTGAGCAATCTTACGGTGAAGTCGATGGCGACAGCGCATCACTCGCTGAATTGAGTGCACTGATCAGCGCACTGTCACTGCAGCCGATCACACAGCAAATTGCGGTTACCGGTTCTGTAGACCAATTCGGTAATGTGCAGCCCATCGGCGGCGTCAACGAGAAGATCGAAGGCTTTTTTGAAGTTTGCCAACGCCGTGGTTTGACGGGTAAACAGGGCATAATCCTGCCCGCAACCAACGTGCGCCATCTGTGTCTACGCCAGGATGTGGTCGATGCGGTACGCGAAGGCCAATTCCATCTGTGGGCTGTCGATAGCGCCGCGGAGGCCTTGCCATTACTCACCGGTTACCCCTACTCTGATGAACAGCAGCCGAATCTATTAGCTGCCATTCAGGAACGGATTGCACAGGTGAATCCGCAGGAGCGTCGGCGCTGGCCATGGCCGCTTCGCTGGCTTAACTGGTTCAACCACGGCTGATCGGACTTGTTCAGCGTACACGTGTAAGCTAATCTGCGCCCTTCAATAAAATAAGGTTTACTGAGAACATGGTAGAAAAACGCGACTCCTATACGAAAGAAGACCTCGAAGCATCCGGCCGTGGCGAGCTGTTTGGCGCTGGTGGCCCACCGTTGCCGGCAGGTAACATGTTGATGATGGACCGCGTGGTCAAAATGACCGAAGACGGTGGTACGCACAACAAGGGTTATGTGGAAGCGGAACTGGATATCAATCCGGACCTATGGTTCTTTGGTTGCCACTTTATCGGCGATCCGGTGATGCCGGGCTGCCTGGGTCTGGATGCCATGTGGCAATTGGTCGGCTTCTACCTCGGCTGGTTGGGTGGCGAAGGTAAAGGCCGTGCACTGGGCGTGGGTGAAGTTAAATTCACCGGCCAGGTGCTGCCAACCGCGAAGAAAGTGACCTACCGCATTAACTTCAAACGCGTGATCATCCGTAAACTGATTATGGGTGTCGCTGATGGTGAAGTTCTGGTCGACGGCCAGGTCATTTACACCGCAAGCGATCTGAAAGTGGGCCTGTTCAAGGACACTGCTGCGTTCTAACCGCAGTCACGGCGGCCCTTCCCGGTCGCCGTTTATTTTCCCGCCGTGATTATGTTGTGCCTTCATATACGCACATTTATAACGGCTAAATAGTAACTACAATTATTGTAGTTACTGAGAGGTGTGCCATGCAAAAAACCCGTTTTGATAACATGCCATGCCCGGTAGCCCGCACTCTGGATCGTGTCGGCGAATGGTGGAGTATCCTGATACTTCGCGATGCGTTTCATGGCTTATCCCGCTTTGATGAATTCCAACAAAGCCTTGGGCTTTCGCCCACGATATTGACTCGCCGTCTAAAGGGCCTGGTGGAAAGCGGTATTTTGTATAAACAGCGCTATCAAACACGGCCCGTTCGCTATGAGTATCTGCTCACCGAGCGTGGCAACGATTTTTTTCCCGTGCTTGCTGCGCTGTTTCACTGGGGTAACACCCACTTGGCCGAAGACGGTATTAGCGCAGAATTGGTCGATCGCCGTACAGGACAACCGATACGTGTACAACTGATCGACAGCATCACCCAGCAGCCTGTTGCGCTGCATAATATTACTTTGGCACCAGGGCCTGCGGCGACAGAAGGTATGCGCCAACGCGCAGCCCTGATGCAGCAGAACCTTTCTGCATTCCCCCCAGAATCATCCAAGGAGTCACTATGAACACTCGTCGTATAGTCATTACCGGCATGGGTGCCGTTTCGCCATTGGGATGCGGCGTAGAGGCTATCTGGCAGCGTCTGCTGAAGGGTCAGTCTGGCATTCGCCCATTACCGGAAGAAATCGTTGCTGACCTGCAAGTGAAAGTCGGTGGCCAGGTACCTTCGTTAGAACAAGATGCCGAGGCTGGCTTCGATCCCGATCGTTCTGTTGCGCCAAAAGATCAAAAGAAAATGGATCGCTTCATTCTCCTCGCCATGGCAGCCGCAGATGAGGCTATTCAACAAGCAAGCTGGGTAGCAGACACCGAAGATAAGCAGGAACGCACTGCAACGGTGATCGCCTCCGGCATTGGTGGTTTCCCAGCCATCGCCCAGGCGGTACGCACCACCGACAGCCGAGGTGCCAAACGCTTGTCGCCTTTCACCATTCCTTCTTTCCTGGTGAACCTGGCAGCGGGTCACGTTTCAATTAAACACCAGTTTAAAGGCCCGATCGGCGCCCCTGTGACAGCCTGTGCAGCGGGCGTACAAGCCATTGGCGATGCTGTCCGTATGATTCGTAACGATGAAGCCGATATCGCCCTATGTGGCGGTACAGAAGCCGCAATCGACACGGTAAGTCTGGGTGGCTTTGCGGCAGCGCGTGCCATGTCTACAGCGCCGGCAGATACTGCAGTGGCGGCTTCACGACCTTTTGATAGCGAACGTAACGGTTTTGTTATGGGGGAAGGTGCCGGCATGCTGGTGATTGAAACACTGGAACATGCGCTGGCTCGGGGAGCGACCCCGTTGGCGGAAATTGTTGGCTACGGCACCAGTGCAGACGCCTATCACATGACCTCTGGAGCCGAAGATGGCGACGGTGCCTACCGCGCAATGAAGATTGCCCTCAAGCAAGCAGGCGTAACGCCACAACAGGTACAACACCTGAACGCGCACGCAACATCCACGCCGGTGGGGGATTTAGGGGAAATTAACGCCATTAAACATCTGTTCGGTACAGATGGCGGTATAGCCGTCACCTCGACCAAATCTGCAACGGGTCATTTATTGGGTGCTGCTGGTGGATTAGAGACTATTTTTACCGCGCTGGCACTCCGCGATCAGATTGCACCAGCCACGCTGAATTTGGACAACCCAGACCCGGCTGCTGCAGGGTTACACCTGGTAGCGAAGAAAGCGGAATCAATGGCCATGACCTACGCGCTGTCGAACGGCTTTGGTTTTGGCGGTGTGAATGCCAGTATTTTGCTGAAACGTTGGCAAGGGTAATAGTACCTGAAACAAAAACCTCCGCGCTTGGCGGAGGTTGTTCCTTTTTTTGACAGGGAGCCGCTTAAGCGGTCACAGCCCTGTCTTCCATGGCTTCTCGCCAACCTCCCAGCCACTGAGACCGGGCGTCCACCGATGATTGGTAGGGACAATATTCCCTGGAACGCCCTAAAATACCTGCTTGATAACCTCTCGAATGCGCCCTTTCCAGACGATCGCGTTTCTGTCTCTTCATGCCTCGTTTCCCTCATTTTTTGGTCTGGTGGAAAGAAAACAATGGCTGCTTTTTGCGCAGCCACGTTTAACCAATAGCGCTAAATGACGGGAAGATCAATGCGCAAAATTCACGCCAATGTCATATTTGTGAACTACACACGTAGAATTTGCTAAGTGGCTGATATGCCAAAAATAAGTTAATGCATTGAAATAAAACAAAAATCCCTCCCAACCTGTAAATGTAAAATTTCACGTTGGGAGGGATTAGACTCTTTTAGTACAAATTATGACTAAAAACGACCGGCCTGGGCAGCAATGTCCTGTGCTTCTTGCTGCCACCCTTGTGCCAGCGTTCGCACAAGTGCATCGTAGCCGTCTTCACCCTGCTTCAGTTCCAGGTTGAACGGTCGTTTGGTCAGTTGACCTTGATGGTTCAGCACCCACTCGCCGCGAATAATCGCCTTGCCATCAAAACGCCCATGGAAGCCGCTAACGTTGACGTTAAGTACGTCCTGATCGCTGCTCATCGGCTGAGAAGATACGACCCAGCCTGGCATCGCGCTGCTCAAGTTAGTCACCAATGTCTGCTGCAACTGTTGGTCAAGCGGACTGGCCCAGAGGTTGTTCTGGGCGATCACGTACTGCACATCATTGGTTTGGTAAACCACACCACTTTGTGCCAAATAGTCCGCTACGCTTACATGCTCCAGCCACAGTTGGCGCGACGTCGCTCCCCCGCTGACCTGCGCCGGCGTACCCAATGCCGGCAGTTGATAGTAGGTTTTCTGTGGCGTACTGCTACAGGCACTGAGCAACAGCGCCAGGGCTACCGGAATCCATTTCATCATTTATTGGCCTTCTTCGGCTGAGGATCATTACTGCCCGCGGCTTCAAATACCAGCGCGTTGCTCTTTTCGTTCAGGGTACGCAGCACGGGTTGCAGTTCGCGCAACACCTGATCGAGACGCTGCATATCGCCGACCATCTTGTTGTAGGCCGGTGAACCTGGCTGGAAGCCTTTCATGCTGCGATTCAGTTCCTGCAGCGTTTTCTGCATATCCTGCGGCAGCGCCTTCATTTCTTTGCTGGCAATGATGTCGTTCAGCGATTGCATGGTCTGCTGTGTCGACTTCATGGTCTTCTGGCTTTCCGCCAGCGTTTTGGTCGCCTCATTGATCATCGGATTTAACGGCATCGCGTTGATCTTATCCAACGTCTGCATCAGTTTCTGTTGGATCTGCGCCAGACCGCCGCTGGTGGTCGGCATCAGTGGGTAACCGAACAGCTCGCGCGGCCCTTTCCAGGCTTTTTCTTGCGGGTAGAAATCAAGATCGATATACAGTGAACCGGTCAGCAGGTTGGCTGACTTCAACGCGGCGCGCATCCCACGAGCTTCAGCATCTTTCAGATGCCCTTCAATATCGAAATTGCCACCCAGCTGTTTCTGGAAGCGATCCGGTTCGATCCTGATCAGGACCGGAATACGATAATCGTTATCCAGTCGTTGCATCATGCCTTCTTTATAGAATGGCACCTGCGCCACGGTACCCAAACGGATGCCGCGGAACTCGACTGGCGCACCCGGCTGCAGGCCGCGAATCGAATCGGAGAAGAACATCAGGTAATCTTTGTGTACGGTGTACAGCGAATCCTGGATGCTGCGTTGGTTATCGAACAGCTGATATTCCGTCTTCTCTTTCGCCTGCTCACCGCGATCCCAGCCGTCCGGCACGTCAAAGCTGACGCCGCCGCTGAACAAGGTCGCCAATGAGCCCATTTCTACTCGCATGCCCTGCGCGGACATATCAAAGGCCACGCCGCTGTCTTTCCAGAAGCGAACATTGCTGGTCACAAGTTGATCATAAGGTGCGGAGACAAACAGCTGATAACGCATGGCACGCATTTTCGGATCAAAATAGCTGGTCTCTACCGAGCCGACACGGTAACCGCGGAACAGCACGGGGTCACCGGCATTCAACTGACCCGATTTTTCGCTGTCCAGTATGATGCGCAACCCTTTGGCATCTGGAGACGCCAATGGCGGTGCATCCAGCAGTTGATAGTCACTCTTGCCTGCTTTGCCTTTATTGCCCGGTTGCAGCTCGATATAGGCACCGGAAAGCAACGTGCCCAGACCGGAAACCCCCCCGCGGCCAATCTGTGGCTTCACGACCCAGAAAGCCGAGTCCTGGCGCAACAGTTTTTCCATACCGGAATTAAGGCGCGCCTCGACCACAACCTTGCTCAAGTCTTCGCTCAGCGTGACCGTCTCCACAATACCGACGTCGACACTGCGGCTTTTTATTTTCGTTTTCCCTGCCTCCAGCCCTTCTGCGGTGGTGGTGACCAATGTCACGACCGGGCCTTGGTGGCTAAAATGGTAGAACAGGATCCAGGCGCCGATCAGCGCAGTGACGATGGGGATAATCCACACCGGCGACCAGCGCTTGATCTTTTCAACGTCCGCGACGTTATGATTATTTTCCGTCACCTTGCGGCTCCTTTTTTATCGTTTCATTTACGCGATCCCACGTCAGGCGGGGATCAAACGTCATGGCAGCAAACATAGTGAGGATCACCACCATGGCGAACAACAGCGCGCCAGTAGCCGGGTAAATACTCATCAATTGTCCCATCCGTACCAATGCCGAGAGTACGGCAATCACAAACACATCGATCATTGACCAGCGGCCAACGAACTCAACCACTTCATAAATCAGGTGCATCCGTTCGCTATCGGCCCGGGGTTTATGCCTGCCGTTGGCATCCCAACATAGCCAGCCAATCGCCAACATTTTCAATGAGGGTACCATGATGCTGGCAATGAAGATCACCATCGCCACCGGATAAGAGCCTTCTCCCCACAGCAGGATCACCCCAGCCATGATGGTTGAGGTAATTTTATTACCCAGCGCCTCAGTGACCATGATAGGCAGCAAATTCGCCGGAAGATACAGCATGATCGAGGTGACAAGCAGTGCCAACGTCCATTGTAGGCTGTGACGGCGGCGAACGTAGCCCTTGGTATGGCACCGTGGGCAGCGGGTCAGTTCAGCCGGCAAGATCGCCGTGCAGCATTGGCACGAACGCAAGCCCTGGCGCAATCCGATACGGCCTACCGTCATGGGACGATCGTGTCGCGGCGCCGGTTCAATATCATTCCATAACCAGCGGCGGTCGACGCACTGGAAAGCTCGCACCTGCAACAGGCAAAACAGGCAATAAGGCACAAAGCTGCTGCCTACGCCAATATCACCGTAAGCCATCAGCTTAACGAAGCTGACCAGCACCCCGGCCAGAAAAATCTCCACCATGCACCAGGTTTTAAACTGGAACAGCAGTTTGGCCATCCACTCTTTCAGGCCGATAGGAATAGGTACCCTGGCGCACAAAAGAATGATCGCCACCATGCAAAATGCCGGGATCAGTTGAACGAACACCATAAACAGCGTGGCCATGCTGGCGTAGTCTTCCGCCACCATCACCTGCGGGATCTGGATCAGTTTGATTTCGTTACCGAGACCGGCAACACGCATATTAATAAAAGGGAAAATATTCGCCAGCAACAGCATGAACAATGCACTGAGGGCGTAGCCGATCGGCCGCTTACGCGGTTCATCCCAGCGGGAGCTGAGCGTCGTTTTACAACGCGGGCATACCGCTTTTGAACCATAGGCCAGCGGCGGCAATGCCACCAGCATGTCGCACTGCGGACACAGCATCAGGTTGTCCTGTTGCTGTTGTACGTGCGTTGCGTGGCTGTGCTGCTCGTGATTCTCGTGGGAACACACCATAATCCTCCTTAACAACGTAGCTCACCGGTACGGCAATACCGCCCGCAGCAGCGCGCGGGCGGTATTCTCAGCGGTTAGCCGTTTTTCATCGCTTCCAGCTCTTCCCAGCGGGCAAACGCCTCTTCCAGCGCCCCTTCGGCTGCGGCCAGTGCCGTCAGTACCTGCTGTGTTTCACTGTGGGGACGCGTGAAGAAGTCCGCATCGCTCATTTGCGCTTGCAACGCTGTAATTTCCGTTTCCAACTGTTCAAGACGCTGCGGTAACTGTTCCAGCTCACGTAACAAGTTATAGCTCAGTTTAACGGCAGGTTTCTTCGACTGTTCAGCCTTTTTTTCCGCCGCCGGCTTGTTCTGCTCGGCCGCTACCTGACGGATCGGTTTTGCCGTCGCACGTTGGTGGTGTGCGTCGTAGTAACCGCCGACAAAGGTGCTGATCACACCGTTACCTTCAAAGATCCAGCACTCGGTCACGGAGTTATCAACGAATTGACGATCGTGGCTCACCAACAGCACGGTGCCTTGATAACCGTCGATCAGCTCTTCCAGCAACTCCAGCGTTTCGACGTCAAGATCGTTGGTTGGTTCATCGAGAATCAATAAGTTACTTGGTTTCAGGAACAACTTGGCCAGCAACAGGCGATTACGCTCCCCACCTGACAAGGCTTTCACCGGTGTCATCGCGCGTTTCGGGTGGAACAAGAAGTCCTGTAAATAGCCCAGCACGTGACGGGAACGGCCGTTGACCATCACTTCCTGCTTGCCTTCTGCCAGGTTGTCCATCACCGTACGTTCCGGATCCAGTTCGGCACGGTGTTGGTCGAAGTAAGCGACTTCCAGCTTGGTCCCGCAATGCACGCGACCACTGTCGGCTTTCAACTGCCCCAGCATCAGTTTCAGCAGCGTCGTTTTACCGCAGCCATTTGGGCCGACTAACGCAATTTTGTCACCACGCTGTACCTGCGCTGAGAAATCACGCACCAGCACTTTACCGCCAACCTGATAGTTAACGTTTTCCATCTCAAACACGATCTTGCCAGAGCGTACAGCCTCTTCCACCTGCATCTTGGCGGTGCCCATGACTTCACGGCGTTCCGAACGCTCGTTACGCAATGCCTTCAGTGCACGTACACGGCCTTCGTTACGGGTGCGGCGCGCTTTGATGCCTTGACGAATCCACACCTCTTCCTGCGCCAGCTTACGGTCGAATTCTGCGTTTTGCAGCTCTTCCACTCGCAGCGCTTCTTCTTTGCTCAGCAGGTATAAATCGTAGTTACCCGGCCAGGACACCAGCTTGCCGCGATCGAGATCGACAATGCGCGTTGCCATATTACGGATAAAGGAACGGTCGTGGGAAATGAACACGATGCTGCCCTGGAATTCCTTCAAGAACCCTTCCAGCCAGTCAATCGTTGTAATATCCAGGTGGTTGGTCGGTTCATCAAGCAACAGCACGCGCGGGGAGCTCACCAGTGCGCGGCCCAGCGCCGCTTTACGCAACCAACCGCCGGAGAGAGAAGAAAGCTCTGCATCGCCGTTCAGACCCAACTGCAACAGCACTTCGCTGATACGGCTGTCGAGCTGCCACAGACCCTGGTGATCGAGGATCTCCATAATCTGCGCCATGCGCGTCAGGTTCTTTTCGCTTGGATCGGTTTCCACCAAATGCGAGATCGCATGATACGCTTTCAGGTGTTCCGCCTGTTCGGCCACGCCTTCCGCCACAAAGTCGAAGACTGTGCCACCGATATTGCGCGGTGGATCCTGCTGCAGACGCGCCACAATCAGATCTTGCTCATAAATCACCCGGCCGTCATCCAACGGAATTTCTTTACCGAGGATCTTCAGCAGCGTGGACTTACCGGCGCCATTGCGCCCAACCAGACAAACACGTTCGTTGTCTTCAATATGAATTTCGGTGTTATCTAAAAGCGGTGCATCGCTGAAGGACAACCAGGCACCGGACATGCTAATTAACGACATAGTAATTATTTTCCTTCGCCGGCATGGGTAACCAGCCAGCAGTTATGAATTTGACGGTTACGGGCAAAATCCTGTGACTGGGTCTGGGCGGTAATTTCTTTCGCCTCCAGACCCAATGCGCTCAGGCCGGCCATATCCATCTGGAAACCGCGTTTGTTATTCGAGAACATAATGGTCCCGTTACGACGCAGTAACCGTTTCAAATCTTGCATCAGCACCAGGTGGTCGCGCTGAACGTCAAAGGTATTCTCCATCCGCTTGGAGTTGGAGAAGGTCGGCGGATCGATAAAGATCACGTCGAATTGTTCGTCGGCATTTTGTAGCCATGACAGGCAGTCTGCATGGATCAATCTGTGCTGTTTGCCAGTCAGACCGTTAACCCGCAGGTTTTTCTCGGCCCATTCCAGATAGGTACGCGACATATCCACCGTGGTGGTGCTGCGCGCACCGCCCAGACCGGCATGCACACTGGCAGTGCCGGTATAAGCAAACAGGTTGAGGAAGTCTTTGCCTTTGCTCATTTCACCCAGCATGCGGCGGGCGATACGGTGGTCAAGGAACAACCCGGTATCGAGATAGTCAGTCAAATTAACCCACAGTTTGGCGTTAAACTCTTCCACCAGCAGGAACTCGCCTTTCTGCGCCAGTTTTTCGTACTGATTCTTGCCCTTCTGACGTTCGCGAGTTTTGAGGATCAACTGATTGGAAGGCAGCTCCAGCACTGCCAGCGTGGCGTTGATCACATCGAACAGACGCTGACGAGCTTTCTGCGCATCAATCGTTTTTGGCGGTGCGTACTCCTGCACCACGACCTTGCTGCCGTAGCGATCCACGGCCACGTTATAGTCCGGCAAGTCAGCATCATACAAGCGATAACACTCAATACCCTGCTGTTTGGCCCACTTATCGAGCTTCTTCAAGTTCTTGCGCAGACGGTTAGCAAAATCTTCCGCTACCTGCACACCACCAGTACCCTGTGGATTTTCCGCCAGTTGGTAATTTTTCTGTACGCAGTCCAACGGGCCGTTTTTAGCCTTGAACTGGCGCTCAGCACGCAACTGCAAACAGCTCAGCAGCTCTGGCGAAGCGCTGAACAGCGATAACTGCCAGCCACCGAACGCGCTCTTCATGATCCGACCCAGCATATTATGCAAGGCGATCAGTGCCGGTTCGCTTTCCAGGCGCTCACCGTAAGGCGGGTTGCAAATCACGGTGCCCGTCGGGCCTTCCGGCAACGGGTTGGTCAGTTTGGCAACGTCGTTGACGTTAAAGGTGATCAGTTCAGCAACGCCGGCACGACGGGCATTTCCGCGGGCCATTTCTATCACCCGGCGATCAATGTCAGAACCAAAGAAACGCGAAGTGGTTTCCTGCAAACCGCGACGTGCACGCACCTGCGCTTCGGTGATCACTTCACGCCACAGATCGGCGTTGTGGCCATTCCAGGCGGTAAAGCCCCAGTGCTGGCGGTGTAGGCCTGGTGCACGATCCGAAGCTATCATGGCCGCTTCGATCAACAACGTGCCTGAACCGCACATGGGATCCAGCATCGGGGTACCTGGCTGCCAGCCGGAACGCTGGACAATCGCCGCCGCCAGGCTTTCTTTTAGCGGTGCCTGGCCGGTAAGGTCGCGGTAACCGCGCTGATGCAGGCCCTCACCACTCAGATCGAGCGCTACGCTGGCCATATCGCGCTGCAGGAACACGTTGACGCGGATATCCGGCTGTTGTTTGGCAACCGTTGGACGCTGATCCATCTTGCGGGTAAAGCTGTCGACAATGGCGTCTTTAACTTTCAACGCGCCGTACTGACTGTTGCGGATCTCTTCGTTAACGCCACTGAAGTGAACGGCAAAGGTTTTATCCACGCCAAAAATGTTCGTCCAGTCAATCGCCTGTACGCCCAGATACAGATCCAGATCGCTGTGCACACGGAATTCATTCAGCGGCAGCAAAATACGTGAGGCCAGACGGCTCCACAGCAAGCTTTGGTACAGAAGACGATCGTCACCCTGAAAATGTACCCCACCCTGCACTACTTTACAGGCGTGAGCGCCCAGCGCTTCCAGTTCGCTTTTTAACAGTTCTTCCAGTCCACGCGCCGTGCTGGCAAACAGAGAGTTCATATCGTACTTATCACCAAAAAGAAAATTGTTGCGCATTATAGCTAATCCAGACCGCTTGTCATAAAGTTGCTCCCTTCTATTTAATAATCGCACGGGGATAAGGGTGATTACGCTTTCGAAACTCTACGTTCATCCGGTGAAATCGCTTCGTGGTTTGCAGCTTTCTCACGCGCAAGTTTCCAGTAGCGGTCTGGCTTTTGATCGCACTTTTATGATCACCGAACCGGATGGCACCTTTATTACGGCGCGCCAATATCCGCAGATGGTGATGTTCACTCCAGCACTGCTCCCCGATGGGCTGTTCCTGACCGCGCCGGACGGCGAAAGCGCCGCCATCCGCTTCAGTGATTTCGCCCCCGAGGCACAGCCGACAGAGGTCTGGGGCAACCATTTCACCGCCTTGATTGCACCGCAGCCCATTAACGATTGGCTAAGCGGTTACTTTCAGCGCGACGTGCAGCTGCGCTGGCTCGGCCCAGAACTCACCCGTCGCGTTAAAAAGCACCCGGAAATCCCCCTTTCCTTCGCCGACGGTTACCCTTATCTGCTGATTAACGAAGCCTCATTCAACGATTTGCAACAGCGCTGCCCAGGTAGTATCAAACTGGAGCAATTCCGCCCCAATCTCGTGGTGACGGGTGCCAGTGCGTGGGCAGAAGATGGTTGGCAGGTGATCCGCGTCGGTGACGTCATGTTTGATCTGGTAAAACCCTGCAGCCGCTGTGTACTGACTACCGTTAGCACCGAACGCGGCCGTAAGCATCCGAGCGGTGAACCACTCAGCACCCTGCAGAAATTCCGCACTGCTGACAACGGCGATGTCGATTTTGGCCAAAATATGGTGGCGCGCAACAGCGGTATTATCCGCGTTGGCGATACGGTGGAAGTCTTGTCCACTAAACCTGCACGCCCTTATGGCGCGGGTAAAGTCGTTGAAAGCCTTCAGGCACCGCAGGACAGTGCGCACAGCGTTACCATTGAATACGAAGGAAAGGTGTTTACCGGCAATAATCAGCAGATTTTGTTGGAGCAGTTGGAACAGCAAGGGCTCCGCGTGCCTTATTCATGCCGTGCGGGTATTTGCGGGAGCTGTCGCATCACCTTGGTCAGTGGGGAAGTGGCACCGCTGAAGAAAAGCGCAGTAGCCAACAATGGCACCATTCTCTGCTGCAGCTGTATTCCAAAAAGCGATCTGACGCTGGCGTAATCGGCCTTATACCGCCCTGTCGTAAGCCGGGGCTGAGGCCTCATCCTGCGCACAGGGTTTAAGTCTATCGTGCATGACTTTGATGGCATCGCCCAGGACCATGGTACGACCTGCAACTGAAAGTTGGCTTTGTGCCAGCAAGCACAGGCTGGCGTTATCGCCGGCTTCTACCACCAGCAGGCGGGCTTCAACGCCGCTTTCCATCACCTTCACCGCCGCAAGCTCACCATTCTTGGGTTGCAACGGATAATGTTGCTGAGAAAAATGCCAGCTTTTCGGCATCAAGGGTTTCAAGAACCGATAAGCCACCAGGGCATTTAATACCAGTTCTGCACGTTGCTCGTGGCTGAGTTTTATCTGTTTACACTGCTCTTCATAATTAAAATAAAGCGCCGCATCATCCACGCAAAAAGAGCATTCATCGAAAGCATCAGGCGTTAACATTTTGGCAGGGAAACGCGAACGAAAGATCATACCATTAGCTAAATCCAGCATTAGCCGATCGTGCTCGGCGTCAAAATACCAACGCCAATTATCGTCAGGTTTTATCTTCATCTCTTATCCTTCTGCTGCCCATGCCACGCTGTATTTACCTAAAAGGTGATTTTATCACCGCTAAAATCGCTTAAACATCGGATAATTCCGCGAACGATATTTATGCTAGTGGACAAAATATAGACGAGCCGGGAGAAGAAATAAACCCCCGGCCGAAAATGAAAGGAAAAATATTAGATGTAGTTAACGATATCTTTAATCAGGCGCGGACCTTTGAAGATAAATCCGGAATAAATTTGCACCAAGGAAGCCCCAGCTGCCATTTTCTCACGAGCCGCCATCAGGGAATCAATTCCGCCAACACCAATGATCGGCAAACGCCCTTGCAGTTCGTGTGACAAACGGCGTATCACGTCGGTGCTGCTCGCTTGTAATGGACGACCACTTAGGCCCCCCATTTGCTCGCAATAATTCAGCCCCTGGATCAATTTTCGATCCAGGGTGGTATTGGTCGCGATCACACCATCGATATTATGGCGAACCAAACTGTCGGCTATTTGGATCAATTCTTCTTCAGAAAGATCCGGTGCGATCTTAACAGCGACTGGCACATATTTGTGATGGCGCGCATGCAATTCCTGCTGCTTATTTTTAATCGCGGCCAGAAGATCGTCCAACGCGTCTCCGTACTGTAAAGAACGTAATCCCGGAGTATTGGGTGACGAAATGTTGATCGCGATATAACCGGCATACGGATACACTTTATCCATACAGATCAGATAATCGTCTTTTCCTTGCTCAACCGGGGTATCTTTATTCTTGCCAATATTAATCCCCAGAATACCGCCGAAATGAGATTTCTTAACGTTTTCAACCAGATTATCAACACCCTGGTTATTAAAGCCCATGCGGTTGATCAACCCTTCAGCTTCCACAACGCGGAACAGACGCGGTTTATCATTCCCCGACTGCGGGCGCGGCGTCACAGTCCCGACTTCGACAAAGCCAAAACCCATAGCACCGAAGGCATCGATACATTCACCGTCTTTATCCAGACCGGCGGCCAAACCCAATGGGTTTTTAAAAGAGAGCCCCATGCAGCTTACCGGCTTGGTCGGCACTGCCTGACGAATAAGGAATTCTAACGGGGTGCCGGTAACACGGCGAAGCTGTTGAAAAGTCAATTCATGCGCACGCTCGGGATCGAGCTGGAACAGCGCTTTTCTGATGAGGGGGTAGTACATGTACTCTCCTGATTTCCCGGTTGCAAACCGGGGGCGTATTATCCGGTATCCCCTGCCCAATTGGAATTGATTAAAAGCAAAAAAAGCGTTTTTTACGCAACCGTTTTCCCTCGCCAGGGTTCAAACCACCGCCAATCCGTATTTGCGCATATCAAAATCAAAAAATGAGATTTAAGTAACCCGCCCTTTTGCTGATAGGTTTAAAACACTTCTCGATAATTTACTCATTAAACCTAACTTTTAGTTATAAGGAGTGGCAATGCGCGTTATATCACTGGCCGGCAGTCCTCGTATCCCATCACGATCAGCGGCACTGCTTTCCCTGAGTAAAAGTTGGTTACAACAGCAAGGCGTGGAAGTGATCCCCTACACCCTGCACGACTTTGACGCCGAGGATTTGCTGTATGCCAACTTTAACAGCCCCGCAATCAAAGCCTTCACTGAGCAACTGGCGCAGGCTGATGGCCTGCTGGTCTCTACGCCAGTGTATAAAGCATCATTTTCCGGTGCACTGAAAACACTGCTGGACCTGCTGCCCGAACGCGCGCTGGACCATAAGGTGGTATTGCCGCTAGCCACCGGCGGTTCCATTGGCCATATGTTGGCAGTGGATTACGCCTTAAAACCCGTGCTGGCGGCATTGAAAGCTCAGGAGGTGTTGCACGGGGTGTTTGCCGATGACAGCCAGATCGTGCTGGACGGTGAAAAGGTCACCCTGTCCGAGAACCTGGCAGCCAGGTTGGAGGAGGCCTTGGAAAGCTTTTATCTGGCCCTCGGTCGCCGTAAACCCCCAAGGGTAAAGATCTCCCCGACCCTGCTTACACGCCAAACCGCCTGACAGCACAGCATATAAGGAAATACGCATGAAACGACTTTCTTCTCTGGGACGTTGGCTGGGTACCAGCGCATTGGCAGGCATCATCTCACTGGCGTGGATCAATACGGCCAACGCTCAGGATCCGGCACAGTTCCGCATCGGCTACCAAAAAGGATCGATTAGCCTGGTATTGGCTAAGTCCCACAAGCTGTTGGAACAACGGTTTCCTCATACCAAAATCAGTTGGATCGAATTCCCCGCCGGTCCGCAAATGCTCGAAGCGCTGAACGTGGGCAGCATCGATTTAGGCAGTACGGGGGATATTCCACCGATATTCGCCCAGGCCGCCGGTGCAGACCTGTTGTATGTCGGTGTGGAACCACCAAAGCCCAAGGCGGAGGTGATCCTGGTGCCGGAAAACAGCCCAATCAAAACCGTCGCGGATCTGAAGGGCCGCAAAGTCGCTTTTCAGAAGGGTTCCAGCTCCCACAATTTGCTGTTGCGCTCACTACAAAAAGCAGGGCTGAAATTCACCGATATTCAGCCTATCTATCTGACTCCCGCAGATGCCCGCGCCGCCTTCCAACAAGGTAACGTCGATGCCTGGACCATTTGGGATCCGTACTATTCCGCTGCCTTGTTGCAGGGTGGCGTGCGAGTACTGGGTGACGGTACCGACCTTAATCAAACCGGCTCGTTCTACCTTGCCGTGCGCCCTTATGCCGAAGCTTACGGGCCGTTCATTCAACACGTGCTCGATGTACTGACACAGGCCGATGCACTGACCCGCAGCGATCGGGCGCAAAGCGTCACACTGTTGGCAAACGCGATGGGCCTGCCGGAGAAAGTGATCTCCGCCTATCTGGATCACCGCCCGCCGACGTCGATTAAGCCTTTAGACGCACACACCATTGCCGCTCAGCAGCAAACTGCCGATCTGTTTTATGCCAATCATTTGGTGCCCGTGAAAGTCGACATTTCTCAGCGCATCTGGCACCCAAGCGCACAATAATTTAGGAGAACCTACAATGAGCCTGAACGTATTCTGGTTTTTACCCACTCATGGTGACGGCCACTATCTGGGCAGTACTGAAGGTGCCCGCAGTGTCGATTACGGCTATTTACAGCAAATCGCCCAAGCAGCTGACCGACTGGGTTTCGGCGGTGTATTAATCCCGACCGGCCGTTCATGCGAGGACTCTTGGCTGGTGGCAGCGTCACTGATCCCGGTCACTCAACGGTTGAAGTTCCTGGTGGCGTTACGACCCGGCATCATTTCACCCACGCTGGCAGCGCGTCAGGCTGCGACGCTGGATCGCCTTTCCAATGGCCGTGCACTCTTTAACCTGGTTACCGGCGGCGATCCTGAGGAATTGGCGGCGGAGGGCCTGCATTTAAATCACGAAGAGCGTTATGAGGCCTCCGCAGAGTTCACCCACGTCTGGCGCAAGGTGCTGGAAGGCGAAACCGTCGATTTCAACGGCAAACATATTCAGGTAAAGGGCGCAAAACTGCTGTACCCACCGGTACAACAGCCACGCCCACCGCTCTATTTTGGCGGTTCTTCCGCCGCCGCGCAGGATCTGGCAGCCGAGCAGGTTGAAATGTACCTCACCTGGGGTGAGCCTCCGGAGCACGTTAAAGAAAAGATCGCCGATGTGCGTGCCAAAGCGGCGGCCAAAGGCCGCAAGGTCCGTTTTGGTATACGCCTGCACGTGATCGTACGTGAAACCACAGAAGAAGCCTGGCGGGCCGCCGATCGGTTAATCGCCAATCTCGATGAGAAGACGATTGCCGACGCACAGAAGGCTTTTGCCCGATTTGACTCCGTTGGACAACAACGCATGGCGGCATTGCACGGCGGCAAGAAAGACAATCTGGAGATCAGTCCCAATCTGTGGGCTGGCGTTGGCCTGGTGCGTGGCGGAGCCGGTACCGCACTGGTTGGTGATGGTCCGACGGTGGCGGCACGTATGCAGGAATATGCTGACCTGGGTATCGATACCTTTATCTTGTCCGGTTATCCACATTTGGAAGAAGCCTACCGCGTAGGTGAACTGCTGTTCCCCCATCTTGACCTGGTTGAAAACGAAGCGCCCACTCAACGCCGACCGGTCAAAGCGCAGGGAGAAGTGGTGGCCAATATCTATATTCCGCAAAAAGCGTCGCAAAGCTGAGGAGCCGCACTATGGCAAACGGCACACAACGTATCTTGCATCGTCTCGCCCCTTGGGCATTGCCGATAGCGCTGGTGGTTATCTGGCAAATCTCCGTTGAGGCGGGCTGGCTGTCGAACCGCATTCTGCCGGCACCAAGCGCCGTCGTTACCGCCTTTTGGACGCTGACCAAAAGCGGTGAGCTGTGGCAACACCTGACAATCAGCAGCTGGCGTGCACTGATCGGCTTTAGCATCGGCGGCAGCATTGGGCTTGTGCTGGGTTTTATTACCGGCCTGTCACGCTGGGGCGAACGCCTGCTGGACAGTTCCGTGCAGATGATCCGCAACGTGCCGCATTTGGCGCTGATCCCGCTGGTGATTTTGTGGTTTGGCATCGATGAGTCCGCCAAGATCTTTCTGGTCGCGTTGGGCACCCTCTTCCCTATCTATCTCAACACTTATCACGGCATCAAGAATATCGATCGCGGCCTGCTTGAAATGGCGCGCAGCTATGGCCTGAGCGGTTTCCAGTTATTTACCCAGGTGGTTTTACCGGGTGCTCTGCCTTCGATCATAGTCGGCGTTCGTTTCGCCTTAGGTTTTATGTGGCTCACGCTGATCGTGGCGGAAACCATTTCAGCCAACTCGGGGATCGGCTATCTGGCGATGAATGCCCGTGAATTCTTACAGACAGATGTCGTGGTGGTCGCCATTGTGCTGTATGCCTTACTCGGCAAGTTGGCTGACGTCAGTGCACAACTGCTGGAACGCGTCTGGTTACGCTGGCATCCGGCCTACCAACTGAAACAAGGAGAAGCGCTATGACGGCTCCCGCCCGTATTCCCCAAGGTACCCCAGTCACGCTGGAGTCCATTGCCAAGCGCTACGGCAACCGCACGGTGCTAGAAAATATTCAGTTGCGCATCAGCGCTGGCCAGTTTGTCGCCGTCGTCGGTCGCAGTGGCTGCGGAAAAAGCACGCTGTTACGTCTGATGGCCGGGCTGGAGAAAGCCACCAGCGGCGCATTGCTGAGCGGTACTGCACCGCTCGCCAGCGCCAGAGAGGATACACGTCTGATGTTTCAGGATGCGCGCCTGCTGCCTTGGAAAAAGGTGATCGACAACGTCGGACTCGGGTTACGGGGCCAGTGGCGAGAAGACGCGTTACACGCATTGAACGCAGTGGGATTAGCCGATCGCGCCAATGAGTGGCCCGCGGCACTGTCCGGCGGCCAAAAACAGCGGGTGGCTTTAGCACGTGCGCTGATCCACCGTCCACGCCTGTTGCTGTTGGATGAACCTTTGGGGGCCTTGGATGCGTTAACGCGGATTGAAATGCAGGGGCTGATCGAAGGGCTATGGCAACAGCATGGTTTCACCGTGCTATTGGTGACGCATGATGTCAGTGAGGCCATTGCGCTGGCAGATCGGGTGATTTTAATTGAGGAAGGACGCATCGGGTTGGATTTGACCATTGATCTGCCGCGACCACGCCGAAAAGGATCGCGTAAATTGGCAGAACTGGAGGCCGAAGTGTTGGACAGAGTGCTGTCTCCGCCCTCAACGTTGGCTGAAACTTCACGACGTATCGCGAATTAGACAAGAGACGGCATTAGACTATGCCGTCCCTTTGTCCTTTTACCGTTACGCGTCGAGTGCTTTACTGATCTTCTCGAACAGGTCGCCGGACAGGTTCTCAAGCCCTTTCAACTGTTCAAGCGCTTTACGCATCAGCGCCTGACGCGAAACATCATAGCGCTTCAGACGGATCAGCGGCTCGATCAAACGGGCAGCAATTTGTGGGTTCCGCTGGTTCAAATCACTGAGGATCTCGGCCAGGAACTGATAACCGCTGCCGTCTGCGGCATGGAATGCCGCCGGATTCGCTGAAGCAAATCCGCCGATCAACGAGCGAGTGCGGTTTGGGTTGCTCAGGCTGAATGAGCGGTGTTTCAGCAAGCTGCGCACGTTGGACAGCACGTCTGCCGCAGGGCTGGTTGCCTGCAGAACAAACCATTTGTCCATCACCAGACCATCCTGGTGCCAACGCTCATCAAATGCCGTTAACAACGCGTCACGGCATGGCAACTGCGCGGCCACCGCGGCAGCCAACGCCGCCAGAGAATCGGTCATGTTGTCCGCCTGACGGTATTGCTCCGACACCAAACGATCGGCTAGCACTTCGTCGCCAAAGGCCAGGTACCCCAGGCACACATTGCGCAGGGAGCGTTTGGCAATATCCGCGTGTTCCACCCGATAACCGTCGGTTTTGTTGGCGTTATACACCGCCAGCCACTCATCGGCCATTTCCTTCGCCAGGCAACGGACGATCGCTTCATGTACCGCGGCAATGGCTTCAGGATCGATAGTAGCGAACAGTTCAGCCATTTCGCTTTCAGAAGGCAATGTCAGGATCTGCGCGGCCAGCGCCGGATCCAGAGCCTCATCCAGCAACACCGCGCGGAAAGCATCAGCAACGTGCAGCGGCAGCGACAACGGCTGTTTCTGCTGGTGTCTCGCCACATTCAGCTTGATGTAGGTAGCCAGCAAGCTCTGTGCCGCATCCCAACGCGCAAAGTCATTACGGGCGTGCTGCATCAGGAAGGTCAATTGCTGATCGCTGTACGGATAATCCAGCTTCACCGGCGCCGAGAACTCACGCAATAAAGACGGCACAGGTTGGTGTGCGACACCGTCAAACACAAAGGTTTGTTCGGCTTCGGTGATGTTCAATACGTTATTGATCGCCGAACCGTCTTTCTGCAGAGCAATGACATTGCCTTCTGCATCGTACAATTCGATATCCAGTGGAATATGCAGCGGCAACTTCTCTGGTTGATCCGCAGTCGGTTCCGTTTTTTGGCTGACATGCAGGCGGTACTGTTGATGTTCGGCATCGTATTCGTCGCGTACGGTCAGCTGCGGCGTACCGGACTGGCTGTACCAACGGCGGAACAACGACAGATCAACGTTGGACGCGTCTTCCATTGCCTGAACAAAATCATCACAGGTAGCCGCACTGCCATCATGACGTTCGAAATACAGCTGGATTCCTTTCTGGAATTGCTCTTCACCCAACAGCGTATGCATCATGCGGATCACTTCAGATCCTTTCTCATACACGGTTAAGGTGTAGAAGTTGTTCATTTCGATAACTTTGTCCGGGCGAATGGCGTGCGCCATCGGACTGGCGTCTTCCGCAAATTGCGCGCCGCGCATAACACGCACGTTATCAATACGGTTAACCGGACGTGACCCCAAATCTGAACTGAACTCCTGATCGCGGAATACCGTCAGCCCTTCTTTCAAGCTGAGCTGGAACCAATCGCGGCAGGTCACGCGGTTGCCAGTCCAGTTATGGAAGTATTCGTGGCCAATCACCGCTTCGATATTCAAGTAATCTTTGTCGGTCGCGGTTTCCGCTTTCGCCAGCACATATTTGGAGTTAAAAATATTTAACCCTTTGTTCTCCATCGCCCCCATGTTGAAGAAGTCGACGGCAACGATCATATAAATGTCGAGATCGTATTCCAGCCCAAAACGGGTTTCATCCCATTTCATCGAGTTCTTCAAGGAGGTCATCGCCCAATCGGCGCGATCCAGGTTGCCACGGTCAACAAACAGCTCCAACGCAACTTCACGTCCCGAACGGGTCGTGAAGCTGTCCCGCAGTACGTCAAAATCACCGGCAACCAATGCAAACAGATAACAAGGTTTTGGGAACGGATCTTGCCACTGCACCCAGTGACGGCCATCTTCCAGTTCACCCTGCCCAACGCGGTTACCGTTTGACAACAGGAACGGATAACGCGCCTTGTCGGCCACGATACGCGTGGTAAAGCGGGCAAGCACGTCTGGGCGATCGAGGTAATACGTAATGTGGCGGAAACCTTCTGCCTCGCATTGCGTACACAGCGCTTCACCAGACAGATACAGCCCTTCCAGCGCGGTGTTTTTCGCCGGGTGGATATCGTTGACGATGGTCATGGTAAATTGTGCTGGCAGATTCTCGATAACCAGTTTGTTATCCTGTAACTGATAGGCAGTCCACGGCTGACCGTCGATCTCAATACTCACCAGCGTCAGATCTTCACCGTTGAGTGCCAATGGCGCGTCAGCAGCACCTTGGCGCTTAATCTTGCTGACTGCGGTTACGCGAGTTGTCTCTGCATCCAGCTCAAAATCCAGGTCAATATCAGTGATGGTATAATCTGGCGCGCGATAATCGTGGCGATACTTCGCCTGTGGCTGTTGTGTCATAAAAACCCTTTGACGTCTCAGTGAGTTACAGGTGCCAGGCTTTCATCATGCGTTTATTTCGCCATGGGGAAAAAGCAGAAATTTCGATGAGCCTGATTGTAAATAAACTGTATCACAGCTACAAAAAAAACCCAGACATGCCAAGGCACCAGAGCAGAGAAATCGGAGGTGGATCCTGGTATTATCGACGAATCCCCCTGCCAGTCAGGCTCCTGCACCTAATGGAACATCAAAATCAGCATTTAATGCTAAAAACCCGTGTGGTGTTCATCACGTGCTCAGGTTCTGTTCTTTGATTAAAAAGTTCATTTGTCTCAGCGAGTATGGCAACCAGCCACTCCCCTGTGGCCCCTACTCGACAGCCATTCCCGCCGGGTATAGATAAGACAGCCTGCGAGCCACAATGGTATAATTGCCCCAACTGGCTCAAGGACGCGCGGCGCACATGAAAGTAAAATATCTGATCTATTTTTTTACCTTTGCCCTGATGTCCTCATTCGCCCTGTTTATTTCCGATGAACTGGTTGAGGCTGAGACCGGTTATCACGACAACCAACTGAACCTGTACAAGATTACCCGCACCAAAGAGATTTCAGAGGCTTTTCAGGCCACGCTGTTAGCGCACCGTTTAAAGCGTTTAAGTCTGATAAACCCGCACATTACCCCAGCGCAGTGGATGAACGCCGATCGCGTGGCGCGTGAAAAAATCGCCCGTTTTCAACCACACCTGAACAGCGAGATATCACAGCAGCTTGGTATACGGCAGAAAATCGCAGCACTTTCCATGCTCAATCTGATGGAGCAATTGTTGAATAATGACAACCTGCAGCTTTCGCAGGTTACCGATGCCAACGCCAATCTGTTCAACATCAGTAGCGCCTACTATATTTCCCAAGCCAGTAAGAGCTATTACCGCTACACCTACGACACCCGCATGGTTGATGCCGACGCCTTCCTCTTTCTGGAAGCCGTACGCCTGAATAATCGGCTAAATATGTCCGTGACTGAATTGATCGACCAGGTTATTGACGTCAATACCAACCAACTCGCACGTAAAGACGCTTATCTGAAAGCCATTCAGCTCACCGGGGTATTGAATGCGTTAAGTACTCGGCTAATTTTTGTCAAGCTGACCTATAACGACCTGCAAACCACATTTTTAGTGAATGCGATCCTTGAACAATTGTCAGTAAAGCAAATCAGCCGTATCACCGAAGGGCTGTATACCGCCGTGGATACGAACACGAACTACCCCGCCGATGATATCTACCAGTACGTTAATAACCTGAGCGATCTCTCACAACAGCTTTATCAGCGTAGTTTCGAAATGGAAATCGCCGCATCACTGCATAAGATCTATGACAGCCAGACGGCGATTTACGGCATGATTTCCTTAGGTGGGCTGATCACCCTGTTTATTTTTCTACCGACGCTGGTTTATTGTTCAAATATCAGCCGCTGGCTGACGAAAACACATAACAATATTTTGCGCTTATCACGCGGTAATATGAATATCGATCGCAATGAGGTGTTTTACGGTCAAGAGCTGATGGCCATCAGCGACGCCATTAAACAGCTTAAACAGTATCAGATGGAAAAGGTGACATTGGAAAATGAAAAGCACCTGCTGATCAAGGAGCTGGAAGCTTCCTCATATCTTGATCCGTTAACCAATATTTATAATCGCCGTAAGTTTTTTCTCGAGTGTGAATCTCTGGCGGCCAATAGTTACCCACTGGCCTTCTGTCTGATTGATATTGATAACTTCAAAAACCTCAACGACACTTTTGGCCATCACGTTGGCGACCTTGTACTGGTGGCGTTCGGCAAGTTATTACAAAAGACTTTCCGCTCCAGCGACATTTTCTGCCGTTATGGCGGTGAAGAATTCGCCGTAATCTTGAGTAATTGTACGCTGGAAAATGCGCGTGAAGTCATGTCAACGCTACGCGAGCTGACTCACCAACTCACCCTGACATTAGCCAATGGGCAAGAAGTCCGTTTCACCACCAGTTGCGGCATTGCTCAGGTGTGTGACATTCGGCTGTTGCCGACGGCGATCAAACAGGCAGATGAAGCCCTCTATTTCTGTAAGAATAACGGCAAAGACCGGGTTGGCATTCATACACCAACCGGTTTTATCTGAATTGTTGTTTAAAATAATTAACATTATAATTTTTATGACTAATTAGGCTAAGTCATTCACCTTACAGGTGAATCTGGCTTTTCTGCCTGTGTCCTGACGGCAAGCCAGCATAAAGGCACGTTTAATCCTCGACCCGCTCCAATGAATTGTGGTGTGATGCAGCTTCAATAACAGGATAATCCGGGTATACTCCCCCCACTTTTTTATGATTATCCGGATTTGGACACGCGCCTGACGAGGATGCAGTAACGCGCTATGACTCAATACGCCTCCCCGATTTTGACATCACTGCTTGATACTGATGCCTACAAGCTTCATATGCAGCAAGCAGTGTTTCACCGCTATCCCGCTATCAGCGTGGCGGCGGAATTCCGCTGCCGTGGTGATGAGCTGCTTGGCGAATATGCCGACGAAATCCGTGCGCAGGTCGCACTGATGAGCCAGTTGGCACTGACAGACGCTGAATTCACCTATCTATCAGGGCTCCCATTCTTCCGTGAGGATTACCTGAGCTGGTTGCGCGAGTTCCGTTACGATCCGCAACAGGTTCAGATCGAGAATCGCGCCGGAAAGCTGCATATTCGCATTGCCGGTCCTTGGCGCGAAGTGATCATGTGGGAAGTTCCGTTACTGGCCGTCATCAGCGAAGTGGTGCACCGTCATCGCTCGCCAGATGTCACACCGGACATGGCGGTCGCCCATTTGCGCAGCAAACTGGCGCAGTTTAAAGCCATGAGTGCTGACGTGGATATTTCACGCTTCAAACTGATGGACTTCGGTACCCGCCGCCGCTTCTCGCAGGCCGTGCAGCAATCCATCGTCAGTACACTCAAAGACGAATTCCCGTATCTGGTCGGCACCAGCAATTACGATCTTGCACACCAGCTTGATCTGGCACCTGTGGGTACTCAAGCCCATGAGTGGTTCCAGGCGCACCAGCAGATCAGCCCGGTGTTGGCGAACAGCCAGCGAGCAGCATTGCAAGCCTGGTTGGATGAATATCCGGACCAGCTCGGCATCGCACTGACCGACTGTATTACTATGGATGCCTTCCTGCGTGATTTCGGTCTGCAATTCGCCCAACGCTATCAGGGACTGCGTCACGACTCAGGTGACCCGTTCGAATGGGGTGAGAAAGCCATCGCGCATTACCAGACACTGGGTATTGACCCGATGAGCAAAACGCTGGTGTTCTCTGATAACCTGGATTTGGACAAAGCATTGGCGCTCTACCGGCACTTTTACCAACGCGTCAACCTGGTGTTCGGCATCGGCACGCGCCTGACCTGCGATATTCCCGGCGTAAAACCGCTGAACATCGTGATTAAGCTCGTAGAATGTAAAGGCAAGCCGGTGGCGAAACTTTCCGATAGCCCAGGCAAAACCATCTGCCAGGATCAAGCCTTTGTGAAAGCCTTACGTAAGGCGTTCGACCTGCCGCTGGTGAAAAAAGCGAGCTAAGCGCCCCTCCTGCGAACGCTAAAAAGCCGGCTGAATTTCCTTCGCCGGCTTTTTCTTCTTTATAAGACACTTTTCCTTGCTCCCTTTTCGCGCTTCCCCAAGAAATGTTGCACCAATCCGGCGATTTCTGCTTGTGCTCTGCACCGCGGCAAGTAACATAGCAACATCCCCATATTCTTGGGTTGTAAGCTATTTCTAAACCAAATAATTAAAGAGAGAAATCTATGAGCGTAGTGCCTGTAGTCGACGTACTGCAAGGCCGTGCTGCGGTTGACAGTGAAGTCACCGTGCGCGGTTGGGTGCGTACCCGGAGAGATTCTAAAGCTGGTATCTCCTTCCTGGCCGTCTATGACGGTTCCTGCTTTGATCCGTTACAGGCCGTCGTTAATAATTCTCTGCCGAATTATCAGGATGAAGTGCTGCATCTGACCACGGGCTGTTCGATTGAAGTCACAGGTAAAGTGGTGGCCTCTCCGGGTGAAGGCCAGAGTTTCGAGCTGCAGGCCACCGCGATTAACGTCGTTGGCTGGGTTGACGATCCGGACACCTATCCGATGGCGGCTAAACGCCACAGCATCGAATACCTGCGCGAGGTCGCTCACCTTCGTCCACGTACCAACCTGATTGGTGCCGTTGCCCGTGTGCGCCATACACTGGCACAGGCCATTCACCGTTTCTATCATGAGAATGGCTTTTTCTGGGTTTCCACACCGCTGATCACCGCGTCCGATACCGAAGGCGCCGGCGAAATGTTCCGCGTTTCAACGCTGGATCTGGAAAACCTGCCGCGTACTGACAAAGGGGCTGTCGATTTCAGCCAGGACTTTTTCGGTAAAGAAGCGTTCCTGACCGTGTCCGGCCAGTTGAACGGCGAAACCTACGCCTGTGCGCTGTCCAAGATTTACACGTTCGGCCCAACCTTCCGCGCTGAGAACTCCAACACCAGCCGCCATCTGGCAGAGTTTTGGATGATCGAACCAGAAGTAGCGTTTGCAGACTTGGAAGACATCGCCGAGCTGGCAGAAAAAATGCTGAAGTATGTGTTCCAGGCGGTGTTAAACGAACGCATGGATGACATGCAGTTCTTCGCCGAGCGCGTAGACAAAGATGCAATTGATCGCCTGCAGCGTTTTGTTTCTTCCGATTTCGCTCAGGTAGATTACACCGAAGCCGTGGAAATCCTGATCGCATCAGGCCAGACGTTCGAAAACCCGGTTTCCTGGGGTATCGACCTGTCTTCCGAGCATGAACGTTACCTGGCAGAGAAACACTTCAAAGCACCGGTTGTGGTGAAAAACTACCCGAAAGACATCAAAGCGTTCTACATGCGCATGAACGAAGATGGCAAAACCGTTGCAGCAATGGACGTGCTGGCCCCAGGCATTGGTGAAATCATTGGCGGCGCACAGCGTGAAGAACGTTTGGACGTGCTGGATCAACGTCTGGAAGCTATGGGCCTGAATAAAGAAGATTACTGGTGGTATCGTGACCTGCGTCGTTACGGCACCGTACCGCATGCTGGCTTCGGTTTGGGCTTTGAACGTTTAATCGCCTATGTGACCGGTGTACAAAACGTGCGTGATGTTATTCCATTCCCACGTACGCCACGTAATGCAAGCTTTTAATTAATCAGATAATCCATTTTTTAATTAATTTAGTTACAAAACCAAGGCCAGCTTTGCTGGCCTTTCGCATTTTTTAATATTGACCCACGTCACAAAGTTCCCTGAATATTACATTTAGTTACAAATACTTTCTTTTTGAAACCTCATTGGGACATTGGTAGCATTTTCGTTCTAGATTAACCCGGCTGTGAATGGAACACTGCGTGCAGACACAGGACGACACCAATCTATCAACAATAGTTCAAAAGAATTATTGGCGGCAGTGGCAAAGGTGTCCGAATAACACCAATGAGGGTAATATAATGATGAAGCGCAACATTCTTGCAGTGGTTATCCCGGCTCTGTTGGCTGCTGGTGCAGCAAACGCAGCGGAAATCTACAACAAAGACGGCAACAAGCTGGATCTGTACGGCAAAGTTGACGGTCTGCACTACTTCTCCAAAGACAAAGGTAATGATGGCGATCAGACCTATGTTCGTTTCGGCTTCAAAGGTGAAACCCAGATTACTGACCAACTGACCGGTTACGGCCAGTGGGAATACAACGTTCAAGCTAACCACTCTGAATCTCAAGGCACCGAAGGCACCAAGACTCGTCTGGGCTTCGCAGGTCTGAAATTTGCTGACTACGGTTCATTCGACTACGGCCGTAACTACGGCGTACTGTACGACGTAGAAGGCTGGACAGATATGCTGCCAGAGTTCGGTGGCGATACTTACACCGTTACCGACAACTTCATGACTGGCCGTACCAACGGCGTTGCTACTTACCGTAACAACAACTTCTTCGGTCTGGTTGACGGCCTGAACTTCGCTGTTCAGTACCAAGGTAAAAACCAGAACGACGGTCGTGACGTTAAGAAACAAAACGGCGACGGTTGGGGCCTGTCATCTACTTATGACATCGGCGAAGGCATCAGCGTAGGTGCTGCATATGCTTCTTCTAACCGTACCGATGCTCAGAAAGCGTCCAACGAGAAGGGCGACAAGGCTGACGCATGGACTGTTGGTGCTAAATACGACGCGAACAACGTTTACCTGGCAACCATGTACTCCGAAACCCGCAACATGACTCCGTTCGGCGGCAGCAACATGATTACTGCCAACAGCACCTGTGCTGCTTCTGAAAACTGCGGCGGCTTCGCTAGCAAAACTCAGAACTTCGAAGTGACTGCACAGTACCAGTTCGACTTCGGTCTGCGTCCAGAAGTTTCTTACCTGCAATCTAAAGGTAAAAACCTGAACGTCCCAGGCGCAGGTACTGACCAAGATCTGGTTAAATATGTTTCTGTTGGTACCACTTACTACTTCAACAAAAACATGTCCACCTACGTTGATTACAAAATCAACCTGCTGGACGACAACGAGTTCACTAAAGCCACTGGCACTGCTACCGACGATATCGTAGCTGTTGGTCTGGTTTACCAGTTCTAAGTTGTCTCACTTAGCGGCGGTTCACCGTCGAATAAGTTAAAAAAACAGGGCTTCGGCCCTGTTTTTGTTTTGTGTCTCGCAGCTAATTTTTTATCCTGCCAACGCCCCTTTCCCCCTCATTTTTTATGCCGAATTTGCCTCCTTCACAAGATCGCGGTGTTTTTCTCGCAAACGGTTGGCAAAGCGTATAACTGGCGTTACCCTGATGCTTCTGTCTGCTTAACTCCGAGCCATGGAAGCACCTGACATGTTTGAAAAAATCACTGCTGCACCTGCCGATCCTATCCTGGGTCTGACCGACATTTTCCGCGCTGATGCCCGCCCTAACAAAATCAACCTGGGGATTGGTGTATACAAAGATGAAACCGGTAAAACCCCGGTGCTGACCAGCGTTAAAAAAGCTGAGCAGTATCTGCTGGAAAATGAAACCACCAAAAACTATCTCGGTATTGAAGGCATCCCTGCGTTCGCCAACTGCACGCAAGAACTGCTGTTCGGCAAGCAAAGCCCAATCATTGCCGACAAGCGTGCACGCACTGCGCAAACGCCAGGTGGCACCGGCGGCCTGCGTGTGGCAGCTGACTTCATCGCCAACCAAACCAGCGCGAAGCGTATCTGGATCAGTAACCCAAGCTGGCCAAACCATAAAAACGTGTTTGGTGCCGTCGGTCTGGAAGTATTGGAATACGCCTACTACGATGCCGCTAATCATGCGCTGGACTTTGATGGCCTGCTCAATAGCCTGAAACAGGCTCAGGCCGGTGATGTCGTCCTGTTCCATGGCTGCTGCCATAACCCGACCGGCATAGATCCAACCCCAGAACAGTGGTCCCAGTTGGCAGAACTGTCTGCCGCTAACGGCTGGCTGCCGCTGTTCGACTTCGCCTATCAGGGCTTTGCCAAAGGTCTGGAAGAAGATGCCCAGGGCCTGCGTATTTTTGCTGCCAAGCATCAGGAACTGATCGTCGCCAGTTCTTATTCCAAGAATTTCGGCCTTTACAACGAACGCGTTGGTGCTTGCACCGTCGTTGCCACTGACACGGATACCGCCGATCGTGCCTTCAGCCAGGTGAAAGCCGCCATTCGCGCCAACTACTCCAACCCACCGTCACACGGCGCTGCTATTGTTGCGACCATTTTGGGTGATGATGCGCTGCGTGCGCTGTGGGAACAGGAGCTGACCGATATGCGTCAACGTATTCACCGCATGCGTCAGCTGTTCGTCAATACCCTGCAGGAGAAAGGCGCGGAGCAGGACTTCAGCTTTATCATCAATCAGAACGGCATGTTCTCGTTCAGTGGATTGACGAAAGAACAGGTTCTGCGCCTGCGTGACGAGTTTGGCGTTTACGCCGTTAACTCCGGCCGTGTTAACGTTGCCGGCATGACGCCGGACAATATGGCACCGCTGTGCGAAGCCATCGTTGCCGTACTCTAAAGATTGCAGGATCTCATAAGCAAAAGGGGCGCTAAAAGCGCCCCTTTGTTATTTCTGCCGGGAAATAATCTTACCAGATGGCCGGTTCCTCTCGCAGGAACGGATTGGTTTCACGCTCCTGGCCGAAAGTAGACATAGGGCCATGCCCTGGAATAAACGCCATGTCATCGCCCTGGGGCAATAGCTTGGTGCGGATGGAGTTGATCAATGCCTGATGGTCGCCACGTGGGAAGTCGCTGCGGCCGACACCGCCGTTAAACAGCACATCCCCCACCAGCGCTAACCGCGCCTGCTCGTTAATAAAAACGATATGGCCTGGAGTATGCCCCGGGCAATGCAGCACATTAAGCGTCATTTCGCCCACCTGCACGCTGTCCCCTTCTTCCAGCCATTGGGTTGGCGTCAGTGGCGCACATTCTTCCAGTCCAAACATTTGGCTCTGTGCAGGCAGGCCGTCTAACCAGAATGCGTCTTCCTTATCCGGGCCGTAGATCGGCACCTGATAGTGTTCAGCCAGCTCCGCCGCTGCGCCTACGTGATCAAGATGACCATGCGTCAGCAGAATCTGCGTGATGGTCACGCCCTGTTTGGCAATTTCGGCCTTTAACTTTTCCGGCTCGCCGCCTGGATCGACCAGCGCCGCCTGCTGGGTGCTCTCACACCAGATCAGGCTGCAGTTCTGACTAAAAGCAGTTACCGGGATAATTTGGTATTTCATAAGGCTCCAACCACAACAACGCCATACCCTGACGGGCTGGCGCTATTTATACTTATGGTGCACAGCGATTACCAGGTCCGCACCGGGCCGGTATCGATGTGTACAAAGTTGCTACGTGGGTAATATCCTACACCACCGGCGCTCATTTTTAACGCCGCTTTGCGGATATTACTCAACTGGATGCCTTCGATATGGAAGTCCATCGCCTGTCCCTTGGTGTGGTAGCTGTGTTTGGCCACACCGCGGCTGCGCTCGCGCAGCTCATTATTGGTGTCCAACGAACGATAACCTGAAACCAACTGTACCGGTTTGTTGGTGCCCAACAGACCTTGCAGACGATAGAGATGATCAAACAAACGGGGATCGATCGATTTAACCTTATTCGCGCGATAGTCACGGAAGAGATGATTAAGACGAACTAATTCGTCTTTATTATATCCCTTGCCGTCAAAGAATTCGGCTTTCAGAGATTCGCCCGTGTGCATGTTATTTACAACCAGAATACGCGGGCGCGAAGTAGAAAGACTGGCAAAGGCTTGCCCAGGGAGCAGCGCTATGCCCACGGCAGCGCTACCTAGCGCCAGCCATTTACGGCGATGATGATCAATTTTGTCCATGTTTCTGTTAAACCCGGCAAGAATATCAAAATATATGCACAAAACAGCGCACTGCCTGAACCATAACCGCCCACACTGGCTGAGTCAACCCGTGATGTCCCGCGGCTTGCAGGCACTCACGTGATGAGTGCCTGCATCATGGCCCGATATTCTGACCGTTATTTATTTATAATTACTGCATTTATTGCATTAATTTTTCGGCCTGAGCCAAAATTTGTGCACCCGATCTCACCGTATCATCATAATTGTAAATATCTGTGCGGAATTGTGGTTTTCCATCATCAGAAACCCAGGCGGTTAAATAATACAATTTAACCGGGATATGCTGACGGATATTCACGTAGGTGGTATTCCCCTCTTTCAAGGTGGACGACACACGTGTGTTATTCCAACCCGCATCCTGCAACAACATGTTTGCCAAATCCGATGCCTTATTGACCCGCACACAGCCGGAGCTCAAAGCGCGAATGTCTTTCTGGAACAGGTTATGGTTAGGCGTATCGTGCAGGTAGATGGCATCCGAGCTTGGCATGTTGAATTTAAAGCGACCCAACGAGTTGGTGGCACCTGGCGCCTGACGAATCCGGTACGGGAAGTTGCGGGCAGAAACCATGTTCCAGTCGATCATTGCGGGGTTAATCACCTCAGCATCGTTGCTCCAGCCGGAAAGCACGGTATAACCGTGTTTCTGGAAGTAGCTGCCGTCACGCATCGCCTTCGGCACGATATCCTCGCGCACCAGCGTAGTCGGCACGTTCCAAGGTGGGTTAACCACCACGTTATTCAGCGCACTGTTCATCAACGGCGTCTTGCGGCTTGGTCTGCCGACGATCACTCGCGAAGAAAGCACTTCATTGCCGTTCTGATAATACGTCAATGAGTAGTTTGGAATATTCACCATGATCCCGGTGCCCACATGGCCGGGAAGAATGCGTAAACGTTGGATATTCAGCGCCAACAGTGAGGCACGCATTTGTGGCGTCACATTAAGCCATTCACGCGTGCGTGGGCCTATCACGCCATCCGCACTCAACCCTTGCCATTTCTGGAAGCGTTTAACGCCCTCAACCAGATCGTTGGTATAGCGATTATCCGTGACCGTCACCGGGCTTTCAGACTGCTGTGAAAACGGAGATTGTGGTGTAGGTACGATATCTTTTACCGGTGCAGCCGCTGGACTTACGACAGCAATCTTGGCCTCGCGATTTTTCTCTTCATCGACAGAGAGACCACCGTCATCGGGTTCATTACGCGAACCCGTTAATACCGCAGGCGGATCCTGTGTTTCATCCGGCGCAGCAGTGGCCGTCGTGGTTAACATGCCGTTGCGCGCCAATATCTCACGCAGGGCAGGAATATCATTGCTCAGTTGGTCTGGGCGTAAGCTCGGCCCATTCGCCATTTGCGGCCAGGGACGATTGTCGGCCAGCATATCGCGTAATGCCTGATGCATCTTGGCGTATTGCGGGTGCTGAGGTGCGAGCGAAGTCACATACGCCAGGGTCTTGCCCTGGCGCACCGCCAGTTGCCATTGGTTTATCACCGTATTAGGCGGCAGACCGAGTTTGTAAGGAATATTGCTGTACAACCAGCTATTGCCATTGGCACCGATCGACGAAACAAACTGCAAATAACCCAACATCGCGTCAGACAGTACGACGTCGCGCGCCACATCGGTAATGGCTGGATCGGTCAACTGTTTTACCCATTGGGTAAACTGCGGCTGCACACCGGACATCGCCAATTCGGCAAGCTGTTGCTGGAACTGCTGAACCGCTTCGCGATCCTGCCACATCAATTGCATCCGGTTCGCCGCGTACAGAGGAGCAAGCGTTGAGAGATAATGTGGTGTAATGCCTTTTGGCAAAGCAGCAAGCAATTCCGAACGACTTTGCGCGACTGACATGCCAGATGACGCTACCGGAAAGGCAGGAACGGTTGCCCATACGGGTAATGACGACGCCAGACCACATGCAATTGCGCAACTCAACGCCAGACGCCGTACCGTGTTTCCATTTCTAAGCAACATCCATTGCCCCCTGTATGCTCACAAAAAATACAACCAAGACAGCTTATTAGTTTCAGTATACGAACAGAAAAGCCATTTTGCCCTTGGGCGCTTATGAATAACTGTTATTTCATTAAGCTACCCGGTTTTAAACGGATAAAAAAGCAGGACCATCATCCATGCGTACAAAAAAATAGCCACCCCAAGGCGGCTATTTTCAGATTATTAGTGGGCTTTTCTCCGTTTACGGCGTTTCTGCCGCAGTGACGCCTAACGCAGGCGGCTCGTTAGCGAAACCGCGCAGCCCCACGACATGTACGTGTTCATGGTTCTGGAACACCTTACGCACCAACTTATACGTCGTGCCTTTTTCCGGGCTGATGTTTTCCGGTGCCGCGATGATCAGCTGCATTTCCAGACGATCGCACAACTCAAACAACGTCGCGATGGATTTGGCATCCAGTCGCGCAGCTTCGTCGAGGAACAGCAGGCGACATGGGGAAATATCTTTACCGCGCAGGCGACGGGACTCTTCTTCCCAGCTCTGCACGACCATCACCAAAATCGACATCCCGGTACCGATCGCTTCCCCGGTTGACAGCGCACCACTCTCAGCACGCAACCAACCATCGGAGCCGCGGAAGACTTCCACTTCCAGTTCCAGGTAGTTACGGTAATCCAGCAACTCTTCGCCAATAGTTTGCGGCGTGCGTTGCCCCATATCAATCTGTGGATTCAGGCGTTGATACAGCTTGGCCAGTGCTTCGGAGAAGGTCAGGCGGTTACTGTTGAACAGATCCTGATGTTGTTCCTGCTGTTCGGAAAGCACATCCAAAAGAGTCGCATGTGCTTCACGCACGTTGACGTTCAGTCGTACGCTTTTCACCTGCCCGAAGGAAACCGCCTGCAAACCCTGGTTGAGCATGCGGATACGGTTTTGTTCACGCTGGATCGTTTTGCGAATGATGTTCGCCACGCTCTTGGAACTGATCGCCAGCTTCTGCTCACGTGCCGTCAATTCTTCCGTCAGGCGGCCCAGTTCAATCTCCATCTGTTCGATGGCTTCAACCGGGTCGTCGGTACGGATGATGTCCTGACGAATACGCTCACGCAGATGTTGGTATACCGCGATATAGAACTGAATCTTGCGTTCTGGGCGCTTAGGATCTTCAGAAAGACGCAGTACATCACGCAGGTGTTCGTTATCCGACACCGCCAGACGCAATGCACCAAGAGCCTTATCCGACATTGAACGCAGCTCGTCACCGTCCATATAGGCCAGTTCACGACGATGCAGACGACGTTCAACCCCGTTGTCTTTCACCATGCGCATGACCGCGCACCAGCCGGCTTTGGCAGTGACGACCTGCTCACGCAGCTGATAATAATCCCGCTCAAGCTTGCGCAGTTTCTTCTGCAGGCTGTCCATTTCCGCTTCGCAGAAGGTCAGTTGCTTTTCCAACTGATTACGCCGCGCACGGTTGTTGCTCAGACCGGCATGTAATTCATCACGACGCGCACGTGCGCGCGCTTCGGCATTGGCATCCGCCTGCACGCCAATGTCCACCAGCTCCTGGCTCAATTCTTTGAGCATATCGCGCTTAGCGTCATACGAGCTTTTAAGCGACGCCAACACCTGGCTGTACTGGGTAAATTGAGTCTGATACTGACGCAACTGTTCACGGGCGCGGGTACGTTCCGCTTCCGCGTGTTCCAAACGTTGGCGCAGCTTGTCATTCAAATCGTTGTTGGCATTTTGCATACCGGCAGAATCGGTATAGCTGAAGTGTGCACGACGCTGTACCACTTCAGTCAGGGCAAACGCCTGCTGCTTGGCCTGACGCTGTACGCTCTGTGCCTGAGTGTAATCCTGCTGCAACTGTTCGTGCTGTTGCGGATCACTCTGCAACACCGACAACAGCGGTTCCAGCTTGGTCAGTGAAACACCGTGCTGCTGGATATGGCGTGCAGCATCCTGCGCCTCTTCCAATTCTTCACGGATTTCCTCAACGCGATCCTGCAAGGTTTCATCGTTTAACAATGAAACCAGCGGCATCAGGCGATTCAGCGCAGAGATGCCCTCTTTCGCCTGATCATATTGCTGACGTTGTTGTTGATTCTGTGCCTCATGGTTATTCAGAGCGCGTTCGATTTCCCCACGGCGTGTCGTGAGGCCACGGATTTCCGCCTCTGGATCGGCGTCAAATGCCACTGCCAGATGGGAACCAATGAAACGGCTGAAGGCCTGATGCGAACGCTGGGTCTTCTGCACGTCGAAAGACAACGTCGCGTAACGCTCTGCCAGTTTTTCCCGTTCACCATGCAGCACTTCCAGGCGGTTCTCACGTGCGGCGCGGCCAAACAACGGCACGTCCGGATAACGCGAGTAGCGCCACTGGCGCTCAGCGGTTTTCACCAACACCGCCCTGTCTTGCTCTTCGACCGCAAAGACGCTGTCATCAAATGACTGCGGATCCCCTTCGATCAAGTAGAGATCTTCCGGGCAGTCTTCCAGACCTTCCAACATCTCGCGCACCAGCGACAAATCCGGCACCACGATCGCATGGCGTGACGGACCATACAGCGCGGAGAAGTAAGGTGCATCATCGATGGTGACATCGTCATAGATTTCAGAGAGCAATACGCCGCCAAAACGTTCGGCCAACGTAACCAGACGCTGATCTTCGGCACCGCCTGGCTGGCTGAGACGTTCGATCTGCGCTTCAACGGCACGCTTGCCTGCCGCGACCTCGTCACGCTCTACCGTGGTTTCACGCTCGCGCTCCAGCAATTGCTGCATGTACTCGGTGACTTGCTGGCTGTTTTCAAACGCTTCGCCACTTTGCTCACTGAGTTGACTCAGTGAATCCTGCGCTGCCAACCAGATTGGGGCACGGGCAGTGAGTTCGCGGATACGCTGTTGGATTTGCTCCAGTTCCTGGCGCATTTCCATCCGGCGTTCGCCAGCATCACTGACGCTTTGCGACAAGGATTCCAGACGCTCTTCCAGTTCTTGCTGCAGTGCCTCAAGATCGTCCGGTTGATACTGTTGGCCATGACGTTTGCAGAATTCTTGCAACAGACGCTCGGCGTCCTGCTGAGAACGCAAACGCTGTTCCAGCTCACTCAAACGCATGCGCAACGGCTGCACGCGCTCGGCAAGGTGTTGCTGTGAAGGCCAGTCGCGCAGTAACTCACGCGCACACTGCCAGGCTTCGCTACGGCTGACCTGACCGGCAATTTTACCTACCAGCTGATAGGCTTGTTCAAACTGGCCGTGTGCGGCGTCGGCTACGCTCAGTTTCTGCTCCAGCATCAGCAACGCTTCCGTCGCTTCCTGCTCACGAGCCTGGAAAGTATCGAGCCACTCTTCCGCATTCTCGGCACTCAGTTCCGGCAGTTGGCACAGGGCACGAGCACGTTCCAGCGCCTGCAACGCCTGCTGGTATTGAATGGCGCGGGTCTGCTGCACGTCCAACGCCTGTTGGTAGTCAGCGAGCTGGCTTTTCAGCTCATCCACCTCCAGTTCGGCGGCCTCGGCACGCGCTTCGTTTTCGGCCTGCTGTTCACTGGCCTCTGCCACCACTTCGTTCTGTTCTTCCAGTCGGTAGGTCAGCTCTTCCAGATCGCCTTCATAGCGCTCGATCTTTTCCTGCTGACGCATCGCCGTCTGCACCAGATTCAAGTGATCGCTGGCGGCCTGGTAATCGGTTTCCAGATCGGATTCCGCACCGCTCTGCTCCGCCAGTTCACGCGCCATTTCCACATGGCGATATTGCTCGGCTGCCAGCTGTTTGCGGCTGCCCAGCAGATCGCTGCGCAACGCCAACGCGCCGTCCAAATGGATGCGGCGTTCATTGGCATGACGCATATAGTCAGCCGCCACATAAGATGTGGCTTCGGAAATCAGGTGTTTGAACAGATCACGGTCAGTCTGGGTAACGCGGATTGCTTCCAGCGTCATGCGGTTTTCACGCAACGCCGCTTCCATGTCCTGGAATGCCTTGCGCACGCCGCTGTTTTCCGGCAACAAATAGTCACGTAACGAGCGGGTGATGGCGCTGGAAATACCGCCATACAGCGAGGCCTCGATCAGGCGATAAAACTTACTGCGATCTGACGATGAACGCAGACGTTTGGGGATCACGCCCAAATCGAACATTAATGAGTGATAGTCGGTAATGGAGTTGAACTGCTTGAACTGCACGCCTTCCATCTCTTCAACGCGCTCTTTCAGTTCCTGCAGCGTCAACACACGAGCCTGGCGTTCGCCAACCGTTTGGGTCAGCAGCTCCGTAGGCTGTACCGCCGTTGGCAGCCCCTGGATGGTGAACGGCTTGATATCCACCTTGCGATCGCGCCCTGCTACCTGCTGCAGACGCACACCAACCACAACGCGTTGATGACGCGAGTTGATCACGTCGAGGGTGGAATAACACACCCCCGCGCGTAGCTTACCGTGCAAGCCTTTATCGCGTGACCCGCTGGTAGCACCGGCTTCGGTGGTATTACGGAAGTGCAACAGCGTCAAATCAGGAATCAACGCAGTGACGAAAGCCGCCATGGTGGTGGATTTCCCTGCCCCGTTACCGCCAGACAGCGTGGTCACCAACTCATCGAGATCAAAGGTGCGGGCGAAAAAACCGTTCCAGTTGACCAGCGTCAGCGAGCGAAATTTACCGCGTTCAATCATTCCTGTTCATCCTCTGCACTGTCCGGAGTGTTATCAAGCTGCGAGTCTTCAGCATCGCTTTCATCATTCAGCGACAGGCTGTTCTCAACCGGCATAGCTTCGCCGTCACGAATCATACGCAACTGCGCTTCACGCGGATCGTCACCACTACGCACGTCTGCACCAAAGCGGAATACCGCCTCCGTGATGCGGAACTTGTTGCTGTCGCTGCCCATAAAATAGATCATGCCCAGGCGACGCAGGCGGTTCAGTGACGTACGCACTTTCTCGTGCAGCTTCTGACGATCGAGATCCGACCCCGTGGAACGTTGGTTAACGAATTTCAGCAATTTGGTTTCGTCGGCCAGGCTCAATAACTCGTCGTACAGTTCCTGATGGCTGAATATCCCTTCATGCGCCAAACGTTCCGGGCTGAGGTAGAGATAGCACAGGATTTTGCCCACCATCATATCCAGCTCAGACAACACCGAACGCGGGATCAACGTCGTGGAACGTGGGCGTAGGTAGAAGAACCCTTCCGGTGCCCTGATCAACTCCACGCTGTAGCGGGCATAAAACTCTTCCAGTTCATCCTGGAAATCCATTAAGAAAGCGTGGTTGTCCAGTTCATCGATACCGATGTGACGACCCGCACGCAGTTGGCTGTCCAGCGCCGGGAACAGCGAGTTAGACAATGCCTTGGCCAGCTTAACTGGCATTACTTGTTCAATATTTGTCGATGACATGGGCCTGGACCTTGGCTCCGTAATCATTGATTGCCTGCCATTGCGCCGGCAACCCTGAAAAATCTGCTTCAGCCACACCAAGGCGCACTGCCTGGTCGACCACTAAACGAGCCACGTCAAAGTGACGAGCTCGCGGATATTGCGCCAGATAATCGCGCATTACCGCCCCTAAATTGAGCGGCATCTGTTGTTCCTGATAAATTTTCAACGCTTGTTCGATCATCGCCGCCAGCTGTTCGCGGATTTCGCTGAATTCCTCAAATTCCAGATCCGGCGGCAATTCCCCGGTCACTTCCTCACTGCGCAACGCCAGTTCTTCGTCACGCATATCCAGCAGGCGATCGGCGTTGGCATGGGTCAGCGTCCATGGATTATCGAAATAATTTTGTACCGACTGACGCAGGCGCTGTGCGAACACACGGTTTTTATCCATATCGATAGCGGTACGGATAAATTTATGCACGTGGCGGTCGTAGCCGATCCACAGGTCAATTGCCTGTTGCCCCCAGCTGATAATGCGGTCGAGTTTGCTTTGCAGATCAAACACCAGTTTGTCGACAAAACCTAACTCAACCCCACCGAGCGTTGCATCCTGAATGCGCAGCAGGTTGGCTTGCAGCTTGTCGCCCGCCGCTTCCAGCGTATCTTGCAGTTCACGTAAGGTGCCCGAGGTCTCGGATAGTAGCATTTCACAGCTGGAGATCGCTGCACGCCAATCCTGATTCAGCAAGGCTGCGATATCCTCTTTCACGCCTTGCTGTTGCTCATCCATCACCCGCTGGGTCATGTCGATGCTGTCGAATATTTCTGCCACTGAATATTTTAACGGTGCAAACACGTTGCGGTGCCAGTGGAAATCATCGCCACCCTCTTCGGCGGCATCGGCAGCACGTTTCAGTTCCTGCGCGACGATCGATAGCTGCATCGACAAACGCAGCGTAGAGAATTCGCGCTGACGGATGTAGTAATCAGTAATACCTATGCCCAGCGGCGTCAGACGGTAAATCGCATTGCCGTCTGCCAGTTCGCTGGTAAAGCGGTTTAACAGGCGCTGGCGCACCATGTCGTTAATCGCATTGTTGGCACGGACTGCCACCGTTTCATGCGTCTGCTCGAAACCTTTGCTGACATGGCGAAATGCATCAACCAGCTCACCTTCGCTCATCTCGCCGTCCAGCCGCTCGCCATTTAATGTGGCAATAGCGAGCAAAAACGCGAGACGCTCCGTAGGGAGCGAAATAGAGAAATCATTTTTCCGTGCCCAGGCGACCAGTTCGGGTACTGTCTGGGAAAATTCACTCATAGTTCGTCCTTCAGGTTTGGTTTATGCGCCATGACGTGAATATAGCGCCCCAAACTCACGTACGGCTCCTGCCGGCAATAGTGCTGTTCAAGCGCCAATAGCTCTTCAAATTTTTGTGTCTGAAGCTGCCTACTCTGCAGATAATCGTGGAACACCCGCACCCCGGTTTTGCCGCTGATGCGCATGCCCAACTGTTCCAGCCAGCCATACACCTGTGGCGGGCTATGCGGATATTGTGGTGACAACGAACGCTTTCTGCGCCTTCTGACCTCTGGGTTCACCAGTTGGAAATTACCCAACACCACGTTACGCATCAAGAGGCCATTAGCATTAAAGAACATCAATGACAGCGCACCGCCTGGTAACAAGCAGTCAGACAATGCCTGTAAAGCTGCCTCAGGTTCAGCGATCCATTCAAGCACCGCATGAAACAATATCAGATCAACCGGCTGTTCCAAGTGTTGGCCAATGTCCTGCGCAGAACTTTGTATGAATTGCATGTTCTGGCTCACACCTTTCTGCTCAGCCAGCGACGCGGCGCGTTGGATCATCTCACCAGAAAGATCGCACAACAACACCTGATGTCCTAATTCTGCCAGTTGGCAGGCCATATGGCCTTCGCCACCGCCGGCATCCAGAATGCGCAGCGGCCGCTGCGGCAACTGGGCCAGCAGCGTGGTCAGATCCTGCCAGACCACGGCCTGGCGGATTTTACCTTTAGTGGTGCCGTAAATATTACGCGCAAACTTTTCAGCAATATCGTCAAAATTGCGATCCTGCATGGACTACGGCTCCGCTGATCTTATTCTTCTGGGGGCAAAGTGCCAGCCCATTCAAACCTGCTATTTTGGCACAGACTGGCTTAGAATGAATCTTCTTGCGGCCTGATTGTGCCCAGATGTCGTTTTTTCGCCCAAAAGGACCTGATTTTTGATGCTCTTTAACCTGAAAAAGTTCATTGGCGCCATTTTAATGCCGTTACCTGCGCTGCTGCTGCTCACGGGACTGGCGCTGTTACTGCTCTGGTTCACTCGTTGGCAAAAAAGCGGCAGGGTCATTTTGACGCTGAGCTGGCTGTTTTTATTGCTTTTCAGCCTGCAGCCCGTGGCCGATAGGCTGTTACGGCCCATAGAGTCAGAGTATGTCACCTATCGCGGCACTGACCCGGTAAACTATATCGTGGTACTGGGGGGTGGCTATACCTTTAACCCGGACTGGGCACCAAGCTCCAATCTGATCGGCAATAGCCTGCCGAGGGTAACAGAAGGTGTGCGTTTATACCTCGCGCAGCCTGGAGCGAAAATGGTGTTCACCGGGGCCGGTGGCCCGCATACCTTGAGCAACGCGGCGACGGCAGCGCGCGTCGCGGAAAGTCTGGGTGTGCCGAACAGCGACATTGTGTTGTTGGATCGTCCGATGGATACAGAGCAGGAGGCATCACAGGTATCTAAACTGGTGGGTCAGCAGCCGTTTATTTTAGTGACATCGGCTAACCATTTGCCAAGGGCCATGCGTTTCTTTAAAGCCAAGGGGCTTCACCCGATCCCGGCACCGGCCAATCAGTTGGCCATCAGCTCGCGTTTGAACATTTGGGATCGCGTCGTGCCGTCGGCGATGTTCCTCGGCCACAGCGAGCGTGCCTGGTATGAAACGCTGGGCAGCCTGTGGCAGTGGCTGAAAGGAGCCGATGAGGTTTCTGTCGACTAACGGGCCTTAACCGGCAAGCCAGGGCAACAGCTGTTTTGAGGCATAATCGAAGGGTTGTCGCTCAAGCTTGCCGGTATGGACTAACCGCCCAATCGCTTCCCACACGACATACAACCAACGCCGTGCCAGGAAGGACTCCGCAACCGGTGCCCGTTGCAAATAATAGAACAAGAGCTGACTTGGCATCCCCGCCTCACACAGCCGGAATAACTCATATTCACGTGGAGCCCACAGCATCATTCCCGGGTTCAGCATTGCCAACAGCTGGTCACTTTTCGGATCTTTCAGCATGCTGCGCAACGACAGGTTACCGTGCACCAGCACGCAGGGATCGTCGAATCCGACAAAAAAATGGGTCAGTGCTTCGCGCGTACGGTACAACAAACGGCGATCGGCCATGGTCAACTGTGGCGAGTTAAGATTGCAGACTGTCGACCACAACACCTCTATCCGCTGTTGATACCAACAAAACCAATCATTTTCCTGGGTGCTGTCAACCGTACCGACGCAGCCATGGCTGTCGATACGGTGCCAGGCCAACACACCATCGACAATCTGTTCCATTAGCGTATTCCACCGGTTCGGCGTACGCGTTGGTGCTTCTGCAGATACGCCACGTAACCGTTCGATCAACAAGATTTCTTTATAGGGCGCTTGATGGGTATAGACCACGCCATACACCGTCGGCAGGCGAATATCCCCTTCCCGGGACAGCATCGATAACTTGTAAGACTCTTGTTGGGCGATACCCTGACAGACAAAGCTTTTTGCCATTAGCGGGATCGCATGGCCTTGTTGGTCATACAGCGAATACATGTGTGCATAAGGCTGTTCGCTAACGCGTTCCAGTCGGCTGATCGGTTCACCCAGCACAATACTCAGTTCGGCGCGTAACTGCTCCATATGAAAATGGCCTCAAGAGGAAAAGAAGAGACGCTGATATCATCGAACGGTGAGCAGAAAAATTCTTCAACGCAGATCAACAAAATGGGGATATAAGAAGGGAAATTATACCGCCGACGCGCTGTGTGACGCGCCGACGTTCAATGCTCAGCCTTTGATACTGTCGCGCACGCGCTGCAGATCTTCCGGCGTATCAACACCCACTGTCGGCACTGCTTTGGCAACCGCTACGTGGATTTTTTCACCATACCAAAGCACCCGCAACTGTTCCAGCAACTCTATCTGCTCAAGTTGGCTTGGTGCCCAGGTGACATAACGGCGCACAAAACCGGCACGATAAGCGTAAATGCCGATATGGCGTAACAGGCTGTCACCAATGCTTTCTTTGGATTGCGCAAAACGCTCACGATCCCAAGGAATAGTGGCACGTGAAAAATAGAGTGCATAACCCTGCGCATCCATAACCACTTTGACTGCATTGGGGTTAAACGCTTCTTCTGCGCTGTCGATTGGCACCGCAAGGGTCGCCATACCCGCTTGGCTACCCGCCAGGTTTTCAGCGACCTGACGTACAATGACCGGTGGAATCAGTGGTTCGTCACCCTGGACATTAACAATGATTTCGTCATCGCTAAAACCATAGTGCTCAATCACTTCCGCAAGACGCTCGGTACCGGAATTATGGTCGGGCCGGGTCATGCAAACCTCACCACCTGCCGCTTTAACCGCATCAGCTACCGCTGGGTGATCGGTCGCAACAATCACGCGGCTAGCCCCTGACTCACGTGCACGTTCCATTACGTGCACCACCATTGGCTTACCGTGAATGTCGGCCAAAGGTTTCCCCGGCAAACGGGTTGATGCATAACGGGCTGGAATAATAGCGATAAAACTCATGCGTGTTTCTCATCCAATGACAACGCCCGCGCTTCATTTTCCAGCAGGACGGGAATGCCATCGCGCAGCGGATAGGCCAGGCCATCCACTTTACACACCAATTCCTGGTTTTCTTTATTGAAATAGAGCTTACCGTTGCAGACCGGGCAGGCAACGATTTCGAGTAAACGGTGGTCCATGCTTCCTCCAGGGTGGAGATCTAACGTACGGAAAGTGGGTGAGGATAGCATAACGCTATGCGCCAGGTTAATCATCGGCTGTTTACCAGGGCACTTTTAATCTGCAAAGGGATTGAATTGCCTTCAACGCAGGCGTAGAATTTTGTGACTTGAATCACAAAAATAAATTTATCATGATCAAACGTATTCATAAGATCATCGCCCTGTTTGCCAACTTCAGCAACTGAGGCACCCCATTGTAACGAGCGGTGCTGGAATTCGTTTTACCCACGCCCAAAGTGCCGTTCGTTATACCACCTCCCAGCCTTCTCCCCACTCAGCGGCCAGTTGCGCCGGAATATTACCCACCAGTACCTGTTTCGCCCCGTGCCATTTTGCATTGCGCGTTATCGCCTGTCGGATATCCTGCACACGCTGTTTACCAAAACGAACCTTGGCCTGCGGATGGAAACTGATAATCTCAAAGACACCTTGCCGACGATGCATTTTTGCATCAATACGGCCTATCAACTCACCCCGCTGCAATACAGGCAACGTGAAGTAACCATATTGCCGCTTTTCTTTGGGTGTATAACATTCCAGCCGATAGTCAAAATTGAACAGTTCCAGCGCGCGGCGACGGTCCCAGACCACGGGATCAAAAGGGGAAAGTAATGTGGTCACGCTGGATTTTAAGGTTCCCTGCTCTGCCTGTTGTAGCTCCTTCGCCAGTGAATGGTGCACGTAAAACTCGCCGTCCAAGCCGTCGATCAACACGGGTAACACATCGCCCTTTTGTAGTAACGACGCCAGCAGTGCTTTCGGGGCAACACGTTTCAAACGGTAGTAATCTGCCAACCATTCGGCCTTGAAGAGCCCCAGGAAGCGACAGGTGCGGCTGAGCATCTCATGCCGCGCATGCTCGGTGGATAACGTGTGTCGGCTATCATCCCAATGCGGCAATAGCCTTTCCGTCAAATCGTAAACACGGTGGAAGTTGCGCCGTTCAGCAACCATCAACTTACCCGCAGTGAATAAAATTTCGAGGTGGCGCTTTTCCGGTTTCCAGTCCCACCAGCCGCTATTTCCTTTTTTCTCTGCACTGAAATCCGCCGAACGAACCGGGCCACCGGTTTCAATATGCCGTAAGAGCGACGCAATTGCCGACTGGTGTTCCTGCATCCATTCTTCGGAATACTTCCACCCCATCTCCTGCGGCTGCAACATGCGGTGGCGCAACAGGCCAAAATCTTCAATGGGTAAGAAACAGGCTTCATGCGCCCAATACTCAAACAAGCGGCGGCCCGCCAGGGCCTGCTCCAACCATTCTGGCTGATAGTCGCCCAGGCGACTGAAGAGTACTAGGTAAGGGCTACGCGCGACCACACTGATGGTATCGATTTGCAGGAGTCCCATACGCTCAATAGCGGCAACCACATCGTCGGGTTTGGCTTTGCGTTTCATTGGGGATAACAGCCCTTGCGCAGCAAGATGGAGTGCACGGGCGGCAGTCAGAGAAATAACCGGGGTAATCATCCTGAAATCCGAAACGATTAAACAATCGTTTGATAATAGTGGATATCGGGAAATTTATCTTCGCCAGTGCTTGGGGTGGCGGCACCGGCACTGGCGAGGAAGGGGATGGGTCAGAACGCAATAACGTCTGCCGCAGACAGCCCATGAGAGCTGCGATAGATCGAGAACTCGACGTTCTGACCTTCGTTTAGTGATTTATTTTTAGTATTGGCGATAGAACGACGGCTTACATAAATTTCGTCGCTGCCATCTACCGGTGAAATAAAGCCATAGCCTGCAGCCTGATCAAACCATTTCACACGGCCCATTTGTAACACAGTATTTTTAAACATAACTTATATCCTTTTACTTGAGCATCCTTAACAACGTCATTTTTATTATTGTTGGACGCTACCAGCCCATCCTAAAGTTTTTCGTAAGAAACCTCTCGTGAGCAAAAATTAAAAAACCCGCACAATGGCGGGCTTGTTGGACTTAATATCTTCCGCAATGAATCAGCTAAACGCCTCATCATGGTTGTATTAAGATCTCTTTACGTTATTCCCTGTTTACTTACAGAGCAACAACGTTAGCGGCAGCCGGCCCGCGCGGGCTGTCCTGGATGGTGTACTCAACACGCTGGCCTTCCGCCAGAGTTTTGAAACCGTCGGTCGCGATTGCGGAGAAGTGTACGAATACATCCTTACCACCGTCGTTCTGTTCAATAAAACCAAAACCTTTGCTTTCGTTGAACCACTTAACCTGACCAGTCTTCTTAGACATTAACATTTACCTTTTAAATATATATACAAAACCTGCCATAAGGCAATTTAGGCCGTTTTTAGAAACATTACTTATGGGAGGTACTTAGAAGGTTCGTCTTTGAAGCGGAATCAGATGATAACGTTTTGGGAGGAACTACTTAACTCTATACTCGAACATAAATAGGTCTGCATCACAGGCCGACTTGCATTTACTCACAAATCCGTCATTTGCACAAGAGGTTTATTGCCCTATTTTAATCATTCCTGCGGTTAATTTTTTATGTCTATGATTGTGCATGGATTAATTTATCTTTTTTTACGTAAAACTCTTGGCCTCATTGCCTTCTGGATGTCTATTTCGCCCGCTATTCTTTGTTCAAATGAGAGCTAACGCATAAAAATCTAATATGCTTGCCCAAGCTATAACAAAAGCTAATTCACATAGCTAAACTTGAGGTGAAAACAAGGCGGATGGCCGTTTAGCCAGTACTTTTACCGTCAAAAATAATATTTTTCAGATTATACTGAATGAAGGAGCTATGCGCATGACCGCCCAGCAGTTCGTCTCACCGAATGAAATCCGCGCCAGATTCTCCCATGCCATGTCAGATATGTACCAGAAAGAGGTGCCTCTGTATGGTGATTTGCTCGAACTGGTGGCGGAAACTAACCGACAGGTTCTGCGCGAAGATGCCGCACTGGCTCACCAATTACAAATTACCGGCGAAATCGAACGGTTGGCTATGGAACGCCATGGTGCTATTCGAGTGGGCACCGCAGAGGAATTAGCCACCTTGCGGCGGCTGTTCAACGTTATGGGTATGTCACCGGTCGGTTACTACGATCTGGCCGTGGCCGGTGTCCCGGTACACTCCACCGCGTTTCGTGCGGTACATGAAGACGCGTTGCAGATAAGCCCCTTTCGTGTTTTCACCTCATTATTACGCCTTGAGCTGATTGAAAACCCAGAGCTGCGCGAACTGGCGCAACAGCTGTTGGCACGTCGCCGCATCTTTACTGAACGGGCACTGGAACTGATCGTATTACAAGAAGCTCAGGGCGGATTGGACAACAGTCAGGCAGATGAATTTGTCGAGCAGGCACTGGAAACCTTCCGCTGGCACAGCCGCGCAACGGTCAGCGCAGCCGAATATCAGCAGTTGCACGACCAGCACCGCCTGATTGCTGATGTAGTGGCGTTCAAAGGCCCGCACATTAACCATTTGACGCCACGCACACTCGATATAGACCTTGTTCAACAGTCTATGCCAAGCCGGGGCATTACCCCTAAAGCCGTCATTGAAGGCCCACCACCGCGCCGTCGCCCCATTCTTCTGCGTCAGACCAGTTTTAAAGCCCTAGAGGAAAACGTCGACTTTGTTGAACATGACGGTCGCGCCGTTTCAGGACACCACACTGCACGGTTCGGTGAAATTGAACAGCGCGGTGTAGCACTGACAACGAAAGGCCGTGCGCTGTACGATCGCCTGTTACAAGCAACCAATGATGCTTTACAGGCACCCCCCAGTGAAAAAAATGCGGACCGCTACAATCAGTTACTGGCGGAACACTTCAAGGCATTTCCCGATGACTATGCAACCTTGCGTGAACAACAGCTGGCTTGGTTCCGCTACTTCCCGACAGAGTGCGGGCTGGCGGCAAAAGACGCGCTGGATCCCCACAGCACGTTAGAACAGCTGATCGCACAGGAATACATTCGTTTCCAACCCTTGGTCTATGAGGATTTTCTGCCTGTCAGTGCGGCGGGTATTTTCCAGTCGAACCTGGGCGACAGTCGGCACGCGCAATACAACGCGAGCTCAAGCCGAACGGCGTTTGAGTCGGCGTTGGGTGCAGCGGTGATCGATGAGTTATCGTTGTATGAACAAACGCAGCAGCGCTCGATAGAAACCTGCGCGCAAGCTCTGGGGCTTCACGCGCTGGCCGTTTGATTTACTTTTTCAGCAGTTTTTCAACGCTGTGCAGCAGTTGCTCAGCCTGCTCGGGGGGAAGTACCGCGTCGACCGGTAAATACCACCAGTTGGGCTGGGCAAAAGCACGGCATTTGACCGCGTCTTTTTCAGTCATCAATAATGTTTGCCCAGAGGAGACCAGTGCCGCCAATGGTGCGTGCTGATATTCCTGATGATCGGCAAACGCCACTTCTTTTTCGACATCTACGCCCAGCTTTTCCAACGTGGCAAAGAAGCGCGGTGGATGACCAATACCTGCCATTGCCACCACATGCGGTAGTTCAACGGCTGGCCTGCGCTCACCGCTGGCGATGTTCACCGCATCACGCGCCTGCAACTGCATAGCAATTTCGCCCGGCTGCGCTACACCGCCGTTGGCAATCAACGCATCCACGCTGTTCAAGCGTGAAGCACGTTCTCGCATCGGGCCCGCAGGCAACCACCAACCGTTGCCAAAACGACGCACACCGTCAATGACAACCAATTCAAAGTCACGCTGCAACGCATAATGCTGTAAACCGTCATCGGTAATGATCACATCAAGCGGTTGCTGCTCAAGGAGTGCCTGCACCGCTTCAGCACGCTTAGGTGAGATAGCGACTGGCGCACCGGTACGTTGATAAATCAACACCGGTTCATCACCTGCCTGTTGAGTGGTGGTATCTGCATTAAGTAACAGCGGATAAGCCTCTGCTTTACCGCCGTAGCCGCGCGAAACCACACCCGCCCGGTATCCACGCTGCTGCAATTGCTCCACCAGCCAGATCACCATCGGCGTTTTGCCATTGCCACCGGCGGTGAGATTCCCCACCACCACGACCGGCACCGGTGCGCGCCAACTTTTACGCAGGCCACACCGGTAACTGAGTCGAATCAGGCTACTGACCAAGCCATACAACCAAGACAGCGGCAACAGCAGCAGATAGATCAGTGAACTTCCTGACCAGATGCGCTCAATCATTATTGACCAAACTGCATGCGATGAAGCTGGGCATAAGCACCCTGCTTTTCGAGCAATGCGGCATGCTCACCACGCTCCACGATACGACCATCCTCTACGACCAGGATTTCATCGGCCTTCTCAATGGTTGACAGGCGGTGGGCAATGACCAACGAAGTGCGGTTCTTCTGTAATTCATCCAACGCAGCCTGAATAGCACGTTCCGATTCAGTATCCAGTGCCGAGGTGGCTTCATCAAGAATCAGGATCGGGCAGTCACGCAGCAAAGCACGGGCGATAGCAATACGCTGGCGTTGGCCGCCAGACAGCATCACGCCATTCTCGCCGATAACCGTATCCAGACCATTTTCCATTTTCTCAATGAAATCCATGGCGTAGGCCATGCGGGCGGCCTTTTCAATCTCTTCGCGACTATAGCGATCTTCACGCGCGTAAGCGATGTTGTTGGCGATAGTGTCATTAAACAAATGTACGTTTTGCGAAACCAGTGCAACCTGGTCGCGCAGCGATGCCAATGTATACTCACGCAGATCGTGGCCATCCATCAGGATCTCGCCTTCCTGCACGTCATAAAAACGCGTCAACAGATTGGCAATGGTCGATTTACCCGAACCAGAACGGCCGACCAACGCCACTGTTTTACCTTCTGAAATGCTCAGATTGATATCACGCAGCGCCGGTGTTTCTTTACCTGGGTAGAAGAAAGTCACGTTACGGAATTCGATATCGCCTTTCGCCCGCGCAACTTCTCGGGTACCGGTATCTTTTTCCTGCTCCATATCCAGAATAGAGAAGAGCGTTTGGCAGGCTGCCATACCACGCTGGAACTGGGCATTGACGTTAGTCAGTGATTTCAACGGGCGCATCAGGGCGATCATTGAAGAAAACACCACAGTGATAGTACCGGCCGTCAGGGTTTCCATCACGCTTGGGAAGCTGGCGGCATACAGCACAAAGGCCAATGCCAAAGAGGCGATAAGCTGAATAATCGGGTCAGAAATCGAGGAAGCGGAAACCAGCTTCATGCCCTGTTGGCGCATGCGGTTACTGACGGAGTTAAAGCGGTCGGTTTCAACCTGCTGGCCGCCAAAGATCAGGACTTCTTTATGCCCCTTAAGCATCTGCTCGGCACTGGTCGTTACCTGCCCCATCGTATTCTGCATGTTTTTGCTGATATTACGGAAGCGTTTGGAAACGATGCGGATTGCAATAGAAACAATCGGCGCCAGTACGATCAGGATCACCGACAGTTGCCAGCTGTAGTAGAACATCATGGTGAACAGCGCGATGATCGACGCCCCTTCACGCACCACGGTCACCAACGCACTGGAAGATGATGACGCCACCTGCTCGGAATCATAGGTGATTCGCGACAACAAGGTCCCCGTAGACTGCTGATCAAAGAAGGAAACCGGCATCCGCATCATGTGACCGAACAACCGGCGACGCATGTGCATCACCACCATGCCGGAAACCCACGAAATACAGTAGCTGGAGACAAAGCCCGTTGCCCCGCGCAAAACCATCAAACCAATAACAGCCAGCGGCATCCACAGCAGGATGCTGCTTTCTGTTTTCCCAAAACCGTCATCCAATAAAGGTTTAAGCAAAGACAACATAAAGGCGTCGCTAGCCGCGTTCAGAACTAACGCAATGGCGGCCACAATCAGCCCGGTCTTAAAAGGTGTGATCATCGGCCAAAGGCGACGGAAAGTCTGCCAGGTGGAGAGATCTTTATCATTCATCATGCAAATACCAGCATCGGAAGAAATAGCGGCCTATTTTACTCATTATCACCCTCTACGCCAAACCGCTGATGGTACCAACGGGGCATTAATTGTTCACGAAAGCCTTTAATTTGCCAATTGTTGTCGAAAAAAAGTACGGATAACTGACCTGAGCGTGAAGTATCGTGCCATGCGATGCCATTTTCCCGATATCGGGTGACGACCTTAGCAGCAGGTAATCGCCATTTATTGTAGCGAGATGCCGACGCGATTGCCGCCACCGGTGCCACCGCACGTAAAAACGGCGCTGTGGATGACGTTTTGCTGCCATGGTGCGGCACCTGCAGCACCGTAGCGGGCAACGAATGGCGTTGCTCTCGAACCAACTGTGTCTCTGCCCTTTTTTCTGCATCTCCCGTCAACAATAGGCTGTATTTCCCATCATCGATGCGGATAACACATGAATCGTCATTTCCCGCCATTTTTACCGCCTTCGGCGGCCACAATACGTGAAACTGAAGCGCTTGCCACTCCCAGCGCTCACCCGCGACGCAAGGTAAATGCCCCGCACCAAACCCTGGGCTCCTTACCGTCGCTTGTGGAAATGCACGTTGTATCTCGTCAAGACCACCTGTGTGATCCAGATGATCATGACTAAGAATGATTTGCTCCACAGACAGTCCTCGCCAGTTAAGAAATGGCAAGATATTCCGTCCTGCGGCACTGCCTGCCCCCCAACGGGGTCCGGTATCATACACGATTGCCAGCCCGTTTTTTTCAATCACTGTCGCTAATCCATGTCCAACATCAAGCATATCGACACGCCAGCGATATGGCGGTTCTCTTTCACGCCACAGCAGGCAACACACCGCCAACGTTGCCAGCCCCGATGCATAGCGCAACCACCAGTGAAAACGCCAAAAAACCACCAGTAGCCAACCGGCGATACTGACAGCCAAGGATGCCGAACCGAGATCAACCCAACCCCGCTGCAAATAATGCAACGGCATAAATACCGCAAGCAGCGTCAAATCCGCTAACCACCATAACCCACCGCTCAATATCGGCCAGGTGCCGCAAAGAACCGCGACCAAAATAACAGGAACCGTCACCAGTGAAACCACGGGTACCGCCCACAGATTGGCTGGCATAGAAGTTAACGTCAGGCCGAGAAACAAAGCGGCCTGCATAGGCACCAGTAATAAGGTGATACCGAACTGGATATGCAGCCAGCGCACAGGCGCCCAGTACCAAGCGGAACGAAAACGGGCACTTAACGGCACCCATTCGAACCAGAAAATGAGGCAGGCAACCGCCAGCACCGAGAGCCAGAAACTGTCTGACAACAACGATAGCGGATCGCAAATCAGAATAAGGGCCACGCACCACAGCCACACCTGCCAGGAACTACAGTGGACACCGCGTAAACGCAGCAGCATCCATAACGTCAGCGCCAGGGCAGTGCGCACCGCCGGAGGTTGTGCACCAGCCAACCAAACATACATCAAGGTGCCTAGCCAACCTGCTAACAGTGGGAAACGGTAGCCGATGAGATGTGCAGGTAATAGCCGTTGAACCGCTCGTAGCGTCGCCCAGATCAATATCGCCGCCATGGCCACATGAAGGCCTGAAATAGCCATGAGGTGTGCAATGCCGGTTTTCAGCATCAGAGTGCGTAATGCCGGGTCCAGCGAGGTTCTTTCGCCAAAAGCCAGAGCCAGCAACACCGATTTATAACGCAGGTCACCGATGTTGCTCTCGGCATGGCTGATAATACGCTGCCGCCAGTTGCAACTTCCCTCAAGCAGTCTCGCGCGTCTTACCTTCGCTGTCAGCGGTTGACGTTGCGCCATCGCCCAGCGTTGACTGTCGAATCCCCCCTCATTGAGCGTGCCGTGCATAGGCCTCAGACGCAGCTGAAGTTCCCAACGTTGTCCGGCGCACAGTGTTGGCTCTTCAGGCTGCCAGAGGGTAGTAAAGGCAATAGATGGCATTAGCCAGCGTCCATTAACCTGTTCGATGTTCATCACCGTTTGTTTACTTGCTGCAGGTACCAAAGTTACACTGCCAACCTGTACCACCGCCGTCACTTCCGACCCACGACTCAGCCATTCCACTTGCGCCACCAACTGCCCGGCGCAGAAGACCGCCCACAGAAAGCTCAGGGCCCACCAGCCAATAAATTGACATATCGCCCAGCGGAAACGCAGCATCAGGCTGGCAGGTAAAACAGCCCCCAGAGTTGTTAATCCATCGGGCAATTGTGGCAATACCAATAACGGCAGAATGCCACAGACAACAGCGATAGCTGCCAGATCCAGCGAAGTCTTGATAGGTCTTTCTCCCGAAATAAGGCGGCAATCCAGCCGCCGGTATCACGGGATTGTTCACATATAGATCAATGTGTAACAGTTGTAATCAAAGGATTCACGGCTGATGCCGCACAATAACCGTCGCTGTTGCTACTCCAGCCTGAAACTTGCGGCATCACGCGCAAGAAAATACAAAAAGCAGCGGGTTCGCCAACTGATAGTCAAAAAAAAACGGCGCCCAAAGGCACCGTTTTATATTTTTTCACAAGCAACAACTCTATGGTAGTCAGCGACTAACCATAGATATTGGCACGGTCACGCAGCTCTTTACCTGGCTTAAAGTGAGGAACGTACTTGCCGTCCAGCTCAACCTTATCACCAGTTTTCGGGTTGCGACCCACACGCGGAGCACGGTAGTGAAGAGAAAAACTGCCGAATCCGCGGATCTCGATGCGCTCACCATCGGCTAGCGTAGCAGCCATATGTTCTAGCATCTCTTTCACTGCATCCTCAACGGCTTTCGCCGGTACATGAGATTGCTGGCCAGCAAGTCTTTCAATAAGTTCAGACTTGGTCATAGTTCCTCCAAGCTTTGCAGCTAACTACCGTATCGGGGCGGTTAACAAACCGCCCCCCGTCATTACTCGCCTTTAGCCGCTTTGAAAGCTTCAGCCATAGCGTTAGAGAAGTTGCTTTCTTCCTGTTTGTTGTTAACAGTAGCGATTGCATCTTTCTCGTCAGCTTCGTCCTTAGCACGTACGGACAGGCTTACTACGCGGTTCTTACGGTCAACGCCGGTGAATTTAGCTTCAACGTCGTCACCCACATTCAGAACCAGAGTTGCATCTTCAATGCGGTCGCGAGAGGCTTCAGAAGCACGCAGGTAACCTTCTACGCCGCCTGCTAATTCAACTGTAGCACCTTTGGCGTCAACTGCAGTGACTTTACCAGTAACAATAGTACCTTTCTTGTTCATAGACAGGTAGTTATTGAACGGGTCTTCAGCCAGTTGCTTCACGCCCAGGGAGATACGCTCGCGCTCTGCGTCAACTTGCAGAACAACCGCTGCGATTTCGTCGCCTTTCTTGTATTCACGTACTGCTTCTTCGCCTGCAACGTTCCAGGAGATGTCAGACAGGTGAACCAGGCCGTCGATGCCGCCGTCCAGGCCGATGAAGATACCGAAGTCAGTGATAGACTTGATTTTACCTTCAACGCGGTCGCCCTTGTTGTGGGTTTCTGCAAACTGCTGCCATGGGTTGTTTTTGCACTGCTTCAGACCCAGGGAGATACGACGACGTTCTTCATCGATGTCCAGAACCATAACTTCCACTACATCGCCCACGTTGACAACTTTGGACGGATGGATGTTTTTGTTGGTCCAATCCATTTCAGAAACGTGTACCAGACCTTCAACGCCTTCTTCGATTTCTACGAAGCAGCCGTAATCAGTCAGGTTGGTTACACGACCAGTCAGCTTGGTGCCTTCTGGGTAACGTTTCGCGATAGCAACCCATGGATCTTCGCCCAGTTGCTTCAGGCCCAGGGATACACGAGTACGCTCGCGGTCGAACTTCAGCACTTTAACAGTGATTTCGTCGCCAACATTGACGATTTCGCTCGGATGCTTAACGCGTTTCCAAGCCATATCAGTGATGTGCAGCAGGCCATCAACGCCGCCCAGATCAACGAATGCACCGTAGTCAGTCAGGTTCTTAACGATACCTTTAACTTCCATGCCTTCCTGCAGATTTTCCAGCAGTTGATCACGTTCTGCGCTGTTCTCTGATTCGATAACCGCACGGCGAGAAACTACAACGTTGTTGCGTTTCTGGTCCAGCTTGATGACTTTGAACTCAAGCTCTTTGCCTTCCAGGTGCAGAGTGTCACGTACTGGACGCACGTCTACCAGGGAGCCTGGCAGGAACGCACGAATACCGTTCAGCTCTACAGTGAAGCCACCCTTAACTTTGCCGTTGATAACACCGACGACAGTTTCAGCTTCTTCGTAAGCTTTTTCCAGCGTGATCCAAGCTTCGTGACGCTTAGCTTTCTCACGGGACAGCAGAGTTTCACCGAAGCCATCTTCAACAGCGTCCAGCGCAACATCAACTTCGTCGCCTACCTGGATTTCCAGCTCGCCCTGTGCGTTTTTGAATTGCTCAGCCGGGATGGCAGACTCAGATTTCAGACCGGCGTCAACCAGTACTACGTCTTTGTCGATAGCAACTACAACGCCACGAACGATGGAACCCGGACGGGTTTCGATTGTTTTCAGGGATTCTTCAAAGAGTTGAGCGAAAGATTCAGTCATGTTTAATCTTCAGGGTTCTATAGTTTAACGTCCATTTAGCATCCCGCCGAATGGGGTTGTTTCACATACCCCGCCATTGGCTCCATGCCGACAGGGTTTAGGTTACAGGGGTAAAATTTTACCCGATATAGTTCGATACTACCATGACAAATATGACAAAAAGCCAATAACGCCGCCGCGCTTACTGCTGCGGCAACGCTAAAACTTCATGTGCATAAGTCAGCGCACGCTGGATGACTTCGTCGATCGACATGCTGGTTGAATCCAGCACGAGGGCGTCAGAAGCCGGCACCAGAGGCGCGATAGGCCGATTACGGTCACGGTCATCCCGTTCCTTTATCTCGGCTAAAAGACGTTCAAAGTTAACATTAAAGCCCTTTTCCTGCAACTGTAGCATGCGGCGGTGCGCACGCTCCTCAGAGCTGGCGTCCAGGAAAATCTTGACTGGCGCATCAGGGAACACCACGGTGCCCATGTCACGACCATCGGCAATCAGGCCCGGAAACTCACGGAAAGCCCGCTGACGACGTAATAACGCTTCACGTACACGCGGGAAAGCAGCGGCCTGCGAAGCGGTATTACCGACAGTTTCAGTGCGAATTTCATTGCTGACATCCTCACCTTCCAAAATAACCTGCAGTTTGCCGTCCTGGGCAATAAAACGAACATCGAGATGTGCGGCCAGTGGAACCAGCGCCTCCTCAGACGTGATATCGACCTGATGATGCAGCGCCGCTAACGCCAGCACGCGATAGATCGCGCCGGAATCAAGCAAACGCCAACCAAGGGACTCGGCCAACGCTTTACACAACGTGCCTTTGCCTGCGCCACTTGGTCCATCAACGGTTATCACCGGAGCTGTAGCCGTCATTTCTCTCTCCTTCAGGTAGAAAACCTCGCAGGGACATAACCTGCCATCAGCACAATGCGAAAGCATAATTAAACGCGTCCCTGCCGTCCGCCCAGTCGGGCAGTCAGTCACGGTGGCGCATTATACGCTGCCAAGCGGCGAACTGTTACCCTGGAACTGTCTGGTTGTTGAAAATAAGCGTATGACCGCGCAAAAGTATAGCGGACGCCCCAGGCAACGAGGATTAAAAAACGACAAAGGCCCAATGAAGGGCCTTAAAAGAAAGCATCTGACTGCAGTTAGGCTAATTGACTGATGCGCGCCAGCTGTTCGAAATAATCCGGGAACGTTTTCGCGGTGCATTTCGGATCCAGAATGGTGACTGGCGTATCCGATAGCGCCACCAATGAGAAACACATTGCCATACGGTGATCATTGTAGGTACCGATATCGGCAAACGTCAGCTTAGCTGGCGGTACCACGTGAATGTAATCTTCCCCTTCATCCACTTCGGCACCCACTTTACGCAGCTCTGTCGCCATTGCTGCCAAGCGGTCGGTCTCTTTCACTCGCCAGTTATAGATATTACGGATAGTCGTCGGGCCTTTGGCAAATAAAGCCGCAGTTGCGATGGTCATCGCTGCATCCGGGATATGATTCATATCCATGTCGATACCCTGCAGTTCACCGCGGGTACATTCGATATAGTCATCCCCCCAGGTAATACGCGCGCCCATTTTCTCCAGCACGTCGGCAAACTTGGTGTCCCCTTGCACGCTTTTTTTGCCAATGCCCGTTACGCGCACGGTTCCGCCCTTAATTGCCGCCGCCGCCAGGAAGTAGGAAGCAGAAGAGGCATCACCTTCCACCAGATAGACGCCGGGTGAACGGTAGTTTTGGCGGCCATTAATGTGGAATACGCGATAGTTGTCGTGGCTGACCTCAACACCGAAAGTACGCATCAGGTGCAGCGTGATATCAATGTAAGGCTTGGAAACCAACTCACCTTTGATATGGATGTGGGTATCTTGTTCAGCCAGTGGCGCTGTCATCAGCAATGCGGTCAAGAACTGGCTGGATACGCTGCCGTCAACGGTCACATCACCACCGTGGAAACCGCCGCGCAGACGCAATGGGGGATAATCCGTTTGCTCTAAATAATCAATCTGTGCGCCGCCCTGGCGCAGGGCATCAACCAGATGACCGATTGGGCGTTCTTTCATGCGTGGTTCGCCGGTCAGCACCACATCATTGTTGCCCAGGCACAGTGCCGCCGCCAATGGGCGCATTGCCGTACCCGCATTGCCAAGGAAGAGTTCAAGCGGCTGGCTGGCCACCAGCGGGCCGGCAACACCCTCAACTTTACAGGTGGTGCGATTGTCAGACAGCTGATAGCTCACGCCCAGCGCCTGTAGCGCATTCAACATATGGCGCACGTCGTCGCTGTCCAGCAAGTTGGTCAACGTCGTCGTCCCCTCAGCCAGTGCAGCCAGCAGCAGAGCACGATTGGATACGCTCTTGGAGCCGGGTAAGTTGACGGTGCCATTGACCAGGGCGACCGGTTGTAACGTCAGGGAATCCACCATGTGAACAAAAATCTCCAAAATCTGATAAACGAAACGGCCCCGGGAATAATGCCGGAGCCGCTTTAACGCAAAAGGACAACAGCGAAGGCTACCCGCTCATAGCAGGCAACCGAGCTTAACCGTGACGACGTTCGAAGTCAGCCATAAAGTCGGTTAATGTCTGCACGCCGGCCAGCGGCATTGCATTGTAAATGGAAGCACGCATACCGCCAACCACTCGGTGCCCTTTCAGCGCCTGCAGGCCAATGGCCTCAGCTTCACTGAGGAACACTTTATCCAACGCAGAGTCAGCCAACTGGAACGGCACGTTCATCCAGGAACGGTTGGCGAGAGCCACGCGACTGCGGTAGAAATCGGAGTTATCAATGGTTGCATACAGCAACTCGGCTTTGGCCTGGTTGCGTTTGTGCATTTCCACCAAACCGCCCTGCTCTTTTAACCATTTGAACACCAAGCCAGACAGGTACCAGGCAAAGGTCGGCGGAGTATTAAACATGGAGTCGTTCTCGGCCAGCACGGTGTAGTCGAGAATCGATGGTACTTCACGGCGCGCCTTACCCAGTAGATCTTCACGCACGATCACCAGCGTCAGGCCTGCTGGGCCGATATTTTTTTGCGCGCCGGCGTAAATCACGCCAAAACGGCTAACGTCCAGTGGACCAGATAAAATGGTGGATGAGTAATCACCGATCACCACTTTATCAGCACCGAAGTCAGGAACCTCATCGATCGCCACGCCGTCGATGGTTTCATTCGGGCAATAGTGCACGTAGGCCGCATCGTCGCTTAACTGCCACTCTTTCATCGGTTTGATGCCGAGCAGGCCGTCAACAGACGTTTTTACGTCAATGGTGTTTGGTGTGCAGTATTTTTGCGCTTCGGTAATGGCACTGTGTGCCCAGTAGCCACCGTCAATATAATCGGCAGTGGTTTTATCACCCAACAGGTTCATCGGCAGCGCGGCAAATTGCGCACGGGCACCGCCGTGGCAGAACAGCACTTTATAGTTGGAGGGGATTTTCAGCAGATCGCGCAGGTCCTGCTCGGACTGCTGGGCAACTTCGATAAACTCTTTGCTGCGATGGCTGATTTCCATCACGGAGGTGCCAAGACCATGCCAGTTGCACAATTCCTGTTCCGCACGACGCAATACTTCAACCGGCAGCATGGCCGGACCAGAGCTAAAATTATAAACCTGAGTCATTTCCCCTCACCACATTCACTATTCGCCAATGATACTGGCCTACCGAAATACGCCCGAACTATCCCATCGGTTTTATCACTCGCGCCCCCCGCCTGCAATGGTTATTCGCCCGACGCGGGGAAACCCTCCCCCTCGGCAATAACAGGCTCTGCCAAATGACCGGCGTTTTCTGCAATAAAACGCTGCGACAGTGGCTAATTCAGTGGGTTAACGCGGTTTTTTATGCTGTATTCAGCCGACATAGCTAGGGGGCACACAGGCCCCCGAATGAAGAAAATGCATTCAACTCAATATTGATTGAACATCTGCTGGATCTGTTTTGGGTCTTTCGTCTGCGTCAGTGCCAATTGCAGCAGGATCCGCGCCTTCTGCGGGTTCAACGTGCCAGCGGCGACAAAGCCAAGCTTGGTGTCATCCACTTCGGCGTCTTCCGTCGTGGAGCCCGTAGGCACTCTCGAAGAACGTACCACCGCAACACCGTTATGTGCAGCCGTTGCCAACGTGTCGAACACCGTCTTGTACAGGTTACCGTTACCCACCCCCGCGCTGACGATCCCCTGATAGCCTTCGGCAATCAACGCCTTGGCGGGTGCATCAGAAGCATTGGCGTAATTATAGATAATGCCGACTTTAGGCAGTGTGGTCAGGCTGGACACGTCAAACGGGGTTTCTGTCGTGTGCTTACGCTGCGGTGAACGCTGGTAGTCGACCTTGCCGTTATGGATATAGCCAAGCGGACCATAGTTAGGTGACTGGAAAGTCTGTACCGAAGTGGTATTGGTTTTGGTCACATCGCGGGCATCCAGAACGCTGTCGTTCATCGCTACCAGCACCCCACGTTTAGCAGATTGCGGATCTGCCGCTGTGACTACTGCGTTATACAAATTGAACGGGCCGTCGGCACTCATTGCCGTTGCAGGGCGCATTGCGCCAACAATCACGACGGGCTTATCGCATTTGACGGTCAGATCCAGAAAATAGGCGGTTTCTTCCAGCGTGTCTGTGCCATGAGTAATGACAAAACCATCGGTCTTGGCACAGTCGGCGTTGATTTTCTTCGCCAGCGTCAACCACACCTCATCATTCATGTCCTGTGAACCGATGTTCACTACCTGCTCCCCCTGCACATTGGCGAGGTTTTTCAGCTCCGGTACGGCATTCACCAAAGCATCCACACCCAGCTTACCCGCCGTGTAATTCGATTTGGTGGCAGAGTCGCCACCGCCGGCAATGGTACCGCCAGTTGCCAGCAGGGTGATATTTGGCAATGCCAGCGCAGAACCGCTTGCGCCTGCCAACAGTAGCGCCACAACACTGAGTTTCACTGATTTCATTGGGTTTCTCCATGATAGATAACTCGCTGAATTATGGTCCTTATCCACAAAAAAACTGTGACTTTGCCATCGCTTTAGGAATACATGGAGCTTGAGCGCAAAACCCCGTATCATTGCGCGTTTTTAGTACGCTCAAAAAGTGAAGACAATGACGCAAACTTTTATCCCTGGCAAAGACGCTGCGCTGGAAGACTCTATCGCCCGTTTCCAACAAAAATTAAGCGATCTGGGTTTTAACATCGAAGAAGCCTCATGGCTGAACCCGGTTCCACACGTATGGTCCGTTCACATCCGCGATCGTGATTGCCCGTTGTGCTTCACCAACGGTAAAGGCGCCAGCAAAAAAGCGGCGTTGGCTTCGGCTTTGGGCGAATACTTTGAACGCCTCTCTACCAATTACTTCTTCGCCGACTTCTACCTGGGCAAACAGATTGCCGAAGGCGATTTCGTGCATTACCCGAACGAGAAATGGTTCCCGATCCCAGCCGATGACTCGCTGCCAGCCGGCATTCTCGACGAGCGCCTGCATGCGTTCTATAACCCGGATCAAGATGTTAACGCCAGCGATCTGATCGATCTGCAATCTGGCAACGGCGATCGCGGCATCTGTGCGCTGCCTTTCGCACGTCAATCAGATCAGCAAACCGTTTATATCCCGATGAACATCATCGGTAACCTGTACGTGTCCAATGGCATGTCAGCCGGCAACACCGCTAACGAAGCCCGGGTACAGGGCTTGTCTGAAGTGTTCGAACGCTATGTGAAAAACCGCATTATTGCCGAATCCATCAGCCTGCCGGAGATCCCGGCCGAGGTCCTGAACCGCTATCCGGGCGTGGTGGAAGCCATTGCCAAGCTGGAAGAAGAAGGATTCCCGATCCTGTCTTATGATGCCTCTCTGGGCGGTAACTACCCGGTAATTTGCGTCGTGCTGTTCAACCCAGCTAACGGTACCTGTTTTGCGTCATTCGGTGCCCACCCTGATTTTGGCGTTGCACTTGAACGTACCGTCACGGAACTGCTGCAAGGCCGCAGCCTGAAAGATCTGGACGTGTTCACCGCGCCAACCTTCGACGACGAAGAAGTGGCAGAACACACCAATCTGGAAACCCACTTTATCGATTCCAGTGGTTTAATCTCTTGGGACATGTTCAAACAGGATGCAGATTATCCGTTTGTCGACTGGAGCTTCAGCGGCAGCACGCAGGAAGAGTTCGCAACCCTGATGAGTATCTTCGACAAAGAAGGTGCTGAAGTGTACATCGCTGACTACGAGCACCTGGATGTTTACGCCTGCCGTATCATCGTGCCGGGCATGTCCGACATCTATCCTGCGGAAGACCTTCTGCTGGCCAACAACAGCATGGGTGCACACCTGCGCGATACCCTACTGGCACTGCCAGGCAGTGAGTGGGAGCCACAGGAATACCTGGCGCTGATTGAGCGCCTGGACGATGAAGGTTTGGACGACTTCACGCGCGTGCGCGAGTTGCTTGGGATTGCCTCTGGCAAAGATAACGCCTGGTATACCCTGCGCGTTGGCGAGCTGAAGTCAATGCTGGCTCTGGCGGGCGGCGACATGGACCAGGCACTGATTTGGGCCGAGTGGACACAGGATTTCAACGCTTCTGTATTGAGCCCGGAACGCAGCAACTACTACCGTTGCCTGCAAACCTTGCTGCTACTGACGCAAGAACCTGACCGCGATCCTGCACAGTATTACACGGCCTTCGTGAAGATGTATGGTCAGGAGGCGGTAGATGCTGCCTCAGCAGCTATCAGCGGCGAAGAGCGCTTTAACGGTCTGTTCGCTGTCGACAGCGATTTGAAAGCCTTACCTGCTCATCAGGCGCTGTTGGCGGCCTACGAAAAACTGCAGAACGCCAAGCGCCGTTATTGGGCTCAGGCATAATCTCAGTTTCTGCGCGCCGGCACTCCCTTGCCGGCGCGACACAAAACCGCGCTCTTTCCCACTCTATCGATGCCCTTTCAAAAAAGAGTAAAACCTTATTTTGACGGTTAAATAGCCGGCTTTTCCTTTTATTTTTTTCAACCCATTACGCACTTATCGGCAAACAAGATAAATAAAACGGCAATTGTTACGCGTCGGTGAAATAATAATTAACCGATAATTAAACCTTCGCCGCCATAAAGTGACAAAACGCATGAAAATTTAACCTCAACGGTGCTGTTCCAGCCTAGAATTCAAAATTTTTTATAAACATTAAAAAAATGTTTTTTGTTTAAAATCAATTATATAACCAAATAAACCCTGCGAATTATCCGGTTTTTGACCGCTTTAGTTTCTCGCCTTATGATCCAAATCAATTTTTACCCTATACTGCTTTGCTAGTATCTCATTGCGTTGTTTTAACCCTTAAAAGCGAGAGTTAGTGTGAAAGCTGACAACCCCTTCGATCTGATATTACCTGCAGCAACAGCGAAAATCGCTGAGGATGCAGGTGTGTATAAAGCCACCAAACATCCGCTGAAAACATTTTATTTGGCGATCACTGCCGGTGTCTTTATTTCTATCGCATTCGTATTTTATATCACTGCGACTACCGGCACTGCCGGTGTGCCTTTCGGCTTGGCAAAACTGGTCGGCGGCATCTGTTTCTCTCTGGGGTTAATGCTGGTGGTGGTTTCAGGCGCAGACCTGTTCACGTCCACCGTGCTGATTGTTATCGCCAAGGCCAGCGGCCGCATCAACTGGTACCAACTGGGTGCAAATTGGCTGAACGTCTATATCGGTAACCTGATTGGCGCACTGTTCTTTGTCGCGCTCATCTGGTTCTCTGGCGAACACATGGTCGCCAATGGTCAATGGGGCCTGAACGTCCTGCAAACCGCCGATCACAAGCTGCATCACACCTTTGTTGAAGCCGTTTGCCTGGGCATTCTGGCTAACCTGATGGTCTGCCTGGCGGTGTGGATGAGCTACTCCGGCCGCAGCCTGATGGACAAAATGTTCGCCATGATCCTACCGGTGGGTATGTTTGTCGCCAGCGGCTTCGAACACAGCATCGCAAACATGTTTATGATCCCTATGGGTATCGTGGTTAAAAACTTCGCCACGCCAGAGTTCTGGCAAGCCGTAGGGGCAACACCCGAGCAATTCGCTCATCTGACCGTAAGCAACTTTATCATCGACAATCTGATCCCTGTCACCATAGGCAACATCATTGGCGGCGGCTTACTGGTTGGGTTGACTTACTGGGTAATTTATCTGCGCGGTGGTGAACAACAGCACTAAGCTGTTAGTTACCGCGTGCCGAGTTAGAAATCCACAATTAAAGGTAGGTGTATAATGACCGAACTTAACGAGAAGTTAGCCAAAGCTTGGGAAGGTTTCAGCAAAGGTGACTGGCAGAATGAAGTCAACGTGCGTGACTTCATCCAGAAAAACTACACTCCTTACGAGGGTGATGAATCCTTCCTGGCTGGCGCAACTCAGGCCACCTCCACCTTGTGGGAAAAGGTTATGGAAGGGATCAAACTGGAAAACCGCACCCATGCGCCAGTTGATTTCGACACCAATGTTGCAGCGACAATCACTTCCCACGACGCTGGCTACATCGCGAAAGAACTGGAAACCATCGTAGGTTTGCAGACTGACGCCCCTCTGAAACGCGCGCTGATCCCATTTGGCGGCATCAAAATGGTGGAAGGTTCTTGTAAGGTTTATGGCCGCGAACTGGACCCACAGCTGAAAAAAGTCTTTACCGAATACCGTAAAACCCATAACCAGGGTGTGTTCGACGTTTACACCAAAGACATTCTGAACTGCCGTAAATCTGGCGTTCTGACCGGTCTGCCAGATGCTTACGGCCGTGGCCGTATCATCGGTGACTATCGCCGCGTAGCGCTGTACGGCATCGATTTCCTGATGGCCGACAAGCTGAACCAGTTCAAATCACTGCAGGCTAAACTGGAAAACGGCGAAGATCTGGAAATGACCATCCAGCTGCGTGAAGAAATTGCTGAACAGCACCGCGCTCTGGGCCAGATTAAAGAAATGGCTGCTAAATATGGCTACGATATCTCAGGCCCTGCGACCAACGCACAAGAAGCCGTACAGTGGACCTACTTCGGCTACCTGGCCGCAGTAAAATCCCAGAACGGTGCCGCAATGTCCTTCGGCCGTGTGTCTACCTTCCTTGACGTGTTCATCCAACGCGACATCGACGCGGGCAAACTGAACGAAGAACAAGCTCAGGAACTGATTGACCATCTGGTGATGAAACTGCGTATGGTGCGTTTCCTGCGTACCCCTGAATATGATGAACTGTTCTCTGGCGACCCAATCTGGGCGACCGAATCCTTGGCAGGTATGGGCGTTGACGGCCGTACTCTGGTAACCAAGAACAGCTTCCGCTTCCTGAACACCCTGTACACCATGGGGCCGTCTCCGGAACCGAACATGACCATCCTGTGGTCTGAAAAGCTGCCACTGAACTTCAAAAAATACGCGGCGAAAGTGTCTATCGACACCTCTTCCGTACAGTATGAAAATGACGACCTGATGCGTCCTGACTTCAACAACGATGACTATGCCATCGCCTGTTGCGTTAGCCCGATGATCGTCGGCAAACAAATGCAGTTCTTCGGCGCACGTGCCAACCTGGCGAAAACCATGTTGTACGCGATCAACGGCGGCGTTGATGAAAAACTGAAAATGCAGGTAGGCCCGAAAGAAGCACCAATGATGGATACCGTGCTGGACTATGACAAAGTCATGGAACGCATGGACCACTTTATGGATTGGCTGGCCAAGCAGTACGTGACCGCGCTGAACATCATTCACTACATGCACGACAAGTACAGCTATGAAGCTGCACTGATGGCGCTGCATGACCGTGACGTTTATCGCACCATGGCCTGTGGCATCGCCGGTCTGTCGGTTGCAGCTGACTCCCTGTCTGCTATCAAGTACGCTAAAGTCTCTACGATCCGTGATGAAGACGGCCTGGCCGTAGACTTCAAAATTGAAGGTGAATACCCGCAGTTCGGTAACAACGATGCCCGCGTTGATGACATCGCTTGTGACCTGGTGGAACGTTTCATGAAGAAAATTCAGAAACTGCGCACCTACCGTAATGCAGTAGCGACTCAGTCAGTACTGACCATCACGTCTAACGTGGTTTACGGCAAGAAAACCGGTAACACCCCAGATGGTCGCCGCGCTGGCGCTCCATTCGGTCCAGGTGCTAACCCAATGCACGGGCGTGACCAAAAAGGTGCTGTAGCCTCCTTGACCTCCGTAGCCAAACTGCCGTTTGCCTATGCGAAGGACGGGATCTCCTACACCTTCTCCATCGTGCCAAACGCGCTGGGTAAAGACGACGATGTACGTAAAGCTAACCTGGCAGGTCTGATGGACGGTTACTTCCATCACGAAGCGTCTATTGAAGGCGGCCAGCACCTGAACGTTAACGTGATGAACCGTGAAATGCTGCTGGACGCAATGGAAAACCCTGAGAAGTATCCTCAGCTGACCATTCGCGTATCCGGTTATGCCGTTCGCTTCAACTCGCTGACCAAAGAACAACAGCAAGACGTAATTACCCGTACTTTCACTCAGTCGATGTAATTGCCCCATCCGGGCGGGGTTTCCCGCTCGGTGGTTAAGCTGAAACCCGGGGCCGGATCTTTCCGGCCTTTTTAGCAAATACCTTTCCCTGACTCAGCGTGAGTCTGTTTTGCCAGATAGCTATACTCGATGGATATCCGGCAAAACAGTTATCCGGCATAAGAACCGGCCAACAGGAATCGTTCCACCCCAGTCGTCGGGCTCTGCCCGCTTGCTGCATCGCTGATCCCTGGCTGGCGGTTATGAGCCTATTTTTAGACTGCGTTTGACAGTCAATATTGGAGAAAACCCCGCAATGTCAGTGACAGGTCGCATCCACTCCTTCGAATCCTGTGGCACCGTAGACGGTCCAGGGATCCGCTTTATCGTTTTCTTCCAGGGCTGCCTGATGCGCTGCCTGTATTGCCATAACCGCGACACCTGGGATACCCACGGCGGAAAAGAAGTGACAGTGGAAGAGCTGATGAAAGATGCCGTCTCTTACCGCCACTTTATGAACGCCTCCGGCGGCGGCGTCACGGCTTCCGGCGGTGAGGCCATTCTACAAGCCGAGTTCGTCCGCGACTGGTTCCGTGCCTGCCATAAAGAAGGGATCAATACCTGTCTGGACACCAACGGTTTTGTACGTCGTTATGATCCGGTGATTGACGAACTGCTGGATGCTACCGATCTGGTGATGTTGGATCTCAAACAAATGAACGACGACATTCACCAAAATCTGGTAGGCGTTTCCAACCACCGCACGCTGGAATTCGCCCGCTATCTGGCGAAGCGTAATCAACGCACCTGGATCCGCTATGTGGTCGTGCCGGGCTGGTCAGATGATGATAAGTCTTCACATCTGCTGGGTGAATTCACCAAAGACATGACGAATATCGAGAAAATTGAGCTTCTGCCTTACCACGAACTGGGCAAGCACAAGTGGGTTGCAATGGGTGAAGAGTACAAGCTGGATGGCGTCCATCCGCCAAAAGCGGAAACCATGGAGCGCGTGAAAGGCATTCTTGAAAGCTACGGCCATAAAGTCATTTACTGATCCGCTTTCACTCGAAAAAAACCGGCGTACTCGCCGGTTTTTTTGTCCTCAGGCAGCGGCGAACGGCGTGTGATGACGATCCGGCTTTTGCTTTCTCAACAGCATCACCAGATACACCAACGCCACGGCGGCAATCATCACGAACAACACCCGATCAGAATAGTTCTGCATTAGCAGTGCCGTCATGGACGGCCCCAACAGGCTGCCGATGGTGTAGCTCATCAACAAGGCCTGATTCATCGCGACCAACTCATGCGGCATCGCTTTCTCACATGCCCAGGACATGGCCACCGGATACAGAGTGAACCCAGCACAGCCGAGGATGAACAATGCCGGTGCCATGGCATAGTTACCCAACATTGCCATACTTGCGAGGATCACAACAAACACCTGGATACGCAGGACCAGCAGACGGCCATAGCGATCGGCCAATCGACCGACCGGCCATTGACCGACGATGCCGGAACTGACCAGCAATGCCATCCAATAGCCGACATTCGCGTCGCTCATGCCCTGATGAGATAAATACAACGGCATCAAACCGTACAGCGAACCAAGTACAATACCGGAAATAATGCAGCCATTGATGCCCAGCCGCGCACTACGGCGTTTCAACATCGGCCATACCGCTGCCTGCTGCGGTTCGTCATGTTGGCTGTTCACTCGGGCAAACAACATCGGCAACATGGCGCTGATCACAATCGCAACCACCCACGGTACCACGTTCAGCAATTCCGTCGACACCATACTCAAGAGCAATTGGCCTACCACCGTACCCAGGTAATAAACCATCATATAGGCCGCCAGCAGTTGGCCACGGTTGGACAGATTACCGCTGCGCAGCAGTGCACTTTCCACAATCACCCAAATCCAGGCGCAGCCGACACCCGCGAAGAAACGCCAGCCCATCCAGCTCCAGAAATCGAGAGATAATGCCATACCGGCAGTCGCCACAGCGAACACCACACAGGCAAGATGATAACTGCGAGTAAAACCAATGCGCTGGATCAGTTTACCCGCAATCAATGTGCCAACCAGGTTGCCGGTAAAATAAGAGGAACTCACCATTCCCACCTGCCAGGTTGACAATTGAGCATGAGTTAACCAAAGAGGAACTAACGTATTCAAAACGGCAATAGAAACCGTAAGCAACAACAGACCACAGAGCAGCAGGAGCACTGGGCGAGAATATGCGGACATAGTGAGATTGAAACCGAACGCGCAATGAGAGTGCGCGCATCATGACACTGGCGATAAAAAAGTCAATCGGCACTTATGTATCCACCGCACAATTTGTGTTTGTCGGACAGACAGGCGCAACACAGTGCAAAAAACGCTATGCTGGTTACGGATAAAATTCGCTGCAAGGAAGGTTTATGATGGAAGGTAAAACAGAAGCGGCCGTCACCGCATTGCTGAGTGATATTGGCAGCACTCACGGCGAGCTTTTGGCCATTGTTGAACGCGTTCGCCAGGTTGTCACGGCTATGGGCGACAACGTCTGCGAATCCGTCAAATACGGTGGCATTATGTTTTCTAATACGACGTTTTTCTGCGGCGTATTTACCTATAGTAGCCATGTCTCGGTAGAGTTCGGCAATGGCTATCTGCTCGAGGATCCCCACCGCATGCTCGAAGGCAATGGCAAGTATCGCCGTCATATCAAGCTTTACTCGGTTGCCGATATCGATGAGAAACCGCTGGCAGAGTATGTCAGGCAGGCCTATGAGCTAGCTCTATCACACTAAACTGACAGGAACTCACCCTATATCCTGCGATGAACAGCCGACATCGCGCACCTGCCGGCTGTTCATTTTCTATCAGAAATGCAGCTCTAATGGCTCCACTTCGGCTGAACATTCTTTACCCCAGCCACTCAGGGTAATTTGCGCCAACTGCGCCAACCCTAAGTAGAATGGATGTCCTGCATTGGCTTGCAGCAATTCCAGGTAGCGTGGCGCCCAAGGCAGCACATGCTTTGTCAGCAACTGCTCGACCAAACCACCCTGCCGTTCTTCAGCCAACCAGGCCACCATCATCAACAAGGTGCCAATATGATCTTCGGGTTCATTACGATCATGCTGTGCTTCAATACCATTCGACCGCAACCAGCGGCGCAGACGCAAAGTTGAATTCCCAAACAGTACGTTTTCTTTGTCCAGATAGACCGAGCCCCATAAAGGTGCGGGTAAGGTGTCTGGGCCAACAAACAGGCGTTGGTAAGCCTCTGCCAAAGACTCGTCCTGCTGATCTTCAATCCCGGTAGCTATCAGAGCAGCCGCGCTCTGTAACTGCTCAGCGTCGCCATACGGCCATTCTTTGACCCACTCAGATTCAGACAGGGTTGCCAACAACTGTTGGCCGTCTTCACTTTCTGGCGGCGCATACAACAACACACCCAGCACCCGACCCGTTAAAGCGATATTTTCTAGCGTCATAAATCAAGGATCCTTTTAAGGGCGCAGCGAACTGCGCCTCACTACACTATTAACCGGCTACCGCCATGCCAACGGTCATATGCAGGCCGTAGAACACGCCCCGCCCGAGAAGCTCACCGGCGATAACCAAAATCAAACCTATAGCCATTCCCATCACGCTCGCGTTGCCACGGCGTAACAGTGGGCAAATCCAGCAGCCTAAACCCAGCACCACCAAGACCAAACGCACAACCATTAATTGACCGTATTGGGGGATCAGCGCTGATGCTTGCTGCACCGAGCTATTGATGCTGGCCAGCTCATAGCCTTGCATCATCGCCGCACTCAGGCTGACCAGCAGCGCAACCACGCTAAGGATAGCCAATGAATAACGGGCCGATACCGCTAACCCAGCCGCACGCAGTAACAAGCCCCCCAGCAGCGGCCCCCCGATCAGCAACGTCAGGAAAAAGTTCAGCGTAGTGTAACCGTTATGCCAGGTTGGCACAGTATCGATTTGATACACCTTTGTCATAGCGTAAACAAAGACAACCCCCAGTGCCATGGTCACCCACAACCACAGTTTGCCCAATGCCGTCGGCATTTTACCTAATATCGCCAACAGCCAATAGCAACCACCAACAGCGAAGAACACTGCGCCAGCGGCTATTTCGTTACTCAACGCCGATGCACCGACGCGGTTCAATGCGTTAAATGCCCGTAACGGCGAACCAAGATGCAGTGTGGAAGCGGCAAAAGCGATACCCATCAGCAACCACAAGAAAAACAGGGAACGATGAACGGCCCTGCTCTGCTGTTCATTCAGATTGCCACCAATCACGGTAAGCCCCATAACGATAATCGCCCCCACCACACATTGCCCCAATACGGTAAACAACATCAGCGGCCATTCATGCCATCCCATACCCATATCAAACCTCCTTTGGATTGGCCAAATAGCCCGTGGTGTCACCGCTTGGGCGACTGTTGGCATTAGGTTTTAACACCAGGCAGGGGCGGGTAAAATGCGCCGCCGGCAGTGGTGCCACCTGGGCCAGGGTGCCATGCTGTTGCCTGAGTTGTTCAATCGGGCCAAAATCCAGGGCCCGCAACGGACAAGACTCTACGCAGACAGGTTTATGGCCTTCGGCCACCCGTTCATAACAGCCATCGCACTTGGTCATATGGCCCTTGGTGGCATTGTACTGCGGCGCACCGTACGGACAGGCCATATGGCAATAACGACAACCAATGCATACCTCTTCATTCACTACCACAAAACCGTCCTCCCGCTTGTGCATTGCCCCCGTAGGGCACACTTTGGTACAGGCGGGATCTTCACAATGGTTGCAGGCAATCGACAGATACTAGGCAAACACGTTCTGGTGCCAGCCATCACCCTCCTGCTGCCATTCCCCTCCGGCGTACTCATAGATGCGGCGGAAACTGACGTCCGGCGTCAGATTTTTAAAGTCCTTGCAGGCCAGTTCGCAGGTTTTGCAGCCAGTACAACGACTTGAATCGATAAAGAATCCATATTGCTGAGTCATTGGCTACCCCTTACACTCTTTCGATGTCAATAAGATTGGTATGCTGCGGATTACCCTTGGCCAAAGGCGAAGGCCGGTGGGTAGTCAAGGTGTTCATACAGGCGCCATGATCGATACGATCGCCCAGCATATCGGCCTGATGCCAGGCTCCCTGCCCCATAGCAACCACACCAGGCATGATCCGTGGCGTGACCTTGGCTTCAACACGCACCTCGCCACGCCCGTTGAACACCCGGACCTTATCGCCACCGGCTATCCCGCGCGATCGGGCATCAAGGGGATTGATCCACACTTCCTGACGACAGGCCGCCTGCAAAACATCGATATTGCCGTAGGAAGAGTGGGTGCGGGCTTTGTAATGGAAGCCAAACATTTGCAAGGGATAAGTTTTACGCAAAGGGTCATCCCAACCTTCAAAGGTAGAAGCGTAAATTGGCAATGGGCTGATGGTTTCGTCTTCTTCCAACTGCCAGCTACTGGCGATATCAGCTAGCCTGGCGGAGTAGATTTCAATTTTGCCGGACGGCGTTTTTAATGGGTTTGCTTCGGGGTCCTGGCGGAACTCTTTATACGCCACGAAATGGCCGTTAGGATCTTTGCGCTTATAGATCCCCATACCACGCAACGCTTCATAGCCCGGCAGCAGCGGATCCCGGTCCTGCATTTTAGCGTACAAATGTTGGAGCCATTGCGCCTGAGTTCGCCCTTCAGTGAACCTCTGATGTACCTCTGGCCCCAAGCGGCGTGCCACCTCACTCAGCACCTCATAAATACCCTTACGCTCAAATTTGGCGGTGGTTGCAGGCTGAATAAAGATCAGATACCCCATGTTACCGGCATAGTCGTTGGGAATAATGTCTTCCTGTTCGACGGTCATCAGATCGGGCAGCAGAATGTCGGCATATTTGGCCGACGAGGTCATAAAGTTTTCCAGCACCACAATCATTTCGCATTGGGTGTCATCCTGCAAAATATCGTGGGTTTTATTAATGTCAGAATGCTGGTTGGTGATGGTATTACCGGCATAGTTCCAGATAAACTTGATCGGCACGTTCAACTTGTCCTGGCCACGCACCCCATCGCGTTTGGCGGTCATCTCAGGGCCACGCACTATGGCATCGGTCCAGCTAAAGCAGGAAATTTTTGCTTTGACCGGGTTTGCCAACACCGGCATACGTTCAATGGTGATGGTATAGGTCGACTCACGTGCACCACTGTTACCGCCATTAATACCGACATTGCCGGTCAATATTGGCAGCATCGCGATAGCCCGCGCACTCAGTTCACCGTTGGCCTGACGTTGCGGCCCCCATCCCTGACAGATATAGGCCGGTTTCGCGGTGCCTATTTCCCGCGCCAGTTTGATAATGCGATCTGCCGGAATACCGGTGATTTTTGCCGCCCACTGCGGCGTTTTTTCAACGCCATCCTCGCCTTGACCAAAAATATAGGCTTTATAGTGCCCATTCACTGGCGCGCCAGCGGGTAAGGTTTTCTCATCGTAACCAATGCAATACCGATCAAGAAAGGGTTGATCGACCAAGTCTTCGCCGATCAAGACATGCGCCAGCCCAGCCACCAATGCCGCATCCGTACCTGGCCGGATGGGTATCCACTCATCCTCACGCCCGGCGGCCGTATCGGTATAACGTGGATCGATAACGATCATTCGCGCATTAGAACGTTCACGCGCCTGCTCCAGATAATAGGTAATGCCGCCGCCGCTCATCCGCGTTTCAGCCGGGTTATTACCGAACATCACCACCAGCTTGCTGTTTTCGATATCAGAAGTGCTGTTACCTTCATTACTGCCGTAGGTATAAGGCATCGCACAGGCGATTTGCGCAGTGCTGTAAGTCCCATACTGCTCAAGGTAACCGCCATAACAATTCATCAGGCGGGCAACCAGCGAAGCATTGGGTGACGAACGGGTAATATTGCCGCCGACAATGCCTGAGGTGTAATTGATGTATACCGCTTCGTTACCGTATTGCTCGACAATCCGCTTCAGGTTGTTAGCGATGGCATCATACGCCTCGTCCCAGCTGATGCGTTTGAACTTGCCTTCACCACGCTTTCCGACGCGTTTCATCGGATAATTCAAACGATCCGGGTGGTTCATGCGACGGCGAATAGATCGTCCGCGCAAGCAGGCTCGAACCTGATGGTCTCCATAGTCATCCAGGCCGGTATTATCCGTCTCGACCCAGTACACCTCATCATCGCGGACATGCAAACGTAAGGCACAGCGGCTGCCACAGTTAACGGAACAAGCCCCCCATACCACTTTGTCGCGCGCGGCTTCTTGCACGCTTTCACTGATTGAGTCGGCGATTGCACGGCGGCTAAAAGGTAATACTATGCCCCCGACTGCCATTGCCAAGCCAAGGATACCGCCAGACTTCACCAAGGTACGACGGCTGACACCTTCGGACATTGGGTCGTTTACTTTGTTTTCCAACATAACTCACTCCACGTTTTACCCAGGTATTGATAAACGTCATGCCTTTGACTCAAGGCAACGGGCAGGGAGACAGATCCGATGTCTGTTAATAGGCTTGTATAAAAACCCTTCTCCAGGAGTGGATATTACTCAGAAGTGGTAAGTGAACTTTGTCTGCTATCAATAAAGCGGGGGAAGTAGATGAAAGAAAAAGGACTTTCGAACAAAGGGATAATAATTTTCTTATAAAAAAAGCGCCCGTAGGCGCTTTTTATGCAGCGGCTAATTAATTAACCGATATATTCCAGGCCACCCATGTATGGGCGTAATACTTCTGGCACCTGAATGCGGCCATCAGCTTGCTGGTAGTTCTCCAGCACCGCCACCAGCGTGCGACCCACAGCCAAACCAGAACCGTTCAGCGTGTGCACCAGACGCGGCTTTTTCTCGGTTTTGCTGCGGCAGCGCGCTTGCATACGGCGCGCCTGATAATCCCACATGTTGGAGCAGGAGGAGATCTCACGGTACGTATTTTGCGCCGGCAGCCATACTTCCAGATCGTAGGTTTTGCATGAACCTGCGCCCATGTCACCGGTACACAGCAACATTTTACGGTAAGGCAGGTTCAACAACTGCAGCACTTTCTCTGCATGGCCGGTCAGTTCTTCCAGCGTAGCCATTGAATCTTCTGGACGTACGATCTGCACCATCTCGACCTTATCGAACTGGTGCATACGGATCAAACCACGCGTGTCACGGCCATAAGAACCGGCTTCAGCACGGAAACATGGCGTATGCGCGGTCATCTTCAGCGGCAGAGATTCCTCTTCCAGGATCTCGTCACGTACCAGGTTGGTCAACGGCACTTCTGCTGTTGGGATCAACGCATAGTTGCTGCTGTCCGATTCTTCTTCCAGGGGTTTGGTGTGGAACAGGTCTTCACCAAACTTCGGCAACTGGCCGGTACCGTACAAGGTTGCGTGGTTCACCAAGTAAGGTACGTAAGTTTCCAGGTATCCGTGCTGTTCAGTGTGCAGATCCAGCATGAATTGGGATAACGCACGGTGCATGCGGGCGATTTGCCCTTTCATCACCACAAAGCGGGAACCCGTCAATTTAACTGCGGCGGCAAAGTCCAGGCCACCGGCCATTTCGCCAAGATCGACATGATCGCGCACCGGGAAATCGTACTGACGCGGTTCGCCCCAGCGGCTGACTTCCTGGTTATCGCTGTCGTCTTTACCCACTGGCACAGCATCGTCCGGCAAGTTCGGGATCGCCAACGCATAGTCACGGATTTCAGCCTGCAGCTGATCCAGGGCGGCCTTGGCAGAATCCAGCTTGTCACCCAGTTCGTTCACTTCGCGACGCAGCGGCTCAATGTCTTCCCCGCGCGCTTTAGCCGCGCCGATGGATTTCGATCGGGAGTTACGTTCGGCCTGCAGTGTTTCAGTTTCTACCTGCAGAACTTTACGGCGCTCTTCTTGAGAACGCAGCAGATCCAGATCGAGTTTAAAGCCTCGGCGAGCCAGTTTGACGGCGACTGCGTCTAGCTCATTACGCAGCAGATTGGGATCGAGCATGCTAATCCTGTGCTTATTGTTATTGAAAGAAAATTTGTTGTTTTATTCGGCTGAATTTGAAGCCGTATAAAGGAGAGTGATACCCGCTAACCTTACCGCAACGGCAACGCTAGCGGTAGCGTTTTGTCTGGCTATTTTGATCCTGCTCAGCCAGCCATGCCAGCTTTTCGCCGATTTTACCTTCCAGGCCCCGTGAGGTTGGATGATAGTAACGCGTCTTGGCCATTTCGGGTGGGAAATAGTCTTCACCCGCCGCATAAGCATTGGGCTCATCGTGAGCGTAGCGGTACTCCGCGCCCAACCCCATTTCTTTCATCAATTTGGTTGGTGCATTGCGCAGATGTTCCGGCACGTCGTAGTCGGCCATCTCTTTGGCGTCACGCATGGCCGCTTTAAAAGCGGTATAAACTGCGTTGCTTTTTGGTGCACAAGCCAGATAGACGATAGCCTGAGCAATAGCGCGCTCGCCTTCTGCCGGCCCGACGCGCGTGAAACAGTCCCAGGCGGCGATCGCCACCTGCATACCCCGCGGATCGGCATTGCCGACATCTTCTGAAGCAATCGCCAGAAGCCGGCGCGCCACATACAGCGGATCGCCCCCGGCTGTAATAATACGCGCATACCAATACAGCGCAGCATCTGGTGCCGAGCCGCGTACCGATTTATGCAGCGCCGAGATCAAATCGTAATAACGGTCACCTTTATTATCGAAACGCGCACTGCGTTCACCGGAGACTTCTTTCAGTAATTCCGGCGTCAGCACGCGTATGCCTTTGGCGTTAATTTCCGCCATATCGGCCATCATTTCCAGGCTGTTCAACGCCCGGCGTGCGTCCCCCCCCACCAGCTCGGACAGCATACGGCGGGTCTCTTCAGGCAGTTCGATATTCTGGCCGCCAAAACCCCGGCCGTTGTCTTGCATCGCCTGATCCAGCACCTGGCTGATATCGTCGGCAGTTAGTGCTTTCAACAGATACACACGAGCACGTGACAACAGCGCCGAGTTCAGCTCAAAGGACGGGTTTTCGGTGGTTGCGCCGATAAAGGTTATGGTGCCGTCTTCAATATGCGGCAGGAAGGCGTCCTGCTGGCTTTTATTGAAACGATGCACTTCATCTACAAACAAGATAGTGCGACGACCGGCGTCACGGTTCTGGCGCGCACGCTCGATCGCCTCACGGATCTCTTTAATGCCGGACGTCACGGCCGAAATCCGCTCGACGTCCGCTTGGCCGTAACGACCAATCAATTCCGCCAGCGTCGTTTTCCCGGTGCCCGGCGGCCCCCACAGAATCATCGAATGCAGTTGCCCTGCCTCGATAGCGCGTGGCAGAGGCTTGCCGGCAGCCAACAGGTGCTGTTGGCCGATATACTGTGCCAGCGTTGTCGGCCGCATGCGGGCGGCCAACGGCTGGAACTCGTTCTGGGAAAAATCGAGCGACATATTACTCACGCTGACCTCACTGGCGCTGGTCGTCCAGCGTCACCCCCTTCGGCGGGGTAAATTTAAATTTGCTGGCATCAGCAGCAACATTCTGCTGGCTTTTCAGTGCATAAGAACTACGCTGGCCGTCCTGCTCAACCGCAGCAAAACTGCGAATAGTACCGCTGTTCGTGACGGTAATAGCGAACTGTTTCAGGTTGCCATTGCTGGTTTTTGGCGTAAGTTCAAAATCTTCACCTTTCTGCTTAACGTTGTACTGTTTCCAGTCATTGGCGTTGTTGCGGGTGATCAGCATAAACGGCGTATTACCCGTGGCGTTTTTCAACCAGGTTGCCGTCACTTGTTCAACAAAGGGGTTGTAGAACCACAGGGTTTGCCCGTCTGATACCAACACGCTCTCGTCTGGCGAGGTCATGTGCCAATTAAACAGATTTGGGCGCTTCACCCAAAGTTCACCTTCTCCCTGCTGTACGGCAGCACCATCGCTGCTGGTCACAGTTTGGGAGAAGCTAGCGTGGAAACTGTTCACTTTCGCCAGGCGACTTTGCAGATCCTGCGCGGCGTCGGCCAACACAGAGGTGGAAGCGAATCCCGAAAGCAGACAACAGGCAACTAACAGTTTTTTCATTATTCCAGATACCTTATGAAATGCGTTAACCGCAAGGCGTTGCCGTGCGGGTCAAATTAACCCTTAACCCCTTTACTCTACCCGAAGCTATCGGCAGGCAGATAGGCCAATGTTCCGAGAAGCCAGGGGTTTACGCTTCTTTGCACAAGGGCCGCTAAGCGGCCCTTTATTATTTAATAACAACGATTAAAGCGTCATCAGTCATGCCGTGGCGGTGCCAGCACCTCGCGGTTGCCATTGTGCCCTTGCTCACTGACGATGCCCTGCGCTTCCATCTGTTCGATAATGCGCGCGGCGCGGTTATAGCCGATACGGAACTGGCGCTGTACACCGGAAATAGAGGCGCGGCGTTTATCCACCACAAACTCTACCGCCTGATCAAACAACGGATCCAACTCCTCATCACCGTCCAGACCGCCACCAGCACCGCCCTCACCGTCGTCACTGCTGCTAAGAATACCCTCTTTATATTGAGGTCGCTCACGCGCTTTCCAATCCTTAACCACGGCATGAACTTCCTGATCGCGCACAAATGCACCGTGTACACGGACAGGAATAGACGAGTTAGGCGCCAGATAGAGCATGTCACCCATACCCAGCAATGATTCAGCACCGCCCTGATCGAGGATGGTACGCGAGTCAATCTTGCTGGACACGGTAAAGGCGATACGGGTTGGGATGTTGGCCTTGATCAGACCGGTGATCACATCCACCGACGGACGCTGAGTTGCCAGCACCAGGTGGATCCCCGCAGCTCGCGCTTTTTGCGCCAGACGAGCAATCAACTCCTCAACCTTTTTACCGACCGTCATGATCAAGTCAGCAAACTCGTCCACCATCACTACGATATAAGGCTCTTTTTCCAATACCGGTGGGGTGATGTCCATGCTGTCTGTTGGTTTCCAGAACGGATCTGGGATTGGGCGTCCCATCGCCTCTGCCTGGTCGACACGTTCGTTATAACCGGCCAAATTACGCACGCCGAGCGCAGACATCAGCTTGTAACGGCGTTCCATCTCGGCGACGCACCAACGCAATGCGTTGGCAGCGTCTTTCATGTCAGTTACCACGTCTGTCAGCAGGTGTGGAATACCTTCATAGACTGACAGTTCCAGCATTTTCGGGTCGATCATGATAAAGCGCACTTCTTTCGGCGTGGCTTTATACAAGATGCTCAGGATCATGGCATTGACCCCTACCGATTTACCGGAACCCGTCGTCCCTGCGACCAGTAAGTGTGGCATTTTCGCAAGATCTGCCACCACAGGTTCACCGGAAATGTCTTTACCCAATACGATGGCCAACGGCGATGGATTATCACGGAACGCGGGGCAATCCAGCACTTCACGCAGATAGACGGTTTGGCGTTTGACGTTAGGCAGTTCCAACCCAACGTAAGGTTTACCGGGGATCACCTCAACCACACGCACCGCTGAGGTCGACAATGAACGCGCCAAATCGCGAGACAGATTTGAAATACGTGCAGCCTTGACACCCGGAGCCAGATCCAACTCAAAGCGTGTAATGACCGGCCCTGGCAGGATATCAACCACGTCGGCCTTCACACGGTAATCGGCGAGGCTGGCTTCGACCAAGCGCGCTTTTTGTTCCAACGCAAAGGTATCTACCGGCTCAACCTCTTTCGGGGCTTCCGTCAGCAGATCCAACGTCGGCAACGGCGTGGTTGGTTTTTGCAGCGGCATATCATTACGCATCAGGAACGGGTGGATCAGGCTATCCATCGCTGGCTGCTGCGGTGCGGCTGGTGCCGGTTGCGCGACAGGTTGCTGATAAGCCGGTTGCTGTTGCTGAGTGGCCGATTGCTGCTGCGGTTGTTGGTAAGCCTGTTGGTACGGTTGTACCGGCGGTGTCTGCGGCTGAGCTTGCGGCTGATAAACCGGCGCTGCAGGCTCAAACTGGCCGAACGGCACATCATCTTCACGTTCGCTTTGCTGCTCAATACGGTCTTCAAGCTGTGGCGACAAGGTGAACAAGGGTTCAACGGGGCCATCATCAACCAAATCATCCATCGGCGAGAAACCAAACGCATTGCGCGTGTCTACCGGCGTGGTTGCCTGTGCTGACGGTGTAGCTTCTTGTTGCCCATAGCGCTGGCTTTGCTGTTCAGCAAAGGCCTGACGCAGTGCGGCCTCCTGCAGAGCCGCCTCATCGTCCTGGTTATCTTGCGCGTATTCCTCGCCATAACGCTGATTTTGCTGTTCGGCAAACGCCTGGCGCAACGCGGCTTCCTGCAAGGCTTCATCATCCTGCTCTGGCGCAAGACTCTCGGCGTTCGGCAATGGCTCGTCATCCCCACGGCTACGCTGTTCCTGTTCGGCAATGCGCTGTGAAGGCAACTTGATACCGTAAGAGGCCAGTTCGCGCCGGGTAGGAATGCGTACAGGGTTCGGGCGTGGCAATTCAGGGCCAAGGCCTTGTTTCACCTGCGAGTTAGCCTCACTGGTAGCGGTAAATGCCGGCATAAACGTATTGGCGGCGACAGCACCCGCTACCGCAGTTGCAGCGACAGGAGCCTGAGGTTTCACGCTACCAAACGGCGTAACGGCAGGTTCAACGGCACTGAAACCAGCCGGAGCACTGATGTCTGCGCTATCACGCTGGGCGGCAGAAAAATCGAACGGGGAGCGTTCGTGCGCCGGTGATGCAGCCGGAACATCCCAGTTGCCCAAGCGCGGTTCATTATCCTCGTCCTGGCAAGTATCCGCCGAACGCGTCAACGTCGGCGCCGGTGTCTCTTCAGGGATCTCGAACGAATACAATGGCGGTGGCGCGTTTTCCTCTACCCTGCTCATTGGGTGTTGATTCACCGATGCGGGTGCAGCCGGCGCCACGGTAACCGACGGTGCCTGTGCTACGACAGGAGCCGCAGTAACCGGCGTACTGGCTACCGCTGGTGCAACGGGTACGGCATCAGCAGGATCGTCATCATTAGCCCGCAAGCCGCTGAGTAAGGGATCCTGTGCATCTTCTGCTTCTGCCGCCAACTTGGCGGTTTCCGCTACGGAAGGCGCAGAGAACAACACGTCGTCTTCCGCCGCATTGGCCGCCGCCGCAGTCGCGCCCACAGCAAGCGCGGCTTCTTTCTGTGCAGGTTCGGCGTGTTCTTCGACATAACGGTCATCGTCGTCGTGATAACGGTCTTCACGGCGTGATCGGTTAGTCATAAAGGTCGCCGTACCCAGCACCGCGCCGCCGATTCTTTCGGCGATCACCAGCCAAGACCAACCGGTAAACAACGTAAGCCCCGCAGCCCAGACGCACAGCAGCCCTAAGGTTGCACCGATGCCGTTGAACCACGGCAGCATGGCATTGCTCAGCAAACTGCCGATAACGCCGCCGGAAGCGAAGTAATAGAGATCGTCGACATTCAATGCCGCCAGGCCACACGAGGTGAGCACCAGCGCCAACGTGCCGATCAGGCGCAATGAAAGCGCAAAATAGTCGATGTATTCGCCGTTGCCGCGCTGACGGTAAGCCGCCCAGCACAACATGAGCATGATCGGTGGTATCGCATAAGCGAGTACCCCGAAGGTGAAGAACAGCGTGTCGGCCATCCAGGCCCCGACGCCACCGCCCAGGTTATGAATCGGCTCATGCCACGCGGTCTGCGACCAGCTTGGGTCAGATGGATTAAAACTGACCAAGGCAGCCATGAGGTAAATGGCAAAAATGGCCACCACGATCAACACAGCTTCGAGCAAACGGCGACCGCTGCTGAGTTTTCTCAAGGTAACTTCTTTATCTTCTGTATATTCCTGGCTCAAGAAAGGCTCTCCAGGTTCCTGTTAGCTGACATAGCAACAGCGCCGAGAAGCTTCCCCGGCGCCGAAACTGTATGAATAAACAGGAGTGTAACCAATTTAATCAGGTTTTGCACCTGCACCCTACCGTGTTTTGATAACCAGACGGTTACTCTGTTTCACTTCTTCCATGACTACGTAGGTACGGGTGTCGTTAACCCCCGGCAAACGCAGCAAGGTTTCACCGAGCAATTTACGGTAAGCAGACATATCAGGTACACGGGTTTTCAACAGATAGTCGAAATCACCAGACACCAGATGACACTCCTGAATTTCTTCAAGCTTCTGCACTGCTGAGTTGAATTGCTCAAACACATCTGGCGCGCCGCGGTTCAACGTGATTTCCACGAAGACCAACAGTGACGCATCCAGATAATGCGGGTTGAGCAAAGCGGTATAGCCATGAATAAAACCCTGGCGCTCGAGGCGGCGCACGCGTTCTAAACATGGTGTTGGAGATAACCCCACGCGCTTCGAAAGCTCAACGTTCGAAATACGCCCATCCTTCTGCAGCTCGTTCAGGATATTGCGGTCGATACGGTCGAGATCTTTACCCGGGCGTTTCTTATTGTCTGCCATTATTATTGTCTCTCTTATTTTCTTCCCTGCACTTGCCACACCCTAGCCAACGTCAATGTGTAAGGGTTCGTTCCAAGCGAAGACCCGATGCCTGTCATATGCTTCACTACCATCATCCACCGTTGTGCAGTCTGTCTGTCAAACCCTGCACAGGGTGTTTAAATGACGTTAATCGCAAGAAGAAATTTGCAATTCGCCTGCGCGATATCCTCTCACCTGCTGTACAAGGTTTCAGCTACGGCGAAAAACTCTGCGCCAACGCCGTAAATACGTACGATTTACTGCAGGTTTGGGGATAATTTCTTCTTCCTATGATGTTTTCGCAAATGCGCAGCGGATTGTCAAAGTAAAAGAAGCAAAATCAGAAGAACGTACCGTCATGAAAAGTTAGCACCCCGTTTTTAGTTATGAATCGCTGGCTTAAAAACCCCGCAGAGAAGGCACCTAAACCCGCTTAACGTGCTGTTTCCCGTTATGTGCACCCAATATCGCAGTAAGCCCTTTCCATAAGTTAAATTGCTGCGTTTTACGCTCGATTTAGCAGCAAAACAATAATTAATAGGCAATGACTATCAAACAAATCGTTAACAACATCCCCTGACGCTTTTTTTAATGCGGCATTTTCCCTACAATCGGATCCATTGTCCGCCATTGTGGGAAAAGAGGTTATTCATGGGCACGGCTAAACACAGCAAATTATTGATTCTGGGCTCCGGCCCGGCTGGCTACACCGCCGCAGTTTATGCAGCGCGCGCCAACCTGAGCCCGGTACTGATTACCGGTATGGAACAAGGCGGTCAACTGACCACCACTACTGAAGTGGAAAACTGGCCAGGTGATGCCGAAGGTCTGACTGGCCCTGCGCTCATGGAGCGTATGCGCGAGCATGCAGAAAAATTCCAGACCGAGATTGTGTTTGACCACATCAACAGCGTTGATCTGCAAAACCGTCCGTTCCGTCTGTTTGGTGACAGTGCTGAATACACCTGTGATGCACTGATCATCGCCACTGGCGCATCGGCCCGTTACCTTGGCCTGCCGACTGAAGAGGCCTTTAAAGGCAAAGGCGTTTCCGCCTGCGCAACCTGCGACGGTTTCTTCTACCGCAATCAAAAAGTCGCGGTCGTCGGCGGCGGTAACACCGCCGTTGAAGAAGCGCTGTATCTGTCCAACATTGCAGCCGAAGTTCACCTGATTCACCGTCGTGACAGCTTCCGTTCAGAGAAGATCCTGATCAACCGACTGATGGAAAAGGTGAAAAGCGGCAATATCGTACTGCATACCGACCATACTCTGGACGAAGTGCTGGGCGATGAAATGGGCGTTACCGGTGTACGTATCCGCAGCACCAAAGAAGAGAACGAAACACGGGAACTGGCGTTGGCCGGCGTGTTTATCGCCATCGGTCACAGCCCGAACACCAGCATTTTCGGTGGTCAGTTGGAGTTGGAGAACGGGTATATCAAAGTGCAGTCCGGTATTCACGGCAATGCTACCCAGACAACCATTCCTGGCGTATTCGCCGCTGGCGACGTGATGGACCACATCTACCGCCAGGCGATCACTTCCGCCGGTACCGGTTGTATGGCGGCATTGGATGCTGAGCGTTACCTGGACGGCATCGCCAACGCAGAAGTGCTGTAACGGCACAGCGTGTCAGCTTGAAAAGCGGCTACCTTAGCCGCTTTTTTTGTATTTAAAACAAAATCAGGCGGGTGTTCGATGCAAAATCTTCTCCACTGGCGTCTGTTGGTCGCCGTGGCCGATAGCGGCAAAATCACCTTGGCGGCAAATCAATGTGGCATGACTCAGTCCGGCGCCAGCCAGGCCATCGCTCAGTTGGAAGAGGCATTGAATACTCCGTTGTTGGTCCGACTACCGCATAGCATTACGCTAACGCAAAGCGGTGAGCAAATCGTCAGCCATGCCCGCGCCATGCTGGCCGAACTCACTGCTATCCAGCACTACGCACTGCAGGCGCAAAGTGCGTTCGCCGGCAAAATACGCCTGGCCAGTTTCCCTTCAGCATTTGCTCTGTTGTTACCCCCGCTGCTGCGCAAATTTAACCGCCGCTTTCCCGCCATTGAACTGATTCAGTTGGAAGGCACCGATCTGGAAGTCGAAAATTGGCTGGCGTTGGAAGCTGCCGATATTGGCGTCGTGTTGAATCCGAAAACGGAACGGCTAAGCTTTCCGCTGGGAAAAGACCTATGGCTTGCCGTGACGGCCACGGCTCATCCGCTGGCCAGAAGCCGCCAGCCAGTAGATTTCAGCGAACTGGTCAAACAGCCGTTTGTATTAGCCACCGGCGGTTGCCAGCTCAATGCCCAGTTGCTGGCGCAGCAGGCAGGTTTGGCCCTGACGGATGTTCGCGTCACCGTCAGTGACTGGAACACGGCACTGACGCTGGTGTGTGAAGGAATTGGCGTATCGCTGGTGCCGGCATCGGTAATACCTGCCGATACGCCAGGCATTTGCGCCCTGCCGCTCAGCGCGCCACTTTATCGCCATTTTGGCCTGGTTTGCTCATTCACCGGCACAAGCTCTGCGCCAGTGCAAACGTTGTTGCACTATCTACAAGATCATCTGCCGCTGCCCGTCAGTAGCTGAGCTGATATCGGGTTTCTGAGATTCTAATTTTTCTGTCGACAGCGCCGACGGCATTCTGACGGGCAAGCGATGTCGCTTTTTGCCTCAGGAATATCCCCATGAAACTCTATTTTGCGCCCGATGCCTGTTCCCTCTCGCCCCATATCGTTCTGCGGGAATTAGATTTGCCGTTCGAGCTCATCCGCGTTAATAACCGCACCAAACGCAGCGCCGACGGCGGAGATTTTTATCGGGTTAATCCCAAAGGTTACGTCGCTGCATTGATGCTGGACGACGGAAAGGTGATCACCGAAGGCGCTGCCATCGTGCAGTACCTGGCGGATTTGCGCCCTGAGGCCGCGCTGGCCCCGCCAAACGCGACCTTCGAACGGGTACGTTTGCAGGAGTGGCTGAACTTCATTACCAGCGAGATCCACGCAGGATCAAGTCCGCTGTTCAACTCAACCCTGCCGGAAGAGGTTAAAACACGGTTTCGCGACACGCTGCGACGCCGCCTCGATTTTGTTGCTCAGACGCTGGACGAACAGGCTTTTCTACTGGGAGAAGCTTTCAGCGTTGCGGATGCCTATCTGTTCACCGTGTTGCGCTGGATGGATCAGTTTTCCATCGACCTCAAATACTGGCCATCGATAACCCGTTATATGTCGCTGATTAGCCAGCGCAGATCCGTGCAAACCGCCCTGGCGGCGGAGGCGGCCAGTCAAGCGGTGCCATAATCCTGCTGTTGTCGTCTGTTATACCGATATTTGACCGCTTTATTATTTTCAGTCTGCCGGGTGAAGAGGTAACATTGCCCCTCACTTGTTCGCTTCAGGTTGGGGCAAACACTTTTTTTAACAGTACGTTAACCTTGTCTGTAACAACAGGCGCCGGCGACGCAGACTCTTATCTGATGAAAAAAACCAGACAGCAACAGTTAACCCGTTGGCTCAAAACGCAGAGCACCCTGGCGCAGCGTTGGCTGCGCCTTTCCATGGTATTAGGGCTGATAAGCGGCATGCTGATTGTCGCGCAAGCATGGCTCTTGGCCGCCCTGCTCCACGCCCTGATTATCGAACACACCCCGCGTGAACAGTTGATCCCTTCGTTTATTTGGCTTGCCGCCACCTTCGCGTTGCGGGCGATATTAAGCTGGCTGCGAGAGCGCGTTGGTTTTATCTGCGGACAGGTGATCCGCCAGCGGATGCGTCGTCAGGTACTGGATAAACTGCAACAACTCGGCCCTGCCTGGGTCCAGGGCAAGCCCGCGGGTAGCTGGGCCAGCATCATCGTCGAACAGATTGAGGACATGCAGGATTATTACTCCCGCTATCTGCCGCAGATGTATCTGGCGGTGTTTATCCCATTGCTGATTCTGATTACCGTATTCCCGATTAACTGGGCCGCGGGCCTGATCCTACTGACCACCGCCCCGCTGATCCCCATGTTTATGGCGCTGGTCGGTATGGGCGCCGCTGACGCCAATCGCCGCAACTTTGTCGCGCTGGCACGGCTGAGCGGCAATTTCCTTGACCGCCTGCGGGGTTTGGACACGCTGCGTTTATTTAACCGCGCTGAAGCGGAAACTGCACACATCGCCAAATCGTCCGAAGATTTCCGTAGCCGCACCATGGAAGTGCTGCGGTTGGCGTTCCTGTCTTCAGCCGTGCTGGAGTTCTTTGCCTCCATCTCCATCGCGGTGGTCGCAGTGTACTTTGGGTTTTCGTTCCTTGGTGAACTTAACTTCGGCAGTTACGGCACCGGTGTCACCTTGTTTGCAGGCTTCCTGGTGCTGATCCTGGCGCCGGAGTTTTTCCAACCGCTGCGTGACCTCGGCGCCTTTTACCATGCCAAGGCGCAAGCCGTGGGCGCTGCTGAAGCCCTTGAAACCTTCCTCAGTGCAGAAGGCGAACAAATGGGCAAGGGTACGCAAACGCTAAACGCCGATGCGCCACTGGAACTGCACGCCCAGAGTCTGGAGATCCTGTCGCCGAATGGCGTCCTGCTGGCTGGCCCACTGAGCTTTACGCTTGCTCCACATCAGCGCATTGCGTTGGTAGGGTTGAGCGGTGCCGGTAAAAGTTCGTTGTTGGATCTGCTGCTCGGCTTCCTGCCCTATCGCGGCTCGCTGACAGTCAACGGTATTGAGTTGCGCGACCTGGCCGCCGAAAGCTGGCGCCAGCAGCTTGGCTGGGTAGGACAGAACCCACACCTTCCGGCACTGACACTGCGGGCCAATATCCTGCTAGGGAATCCGCAGGCCAGCGAGGCGCAATTGCAGCAAGCGGTAGAGCAAGCCTACGTCGGCGAAATTCTGCCGCATCTGCCACAGGGATTAGATACCGAAGTCGGCGATAACGCGGCACGTCTTTCCGTCGGCCAGGCTCAACGCGTCGCGGTGGCCCGGGCGCTCATCAGCCCTCGTCGTTTGCTGCTGCTGGATGAACCGGCTGCCAGCCTTGATGCCCACAGCGAGCGTCGAGTCATGCAGGCTCTGAATGCCGCTTCGCATCAGCAAACCACCCTGCTGGTTACGCACCAGTTGGAAGATACCGAAGATTACGACCAGATTTGGGTCATGGAAGGCGGGCAAATTGTCCAGCAAGGCGATTACGCCACGCTGAGCGCACAGCCGGGCCTGTTTGCCAACCTGATCGCACACCGCCGCGGGGATCTCTAATCATGCGTGTTTTGCTGCCGTTCCTGGCACTGTACCGTCGTCACAGCCTATTGATCTGCCTGGGCATTATTTTAGCCATCGTCACCCTATTGGCCAGCATCGGCCTATTGGCGCTATCGGGCTGGTTCCTCGCGGCGTCAGCCTTGGCTGGGTTGGCGGGTCTATTCACCTTCAACTACATGCTGCCGGCTGCCGGCGTACGTGGTGCCGCAATTTTCCGCACGGCCGGGCGCTATGCCGAACGTGTTGTCAGCCATGACGCGACCTTCCGCGTATTGTCCCACCTGCGGGTGTTTACCTTTGAAAAGATCCTGCCGCTGTCACCGGGCGGCATTGCCCGCTTCCGTCAGGCCGATCTGCTTAACCGGTTGGTCGCCGATGTCGATACGCTGGACCATTTATATCTGCGGGTCATCTCGCCGCTGGTCAGTGCCGCCGTGGTGATTGCCGTCGTTACATACGGCCTGAGCTGGTTAGATACGTCCCTGGCGCTGACGCTGGGCGGTATTCTGCTGCTGCTGCTGTTACTGGTGCCCCCGGTATTTTACCGTGCCGGTAAACCTATTGGCGGTCAGTTAACCGCTTTGCGTGGTCAATACCGCACCGATCTGACCGCGTGGCTGCAAGGCCAGGCTGAACTGGTGGTGTTCGGCGCAGTTGATAGCTTCCGTACAGCCCTGAATACCACAGAACAACACTGGCAGCGTCGCCAATGGCAACAGGCTTCGCTCGGCGGTATGGCACAGGCGTTGATGATCCTGGCCAGCGGTTTAACAGTCACGCTGTTGCTGTGGCTTACAGCCGCAGGCGTCGGTGGTGACAGCCAACCCGGAGCCTTGATTGGGCTGTTTGTTTTTGCCGCACTGGCCTCGTTTGAAGCACTGATGCCGGTCGCGGGTGCCTTCCAGCATCTGGGGCAGGTGATCGCTTCCGCCACACGCGTAAAGCAAGTGATCGACCGAGAACCCGAAGTCACATTCCCAGCCCACGGCCCAGCGGCCGAAAGCGGCGCGACCTTGAACTTACAGCAGCTTACGTTTACCTACCCCGACCAACCGTTACCGGTGTTGCAGGACGTCACGCTGGAGATTGCCGCCGGTGAGCACATTGCGCTACTTGGGCGTACCGGATGCGGTAAATCGACCTTGCTGCAATTGCTGACACGCGCCTGGAATGCCAATAGCGGTCAGGTGCTGCTCAACGGACACCCATTGGGCTCTTACGATGAGGCGACGCTACGCCAGATGACAACCGTCGTCAGCCAGCGCGTTCATATCTTCAGCGATACGCTGCGTGAAAACCTGCGCATTGCTGCGCCCGCAGCAGCTGATGAACAGTTGCGCGAAGTGCTACAGCAGGTGGGCCTGGATAAGTTGCTGGAGAACGAGGGGCTGAATGCCTGGCTTGGGGATGGCGGTCGCCAACTTTCTGGCGGTGAACAGCGCCGCCTGGGCATTGCCCGTGCATTGTTACACCAAGCTCCTCTCCTGTTGCTCGATGAACCTACCGAAGGCCTGGACGCAGAGACCGAACAGCAGATCCTGGCGTTGCTGCGCCAACACTGCCAGGGTAAAACGCTGATTCTGGTTACTCACCGTCTCTACGGCTTAGAACACCTTGACCGCATCTGCGTGATGGACGGCGGCAGAATTGTCGAGCAAGGCGATCATGCTACGTTGATGGGCTTGCAGGGGCGTTATGCTCGCTTTCGCCAACGTATCAGTGATATACCTCTGTAAAATGGCCTGTAGAGCACGCTGAGACCTTATATGCGCATTGTTAAGCTGTCACCGCAGTCACTGGCATTTCCCTCTCCTGAGGGCGCTCTGCGCGATCCTAATGGCCTGCTGGCCATTGGCGGCGATCTGACCGCACCGCGTTTGCTGTCCGCCTATGAACGCGGCATCTTCCCCTGGTTTTCGCCGGGGGAAGCCATTTTGTGGTGGTCACCTGACCCGCGAGCCGTGTTGTTCCCTGCCGAACGCCATATCAGCCGGAGTTTGAAACGCTTTCTGCGCAGCAATCCTTTCCGCGTTACGCTGAATCACGACTTCGCGGCGGTCATCGCCGCCTGCGCCGAACGTCCGCAGGAAGGCACCTGGATTGGCCCTGAGGTTCAGCGCGCTTATCTGCACCTGCATCGCCTCGGTTTAGCTCATTCGATCGAAGTGTGGCAGGATGACGCACTGGTAGGCGGCATGTACGGCGTGGCTCAGGGCGCACTGTTTTGCGGTGAATCGATGTTCAGCCGTACAACCAACGCGTCCAAGTGTGCACTGATGGCTTTTTGTCAGCATTTTGCCGCTTATGGCGGAGAATTGATTGACTGTCAGGTGCTTAACGCTCACACTGCCACGCTGGGAGCGAGAGAGATCCCCCGACGACAATTTTTGCAGCAGCTCAGTCAACTTCAGCGCAAGCCGTTAGCGCCAGAGTGCTGGGCACCGCAAGTATTACCCCCACAGCAGGTTGAACCACCCTCCCCAACAAACTAATTTTGCGGAAACGGTGCAATGTTCACCGACACTTCTTTACATAATGTGGGTTTTTCGGCATTATCTTGCCGGTTAAAAACTAAGGTAGTTAGACCTAGAGGATTCGATGGCCAAAGAAGACAATATTGAAATGCAGGGCACCGTTCTTGATACGCTGCCGAACACCATGTTCCGCGTTGAATTAGAAAACGGGCACGTGGTAACCGCACATATCTCCGGTAAAATGCGTAAGAACTACATCCGCATCCTGACGGGCGACAAAGTCACTGTAGAGCTGACCCCGTACGACCTGAGCAAAGGCCGCATTGTCTTCCGTAGCCGTTAATCGGCTCACTCGTCGCCAGCCGATGGCGGCACCGAGGATGTAATGCCTCCGGAGCCCTTTCCGTTTACCCCCGTAGCAACGTTCAACATCGAGTTGCAGGAGCGCAGGTAAACTGAGAGGGCTCAATCATTTCTGTTGTGGTGATGATTGCACCCATAAAAAAAGCGATGCCGAAGCATCGCTTTTTCGTTATTTGACTCAGGCTTAGTGCACTGCACCTTCATCCGCTTTACGCATCGATGCGCTGAGGAAGTGGTAAGTCAGTTTCTGGTTATCCTTGTCCAGCTCAACCTTGACCGAACCACCGTCCACCAGCGAACCGAACAGCAGTTCGTTAGCCAGCGGTTTCTTCAGGTTTTCCTGCATGACACGCGCCATCGGACGCGCACCCATCGCACGGTCGTAGCCTTTCACTGACAACCAGTCACGCGCTTCGTCGCTCACTTCCAGCGACACACCCTTCGCATCCAGTTGCGCTTGCAGTTCGACGATAAACTTGTCGACAACCTGCTGAATCACCTCGGTCGACAGATGGTTAAACCAAAGAATGTTGTCCAGACGGTTACGGAATTCCGGCGTGAACACTTTTTTGATCTCTTCCATCGCGTCGGTGCTGTTGTCCTGCTGAACCAGACCAATCGATTTACGCTCTGTTTCACGCACCCCGGCATTGGTGGTCATCACCAGGATCACGTTGCGGAAATCCGCCTTACGGCCGTTATTGTCGGTCAGCGTCCCGTTGTCCATCACCTGTAACAGCAGGTTGAAGACATCCGGATGGGCCTTCTCGATTTCATCCAGCAGCACCACTGAGTGAGGATGCTTGAGCACCGCATCAGTCAGCAACCCCCCCTGATCGTAACCGACATAGCCCGGAGGCGCACCAATCAAGCGGCTCACCGTATGACGTTCCATATACTCGGACATATCAAAACGCAGCAGCTTGATATCCATCGCCTTCGCCAACTGCACCGTTACCTCGGTTTTCCCGACGCCGGTTGGCCCGGCAAACAGGAATGAACCGACAGGCTTGCGATCGTGGCCCAGGCCTGCACGACTCATTTTGATCGCTTCGGTCAGGGCTTCAATGGCCTGATCCTGCCCGAACACCAGCATTTTCAGACGATCACCCAGGCTTCTCAATACATCACGATCGCTCGCCGATACGGTTTTTTCCGGGATGCGCGCAATGCGCGCTACCACCGATTCAATATCAGCAACGTTGACGGTTTTCTTACGCTTGCTGATCGGCAATAAGCGGCTGCGAGCCCCCGCCTCGTCGATCACGTCAATAGCCTTATCCGGCAAATGACGATCGTTGATATATTTTACCGACAGCTCAACCGCTGCACGCACCGCTTTGGCGGTATAACGCACATCGTGGTGCGCTTCGTACTTGGTCTTCAGGCCATTGATGATCTGAATGGTTTCTTCCGGCGTCGGTTCAGTAATGTCGATTTTCTGGAAGCGACGGGCCAAGGCACGATCTTTTTCAAAGATATTGCTGAATTCCTGGTAAGTGGTCGAACCGATAACACGGATCTTGCCGCTGGACAGCAGCGGTTTGATCAGGTTGGCGGCATCGACTTGCCCACCGGACGCCGCGCCGGCACCGATGATGGTGTGGATCTCATCGATAAACAGGATGCTGTTCTTGTCCTGCTCCAGTTGCTTCAGTAACGCTTTAAAACGTTTCTCAAAGTCGCCGCGGTATTTCGTACCCGCCAGCAGCGAACCGATGTCCAGCGAATACAACGTGCAGTCCGCCATCACTTCGGGGACGTCGCCCTGCACAATGCGCCAAGCCAGCCCTTCAGCGATCGCGGTTTTGCCAACGCCAGACTCCCCTACCAACAGCGGGTTGTTCTTGCGACGACGGCACAGCACCTGAATAGCACGCTCCAGCTCAGGATCACGGCCAATCAATGGATCAATGCCGCCCACCCGGGCCAGTTGATTGAGGTTGGTGGTGAAGTTTTCCATACGGTCTTCCCCTCCGGACTGCTCTTCATTCACCGGGTTTTCCGCATTCGGCGCTTGGCCCGGCTCGTCTTTACGTGTGCCATGTGAAATGAAATTCACTACGTCAAGACGACTGACGTCGTGTTTGCGCAGCAGGTAAGCCGCCTGCGACTCCTGCTCGCTGAAAATTGCCACCAGCACGTTGGCGCCGCTGACTTCGCTGCGGCCGGAAGATTGCACATGGAATACCGCACGCTGTAACACGCGCTGGAAGCTGAGCGTCGGCTGTGTGTCGCGCTCTTCTTCACTGGCAGGTAACGTCGGCGTGGTTTGTTCGATAAAGGCTTCCAGTTCCTGGCGTAGTGCAGCCAGGTCCACTGTGCATGCCTCAAGCGCTTCCCGCGCGGCAGGGTTGCTGAGTAACGCCAGCAACAGGTGCTCCACGGTCATAAACTCGTGTCTGTGCTCACGCGCTCTGGCGAAAGCCATGTTGAGACTGAGTTCCAGTTCTTGATTGAGCATAAGCACCTCCCCAATAGATTGCCTTAATCAGGCTTTTTCCAGCGTACAAAGCAACGGATGCTCGTTCTCCCTTGCATAACGGTTCACATGTACGACTTTGGTTTCCGCCACCTCGGCGGTAAAAACACCACAAATCGCCTTGCCTTGATAGTGGACCGTGAGCATCAGTTGCGTTGCGCGTTCAATATCATAAGAAAAGAACTTTTGCAGAACGTCAATCACAAATTCCATCGGTGTGTAATCGTCGTTGTTAAGTATAACTTTATACATAGACGGCGGTTTTACCGCATCGATTTGTTTTTCTTCGGCCAAATGTTCAAAATTTAGCCAATCGTTGTTATTGCCCATCGCTGCTCATCTTCTCTGCTCTGTCCTTTAATATGGGGACAGGTTCCGGTTATTCAAAGTGGGGTATCATGACTATTTTACCATCTTCACCATCATCCCGCCGCACTGGAACGTGCGCAAAAATCTCTGACAAATTGTTACCAAACAATGTCAATATCGTTACCTGCTTCAAACTTTGATGAACTGCCCCTTGCCGACAAAAGCCGATCCCTTGACGTGATGATCATTTGCTCTAGAGTGTAAATTCGTGACCTGGTGGTGTTTTAACCACTTTCAGGCTCATCTGCTACCTGCTGCTGGCGGGTACGAATTCAGTTATTCATCTCACCTAAAAATAGCGTTGCGAGGGATGTAAAAGCATGGAGACGGGTACTGTTAAATGGTTCAACAACGCCAAAGGGTTTGGGTTTATCTGTCCTGAAGGCGGCGGCGAAGACATTTTCGCCCATTATTCTACGATTAAAATGGATGGGTACCGGACGCTGAAAGCTGGCCAGCAGGTCAGCTTTGACGTGCACCAAGGGCCAAAAGGGAACCATGCGAGTCTCATTGTGCCATTGGAAAGCGAGGCGCTGGCCTAAACGCGCCCCCAGAGTCAGACCGAAATACTCCGCTAAAAATGCCAGCCGCCGTATGACTGGCATTTTTTATTATCATGCTATTCGCGGGCCAGCGCGTCAATCGGGTTAAGCCGCGCAGCGCTGCGTGCAGGCAGATAACCGAATACCACGCCAATTGCGGTGGAACACACAAACGCACTGAGCAACGCCGCCGGTGGGAAACTGATTTGCCACCCCGGCAGTACCACCTGAACCAGCAAACCGATGGCGAAGGACAACGTGATCCCCAGCGCACCACCAACCAAACACACCAGCACAGCCTCAATCAAGAATTGCTGTAACACATCGCCGGAACGCGCCCCCACGGCCATACGAATCCCGATTTCACGCGTGCGCTCCGTCACTGACACCAGCATGATATTCATCACGCCGATCCCACCGACCACCAGTGAAATTACCGCCACTAACGTCAGGAACAACTGTAACGTACGCGTGGTTTTCTCTGCCGTCTGCACCAAACTGTCCATGTTATAGGTGAAAATGTCTTTCTTGCCGTGGCGCAGCGTTAACAAACGGGTAAGCTGCTGCTCCGCCTCCTGACTGTTGTAGCCTTCGCGGATACGCACCGTGATCGAATCAAAATAGGCATTGCCCATTAACCGGTTTGCCATGGTGCTATAAGGTACCCAGACATTGAGCGTCTTGCTGCTACCAAACATTGACTGCTTTTCTTTCGCCACCCCGACTACCGTCGCCGGCATATTACCGACCAAAATCACCTTCCCTACGACATCCTTCTGGTGCGGGAACAACCGGCGCTGGGTATTGGCATCAATCACTACCGTCTGAGACTGCGATTGCACCTGCAGTTGATCAATACCGGAACCTTGGGTAAAGGTCATGCCATACACGCGGAAAAACTGTTCACTGACCCCGGTGACATTGGCTGCCACGTCGACGTTGCCTAACCGCAGCCGCATACTGCTGGCAATGGTGGGCGATAGCGCACTGATGTAGGGTTGCTCACGCAGTGCAGCAAGGTCATCGTACTTTAGTGCCTGGCGGAAGGTCGGGTCGTCATCCCCAAAATCCTTGCCGGGATAGATATCGATCGTATTGGTGCCGATCGATTTGATATCCGCCAGTACCATCTGTTTGGCGGCGTCGCCGATCACCAGAATCGACACCACAGAAGCAATACCGATGATAATGCCCAGCATGGTCAACGCCGTACGCATTTTACTCGCCGCCATCGCTCGCCAGGCCATCACCAATGCCTCACGGAAACGACCCGCCGTTTGCCGCCAGGATGGCTCAGGCGCCACCATCTCCAATGCCTTGGCGTTCGGATTGCCTCGCTGATCCGGACCTGAATCAGCAATGATCTCCCCGTCCCGGATTTCAATGACCCGTTCTGCCTGCTGAGCCACCGCCGGATCGTGGGTGACGATAATCACCGTGTGCCCCTGCTCGCGCAGTTGCTTGAGGATCCTCATCACCTCTTCACCGGAATGGCTATCAAGGGCACCGGTCGGTTCATCCGCCAAGATCACCTGACCACCGTTCATCAACGCTCGAGCGATACTGACACGCTGTTGCTGACCGCCTGAAAGCTGGCTGGGTCGATAACCCACACGTTCACTCAGCCCAAGACGTTGCAGTAATGCCACGGCTCTCTCACGCCGCGCGGCCTTACCCAACCCTGCGTACACCGCCGGCACCTCGACGTTGTGCGCTGCGCTCAAATGGGGTAATAGATGATAACGCTGGAAGATAAAGCCAAAATGCTCACGCCTCAGCCGAGCCAGCGCATCACCATTGAGCGTCGCCACGTCTTGTCCAGCCACGCGATACACGCCAGCACTGGGTTTATCCAGGCAACCGAGAATATTCATCAGGGTTGATTTACCGGAGCCGGAAGCGCCCATGATGGCCACCATTTCACCGGCGTCAATGCTAAGGCTCACGTTCTTCAGTACGGCTACCGTCTGATCGCCCGACTGATAGCTGCGGCAAATGCCGCTCAGCTCCAACAGCGCCGCCATCAGATGGCCTCCACGCCGCCACGGCTGACAATCACTTCATCGCCGATATCCAGCCCACTAAGAATTTGTACGTCAATGTTATTACGCAGGCCAATGGCAACCTCGCGCTTTTCTTCCTTGCCCTGCTTCATGATCGAAACGTGGTAGCGATTATCGGCAATTTGATCGCCCAACGCCGCCAACGGGATCACCAGAGCCTGGCTAACGCCCGCCAGTTGAATATGTACCTGTGCAGTCATTTGCAGCCGCAACAGCCCCTCAGGGTTCGGCACTTCAAAACGCGCATAATAGAAAATGGCATTATTGACCTTCTCTGGAGTGGGCTGAATGTCTTTCAGCACGCCGTCAAAGCGCCGGTTAGGATCGCCCAGTACGGTAAACCAAGCTTTTTGGCCTGGCTTGAGGCTGATTATATCCGCCTCCGACACCTGCGCCTTTACCAGCATAGTGCTGAGATCCGCCAGGGTCAGAATGTTCGGTGCCTGCTGAGCGGCAATCACCGTCTGGCCCTGTAGCGTGGTGATCTGTACCACATCACCGTCCATCGGTGCTTCAATACGGGTAAATGCCAGATTAATTTTTGCGGTGTCCAGGCTTGCCTGATTCTTGGCGATTTGCGCATGGATAGTACCTACCTGCGCTTTCTTCACCGCCAACTGCGTGGCGGCCTGATCCAAGTCCTGGCGTGAAACCGCTTGCAACTTCGCCAACGCCTGATTGCGCTGCAGCGTGACCGCAGCCAACTTTTGCTCCGCCTGTGCCTGCTGTAACTGAGCATGCAAATCTCGCAGGGTCGCCTCACCCTCGCGGATGCTGTTCTGCGCTTGTTGCGGATCAATCACGCCCAGTAACTGGCCTTTTTTCACCCGGTCGCCAATTTCGACAAAGAGGCTTTCTAATTGCCCGCTAACCTGCGCACCAACGTCAACCTTGCGTACCGCATCAAGTTGCCCGGTCGCGAGCACGTTTTGTTGCAGGTCGCCCTTGACGACCTTAACCGTTTTAAACGGCGTTGGCGTCGGATGACCAAAGTGCCAGGCCAGCATTGCGGCGATCGCTACCACCACAATCAGCACCATGACCAACCGTCGCTTATGTCCTTTAAACCACGTCAAAATAGGTTCCTGCCTGTTGAAATTCAGACTGCCAATAGCGGCAGCGAGGCTAAATTATCACGCACAGTAATGAATAACTAAACCTTAGCTCAACACAATGTGGAGACATCCTTTGTTACATTCAGCATTGAACTCCCGTTTAGTGAAGGCTTGGTGAAATAGCGTTATTCAATACAGCCAAGGATTTCATCATGTCTCAGCTCAGCTATCCACTCGCATCTGCACGCCCGCTTAATGGCTTGCAATTGATGACGGCGCTGGCCAATGGCGACAAGGCGCCGAGCAAAGCGTGGAAAAAAACATCATTCCGCCTGAAGTTTATCGCCCGTTCTTTATTTTGCTGGCGAACCACCAGCGGTTTGCTCAGCACGCTGGCATCAAACCCGCTGCTCAATGAGATTCTGAACGCGCAGCCCAATCTACCGTGCAAATTGCATCGACCGTATCTGGCGGCGAACATGAGCAAAATCGAATGCCTGTTCGCCCTGCGCGATCACTACGATCTCAGCCTGCAACGCATGCCACGGAAAATGCTGCTCGGTCATCTGAACAAGCCTTTTGTGCTGGCCAGTGCCACCGGCAAGAGCGGTACAGCCGTTTCATTGGAGTTGGCTGCCATCGATAATCTGAATAAGGAAGGGGAAACGACCCTGCTGCTGCGTAATGCCAGCGGCATTATGCTGGCGGAGATCACCTTTGCACTGATGCACTACCAGCAACAGCCCACGCTCTTTATCGGTGGGTTGCAGGGGGCCAATCATCAGGTACCGCACGCTGAAATCCAGTTGACCACCAAAGAGTGTCACGGATTGTTCCCAAAACGGCTGGTACTGGAAGGCCTTTGTACTTTGGCACGCCATCTGGGTATTCAGCAAATTGTCGCGGTTGGCAATGCTACGCATATTTACCAAAACTGGCGCTATCGCAGTAAAAAGAAAGATAAGCTCCATGCCGATTACGATCAATTCTGGACATCAATGGGCGGTAAAATGCTTGAAAGCGGCTATTTCCTGCTGCCGGAACACATCGCCCGTAAACCGATCGATGAAGTGGTCAGCAAAAAGCGCGCCGAATACCGCCGACGCTATCAACTGTTAGACGAACTGGAACAGGGAATGGCGGAACACTTCAGCCCCCCATCCCGCTTTGCCGGGGTCTAATCGGCCCGGCCGCGCGCCAGCCAAATCACGCGTGAGAACATTTTCTTGAGCAATGGCGGCACCGAATCGGTGCCGCGCTCACCGGCTTGCATCGCAACCTCGATCGCCAAATCCGGTTTTGATGAATGATGTACTGCCTTCAGAATCACCTTGCGTATTGGCATTTGGGCATTGCTCGGCACCGACGCCACTCGATAATAAACTGCACTGAAGCCCTCGCGGAACATGAAATGTTCCATATCCGGCGCAGGCAACGCGGTGAGCCGATCACGCTCGTTGTCTTCATGGTTATCCAGCATGCCGCGTACGGTGGCGGCGTATTTTCGCCCCGCTTCATCACCGTCCACCAATGCATGCCACTCAATGCCCATACGTCGTGCAAACCGCAACAGTGGCTTCAGACCGCACTGGGCGAACTCAATCACGCGCACCCCTTCCGCCTCGAAATGGTAACCGCACTGACGCGCCAATTCGTTCAGCAACCACACTTCCGTTTCCCCCTCCACCAACAACCAGCAGCGGGCAAACAGTGATGAGGGCCGGTTAAAACGAATATGGAAAGAAATACGTCGCCCGTCCTCCGGGCCCAGCCCGCGCGGCCCAAGGCGGTAAGTGGCGACTCTCCCGGATTCACGCACCAACCGGCAAACGTGCTCTACCGGGACCAACGACACCAACTCGCTGGAATTGGTGGTGGTGATGCGTTGCAGCGGCAGTTGGTTAAGCAAACCCCAGGCGACCGACAACATGATCGGATGCAAGCGGGTTTCCGGATCCTCAACCAGCAATAGCGGTCGAGCGTGCGGATCCAGCTTGATGCTGCCTTTGGCCTGCAGCAACGTAGAAAACATCCCCAGAAGAATAAGCCGCATACTGCGGCTGTTTGGCTCAGCGACCATGCGGTTGATGCTGTCCAGCGAGCGCCATGCCTGTTGATCCTGATCTTGCCCTGGTCGCTGTCTGCGCGGTCGCGTCACCTGCGAGCCCTGTTCGGCAAAGTAGTGTTCCAACAGCTGTTGCATTGCAGCCAGCCCTTGACGCAGTTCGGCATTCGTTAATTTTTGTGGGTTACGCACCAGCTCACGCGTCAGTTGATCCAATTGCTGAGCCAGCGCCTGGTTGTCGGCCGGATGCTCATCATTGAGCGTGCTGGGCCGCAGGCGGCGGATAAACCGCGCATCCCGTAGGCGTAACACGGGATGGATACGAATAATGGCATGAGCCAATTGCTCAATATGATGTAACGGCATCGCGTTGCCGTCGGCATCCAGAAAACAGCGCCAGGTACACACCGTGTCGTCGTCGGCCAGTTCGCCTTCGCAACGGTAATAAATGCGGTTGAGGTTATCGTCACCCTTGACCCATAGCGGTGACAGATGGCGGTAACGGGGCAAATGCGCATGGCCGATGTCTTTTTCACAGAAGGTAAATACCACCTGTAAATGCCGATCTTTGGCATCTTCTTCTCCAGGCGGAAAGTGAAAATCATGCGCTTCAAAACGGTACAACTTTGGCTCCGGTGCCAGCAGCAGCGTCAGTGCGTCCAGCAGACTGGATTTGCCCCAGGCATTTTCGCCGATCAGCAGCGTGTTGTCGTCCAGCATCAATGACAGCCGGTTAATGCCGCGGAAACCTACAATCTCGATACGCTCTAAGAACATCTGTCGCCTCCCGTGCGCACTGCCACCGTCCTTAATGGGGTGACCTCTTCAGAGCATGGTCAAAAAACCCCTTTCAGGTCAAGCGGACAACGTCAAATCTGCCGCTTTACTCTAGCCGCTGTTTTGGTTAGCGTGTGGTGCCTCGCCGTTCATCCAGGCGCCCCCTCCGAACAAAGGACGCAAGCTTCACCATGTATTCAGGACTGCTGATTATTCTGTTACCGCTGATTGCCGGTTACCTCGTTCCGTTGCGCAGTCGAACGCTACTGCAAACCATCAACCGTCTGCTGAGCTGGATGGTGTACGTGATCCTGTTTTTCATGGGCATCAGCCTGGCCTTCCTGGAGGATCTGAGCAGCAATTTGGTGCTGATATTCCAGTATGCTGCCGTCTTTTTCCTGTGCATTCTCGCCATCAGCTTGCTGATGCTGGCGTTGTTGGAACGCAAAATGCCGTGGCGCAACACCCATAAACAGGAAAAACTGCCCTCACGTCTGCACATGGCGCTGGAATCACTCAAGCTGTGTGGCGTAGTGCTCGGCGGTTTCCTGCTTGGTCTGACGCAGTGGCAGTGGTTGCAGTTCGCCAATAAAGGCAGCGAATACGCATTGATTTTCTTGCTGCTGCTGGTCGGCATCCAACTGCGTAACAGCGGCATGACGTTACGCCAAATCGTGCTTAACCGACGCGGCATGATAGTCGCAGTCGTTGTCGTGGTTAGCGCACTGGCGGGCGGCGCATTGGCCGCACAACTGCTGGGGCTGCCGATCAAAGCGGGGTTAGCCATGGCATCCGGTTTTGGCTGGTATTCGCTCTCCGGTATCTTGATCACTGACGCTTACGGTCCAGTACTGGGCAGCGCGGCCTTCTTTAACGATCTGGCTCGCGAGCTGATAGCCATCATGCTGATCCCAACGCTGGTACGCCGCAGCCGCTCCTCCGCCCTGGGCCTGTGTGGCGCAACCTCGATGGACTTCACCCTACCGGTGCTGCAACGCAGCGGCGGACTGGAGATAGTGCCGCCGGCCATCGTGCATGGCTTCCTGTTGAGCCTGCTGGCACCGGTACTTATCGCCCTGTTCTCTTGAGATCTCTCCGGGGGCACCGCCCCCGGAAATCGGAATAATTCCCATCCTCACAGCAAAATTGCGCTAAATCAAAGTTGTCCGTGGTTGCATCACAAAAGCCTTTTTAAGCCCCGGTTGCCGATCTATGCTTTTAAACAAGCATTAAAAATGCAACTTTAAAAAGGAAGCGATTATGTTCTGTGTGCAATGTGAACAAACCATCCGTACCCCCGCGGGCAACGGCTGCTCCTATGCCCAAGGTATGTGCGGCAAAACGGCAGAAACCTCCGATCTGCAAGACCTGTTGGTCGCGGCGTTACAAGGCCTATCCGCTTGGGCGTTGCAGGCCAGAGCACTTGGTATCGTCGATCACGATATCGACAGTTTTGCCCCACGCGCCTTCTTCTCTACCCTGACCAATGTCAACTTCGATTCAGAGCGCATCATCGGTTACGCACGGGAAACCATCGCCCTGCGCGAATCGCTGGCCACTCGTTGCCGGTTACTGGACGCTGACGTCCGTGTCGACCATCCGCTGGCTACGCTGCAATTGGCCGGTGACGACATCGCGACACTGTTGCAACAAGCCGCTCAGTTTGCCTTGAATACCGACAAGGCTGAGGTCGGTGACGACGTGCACGGCCTGCGAATGCTGTGCCTGTATGGCCTGAAAGGTGCAGCAGCCTATATGGAACACGCTCACGTACTGGGTCAGTTCGACGAGCAGATCTACGCCGATTACCACGCTTTTATGGCCTGGCTCGGCACCCAGCCACGCGACGTCGATACCCTGCTGAACAACGCCATGGGCATTGGCAAAATGAATTTCAATGTGATGGCAATCCTCGATCACGGCGAAACACAAGCCTACGGCGATCCCCTGCCTAGCGCGGTAAACGTTCGTCCGGTGGCCGGGAAAGCCATTCTGATCTCCGGCCACGATCTGAAAGATCTGCGCATGCTGCTCGAACAAACCGAAGGCCAGGGCGTGAACGTCTATACCCACGGCGAAATGCTGCCGGCACACGGTTACCCGGAACTGAAAAAATTCAAACATCTGGTGGGCAATTACGGCAGCGGTTGGCAGAACCAACAGATCGAGTTCGCGAAATTCCCAGGTCCGATAGTGATGACCTCTAACTGTATTATCGATCCCAACGTTGGTCACTACGGCGATCGTATTTGGACGCGTAGCATCGTCGGCTGGCCGGGCGTTAATCATTTGGAAGGGGACGACTTCACCCAAGTGATCGCGCAGGCACAGGGGATGAATGGTTTCCCGTATACCGAAATCGAACATATGATCACCGTCGGTTTTGGCCGTCAGACGCTGCTCAACGCCGCTGATACGGTGATTGATTTAGTCGCACAAAAGAAACTGCGCCACGTATTTCTGGTTGGCGGCTGTGACGGTAGCCGCGACGAACGCAGCTACTTCACCGACTTTGCGCGCAGCGTTCCGCAAGACTGCCTGATTATGACGTTAGCCTGTGGCAAATATCGCTTCAACAAGCTGGATTTCGGCACCCTTGAAGGGCTGCCACGTCTGCTGGATGTCGGTCAATGTAACGATGCCTATTCGGCCATTATGCTGGCAGTCAAACTGGCTGATACCCTCGGCTGCTCGGTCAACGCGTTGCCACTCAGCCTGGTACTGTCGTGGTTTGAGCAAAAGGCGATCGTTATCCTGCTGACGCTGCTGTCACTGGGTGTCAAAAACATTGTCACTGGGCCAACCGCACCCGGCTTCTTGACTGACAACCTGATGGCGATCCTCAACGATAAGTTCGGCATGCGCCCGATCACCACCGTTGAGCAGGATCTGAACGCCTTGCTTGGTTAATACTCTTTTTGGGGCCACACATGCTGGCCCCTTTGCTTTTGAGGTGCCCTATGACCCAACCCAGCCCACTTTGCCCCAACCGTATGCAGGTACATTCGATCCAGCAAGAAACCGCCGACGTCTGGACGTTAAACCTGATCTGCGACGTTTTTTACCCTTATCAACCCGGCCAGTTTGCGTTGGTCAGCATACGCAATAGTGAAGATACGCTGCGTGCCTATACGTTATCTTCTTCGCCCGGTCAGAGCCGTTTTCTCAGCATCAGCGTGCGCTGTCTGCCGGACGGCATCGGTTCCCGCTGGTTAACACGCGAGGTCAAACCCGGCAATACGCTGTGGCTGTCCGATGCCCAGGGTGAATTCAGTTGTGAACAACACCCGTCCGATCGTTATCTGATGTTGGCGGCTGGCTGCGGCGTCACGCCAATCATCTCCATGTGCCGTTGGCTGGTGGCAAACCGCCCAACCTGTGATATCGCAGTGATCTTTAACGGGCGTACTCCGGCCGACACCCTTTTCGCCAAACAATGGCACGCGTTGTGCGCCAAGCATCCGCAGTTGCGGTTAACGCTGATGGCTGAACAGGATGTTCAACCCGGTTATCTCAGCGGACGAATTAGTGCTGAAGTACTGCGCCAAACCGTGCCTGACCTCATCGATCGCACGGTGATGACCTGCGGTCCCGCCCCTTATATGGCCCAAGTGGAACAACTGTGTCTGCAACTTGGCGTTTCAGCGGCCCGTTTCCATAAAGAGCAGTTCCATACGCCGACAGAAGCCGATACTGGGCAAGGTGAAGGATTAACGCTGCGCGCCGCCAGACCGCTGCGTGAATTCCGCGTCCCGGTCGGCAGTACGCTGCTGGCCGCGATGGAAGCCAACGCATTACCGGTCAATGCCGCCTGCCGGGCCGGCGTGTGCGGTTCGTGCAAAACCCGTATCCTCGAAGGCAACTACACCACCAGCAGTAATATGACGCTGACTCCTGAGGAAATCGCCCAGGGTTACGTGCTGGCCTGCAGTTGCCAACTACAAGGTGACGTTGTCCTGGCATGACGCTTGCTGCCCCGTCGACCACGATGGGGCATTTATCGGCAAGCATGCTTTACCTTCCCCTTCTACACTTTCTCCGTTCTGCGCTTTTATCAGGTTCATCTGCTCAATATCCAATAAGTCACACCTGGAAATTCAATACATTGAAATTTCGGTGTTTTTATCATATTTGGGGGAACTATGAAGCAAACCGTAGCCACACTGATCGCCAAAACACTGGAACAGGCAGGTGTGAAACGTATTTGGGGCGTTACCGGCGATTCGCTCAACGGTCTGAGCGACAGCCTGCATCGCATGGGTACCATCGACTGGCTGGGCACGCGCCACGAAGAGGTCGCCGCCTTCGCTGCCGGTGCGGAAGCCCAACTTACCGGTGAATTGGCGGTCTGCGCCGGCTCCTGCGGCCCCGGTAACCTGCATCTGATTAATGGTCTGTTCGATTGCCACCGTAACCACGTCCCCGTATTGGCGATTGCCGCGCACATTCCCTCCAGCGAAATCGGCAGTGGTTATTTTCAAGAAACTCATCCACAAGAACTGTTCCGCGAATGCAGCCATTATTGCGAACTCGTTTCCAACCCGGAACAGCTACCGCGGGTACTGGAAATCGCCATGCGCAAGGCGATCCTCAATCGCGGTGTGTCAGTGATCGTACTCCCGGGCGACGTGGCGCTGCGTATGGCCCCCGAAGATGCCAGCATGGTGTGGCATACCCCGGCACTGCCACTGGTACAACCGCCAATGAGCGAATTGAACAAGCTGGCGGAGACCCTGAACAAGGCGAAAAACATTACGTTAATGTGCGGCAGCGGCTGCGCCGGTTCGCATGACGAAGTGGTTAAACTGGCAGAATTGCTGCAAGCCCCGGTTGTACATGCACTGCGTGGCAAAGAACATATCGAGTGGGATAACCCTTACAGCGTCGGCATGACCGGTTTGATCGGTTTCTCCTCCGGCTACCACGCGATGATGAACGCCGATACGCTGGTGTTGCTTGGCACCCAGTTCCCGTACCGCGCCTTCTACCCAACCAATGCCAATATCATTCAGATCGATATCAACCCCGGCAGTATCGGCGCACACTGCCCGGTCAATATGGCACTGGTGGGTGATATTCATACCACCCTCACTGCCCTGCTGCCGCAGTTGGAGCCCAAGAGTGACCACGCATTTCTCGACAAGGCGCTGGAGCACTATCGCACTGCACGCAAGGATCTCGACGGGCTGGCGACGGCCAACGACGATCAGCCGATTCACCCGCAGTATCTGGCGCAACAGCTCAGCCAATACGCCAGCGACGATGCCATTTTCACCTGTGACGTTGGTACACCCACAGTGTGGGCTGCACGCTATGTGAAGATGAACGGCAAACGTCGCCTGCTCGGTTCGTTCAACCATGGCTCGATGGCTAACGCCATGCCACAGGCGATTGGCGCACAGGCCACCGAACCGAACAAACAGGTGATCGCCATGTGCGGCGACGGCGGCTTCACCATGCTGATGGGGGATTTCCTTTCATTGGCCCAGTTGAAACTGCCGGTCAAGATTGTGATATTCAACAACAGCGTACTGGGATTTGTGGCGATGGAAATGAAAGCCGGCGGCTATCTGACCGATGGGACCGATCTGCACAACCCCGATTTCGCAGCGATTGCCAACGCCGCGGGTGTGAAAGGCATTCGCGTGGAAAAAGCGTCGGAACTGGACGCCGCGCTGCAGGAAATGTTGGCGCACCCCGGCCCAGCGTTGTTGGACGTTGTCACCGCAAAACAAGAGTTGGCGATGCCGCCGCAGATCAAATTCGAACAGGCCAAGGGCTTTAGCCTGTACATGCTGCGCGCCATTATCAACGGCCGCGGTGACGAAGTGGTCGAGCTGGCAAAAACCAACTGGTTACGTTAAAACACCTCCCGGGTTCAGCGGTTGCTGTTCCCGGTATTTTTCTCTTTTGTCATAAAAGAATCCCGCTATGATGGAGGTCATATTCCCTTTCCCATCAGCCATCCCCAAGGTTAACTATGCTTATTGATTTACGCAGTGACACCGTGACCCGTCCAAGTGCCGCCATGCGCGAGGCCATGGCCCGTGCCGAAGTTGGTGATGACGTTTACGGCGATGACCCCACGGTTAACGCACTTGAGGCGGAAGCGGTCCGCCTGTCCGGTAAAGAAGCGGCGCTATTCTTGCCAAGCGGCACTCAGGCCAATCTGGTGGCGCTACTCAGCCATTGCCAGCGCGGTGACGAGTACATTGTCGGCCAGCAGGCGCATAACTATAAATATGAAGCCGGCGGCGCGGCAGTCCTCGGTAGCATCCAGCCACAGCCTATCGAAGCAAACCCAGACGGTACTTTGCCGCTCGATAAGGTCGCCGCAGCGATCAAACCCGATGACATTCATTTCGCCAAGACGCGTTTGCTGAGCCTGGAAAACACCATCAGCGGCCGTGTATTACCGCTAGCATACCTGCAACAAGCCTGGCAGTTCAGCCGTGAACATCAACTGGCATTGCACATTGACGGCGCACGTATCTTTAACGCCGCCGTCGCACTGAATGTGCCATTGAAAGACATTGTGCAGTACTGCGATACCTTTACCATTTGCCTGTCGAAAGGGCTGGGTGCTCCGGTGGGTTCGCTGCTGTGCGGCAGCAAGGCGTTTATCCAACACGCCTTGCGCTGGCGTAAAATGACCGGCGGTGGCCTGCGCCAGGCCGGTATTTTGGCCGCGGCCGGGTTATATGCACTGGAGCACAATGTTGAACGGCTGCGTGAAGATCATGACAACGCCAAATGGCTGGAACAACAGCTGCAAGAGATTGGCGTGGAGATAGCAGAGCCGGGGGCACAAACCAACGTGCTGTACCTACGTCAATCGCCAGAGCTGGCCGCCAAGCTGGGCCCCTGGATGCGCGAGCATGGCGTATTGATCAGCAGCGGGCCGCTAACGCGTATTCTGACGCACCTCGACGTCAACCGTCAGGATTTGCAGCGCGTAGTCGACTTGTGGCAACAATTCCTCAAACAGCATGCCTAAGCCTTTACCTGGACGGGGCGACAACGCCCCGTCTTCATAATATCCAGCGGCCATAAACCCAATACCAAATCGCCAGGGTCGCTACCACATTCAGAATCACACTGACGATAAACCCGCTCTTGAAAGGCTGCTTCTGGGTTTTGTGGCGAAACCACTGCTGGGCCACGATTGCCCCAATCCAGCCCCCCACCAAACCGAATACCAGCAGCGTGCTTTCCGGCACCCGTTGCCACCCTTTGCGCGCAGCAAGCTTATCCGCACCGTATACCACTAACGTCAGCAGGTTAACCAACAACCACCACATCCAGACAGAATGCAGGAAAAACACACTGGCGATCAGCGCCAGTCCCAACAGGGCATAACAAACGGCATTAAGTTTCATCATTCCGGCTTAGCTCAGACAAACGGTGCGTAGTGTGACGCCGCTCGACGACGGATGCAACGCCCTCATAACCACACAAAAAGTGCATTTAAACGGTGGATTTGGCATCCTGTGACAATGAACTTCACCGCATAAGGCGGCGCTAATGACACCTCAACGCATTCTGGTTCTTGGAGCCAGCGGCTACATCGGCCAAAACCTGATTCCCCACCTGATTGAACAGGGGCATAACATTACCGCCGCCGCGCGCCGTATCGAATGGCTGCAAGAACAAAACTGGCCGCAGGTTAACTGCCAGTATGTCGACGTCTACCAGCCAGAAACGCTGGCTGCCGCACTGTGGGACATCGATGCCGTTTATTACCTGATCCACGGTATGGGTGACGGCGATGACTTTATTGAAAAAGAGCGTCAGGCAGCGGAAAACCTGCGTGATGCGTTGCGCAGCTCCAGCGTTAAACAGGTTATTTTTCTTGGCGCGCTGCAACCGGACGGTGACAGCTCACCGCACCTGGTCGCGCGCAAGCTGACCGGCGAGATCTTGCGCCAAAGTGGCATCCCTATTACCGAACTGCGCGCCAGTATCATCGTCGGCCCCGGTTCCGCCGCCTTCGAAATCATGCGTGACATGGTCTACAACCTGCCAATACTGACGCCACCGCGCTGGGTGCGGTCCAAATCGTCGCCGGTCGCGTTAGAAAACCTGCTGGTATATCTGGCCGATCTGCTGGAGCATCCGGCAGAAGAAAACCGTATTTTTGACGTCGCCGGCCCGGAGTACATCAGCTATCAAACCCTGTTTGAGCGCTTCATCACCATCAGCGGCAAAAAACGCTGGCTGATCCCTATCCCGCTGCCGACGCGCTTTATCTCGGTGTGGTTCATCAGCATGATTACCTCGGTGCCGACCTCTATTGCCCGCGCACTCATTCAGGGATTGAACCACGATCTGCCCGCCGACGGTAAACCCTTGCAGGCGCTGATACCGCAAACGCTGCAAACCTTTGATCAGGCTGTGACCGCGACGCTGAAGCGAGAGGAAGAGGTGGTTGATTCCGCCGATTGGGGCTACGATCCCGAAGCGCGAGCACGTTGGCGACCGGGCTATGGCTTCTACCCAAAGCAAGCGGGTTATTCGCTGAAAACCTCGGCATCTAGTCAGGCACTGTGGCATAGGGTGCAACAGCTGGGCGGTAAAGAAGGCTATTTCTATGCCAACATCCTTTGGCAGATCCGCGCCCGCATGGACGATATGATCGGCAACCGCGTGGTTTATGGCCGACCGGAGCGTGACACGCTGGCCGTTGGCGATCTGGTCGACGGCTGGAAAGTCATCACCATCAAGCCACAGCGATTACTGGCGTTATTGTTCGGCATGAAAGCCCCTGGGTTGGGCCGCCTGGCCTTCACGATCAAAGACCACGGTGATCATCGTACTCTGGATGTGCGCGCCTGGTGGCACCCGGCAGGGTTCAGTGGATTGCTGTATTGGTTCGCCATGATGCCTGCTCACCTGTTTATTTTTCGCGGCATGGCGCGCCGAATTGCCAGACTGGCCGAAGAGGATAAGCGTTAATGCTTAATTGTCGATCAACCGCACAGTTTGCTGCTGCGGTTAGGCCCTTTCCGATTGCATAGAGCACGAAATAACGGAAGAATGGCATCTTATTTGCTGTAGCGCCGCTGAAGGCCGTCAGCATTCTGATTTTTGGTGAGAATAGAGTTCGTTATGAAGGTATTGGTCACCGGTGCAACCAGTGGATTAGGCCGTAACGCCGTTGAATATCTCCGTCGTCAGGGCATAAAAGTGCGCGCCACCGGCCGCAACCAGGCCATGGGCAGTTTGCTGGAAAAAATGGGCGCAGAATTCATTCATGCCGATCTCACCAACCTGATCTCATCGCAGGCCAAAGCTATGCTGGCCGACGTGGACGTTCTGTGGCACTGCTCAAGCTTTACGTCCCCTTGGGGCACTGAAGAAGCCTTTGAACTGGCCAATGTGCGTGCGACCCGTCGCTTAGGCGAATGGGCGGCGGCCTACGGGGTGTCGCAGTTTATCCATATCTCCTCGCCGGCGGTTTACTTCGATTACCACCACCACCGCAACATCACTGAAGACTTCCGCCCCGTGCGTTATGCTAACGAGTTCGCTCGCAGCAAGGCTGCCGGTGAGCACGTGATCCAGCAGTTGGCGTTGTCCAACCCGCAAACGCACTTTACTATCCTGCGCCCTCAGGGGTTATTTGGGCCACACGATAAAGTGATGCTGCCGCGTCTGCTGCAGATGATCAAACGCTATGGCAATTTGCTGTTGCCGCGCGGCGGCGCGGCGCTGGTGGACATGACTTACCTGGAGAATGCGGTCCATGCCATGTGGCTGGCAACCCAGAAAGAGAATACCCCCTCCGGGCGCGCTTATAACATCACCAACGAACAACCACGCCAGCTACGTAGCGTAGTGCAACAGTTGATCGACGAACTGGGCATGAAATGCCGGATCCGTTCTGTGCCCTATCCGATGCTCGATATGATGGCCCGCGGGATGGAAAAACTCGGCAGCAAAAGCGAAAAAGAGCCAGTGCTAACCCATTATGGCGTCGCCAAACTGAATTTCGATCTGACGCTGGACATCACACGCGCCCAGCAAGAGCTAGACTATCACCCCGTTGTTTCGTTGGATGAAGGCATTTACCGCACCGCCCGCTGGCTAAAAGAGCACGGCAAACTGCACGGTCTGTAATTAACGCGCTGCGCCGTACTTCAACAGCAGCGCGTCGATGATGGCCTCACTCTCGACATCCGGCTCACCGCGATAATCGCTGGGCCGGAAATGCATTTGAAACGCTGCCAACACATTTTTTTGCTGCCTGACGTCCCACTTCGCATCAATGCCATAACCGTAGCGCGCCAGCTTTTCCATTAACGGCGCCAACGGCACAGCGGCATGTTTATCACGCCCCGCCAACAACGCCTGCACCTTCGCCGGATCCGGCCAGGCGCCAATCCCCGCCTGTGCAAGTTGTTGCCAGGGGAATAACGGACCAGGATCCTGCTTGCGCTGCGGCGCGATATCGCTGTGCCCTACCACGTCCATCGGTTGAATACCGTAGCGCTGTATAATATCGCGGCTCAGTGAGACTAAAAGCGCAATTTGCTGCGGCGTATAGGGCTGCCAATGAGTAAACAGCAGCGTGCGGTTGAACCCGCGATTGACTATTTCGATGCCGATCGAGGTGTCATTCAGGTTGGTTCTGCCACGCCAACTGCTGGCCCCCGCATGCCAGGCACGCAGAGCTTCCGGCACCAGTTGGAAAGCAACCGGCTTGCCCTCCACCAACGGCGGATACGCGGGCAACAGATAATGCGCACTGACATGTTCGTCCGTCAGGGTTTTTAACGAGGAATGGAAATCCTCCGCAGTGTAATGCATCACCAAAAAACGAATACGTTGGTCCGCGCCCTGCGCCTGATGCAGAGTTTCAAGCTGGTAATCGCCGCGATCAACAGTCGTACGCTGCTGTTCACTTTGGCAACCTGCGAGCAGGACCGCAACGCATATCCCAGGCCAAATTTTCAAGACTCCCTCCTGCGTTTTCGATGCCCGAATTTGTAAATCAGATTGATTAACCTGTATCCAATAATCACGTAATGATGACAGAGCAGCCAGATGTGCAAGCGAGTGTTACACCTGGCTAACAGAGTGCAGTGCAGCTGTTAAGCTCATACTATTACCTGCGCTGATAAAAGTGAGTCGCTCATGTTCAAGCCAAGCTATTTAACATGGCTGATGTGTATCGCCATGCTGCCGCTCAGTGGATGCGATCAAAAAACAATAGCCAATACCATGGGGGGCGGTTCTCCGACCGCAGCCTCCCCGGCCTCCGCGCCAGCCTATACGCCCTTGAGTGCCGACCAACTGTATCAATTAGTGAGTCCGGTGGCACTTTTCCCTGACAAGCTGCTGGCTCAGGTGCTCGCCGGTGCGGGTTATCCTGATCAAATCAGCGCTGCCGATAACTGGCTGGGGCAAAACCGCGGCCTGCAACCGGCTGCACTCACCACGGCCGCAGACAGCCAGCCTTGGGATCCTAGCGTACGTAGTTTGGTTCAATTTCCTGATGTGTTAGACCAGATGGCGAAAAATATCCCCTGGACTACTGCGTTGGGCAGTGCTTATCTCAACGATCCCACTGATGTGATGAATGCCATTCAGGTGCTCCGTCAACGTGCGTCGGCTAAAGGTACGCTCAAAACATCCCCCCAGCAAAGAGTGATTGTGGCACCGACTACGCAGTATGTTGAGCAACAACCCTATGCACAAAGCATAGTGGCTGCCCCTGCCCAGACCATTGTTATTGAACCCAGCCAGCCGGATGTGGTTTATGTGCCGCGATACGACCCTTGGGTAGCCTATGGCCAGCCCATCCCCGCCTACCCCAATTACAGTTATCAAAACGCCTCCAGCTATAGCAGCGGCGATATGCTGGCAACCGGTGTGATCAGTTTTGGCGTAGGTATCGTGGTCGGGGCATTGATTAATCAGAATCATCATGACGGCTGGCATAGCTGGGATGTTCACTGGAATAATCGGCGGCAACCGGTGGTCTACAACAATGCTCCCTATATTTCGCATTCCACTACGGTGATTAACCGTGTAACCAATATTAACCAATACAATAATGTGAACCGCAGCAGCACTGTAAACAACTTCAACAATACACCGGTGAATCCGGCGCCGCGTTTTGCCGCACCAACGGCTCATCCGGCAATTAACGTTGCTCCTGTGCAACAACCTCACTTTGCCCCACAGGCACCGGTGGCAGCAGCCGGTCGTCAGCCCATGGCAGCCCCGAACTTTACTCATACAGGGACTGTCACTGCACCGCATGTAACGGTACGTTCAGCACAGGGTCAGCAACCGATGACCATGCCGAATTTCAACCATACGGCGCCTGCAGCAGTGAAACAACCGCCAAGAGTACAAGCAGCGCCCATTCCCGTTCATCAGACTGATAGTCGGCCAATGCGCCAGCCGGAACAGCGTACAGTGACACCGCCGGCCGTACAGCAGGCCGTCCATATACCGGCGGCTAAACCGGTCGTCCATACGGCACCTGAGGCCAACGTTTTCCGCCCACAGCAGGTTCAACAACGGCCAAATATCCCGACGCCGCATAACGCGCCGCAGCCGTTCCACCCACAGCAAGTTCAACAGGTGCAACATCGCCCTGCCGCGGAAGCCAAACCGCAGGAACACCGTCCAGTCAAAATTGAAGAACGTAAAGCCGGATAATACGAGGACGCCCCGGCGAAAGCCGGGGCGTCAGAGAAAAGGATTAACGACTGATTTTCACTGCTGTGCCGCTGACGGTGACCATCAGCATGCTGCTGTCTTTACCCACAGTCTCGTAATCAATATCGATACCGACAACCGCATTTGCGCCCAACTCTTGCGCTTGTTCTTCCAGCTCCTTGAAGGCAATCAACCGCGCTTTGCGCAGCTCTTTCTCATAGGCACCGGAACGCCCGCCTACGATGTCACGCACGCCAGCTAAGAAATCGCGGAAAATATTGGCCCCCAAAATGGCCTCGCCGGTGACAACTCCGCAATATTCGGTAATGGTAAACCCTTCCAGGGTCGGGGTAGTGGAAAGCTGCATCAAAACTCCTAGCTTGATTGATTCATCGCATTTATCTGACCATCAATTTGGAATTATGTTCTGTTATGAAATGGCACGCAGTACGAATGCAAGGCCTGAAATCGCATTTATACTGTAGGCTAATGGTCTTCATGGTAGAGACTTTCACATAAGGTAATGAGATGAAAACAAAAACGATTGCGGCTGTTTTTCCCTTAGCGCTGTTACTGAGTGCCTGTACCACCGTCGAACCGGCATTCAAGGATATCGGTACCCGTACTGGCGGTTGTGTGGAAGGCGGCCCGGATACGGTCGCACAGAAATTTTACGATCTGCGCCTGCAACAAGGCACCAGCAACACATTGCCGGACAGCAACCGTCTGGCGCAGTTGCAGCCTTACCTGAGTAAGGTGCTGTATCAGGACCTGGTAAGCGCCAACCAGAACCCGGGTAAATATCAGATCACAGGCGATCTGTTTACCGGCAATGCTCAGGGGCCGACCAGTGCAACCGTCGCCAGCGCCTCGACCATTCCAAATACGGATGCCAAGAATATCCCGCTACGCGTTCAGCTCAGCCGCCAAAAAGAGGGCAGCAATACGATCAACTGGCAGGATGAAGTGTTGATGGTGCGTGAAGGCACTTGTTGGGTCGTGGATGACATCCGCTATCTGAATGTGCCACCGCATGCCACCAGCGGTACGCTGCGCCAAGTGCTGGAAAACCAGTAACCTCACTCGCTTACCGGCCCTCTCCGGGCCGGTCGTCAGAAAAATTCCTTGATTGCGCTCAATATTTGCTCAGTTTGAGAAATTTCGCTACCTACCTCACAGCATGCACGACAAATCCCCCCTTCGAACCTGACACGCGGTATCTTGTGCTATTCTTTCACTATCCTGCCGCGCAGTAATAAATTTTAACGCACAAAGATTGCATAAGTATTCTGTGGAAGTTAACATTTGCGGCATCAATATCTATTCAATTCTGGCGCATGAGCATTCAACTTAACGGTATCAACTGCTATTACGGCGCACATCAGGCGCTGTTTGACATCACGCTGGATTGCCCAGCAGGGGAAACCTTAGTGCTGCTTGGTCCAAGCGGCGCAGGGAAAAGCTCGTTATTACGGGTGTTGAACCTGTTGGAAATGCCACGCTCAGGCCAATTGCAGATCGCCGGTAATCAATTCGACTTCAAACAGGCTCCTGGTGAAAAAGCCATTCGCGAGCTACGTCAGAACGTCGGTATGGTTTTCCAGCAATATAATCTCTGGCCTCACCTAACCGTAGTGCAAAACTTGATCGAAGCGCCGTGCCGCGTGCTGAGTCTGACCAAAGCTCAGGCGATGGAACGTGCCGAAAAACTGCTGAAACGCTTGCGCCTGACCGACTTTGCCGATCGTTTCCCACTGCACCTTTCCGGTGGCCAACAGCAGCGTGTAGCGATCGCCCGTGCGCTGATGATGGAACCACAGGTGCTGCTGTTTGATGAACCGACTGCCGCGCTGGATCCTGAAATTACCGCCCAGATCGTCAGCATCATTCGTGAATTGGCCGGCACCGGTATCACCCAGGTGATCGTTACCCATGAAGTCGAAGTGGCGCGTAAAACCGCCAGCCGCGTGGTTTACATGGAAAACGGCCACGTGGTGGAACAAGGCGATGCCAGTCACTTCACGCAGCCACAGACCACCGAGTTTGCTAATTACTTATCACACTAACAATTTTACTTGCTGTAATTTGGGGAGTTTGCGATGAAAAAACTAATAATCGCCGCCGTATTGGCTGGCATCAGCGTTTCCGCCTCTGCAGCCGAAACGATCCGTTTCGCTACCGAAGCGTCTTATCCTCCATTTGAATTTATTGACGCCGGCAACAAAATCCAGGGTTTTGACGTCGACCTGGCCAATGCATTGTGTAAAGAGATCCAGGCTGAGTGTACCTTCACGAATCAAGCCTTTGACAGCCTGATCCCAAGCCTGAAATTCAAGCGTTTTGACGCAGTCATGGCCGGTATGGACATCACGCCAGAACGTGAAAAACAGGTCCTGTTTACCAAACCCTATTACGATAACTCTGCGCTGTTTGTCGCCCAGAAAGGCAAAGTTGCCGACGTGGCTGCACTGAAAGGTAAAAAAGTGGGCGTGCAGAATGGCACCACTCACCAGAAATACCTGACCGACAAACACCCGGAAATCACCACCGTGCCTTATGACAGCTATCAGAACGCCATTCTGGATCTGAAAAACGGCCGCGTTGATGCGGTATTCGGTGATACTGCCGTCGTCAATGAATGGCTGAAGCAAAATGCGGCGCTGGGCGCAGTGGGCGATAAAGTGACCGACAAAGATTACTTCGGCACCGGTCTGGGCATTGCCGTTCGCCAGAAAAACACCGATCTTCAGGGCAAATTCAACGCTGCTCTGGACAAGATCAAACAGGATGGGACTTACGAAACCATCTACAAAAAATGGTTCCAGCAGTAATCAACCCCGATGAATGAAATTCAACCTTTAGCAAGCGCCGCCGGTATGACCGTCGGCCTTGCCGTTTGTGCCCTTATCCTTGGGCTGATCCTGGCGATGCTGTTTGCCGTCTGGGAGTCATCACGCTGGAAAGTGGTTAGCTGGCTCGGCACTGCCTGGGTCACCCTGCTGCGCGGCCTGCCGGAAATTCTGGTGGTGCTGTTCATCTATTTCGGTTCATCGCAGCTGCTCTTGATGCTGTCCGATGGCTTCACCCTGAATTTTGGCCTGTTCCAACTGCCCGTCCAACTGGCGATTGATAACTTCGAAGTCAGCCCGTTCCTGTGTGGTGTGATTGCACTCGCCCTGCTCTATTCCGCCTATGCATCGCAAACGTTGCGTGGAGCGCTGAAAGCCGTACCACAAGGGCAATGGGAATCCGGTCAGGCATTGGGGATGAGCACCACAGCGATTTTCTTTCGCTTGATCATGCCGCAGATGTGGCGCCACGCGTTGCCGGGCTTGGGCAACCAATGGCTGGTGTTGCTGAAAGATACGGCATTGGTATCGTTGATCAGCGTTAACGATCTGATGCTGCAAACTAAAAGCATCGCCACGCGCACACAGGAACCTTTCACCTGGTACGTCATTGCAGCGGCAATCTATTTGGTGGTTACCCTGTTAAGCCAGTACATCATCAAACGCATCGAACTGCGCACCACGCGTTTTGAGCGGGGGCCAGCCTGATGTTTGAGTTCTTACCAGAAATAATCAAAGGGCTGCACACCAGTCTGACATTGACTATCACTGCACTGATCGTGGCGCTTATTTTGTCACTGTTACTGACGGTGATCCTGACGCTGAAAACACCGATCCTGACGCCATTGGTAAAGATCTACATCACGCTGTTTACTGGCACACCATTGCTGGTGCAGATATTTCTGATCTACTACGGCCCAGGGCAGTTCCCGGCTATCCGCGAATATCCCTGGTTGTGGGACTTACTGTCACAACCGTGGCTCTGTGCGATGGTCGCGCTGGCGTTGAACAGTGCGGCTTACACCACGCAGCTGTTTTACGGGGCAGTACGCGCAATCCCTGCCGGTCAATGGCAATCCTGTGAAGCGCTTGGCATGTCGCGTACGCAGTCGCTGCGTATCCTGCTGCCATTTGCCTTTAAACGTGCGTTGTCCTCTTATTCCAACGAAGTCGTGCTGGTATTCAAGAGTACCTCACTGGCCTATACCATCACCCTGATGGAAGTGATGGGCTACAGCCAACTGATGTATGGCCGTACTTACGATGTGATGGTGTTTGGTGCTGCCGGGCTGGTGTATCTGTGCGTTAATGGTCTATTGACGTTACTGATGCGTTTGGTCGAGCGCCGGGCGCTGGCCTTTGAGCGCCGCAACTGAGCATGCTGAAAGGCTGTCTCAACGCCCTGCCATTGCGCAGGGCTTTTTTATGCCCCTCGATAATTTTTTAATCATTTATATTGCATATTAATTCACAAAATGGCAGGGTAAATGCCAACCAACAGCCGCCAAAATATTTGGGTTATTGTCAGTAAAATCAAGCGGCGACGACATAAAAAAACGCAGGCTTACAGACAGGAGCTTTACGCATGAAAAAACTATTACTGGCCGCCACAGTACTCGCTGGTATTGCCTTTAACGCCAGCGCCGCAGAGACCATTCGCTTTGCCTCTTCAGCCACCTATCCCCCGTTCGAATCGCTGGATGCCAGCAACAAAATTGTGGGTTTTGATATCGACCTGGCTAACGCATTATGCAAACAAATGAAGGCTGAATGCACCTTCACCAACCAGGCGTTCGACAGCCTGATCGCTGCGCTGAAATTCAAAAAATACGATGCGGTGATCTCCGGTATGGACATCACGCCAGAACGCAGCAAGCAAGTTGCCTTCACTCAACCCTATTATGCCAACTCAGCGATTGTGATTGCCCAAAAAGGCAAATTCAGCTCGCTGGCAGATTTGAAAGGCAAAAAGATCGGCATGGAGAACGGCACTACCCATCAGAAATACATGCAGGATAAGCACCCAGAGATTAACACCGTCTCTTACGACAGCTACCAGAATGCCATTCTCGAACTCAAAAACGGCCGTATCGACGGCGTATTTGGTGATACTGCGGTAGTGAATGAATGGTTGAAGAACAGCCCGCAATTGGCACCGGTCGGTGAGCACGTTACCGATGCACAATACTTCGGTACCGGTCTGGGCATTGCCGTACGCCCGGACAACCAGGCGTTGTTGGCCAAGCTGAATGCCGCACTGGACGCCATTAAGGCCGACGGCACTTACAAAGCCATCAACGACAAGTGGTTCCCGCAGTAAAATCTTTCCAGGGCGTGGCATACCACGCCCTGTCCCCACAACGTTCTTTAATGGCGTACCAGCAGCGTCAGCACTTCGTAATGGGCGGTATGGGGGAACATATCGAACAGTTGCACGCGTTCAATACGGTAATCCGGCAACATTTCAATGTCTTTCGCCATCGTCTCGGCGTTGCAGCTCGAATACAAAATATAGCCCGGCGCCATCAGGTTTAAATAGTCACACAATGCCTTGCCAATGCCACGTCGCGGCGGATTGACCAATACCAGTTGCGGTACACGGCCTTCAGCGGTGGCGAACTGCGTTGAATCCAGTGCCTGAAAATCAACATGTTGCAAACCCAGGGCGTTCGCCGACTGGCGCGCACAGGCAATCGCTTCTGCGCTGATCTCGATCCCCGTCAAACGTGTTTCCGGCTGCGCGCAGTGCAGACCAAAGCCCCCCACACCGCAGAACAGATCCCACATGCTGTTGATGCCTAATGCGCGCACCCAGTCGCGGGCTGTGGCATACAGGTCGGCAGCCACCTGCGGATTGGTCTGGAAGAAACTTTGCGGGCGAATATACAACGGCACCTGATTAAACTGCTCTTCCAACGCCTGCAACTCTGTCAGCGGGATTTCACGCTCCCCCTCCATAATCGCCATATGCACCGGCTGAATATTGGCAGAGATCACCCTGAGCTGCGGCAGCTGTTGCCTTAACCACGGCAGGGCAGCACGTAACTGCGCCAGTTTCGTCTCTGAACGCAGCACAAAGCGCAGCATCACGCCTCCGCTATGGGTGCTTTCAGTTAACAACAGATATTTTAGCTCGCCGCGCTTACGCGCCACGTTGTAAGGCGTCAGACCAGCCCGAGCGATAAAGCTTTTCAGCACGTCAAACATCGGGGCAAAACTGGCGGGGTAAAGCGGACAAGCGCTGAGATCAACCGGAGTGCCATCACGATGCAACATGCCGAGCAACGGGCGTTCTACGCTGCCACTGACCACCATTTTGGCTTTGTTGCGAAATGCGCTCTGCTTGCCGGCAATCGGCTCCAGCCACTGTGCGACATCACGGCCAGTCAGCAGTGATTGCAGATGGTGCTGTTTGTCTGTCAGTTGCTGCGGGTAAGGCTTTTCCAGCCACTGACAGGAACGGCAAGTGCCCGCCGTATACAAAGCGCAATGCATGAAAAGTACTCTAGGTTCAGGATGAAGAATTAAGGGCGCAGAGTTTAGCACTCTGCGCCGCTATACCCTATAGCTTTCAAGTTGCCGCCAGCAACGTGACGGTTTGGAAAGCGCCGGGTATGAAACCTCAATGACGTGCGGCGAAAAACCGGCGGCTGGCCGCAGGGATAAACAGCAATGCCAGAATGACAACGTCAGGGATTTTTTGCAGGATCAGTTCGTGCAGGATCTGCCCACTGCTTTCACCCTCAACGGTAAATACTTCCGGCAGAAAGCTGCCAATGGTGGCGAGCAGCAAATAGCCGACCACAACACACTGACAGATGACATAGATCCAACGTCCCCAATTGCGGCCACGCATCACTGCGAAACCACAACTGATTTGCAGACACAGCAGTAACAAACCCGCCAGAAAGATCAAGGTGGAATCCCAGGCCTGCGCACTGGTGCTGACAAACTCCTGCGCACCGTCGACGCCGAGCTCACCTAACAGCAACAGCACGCTGACGCATTTGATAGCGACCATCGCGGTGCCTGCAACCATCACCGGTACTGGCGCATCTGAAGTCGTTCCCATTCCCTGCCTGCTGTTCAGCATGTCTGACATGTCCATGTTCCGTAACGAAACGCCACTGCCCCTTTCAAACTGCCGCTCATAACGCGGCAATTAACCTTGATTGGGGCTATTCAAACGGCGTATATAAAGTCAGGTAATCAATTGCAATACCAATTATTGCAAAAATAGCAGGTTTGCTCAGACTCAGCTACGGGCAGCCTTTTGTAATTCGCGCGATCGCTGTTTTTCCGAGCGCGCCATAAACCACCATGCAATCAAGCCAATAACCCCAACCACCAGCAGAATCAAACTTGCCAACGCGTTAATTTCTGGGTTAACGCCCATGCGTACGCTGGAGAACACTAACATCGGCAAGGTGGTGGCACCCGGCCCAGCGACAAAGCTGGCGATAACCAGATCGTCCAATGACAGGGTGAAAGCCAACATCCAACCGGCGATCAGTGCAGGGGCAATCATCGGCAAGGTGATCACAAAGAACACTTTCAGCGGCGTCGCGCCCAAGTCCATGGCGGCTTCTTCGATAGAGCGATCCAACTCACGCAGGCGCGAACTGATCACCACGGATACATAAGCAGTACAGAAAGTGACATGGGCCAGCCAAATGGTAAACATGCCCCGCTCCGACGGCCAGCCAAACGCATGCCCCATCGCCACAAACAGCAGCAGTAACGACAGGCCGGTGATCACGTCCGGCATAACCAAAGGGGCTGTCAGCATAAAGGCAAAACCGGTTGAACCGCGGAAACGGCCAAAACGCACCATAACCACGGCCGCCAGAGCGCCAAGCACCACGGCGGCGGTCGCCGAGGCAGCAGCAATCGTCAAGCTTAGCCCGACGGCACTGATCATCGCTGAATCATGGAACAGCTCAACATACCACCGCGTCGACCAGCCTGCCCACACCGTCACCAGCTTGGAACTGTTGAACGAGTAAACCACCAGCATCAGCATCGGTGCATACAAAAATGTAAAACCAATGACCAAAATAGCAATGCGCCATGGTGAACGAACTACCGGCAAATTGTTCATCCCTGCCCCCCCATTTCCTTGTTCTGGTGCTTGTGGAACCAGAGAATTGGCACGATCAACAGCAACAGCATAACGGTAGCAACCGCCGAGGCCACCGGCCAGTCGCGGTTATTAAAGAACTCCTGCCACAGTACCCGGCCAATCATAATACTGTCGGGTCCGCCCAGCAGTTCAGGAATGACAAATTCGCCGACCGCAGGGATAAACACCAGCATCGAGCCGGCAATAATGCCGCCACGCGTCAACGGCATAATCACGCTGAAAAAGGTTTTCAACGGTTTGGCCCCCAGATCGAGGGAAGCCTCCACCAACGAGTAATCCAACCTTGTCAGCGCGGTATAAATCGGCAACACCATAAACGGCAGATAGGAATACACAACGCCGATATACACCGCCAAATTGGTGTGCAGAATCACCAGTGGATGATCAATGACACCCAACCACAACAGGAAGTTGTTAAGAATACCGTTGTTTTTCAAGATGCCCATCCAGGCATAAACCCGGATTAAAAACGAGGTCCACGACGGCAAGATCACCAGCAGCAGCAATATATTGCGGGTTGACGATTTGCTGTGTGCCACTGCCCACGCCAACGGATAGCCGATGATTAAGCAGCACAGGGTCGACACCGCCGCTACCTGCAACGATTGCAAATAAGCATCCACATACAGCGGGTCGTCGGTCAGTTGCAGGTAATTGGCAAAGTTGAGTGCAATATCCAGCTTACCCTCTGCCCAACTCATCAAGTCAGTATAGGGTGGAACGGCAAGCGCCAGTTCTGCCAGGCTTATCTTGAACACAATCAGGAACGGCAGCAGGAATAATAACGTCAGCCACAGCAGCGGCACCGCAATTACTAGCTTGCGGCCATGGGCCATCTGCAGGCGCTGGAACAGCGCTTTCAATGGACCGGGCGTTTTCGCCGGCGGTTCCGGCGGCGTGCGTTCAGCAAGCATTGTCATAATGATTATTCCCCACCTTCTACACCGTCAACACGACACAGCTGTCGGCTTCCCAGCACAGACGCACTTCATCACCCCAAGTCGGCATCCCTTTGCGGAAACGATGGCCGTTCTGCAACTGGGCGCTGATCATCTGGCCGCTGAGTAATTTCACGTGATAGATAGACAAATCACCGAGATAGGCGATGTGCACAACCTCACCTACGGCAAAGTTGCAGCCATCTTGCGGTACGTCTTCGCACAGCATAATTTTTTCTGGTCGCAGCGCGACCTGGATCGGCACGCCGTCTACCACCGAGGCATCAGAGTCAACCTTAATCGCGTGACGCAGGCCGGGGCTTTGCAGGATCAAGGCATCGTCATGGCGCTCTTGCAGCACACAGTCAAATACGTTGACCGAGCCGATGAACTCCGCGCTAAAGCGGCTGTTCGGGTGCTCGTAGATCTCTTCCGGCTCGCCAATCTGCACAAATTTACCGCGGTTCATAATGGCTATACGGCCTGCCATGGTCATGGCTTCTTCTTGATCGTGCGTCACCATTACGCAGGTCACTCCGACACGCTCAAGAATGTCCGTCACTTCCAGCTGCATCCGATCGCGCAGCTTTTTATCCAGCGCCCCCATAGGTTCGTCGAGTAGCAGCAGCTTTGGTCGTTTCGCCAGGCTACGTGCCAGGGCCACGCGTTGACGTTGACCACCGGAAAGTTGGTGAGGCTTACGTTTGGCGAACTCCTGCATATGCACCAACGACAACATTTCGGCGACCCGGCCGGCGATTTCCGCACGAGGCATTTTGTCCTGCTTCAGGCCAAAGGCGATGTTTTGCTCTACCGTCATGTGCGGGAACAGCGCGTAGGACTGGAACATCATGTTGATCGGCCGCTGGTAAGGTGGCACGTGCGACATATCCTGCCCATCGAGCACTATTTGCCCTTCCGTCGGCTGTTCAAAGCCGGCCAGCATACGTAGCAGCGTCGACTTGCCGCAGCCCGAAGGGCCCAATAATGCAAATATTTCGCCTTTATAGATGGTCAGGCTGACGTCTTCGACCGCGTTTTGGCCATCAAAGGTTTTGGTGAGGTTACGGATTTCCAGCAGAGGGGTGAAAACCTTCTGCGACTTGGCTTGAGGACGAGGGATGACGTCGTTCAATCGGGGTGCTCTCCGGTGCAAAACAGGACAAAAAACCACGGCGATTGCCATGGCCCAAAATGGCAACGAGGCGGGAAACACCCGCCTGCTGGTCAAAACAACGGGAAAACCGGGCCCGATATACTGGGCCCTGAGTATTACTTCCCGCTTTTAACTTTAGTCCAGGCACGGGTAATGACACGGTCCAGTTTCGGCGACTGTACGTTCAACGTGAACAGCTTGGCGCGAATATCCGCTGGCGGATACACGTTCGGGTTATCACGCACCTCGGCATTCACCAGCGGCGTAGAGTCCTTGACCGCATTGGCGTAGTAAACGTGGTTGCTGATATCCGCCATGATGTCCGGTTTCAGCAAGAAATTCAGGAACTGATAAGCAGCATCTTTACTTTTGGCATCTGCCGGCATGGCAAACATATCAAAGTAAGTCAGCGCGCCTTCTTTCGGAATGGCGTAAGCAATGTTCACGCCGTTCTTCGCCTCTTTGGCACGGTTGGCGGCTTGCATGACGTCACCGGACCAGCCGATCGCGACACAGATATCCCCGTTCGCCAGATCGTTGATGTACTGGGAAGAATGGAAATAGCGGATGTTCGGGCGCAGCTTGAGCAGCAGATCGTTTGCCGCACCGGTGTAATCCGCAGCGTTGGTGCTGTTAGGATCTTTGCCCAGATAATGCAGTACGGTAGCGTAAACTTCGCTTGGCGCATCCAGGAAGGAAACCCCACAACTTTTTAGCTTCTCGAGATTTTCCGGTTTAAGGATCAGATCCCAACTGTTGACCGGTGCATCTTTGCCCAACACCGCTTTGACCTTATCAACGTTATAGCCGATACCGGTGGTCACCATCATGTAAGGGATGCCGTACTTGTTATCCTTGTCGTTATGAGCCACCAGCTTCAGCATCTCTGGATCAAGGTTTTTGTAGTTCGGTATTTTGCTCTTGTCGAGCGGCTCAAAAATGCCTGCTTGCGACTGACGTTCGAGGAAATTGGATGAAGGTACGACCAAATCATAACCGGTGCTGCCTGCCATCAGCTTGCCTTCCAACACTTCGTTGGAGTCAAAGACGTCATACACGACCTTAATACCGGTTTCTTTTTGGAATTTAGCTAAGGTGTCCGGCGCAATATAGTCGGACCAGTTATAGACGTGCAGCGTTTTTTCCTCGGCTGACGCTGTGACGGACGCGGCCATCAGCAGGCCAGCAACAACACCCGATAACCACTTTTTACGTTGGGTGACCATCCGTAACTACCTCCAAAACAGGGGTGAATCATAGAATTGAACTTGTATCGGAATCGATACAAAACCTTTCCTGATCGAGCGCAATAGTTGCAACCGCGGATTGAATGGCTATGCAGTTGATTGCAAGTACCTTTTTCAACTGCCCCGCCCGCATGGTCACCTGGAGAATCGCAAGCCCTTAGCAGAATCAGCAGCATAACCCCTGTTGCCAAAACGCACCAGCCTCCGGGGTTAAAACCGGTTTTTATCGATTTTTTATGCAGTTTCTCTCTATGTGATACGCCATTAATGGCATAAACGGCGAGGAATATCTGGCAACAGAGGGTAAAACGCAGAATATATTATTGCAGGAAGGAATAACGGCAGCATGCCGCCAGAGAGGCGGCACACATAATGTACAGTGGGGATCAGTGCAGCATTGGGTGGCGGTCAGCCGCAGCCGGGTTCTCTTCTTCGTCACCCATAAACAGCAGATCGTTCGCCCGCGCTTCGAGGATGACCATTGAGATTTGTTCTTCACCCTGCTGCATAAAGTGGCTGAACTGTTCCAGCGTGACGCCAACGGCGATGCTCAGCGCCTGACAAACGATCAGCTTCGGCAGGTTATCGTCCTGGATATCAACAAAAGCTTTGATGGTCAGCGAACTGGCGTTGATTTGGCTCAGATCCGCCACCAGCGGGATCAGCGCCGTCGGCTTTACTTCGGCCAGCGCGGAGAACAGGAGCACGTTATCAACCAGATCGAGTTTGGCGTCGAAAACGCCGTCGAAGTTTTGCATGTGCGGCAGGTGCAGCGCCTGGCAAGAATCGCACTCAAAGAATGAAATGCCCGATTGATCCAGCCAGCGTCGCAACAACGCCAAATCAGGGACAATGAGTGAATCCATAATACCAGCCTCACAATATTCAAAACACGAAAAGGCGCATAGCTTACGGAATATTGCCCCGCTATGCCACGATCAATGCGGCTTAATTCGCTATTAGGGCAAATATGGCAGAGAAAAAGGCGTGTTACCGCGTGCAGAGAAGCCTATTCTGTTCGGTGTCCTACCCCCCCGACTTCAGGCGGAAACCCGGTCTGCCACGCTGTTCGATATACTCGATCATCATGCCTGCAATATCCAACCCCGTCGTGCTTTCAACCCCTTCCAGACCCGGTGAAGCGTTGACCTCCATTACCAATGGGCCACGGTCCGCGCGCAAGATATCAACCCCGGCAACATCCAATCCCAGCGTGGTGGCCGCCTTCACCGCCATCGCCCTCTCTTTGGCTGTGATAACCACTTTGCGGGCCGTGCCGCCGCGATGCAGATTAGAACGGAACTCGCCGGGCTTTGCCTGCCGCTCGATGGCGGCTACCACCTTGCCGCCGACGACCAAACAGCGCACGTCGCAGCCCTGCGCTTCGCGGATATATTCTTGCACCAGGATATGAGCGTTAAGGCCGCGAAATGCATCAATAACGCTTTCCGCGGCTTGGCGTGTTTCCGCCAGCACCACACCGATACCCTGCGTACCTTCTACCAGTTTGACCACTAACGGGGCGCCGCCGACCAGTTCAATCAAATCACCGGTATCGTCCGGGGAATGCGCAAAACCGGTGATCGGCAGGTCTATGCCTTGGCGTGCCAGCAATTGCAAAGAACGCAGCTTGTCGCGCGCACGGGTAATGGCCACCGACTCATTCAGCGGGTAGCTGCCCAACAGTTCAAACTGACGCAGTACCGCAGTGCCGTAAAAGGTCATGGCGGATCCGATGCGGGGGATGACGGCGTCATAACGCTCTAACTGACGACCACGATAATGGATAGTGGGCGCAGCCGGATTAATGTTCATGTAACAGGAGAGCGGATCGATAATATCAATGCAGTGGCCGCGCTGTTCAGCCGCCTCCACCAAGCGCTTGCACGAATACAGCGTTCCATCGCGCGAAAGAATGGCAATTTTCACTCGTCACCCCAAAAAGACAATCACCTGTCAGACAGGCATATCACCGACGGCGGTCACTCAGACACGCGGCTCACGATCGTTTTTATCATCTGGCATAGGTTTCACTTCGGGTTTGCGGCGATCGTTTTGCGGTGGTTCGCCACCGCGCATCAATGGGCCAAAACCTTGCACCACGCGCCAAACCAAAAATGCGGCGGCAGGTACCATCAGCGCTATACCGAGAAAGATCATGCCTACCGCCGCCTGTGGCGACGCCAACCACCCCGGAAGTTGGACATGATTGTGAATGCTCAGATAAGCCAGCACCAACAACAGCATCCCCAGGCCTTCCAACACCAGCACGGGACGCGGTAAGTCACCGAATGAACGCATATTTTTCTTCTCCCAAAGCTCTGCCTCCAGTGTAGTGAATTCCAACCAGCGGCGACAGCCCCGACAGCTTAATCGGTTACATGAATTGGATTAACAGGTAATTCCTGCTTTTTTTTCGCCGTCTCAACGGGCATAGTAACCGTCATTAACGCGGGTAATGCTTGGCTTTGGTCTTTTTGGACTGACAGAATGTCATTGCAGTTGCGATTACATATTTAAATATCAATCTAAGGAGTGTTGCATGTTTGCAGTTATCTTCGGGCGCCCAGGCTGTCCTTATTGTGTCCGTGCGAAAGAGTTGGCGGAAAAACTGACTGAAGAACGTGACGATTTCAACTTCCGTTATGTTGATATCCACGCTGAAGGCATCACCAAGGCCGATCTGGAAAAAACCGTTGGCAAGCCAGTAGAAACCGTACCGCAGATCTTCCTCGATGAGAAACACATCGGCGGCTGCACCGATTTCGAGGCCTACGCTAAAGAAAACCTGAATCTGTTCCAGTAAGCTTCAGACAGAACGATAAAAAGGCGCGGATAGCGCCTTTTTTTATTGCCGTTCACGGGAATGACAGTGCCGATAGGCTTGCAACAAACTGCGTACAAACAAAGCCAGCAGCGCACCGAATACGCACCAGAATACCGCGCTGGTGGCATAAGCCAGTTCCTGCCAGAACGAAGAGGACGGCGTTAGCCAAAGATGACGGATGATGAGACACAGCGGCAACGCATATAGCGCTCCCAGCAGCGGGCAGAGAATACGTTTTTTACTCGACAAATAGCTGGCGATAACGCCGGGTATCACGAACAGCAGCAGGCCCGTTTCGCCCTGGTGTTCATGATCCGTACTGCCGAATGCCCCGCTCTGCTGGCCGAGATACACCAGGCTGAACAGCAGAAAACAGCTTAAAATCCCCCACCAATACCGTTCACTCGCCACATCGCCTCCCGTTTAACCTCGTTACCACGCCGTAAAAATCAACAGTGCCACAAAACCCGTGACGCCTTGCCGTAAACCGGCAACGCTGAACTGAACTTTTTCCTTGGCTTAAAGAGGGTTAAATGCGTACGGCGGCGCAGGAAGTCAGCTTTATGCTGGCTGTCACGCGCCATTGCGACTAGAATAAACGCCGCCGATCGATGGTTCGAATCGCCTTCCGCTGGTTAGTTATTTATGACGTCGCTTTTTGACTGAATTTATATCTTATAGTTATTTATATCAAGCACTTACTGGTAAACAATAAGTTATCCTACGTGAACATAAACGTCGCTAGTTTGTTAAACGGTAACTACATCCTGTTACTGTTCGTGGTACTCGCACTGGGGCTGTGCCTCGGTAAAGTCCGTTTGGGCTCCGTTCAACTCGGTAATTCCATTGGCGTTTTAGTGGTTTCGTTACTGCTTGGGCAACAACACTTCGCCATTAACACAGAAGCACTCAACCTCGGCTTTATGCTGTTTATTTTCTGTGTTGGCGTGGAAGCCGGGCCGAACTTTTTCTCAATTTTTTTCCGTGACGGCAAAAATTACCTGATGTTGGCGTTGGTGATGGTCGGTTCCGCAATGGTGATCGCCATTGGTCTTGGCAAACTGTTCCATTGGGATATTGGCCTGACCGCCGGTATGTTAGCCGGGTCTATGACCTCAACCCCGGTACTGGTGGGCGCGGGCGATACGCTACGCAATACCATTACCAACGGCCCGGCACTTCTCGCGGCGCAAGATCATCTGAGCCTCGGTTACGCCCTGACCTACTTGATTGGTCTGGTCAGCCTGATTTTCGGCGCGCGTTACCTGCCCAAGCTACAACATCAAGACCTCTCCACCTCCGCTCAGCAGATTGCCCGTGAACGCGGCCTGGACACGGACAGCCAACGTAAGGTTTACCTGCCGGTCATCCGCGCTTACCGCGTTGGGCCGGAATTGGTCGCCTGGGCCGATGGCAAAAACCTGCGCGAGCTGGGTATCTATCGCCAGACCGGTTGCTATATCGAACGTATTCGCCGTAACGGCATTTTGGCTAACCCCGATGGCGACGCCGTGCTTCAAGTCGGCGATGAGATTTCGCTGGTCGGCTATCCTGACGCACATGCACGGCTGGATCCTAGCTTCCGCAACGGCAAAGAGGTCTTCGACCGGGATTTGCTGGACATGCGTATCGTCACCGAAGAGATCGTGGTCAAGAACAGCAATGCGGTAAATAAGCGCCTGAGCCAGTTGAAACTGACCGATCACGGCTGCTTCCTTAACCGAGTGATCCGCAGCCAGATTGAAATGCCTATTGATGACAGCATCGTGCTCAATAAAGGTGACGTGCTGCAAGTCAGCGGCGACGCACGCCGGGTGAAAAGCGTGGCGGAGAAGATTGGCTTTATCTCCATCCACAGCCAGGTGACCGACCTTTTGGCATTCTGCGCGTTCTTTATCATTGGTCTCTTGATTGGCCAGATTACCATTCAGTTCAGCAACTTCTCGTTCGGCATCGGCAATGCTGCCGGCCTGCTGATGTCCGGCATCATGCTCGGGTTCCTGCGAGCCAACCACCCAACCTTTGGCTATATCCCACAGGGTGCACTGAACATGGTGAAAGAGTTTGGCCTGATGGTGTTTATGGCTGGCGTAGGCCTGAGCGCCGGCGCGGGTATCGGCCATAGCCTGGGCGCGGTCGGTGGCCAGATGCTGATCGCAGGGCTCATCGTCAGTTTGGTGCCCGTGGTGATCTGTTTCCTGTTCGGTGCCTATGTACTGCGCATGAACCGCGCCCTGCTGTTCGGTGCGATTATGGGTGCCCGTACCTGCGCACCGGCAATGGAAATCATCAGCGACACCGCGCGCAGTAATATCCCGGCGCTGGGCTATGCAGGGACCTACGCTATCGCTAACGTATTGTTAACCCTTGCGGGCTCGCTGATCGTGGTGTTGTGGCCGGGGATCTTCGGCTAACTGATAAGCAACGAAGATGAATCAGTGGCAAAAATATTTTGAAATTTTTATCCCCGGTGAGAACTTTCCTTTCCGGGGGTAGTCTGAATTAGTGCCACTGCTTTTCTTTGATGTCCCCATTTTGTGGAGCCCGTTAGTCCCGCCTTTTTAGGTTCAAGACTATCGGGTTTTTTGTTGCCTGTAGAAAATCACCGGCTGAAATAATCGCCCAAACGCTTATGCGATTAATCAGAGACTTTGCGAGTAGCTCACCCATTTACTCATATCTTGATGGGATATATTTCCACCGCATACGACAAGCCCAATCACGGCATTATCGGGCAGCGTGGGGGCAATTGACATAGCGGCAGGTATGAGCGTTCCAGATGCCAGTTCAACCCATAACTTCGCCTCTTCGCCAAACGCAACCATACCTTCCACGGCGGCCTTATCCGATACCACAATGATGTCCTCAACATAAGCGTGAGCATGGGCAAGCATCATTTCGTCAATGACGGGTACACCGAGAGTAGAAATAATCGACGTAATCTCAACGTTAACAGGCTTACCCGCGCGAAGTGCCTGATGCATTGAACTGGCGCCGGACGTTTCAACACCCCAAATTCGAATATCGGGCTTAATCGCTTTCAATACCGTGGCCGCTCCCGCCAGCATGCCACCACCACCAACGGCAATAAAAACATCGGTCAACTCAGGACAATCGGCAATAAATTCAAGCGCGAGCGTTCCATGCCCTTCAGCTATCAACGAATCGTTACAATCATCGATGACGACATATCCTTCATTGGCCAATGCTTTAGCCCGCTCAAACGCAGCCTGAACATCGGTTTCTATAATGACGACGCTGCCCAGCTCACGAACCCTGTCGATAGCCGTTGCGGGGGCGCTTGGCGGCATAATGATAGTAACGTCAGCGGCAAAAATTTTCGCTGCCTCGGCTATCGCGATACCAAAATTACCGCCACTCACGGCAACAAACCGGTTATTTTCGAAATTGTCTGCCAGCTTCAAAAACTTATTTAGCACCCCCCGCGCCTTAAAAGAGCCACCAAGCTGGGTGTTTTCCAGTTTCAGAAAGACTGGCCTTTGAATTTTTTCGGCCAGTTTCGAACCGGGTATGGCTGGCGTCCGAATAATCTTCCCAGATAAACGTTCTGCTGCTTCAACGATGGCGTTAAATTCAATTAATTTTGTCATGTTTGCCCAGTCAGGTGGATGTTACTGTTGTAAGTAGGCATAAAGCTAACCGTGTTTTTCTGTGCCTTACGGTAGACTCCTGCCTTTTTTATCGACACCAAACTACAGGCTTTTACTGCCGTTTTCTATGGCTTCGCACCAGGGTGCGATAAGCAAAAAAAAGCCCGCCAGGGGGCCATTGCCAACGGCACAATGCACTCCCAAGACGGGCCTTTTTCTGGAAATAACTTAGCCGAGCTAATGATTAGCTCACATCGATATTACTTCTGCTCTGCTTTGCTCACGGTGTCTTCCGCTTTCCATACGCGGTATTTCACTTCCACATCTTTCGGCACGTAGACCACGATTGGCAAGCGGCTGTTGTAGCGTTGCATGGCAGCGTCACCAAGGTTGGCGGCGATAAATTTCTGTTGTTTGGTGTTATCTGGGCAACCCATCATGGTTGACGCTGGCTCAGACAGTTTTTCCAATACCAGGTAGTCGTAGCCCCAACCAGAAAGCGTTTTGCTTTCCAGCGTGCCGCCGATCATGTGGTGGTTACAGTCCACTTCCAGCGTTTTTCCGATCAGCAGTTCCACTTTGAAATTTTCTTCATGTTCCTGCTTCGGCAGGTAAATGACCTGACGGTTCATGCCTTTCTCAGCCTTCGGATATGGCGCGACCTTCTCGAGCGGCTGTTTGCTGATATCGGTGTCTTCGGGAGAGGTGGCAGCAATGGCGCTGGCAGAAACGGCCATCAGCAGGCCGGAAAATACGACAGATACCTTGTTCATGTTTTATCCCTACAATTTATTAAACTCACCGCTCATAAACTAATACACTACCGACAAGCCCGCCAGTAGTTTAATCTTCTTTACAATGTGCAATGGTCAGTGACAAAAACCCATCAGTGACCATTGTCTGGGATAAATCATTATTTAGGTGCGTTTTTGGCTATATAAGCCTTAACGACCTGATAGACATAATCCTGGCACGCAAGGCCCGTCTGTGGGTCGTATTTACCCTGATTAGTGATATTGTTCGACAGTACGCGAATACCAATAAACGGAATGTTAAAGGCGGCAGCAATCTGTGCGGCGGAGGCCGTTTCCATCTCTTCAACCGAGGTATGATAATTGGCGTGGAAAAAACTGATGCGGTCCAGCTCGCTGTTCCACACATCGGCGGACCCAATCACGCCTTCAACCACCTTGCCTTGGGTGTAGCTGTCTTTAACTCCCTCAGCGACAGCCAACAGTTTGCCATCTGCCGGGAATTGACGGATCGTGTGGGCATTTTTATCTTCACCCGCACTGCCTTTTGACGCCAACAGATCCATCGGCTGCCACTGTCGTGAGTCGCTGCCTTCGCCGGCCGCTTTCTTCGGGGTCTTAAACGCACCCAGGCTGACCGAATACTTACCCAACACAATGTCATACACCTTCAGTGCCGGGTCGTGCCCCCCCGCGGTCCCCTGATTGATGATCGCCACCGGATGAAAATGAGTCGCTGCAATCGCTGTAGCCGCCGCGGCATTAGACATGCCTTTCAGGGTTTCCGACACCACCACAGGATAGCCGTCTACCGTACCCTGCCAAAAACGCCAGCCGCCAATCTGCTCTTCACGCGGGTTGTCCAGACGCTGGGCAAAACGCTCCGCCTCCACTGGCATTGCGCCCTGCACGACAATAGGCGCAGCAGCAACGCTCTGCTGCGCCATAGCCAACGGTGAAAAAAACGTGTTACACGCAACCAACAGCGCAAGATTTAATTTTCTAGTCATCACCACATCATCCCAATAAAAAAGCAAACGATTACCTTAGCCGAAAGCGGTGCTCTCGCCTACCGCTTTCTGACGCCAACTCTCTGCTGCATTTAAGGTTTTCTTAAGACAGAATTATTACAGTACGACTATCTATTGATGTCACTGAGTCAGCGTGTGAACCCAAAACCTTCATTAAATCAATCCTCAACAACATCCCAAATTAAGACTAACGCCCTTTACTCACTGCCAGCATCCTTTTACCGTTGGCAGGTTTTGGGATTGATCGTCAGTGGTTTGTTGTTCCTGTGGCTTTCACGCAACGAACAACTTGACTGGGCAATCAGCAATGACTGGTTCGATCCTGCCAGTGGGCATTTCCCTTGGCAGAACAATCACTGGCTGGATTTGATTAACCACCGCTTGCTGAAAATCAGTGTCATTACCGGTGCAGTATTGGCGCTATTTTGGGGAATCTACCGCCGTAACCCGCGCATGATCGTCACTATGGTGTTGATCGGTATAGGGCCATTGGTCGTTGGGATCCTGAAAGCCACCAGCGCGCATTCCTGCCCGTGGGATTTGATCGAGTACGGTGGCAAAGCAATGTCCTTCCCACTCTTCGGCACGGTACCTGCAGAACCTGGACCGGGACGCTGCTTCCCCGGTGGTCACGCCTCCAGTGGCTTTGCCGTAATGGCACTGTTTTTCCTGTTTTATCCACAACGCCCGCGCCTGGCTTACTGGTGCTGGTTTGGCGGTATTACGCTCGGCATGCTGATGGGTTTTGGTCAGGTGATGCGCGGTGCACATTTTCTTACCCATAACCTATGGGCAGGTTGGTGGGTTTGGTTCAGCCAATTGGCTGTTTATTGGACGGTAAGCGGTTTTATCCGCCGCAAGACGAGGTAAATATTATGGAGCAGTTGAATCATCTACTTTTCGCCTGGATCAATGCGACCCCGGCGTCCCCCGAGTGGTTAATTGATGTTGCCACCTTTTTGGCGCGCGATCTGATCATTATCGTGCCAGCGCTGATCATCGGGTTATGGCTGTGGGGGCCGCAGAGCCAGCTGGTATCACAGCGTGAAGTGGTTGCAAAAACGACGATAGCTCTGTTATTTGCCATGCTTGCCGCCGCCACTATCGGCATGCTGCTGCCACATGAACGACCCTTTGTTGCAGGTGTCGGCTACACCTTCCTGGCGCATGCCCCGGACAGCTCATTCCCCAGCGATCACGGAACCGCTATCTTTACCTTCGCCCTGGCCTTCTTGTTCTGGCATCGGGTCTGGTCAGGTATTTTGTTGCTGATCGTCGCAGGGGGTATTGCCTGGTCCCGGGTTTATCTTGGCGTGCACTGGCCGCTGGACATGGTAGGCGGCTTCCTGCTTGGCCTGGTCGGTTGCTTGTTTGCCCAGCTGGTATGGAACCTGTTTGGTGACATCATCGCCACCAAACTGGCACGCCTGTACCGTTTCCTGTTTGCCTTCCCTATCCGTAAGGGCTGGGTGAAAGAATAAGCCCTTGCGCATTCCAGCAGGGGCAACGTAGCCCCTGCTCTCACACTACCCCGGTCGTCACACAAAACTCTCGCGTTTTTCCCACGGCTAACATCATCCCCGGCAATTGACTCTCTCCGTGCGGGCGGCACGTCGCAGGTTGAATAAACCTGAATGCGTGAAGACTCCCCTGTTGCGTTACAGGGCGTAAACCATAGTTGAACTGCGCTGTGGAAAAGCGCGTGACATAACGCCGGCCTTTTGAAGCCAACATAAAGAACTCGGCCTGATCGACATACAGTGACAGATCGTCTGAACACAAGACCCCCTGTTCAGCAATATGGCCCGGTGGTGCCAGGGCCAGCACTGGCAAATTCTGCCGAAAAATCGCAGTAGGAATACAGCCATAGTTAAGCTGGCATACGTAACGGATCGGCAAGGGTTCATCCGCAAGGTTGGTGATATGCATTTCAAGGGTGAACTGTGCGCTGTCAGCCGCCAACCGCACGGCCGGGCGCAGCCGATATCGCTGATCTGCGGGTTCTCCCGACGCATAAAGCGACAGAGTCTGGCCGTCTATCTGCAGCCACACCTTCTGTTTACTTACTACGGAACCTTCCTGATACGGCCAGGGTGAATGAAAAGCAGAACTGCCCTCCAGTTTTCTCCTGACAAATCTGGTGCTACGGCGACCTGACTTTAATGAGTAGCCATCAAAATCGGCATCCCAAATCGTCAGATCACGGAAAGGAAGCACGCTTAACACACCACGGCTGTTTGCCAGCATCAGCACTTCCCCTGTTTCTTCGGTGCTGAACGCTGTAACAACAAAATCCGTATTGCGGAAAATCTCATCCGGTTGTGCCCTAAACTGCTCTGGCGCCAGATTTATCATTATATTCATTCTTTCCCCCTGGTTTTTCACGTGGGTAACCCTGTACTCAACATTAAATGTTATTTAAGCAACATTAAACACCCCGTATGTTACACACCAAACAGCCTAAAAACGATGATCTGTGCTTCATTTTTAAAACACCACTATGTTTAACGGCATTACAATGTTATTATTCTAACATTACTCACATCATGCTTTGTTTAAACGTCAATAAGGAATCAAGATGACTACCGAAAACATCGATTACGCCCGTTATGTCGACCATACCCTGCTGGCAATGGATGCCACTGAAGCGCAAATCGCCAAATTGTGTGAAGAAGCACAACAGCACAATTTCTACGCCGTCTGCGTAAACTCAGGCTATGTGCCGTTGGCTGCACATCTGCTGCAAGAAAGCCAAGTGAAAATTTGCTCTGTCATTGGCTTCCCTCTGGGTGCCGGCCTGACCGTAGCCAAAGCCTTCGAAGCCAAAGCGGCTATTGCCGCTGGCGCGCAAGAAATTGACATGGTGATCAACGTGGGTTGGTTGAAAAGCGGCCTGCTGGAAGAAGTCAAAGCTGACATCGCCGCAGTGCGCGAGGTTTGCGCGGCGATCCCGTTGAAGGTAATATTGGAAACCTGCCTGCTCAGCGATGAACAGATCGTTCAGGTTTGTGAAATGTGTCGCGAACTCGATGTGGCTTTCGTTAAAACCTCTACTGGCTTCAGCACCGGTGGTGCTCGTGAAGAGCATGTCAAATTGATGCGTGCCACAGTAGGCAGTGAGATGGGTGTTAAAGCATCCGGCGCCGTGCGCGATCGCGCAACCGCCGAGAAGATGATTAAAGCAGGCGCTACTCGTATCGGCACCAGCTCTGGCGTAGCAATCGTTTCCGGTGATCAGGCTGCCGCAGGCAGCTACTGATAACCTGAGGCGCCCCAATATCGGGCGCGCGCCGTGATAATCTGATGCGGGGTAATATGTCCAGCCAATAGCTGGCCACTTATTACCCCGCATTTGTGTGTTTGGCCCTAGAGAAAACCGAGGCTGTACCCCGTCACTGCATGTGGGCACTGATCGTAGAGTAACGCGTGAAACATAAAGCCGCTCGAAACGTAAACGTGCCTTCAAAGGGTCAACGCCTTCGCGTTGCGGGCAATGATGGGACACGGCCTACTATATTGGCTCTTAACCCTGCGGGAAGACAGACAGATGGAAACACGGCGCGAAGAACGTATCAACCGGTTAGTGCAAGCGTTAAAGCGCTCTGACAAGATCCATTTAAAAGAAGCCGCCGTGCTGCTGGGCGTTTCTGAAATGACCATCCGCCGCGATCTCAGCGCGGAACCCGCTGCCGTGGTATTACTGGGTGGTTATGTGGTGGCAGATCCACGCAGTAACGGCGTGACCAACTACTTTGTATCCGATCAAAAAGCCAAGCAAGTCACCGAAAAACGCCGTATCGGTTTGCTCGCTGCAGCGCTGATCGGTGAAAATGACACGGTATTCTTCGATTGCGGCACCACCACCCCGGCGATCATAGATGCCATCGCTGATGAATTGGTCTTTACCGCAGTGTGCCACTCGCTCAACACCTTCCTGGCCTTGCAGGACAAACCCAACTGTAAAGTGATCTTGTGCGGTGGTGAATTCCGGCCGAACAACTACATTTTCACGGCGGTTGGCCGCCACAACGAGCTGGATCATATCTGCCCTAATATCGCCTTCATTTCCGCCGCCGGACTGAGCCTGCAGCATGGCGCAACCTGTTTCAACTTTGATGAGTTAGAAATGAAGCACCGGGCCCTTAAGATGTCGCAACAAAAGATCCTGGTGGCAGATCACAGCAAATTCGGCAAAACCAAACCTGCCTGTATCGGTCCACTGACCCATTTCGACCGCGTGATCACCGATCGCCAGCCTGACCCACAGTTTGCGGAATTTTTCACCGAAAATGCGATAGCCATTCGTTTTTAATCTGCACTTCACCGTCGGTATTTGCCGACGGTAGGCTTCATTCTGCTCTTTATCACCCTTCAAAGACGAACAAATAACGTGCAATTGATTCGCTAATTTCTTTATCCGCACCCAATGTCAGGTTAATAAATTGCAACAGTTTGTCAGACTTATTCCTCTAACAGGAAAGAATCTGAAGTGATAATACTTTCTCTCCACGTCTAACAACTCTTTTATATGATAAATAGCGATAACTTCCACAAGATAAATATCAACAATTTCGCAACCTTGTCGCTTTAAATATAACCAAGTTGTTTTATTTATATGATGAATGGTTAAGCATTTCGTCCCGCTAATCGATCAATTAGTTTACCTGCGTTATTAGCTGGATATTGAAAATTAATCATTATATAACAATGAGTTAATTGAAATTCCACTTAGAATATTAATGTGATCTACGTCACTAAAACCGCTTAATCCGGGTTTTTAGCTAGATCCAAACCCACGCTTAAAATATATTGCTCGGCTTGCTGACAACTGCAGTGTTTTATCTGGTTACAGATTAGCGATACCCGATAAACCCTGAAAGATTTATGAGAGCGTTCTCAGCATGAAACCTTACACAAGCGCGCAACATATGCATGAAAAACCAATAAAAAAGCAGTTAGCCGCACACATTACGCATTTGAGAGCATGATCACGGTTGTTTCTACTGTAAATCGTTATCTTGCCGCCAACGAAAATCGGCAGGCAATGACCTCCCGGCAGCGGTACCGATATGATGCCTTCAACAGGCTAAATATCCTTTGATTAGTTATCCGGCATACGTGCCCACGGTAATTAGCATAATAAACAACCAGGGGGAGGCCAGCTATCCCCGCAAGCAGCACCTGATTCTTACCGATGCCGCGATCTCATATTGCGTCATTCGGTCTTAACCTTAAGTTTTGCCTTTAATTTTAAATTATCGTGTTCACTTCGGAGATATTTATGGACACTACACAGACCGGCACCATTGCCTCTGCGGCTTCTGGCTCTACCAGTACCTGGCGTAAAACCGACACCATGTGGATGTTGGGCCTGTACGGCACCGCGATCGGCGCGGGCGTATTGTTCCTGCCAATCAACGCTGGTATCGGTGGGCTGATTCCCCTGATCATCATGGCCATCATCGCTTTCCCGATGACCTTCTTCGCCCACCGTGGCCTGTGCCGTTTCGTTCTCTCTGGCAAAAATGCCGGTGAAGACATCACCGAAGTCGTTGAAGAGCACTTTGGTATTGGCGCAGGTAAACTCATTACCCTGCTCTACTTCTTCGCTATCTACCCAATCCTGTTGGTTTATAGCGTCGCCATCACCAACACCGTCGACAGCTTCATTACTCACCAATTGGGAATGACTTCGCCACCGCGCGCTATCCTGTCACTGATCCTGATCGTTGGCCTGATGACTATCGTGCGTTTCGGTGAGCAAGCTATCGTGAAGACCATGAGCATCCTGGTATTCCCGTTTGTTGGCGTGCTGATGTTGCTGGCTCTGTACCTGATCCCTAACTGGACCACCGCCATCTTCGACAACGTCTCTTTGTCCGGCGCAGGCACCGGCATGGGGCACGGCCTTATTATCACCCTGTGGTTGGCGATCCCGGTCATGGTGTTCTCCTTCAACCATTCACCTATCATCTCCGCTTTTGCGGTGGCCAAACGTGAAGAATACGGCCAGGAAGAGGCTGAGAAGAAATGCTCCCGCATTCTGGGCTTCGCTCACATCATGATGGTGTTGACCGTAATGTTCTTCGTGTTCAGCTGCGTGCTGAGCCTGTCACCGGAAAACCTGGCCGAAGCCAAGGCACAGAACATCTCCATTCTGTCCTACCTGGCCAACCACTTTAACAACCCGATGATTGCCTACATCGCGCCGGTTATCGCCTTTATCGCGATCACCAAGTCGTTCCTGGGTCACTACCTGGGCGCACGTGAAGGCTTTAACGGCCTGATTGCCAAATCGATGAAGAGCCGCGGCAAAACCATCAGCACCAACAAGCTGAACCGTATCACCGCTATTTTTATGCTGGTGACCACCTGGATTGTTGCGACCCTGAACCCAAGCATTCTCGGCATGATCGAGAACCTGGGCGGTCCAATCATCGCCATGCTGCTGTTCCTGATGCCGATGTACGCTATCCGTAAAGTACCTGCCATGCGCAAGTACAGCGGCCACATCAGCAACGTGTTCGTTGTTGTGATGGGCCTGATCGCCATCTCCGCAATCCTGTACAGCCTCTAATCAAGACCAGCCGGCGCTCCCTGCGCCGGCTTCTCTGCACGGCCCCCTTTCCTGTACTAACGCCTAACACCTGAAGAAGGAGGCGAAACCATGGTCAGCGTTTTCGATATTTTCAAAATTGGTATTGGTCCATCCAGCTCCCACACCGTCGGCCCGATGAAAGCCGGCAAGCTGTTCACCGATGAGTTGATTGCCAGCCAGCAGTTGATGGATACCACCCGTGTAGTGGTCGACGTCTATGGTTCGTTATCTCTGACCGGTAAAGGTCATCACACCGATATTGCCATCATCATGGGACTGGCGGGCAACTTGCCGCACGACGTGGATATCGACGGTATTGCCGGTTTTATCCACGACGTTGGGCAACGCGGTCGCCTGTTGCTGGCCAATGGCCATCACGAAGTGGATTTCCCGCTGCAAACCAGCATGAACTTCCACGGAGACAATTTGCCGCTGCATGAAAACGGCATGCGTATCCGCGCGTTCGCCAATGAGCAGTTGCTGCACAGCAAAACCTATTACTCGACCGGCGGGGGGTTTATCGTCGATGAAGAGCATTTCGGCCTGGCCGCGGCAAACCCGATACAGGTGCCCTTCCCGTTCGCCTCCGCACGAGACTTGCAACAACACTGCAAAGACGCCGGCCTGTCGCTGTCCGGCCTGGTGATGCAAAACGAATTGGCATTGCACAGCAAGGCCGAGATTGACGCGCATTTCGCCGACGTCTGGCAGGTGATGCGCGACGGTATCGAACGTGGCATGAACACCGAAGGCCTATTGCCTGGCCCGATGAAGGTCCAGCGCCGCGCCGCCGCTTTGCGCCGCATGCTGGTCACCGGCGACAAAAACAATATCGATCCGATGAACGTGGTTGATTGGATCAATATGTTCGCCTTTGCCGTCAACGAAGAAAACGCCGCCGGTGGCCGCGTGGTGACGGCCCCGACCAACGGTGCCTGTGGCATCATCCCGGCGGTGCTGGCCTATTACGACCAATTTATTCGCCCGGTAAATCCAAATTCCTACAGCCGTTACTTCCTGACATCCGGTGTGATCGGCGCGTTGTACAAAATGAACGCGTCTATTTCCGGGGCCGAAGTGGGCTGCCAGGGGGAAGTGGGCGTTGCCTGTTCAATGGCGGCTGCGGGATTGGCAGAATTGATGGGCGGTAGCCCGGCACAGGTTTGCATCGCGGCGGAGATCGCCATGGAGCACCACCTGGGGTTGACGTGTGACCCACTGGCCGGTCAGGTTCAGGTGCCTTGTATCGAACGTAACGCGATTTCCGCGGTGAAAGCGGTCAATGCCGCACGTATGGCGCTACGTCGCACCAGTGAGCCGCGGGTGTGCCTGGATAAGGTCATAGAGACCATGTATGAGACGGGTAAAGACATGAACGCCAAATACCGCGAGACGTCGCAGGGCGGATTGGCGATCAAAGTGGTCGCCTGTAACTGATAAAAAAATAAGGGCGCAATTTATCATTGCGCCCTCGTTATGGTTAACCGAATACGCTGCCGAACCACTGGGTCAGCTTCATCATCACCATGTCCCAGATACGGCTGAAGAAGTTACCTTCTTTCACTTCCTGCATCGCCACCAGCGGGTATTGCTCAATGGTTTTGCCGTCGAGCTGGAAATCAATGGTGCCGACGACCTGATTTTTCGCCAATGGCGCTTCCAGCGTCGCCTGATTCAGTTTGTAACTGGCCTTCAGGTTTTTCATTTGCCCTTTCGGGATAGTCACGGCTGCATCTTTCGCTACGCCCAACGGTACTTCATTGACGTCACCAAACCACACTTTCTGAGTAACAAAGGGTTTGTCGGTTTTGATCGGTGTGGCAGTTTCGTAGAAGCGGAAACCCCAGGTCAGCAATTTTTCACTTTCGCTAAAGCGGATACGATCGCTCGGCGCGCCCAGCACTACCGAGATCAGACGCATAGGACCGTCAGTGGCCGATGCGACCAGGTTATGACCCGCACCGCCGGTATAACCGGTTTTGATGCCATCCACGTTCAGATTCGAGCTCCACAACAGGCGGTTGCGGTTAATCTGGCGGATCTTGTTGAAGGTGAATTCTTTTTCTTTATGCAGCGCGTACTCATCAGGCACATCGCGGATCAGCGCCTGGCTCAGCAATGCCATATCGCGTGCTGTGCTGTACTGACCTTCCGCATCCAGGCCATGTACCGTCAGGAAATGGGTATTCTGCAGGCCCAGAGATTTGGCGTAGTTGTTCATCAACCCAACAAACGAATCCTGACTGCCTGCGACATAATCGGCCAACGCAATACTGGCGTCGTTACCCGACTGAATGACAATGCCCTTGTTCAGCTCCATCACCGGTACCTGATCGCCCGGTTTGATAAACATCAGTGAAGACCCACGCAGTGCCGGGTTACCGGTTGCCCATGCGTCTTTGCCTACGGTCACCATATCTTCCGGCTTGATCTTGCCGGCCTTGATCGCCTGCCCGATCACATAGCTGGACATGATCTTGGTCAGACTGGCGGGATCCAAGCGGGTATCGGCGTTGCCCTCCGTCAGGATTTTGCCGCTGTTGTAATCCATCAGCACATAGGCCTTGGCATCAATCTGCGGGGCAGCCGGCGCGTCGGCCGCCTGTACAACAGGAGCCGCCAACAACAGTATGCTGACGCTAAACGTTAATTTCTTCAGGGTGGTGGATAAGTTTCTTTTCATCATGACGTCGCCAGAGTGTCCATTCAAATCATTGAAATAGCGTTAACTTTCAAACATATTCACGTTTTCAGCCAACCAGCGAGAGTAGCCCGGCACGCGTTTGCCAACCGCAAACTCCCTGCGGCCCCATGACGGGTGAACGGCGCACCAAAAATGCCCTTGCTGTGAGTTTATTAGATTCATCTTATTTTTGCAGGGTTTAGCGTGAATTTTCAGCATTTTTACATAACTGTACGCTGTTACCCGTAAATTGGATAAAAAGCCTGCTGCACGCCGTTTTTTTAAACAACCCACGGCTACACGGCTGAACATCTGCACCGCTGCACATCTATGCCTCCACACGGCCAAATTGAATTAATATATTCCAAAAATGCATATTGAGGGGTTATTTGTTCTTTTTAATACGCTTATTTGCAGCGCTATCATCCAAATAACGGCCATTAAACCGAATTATTCTGGAGATCCCATGGCAATACCCCACTCCGTCATCGACATGATCGGCAACACCCCAATGTTGGAACTGACCCAGTTCGATACCGGCCCCTGTCGGCTTTTCATCAAGCTGGAGAATCAAAATCCAGGTGGCTCAATCAAAGACCGCGTTGCCTTATCGATGATCGAACAGGCAGAACGTGATGGAAGCCTACAACCCGGCGGCACCATCATTGAAGCCACTGCGGGAAATACAGGTTTGGGGCTGGCCCTGGTGGCAGCACTGAAGGGGTATAAGCTGGTGTTGGTTGTGCCGGACAAAATGAGCCGGGAGAAGATTTTCCATCTGCGTGCACTGGGTGTGGACGTCGTGTTAACCCGCTCCGATGTAGGTAAAGGCCACCCGGCTTACTATCAGGATTATGCAAAACGTCTGGCGAGCGAGATCCCCGGGGCGTTCTATATCGATCAGTTTAATAACCCAGCCAATCCGGCTGCTCATACCCATACCACCGCACCGGAGCTTTGGCAGCAGATGGACCACCAGGTCGATGCCATCGTCGTCGGTGTCGGTTCCGGCGGCACGCTGGGTGGGCTGAGCCACTATTTCGCCGAGGTATCGCCGCAAACCGAATTTGTGTTAGCCGACCCGGCAGGTTCAATCCTGGCGGACTATCTCGATAACGGCCAGATCGGTGAGGCGGGCAGTTGGCTGGTTGAAGGCATCGGCGAAGATTTCGTCCCGCCACTCAGCGACTTCAATCAAGTACGTAACGCCTACCGTATCGGAGACGCCGAGGCATTTACTACAGCACGCGACCTGTTACGCAAAGAGGGTGTACTGGCGGGTTCATCCACCGGCACGCTGCTGGCAGCCGCATTGCGCTATTGCCAGGCGCAGACCGAACCCAAACGCGTGGTCACGTTCGTCTGCGACAGCGGTAATAAATACCTGTCTAAAATGTATAACGACCATTGGATGCTGGAACAAGGTCTGTTAAGCAAACCACAGCATGGCGATCTGCGCGACCTGATCGCCTATCGTCATGACGAAGGGGCTGCGGTATCGGTAGCCCCCGAAGACACTCTGGCGATCGTTCATGCCCGTATGCGTCTGTATGACATCTCACAGTTACCCGTGCTGGAAGGCGATCGCGTTGTGGGTCTCATCGACGAATGGGACCTGCTTAATACCGTACAGGCGGATGCCAACCACTTTAGCCTCCCCGCCACCCGCGCCATGACTCATTCCGTCAAGACGCTGCAAAAAGAAGCCAGTTATCAGGATTTACTCGCCACGTTCAATCACGGGCACGTGGCTGTGGTGCTTGATGGTGAGCGCTTCCTCGGTTTGATTACCCGCACAGACGTACTTAACGCCTGGCGCCAAAAATTACGTTAATAAGGATGATTGTATGGCCAAGTTTGATACGTTGACCGTTCATGCCGGCTACACGCCGGACGCTACCGGTGCAGTAATGCCTGCCATTTATGCCACGTCCACCTATGCCCAGCCTGCACCGGGCGAGCATACAGGTTATGAATATTCACGCAGCGCCAACCCAACGCGTACCGCATTGGAGAACGCCATTGCTGAACTGGAAGGCGGCAGCCGCGGTTATGCCTTTGCTTCTGGCCTGGCAGCCTGCTCGACGGTGTTGGAATTGCTCGATCAGGGTAGCCATTTGGTGGCGGTTGACGACTTATATGGCGGTACCTACCGCTTACTGGAGAAGGTGCGTAGCCGGACAGCCGGCCTGCGCGTCACCTATGTTTCCCCGGCGGATCTTTCCGCGTTGGAGCAGGCAATCGAACCGGATACCAAAATGATCTGGGTAGAAACGCCGACTAACCCTCTGCTGAAGCTGGCCGATCTGAGCGCCATCGCCACGATCGCTAAAAAACACGGTTTGATCAGCGTGGCGGACAACACCTTTGCCTCACCTTACATTCAGCGTCCGCTGGATCTTGGCTTTGATGTCGTCGTGCATTCCGCCACCAAATACCTCAACGGCCACTCCGATGTGGTAGCCGGGGTCGCTGCAGTGGGGAGCAATCCTGAGCTGGCCGAACAGCTCGGATTCCTGCAAAACGCGGTGGGCGGTATTCTCGATCCGTTCAGCAGTTTCCTGACGTTGCGCGGCATCCGTACGCTGGCACTGCGCATGGAGCGCCACAGCAATAGCGCCTTACGCATCGCCCAGTGGCTGGAAAGCCAGCCGCAGGTAGAAGACGTTTACTATCCGGGTCTGCCGAGCCACCCGCAGCACGCTCTGGCGACAAAGCAGATGAGCAGCTTTGGCGGCATGATTTCAGTACGGTTGAAAGGCGACGATGCCTATGCGCGCCGGGTGATCAAACGCTCACATCTGTTCACGCTGGCAGAAAGCCTGGGCGGCGTGGAAAGCCTGATCAGTCAACCATTCAGCATGACCCACGCGTCAATTCCGTTGGAACAGCGGCTGAAAACGGGCATCACCCCGCAGTTGTTGCGCCTGTCGGTAGGGATTGAAGATGCGGAAGATCTGATTGCCGATCTGAAACAGGCTCTGGCCGAGTAATCTCCGTTCCATACACGTCATAGGGGGGCGAACACCTGTTCGCCCCCCTTTAATCCGTTGGGCGCAGCATGTGGCCCACCGACCACTAGGTTACAACGTCCTGATAATAGCGCTGCGCTACATCGGGGTGAGAGCGAATTCGTCCCTTCAGGTAGTTAAACCCCACATCGCGCAATAGCGGATTATGCGGATCGCTGACCGGGCCGCGTGCCTCGGCGGCCAGATGCGCAGGCAGTTGATACAGTGGCACCACAGCGTCAAGTCGCGCCCCCAGGAAGAAAGCGATCGACAGACGATCGCTCCCCGCCGGCGGCGTTTCCACGCGATGTACCGTGGCGCGTAGATAACCATTGGTCGCCAGCTCCAACAGTTCGCCGATGTTGACCACAAAGGTGTCTTCACGCGGTTCCGCGTCCACCCAGCGCCCTTCTTCAATTTCAACCTGCAGGCCTTTCTGCCGGTCCTGCAGTAAAAAACTCAAAAAGCCAGAGTCCTTATGGGCACCGACTCCCTGCCCGCTGGTGGTGGCCTCACGCCCCGGATACCGTATCAATTTGATATGTTCATTGGGTTTGTCGCCGTAAAGCGAATCAAATGCGTGCTCCGGTAACGACAGGGCTAACGCGAAGGCGCGCAATAATCGCAGCGACATTACCGTCATCACCTGCTGCCATTGCAACAGTAACGGCTTCAGTTCAGGCAAGGCTTCAGGCCATTGATTCGGCCCTTGTAAACGCGCCCAACGCGGCGTTTCATACGCCAATTCCAGCGCAGGACGCTCCGCACCGATGTCGAACTGTTCGCGCCAATCCGGTTGCCCCCGCGTCAGTTCGTCCGCAGCGCGGTTATAGCCGCGAAAGTGCGGCGAACGCACCATCTGAACCGCCAATTTGTCGGCGTCCGGCAAGGCAAAAAACTGCCTGGCACGCTGTTGCAGCTGCACATTTAGCGCGCTATCAATGCCATGCCCACGCAGATAAAAAAAACCTACGTCGCGTGCCGCAACACGCAGATTGTCAAGAAATGCCTGCCGCTGACGCGCATCACCGTCAAGCTGCGAAAGATCCAGCAGCGGCAGCGTCTTCAGCGTCAGTGGTGGTCGTATCATTATCTTGTTCCTCATCGTTCCCGACAAAGATCGGGCCGGTATAAAGGCGAATTATCAGCATCTTTAACTCCTGGATGGCCAGTGCATTACCCTATAGTTACCACCCGGCCAAAGATGCGAGCCAATATTGTTGCGTTCTAAGTTATGCAAACGTTCAACAAAGTGTCGCAAAACCGTCATCAATGTTTCTTATGCTCTGCGCAATTTCATTGTCGCCACTGGCTGGCGGCCAACGGTATCCGCTATTCTGTATACACCTCTTTCCCTCCCTGCCTGCCGGAGAAATACTGATGGATTTAGCCTTATTCGACCTGGACGAAACCCTGATTGATGATGACAGCGCCAGCCTGTGGATCCGCTGGCTGGTCGCCGAGGGGTTTGCGCCGGCAGAACTGGAACAGCAGGAACAGCAGCTCATGCAGCTCTATTACCAGGGAAAACTGTCCATGGAGGACTACATGCAAGCCACCCTGGCACCACTGACCGGCCTGAGTACCCAAACGGTAGCCGGTTGGGTACAGCGTTATATCCGTCGCGATATTCTGCCGCGCGTCTACCCAGCAGCCCGTGAACGGATGTTGTGGCACCGTGAACGCGGTGACTGCATTCTGGTCATTTCCGCCACCGGTGAACATCTGGTGGCACCGATTGCCGCACAGCTCGGTGCTGATGGCGCACTGGCGATTGGTGTCGAAGTGCAAGACGACCGCTTCACCGGCAACACCTACGGCACCATGACTTACCAACAGGGCAAAGTGACCCGTTTGAAACAGTGGCTGGCAGAACACCCGGAATTGATCTTTGAGCACAGCCACGGTTACAGCGACTCACTTAACGACAAAGCCATGTTGCAATATGTCGACAGTGCTACGGTGATCAACCCGGACAGTGAGCTCAACGCACTGGCGCTGGAGCATGGCTGGGAAGTTTGTCGCTGGGAGCGCTGAATGTGTCGACCACGCTGGCAAAAAATGCCTTCTGGTGTGACAAACGCTGAATTGTGGCGTACGAATAACTACTTAGGTTGATTAACCCACGTAAAAGAGGCGTTCTATGCTGACCATTTGGGGTCGTGAAAATTCAAATAACGTCAGGAAAGTGCTGTGGTGCGCCGCAGAGCTGGAGCTGAATTACAGCCATATCAATGCCGGCGGCGCATTCGGTAAGGTAAACGATGAACTCTACCGTTCATTGAACCCGAATGGCCTGGTGCCGCTGCTGCAGGACGATGACTTCGTGCTGTGGGAATCCAACACCATCGTTCGCTATCTGGCAGCGAAGTTTGGCAATGAACCTTTTTACCCGCAGGATCTGCAAGCGCGCGCCAGTGCAGAAAAATGGATGGACTGGACCACAGCCACCATTGTCAGCCACTTTAGCGTTGTGTTCTGGGGAATGGTTCGCACCAAGGCGGAACTGCGTGACATGGCGAAGATAGAAGCGGCAATCGCCACATTGGAAAAGCATTTCGACATTGTGGAAGAAACCCTTGGCCGCCAGCCTTACCTTTCGGGTGAGTCCTTCGGCATCGGCGACATCCCGCTGGGTAGCTTTGCTTACGCCTGGTTCTCCATGCCGATTAAGCGACAACCTCGTCCAAACATGGAGCGCTGGTATCAGCAACTCACAGAACGCCCGGCCTATCAGCGCGGTGTCATGAGCGAGTTAACCTGAGTTCCCCCCGCCCTGCAACTGCAGGGCGCCATCATTACGCCTACAGCCCGACCCGCAACAACTTGCCGTCGCTCGAATCGGTTAGCAGGTAAAGGTCGCCGTCAGGCCCAACCCGCACCTCACGAATGCGCTCGCCGCGATCCTCCAGCAACCTTTCTTCAGCGATCACGTTGTCCCCCTGTAGCGTCAGCCTGATCAGGGCTTTCTGAGCCAGCGCACCCATGAACAGCGAATGCTGCCAGGCAGGGAAACGAGGCGAATCGTAGAATGCCATGCCGCTGATGCCCGGCGACACCCGCCAGTAATGCAAGGGCTGTTCAGTACCCGCGATCTTCTGTCCTTTAGCCTCTGGAATAGCCAACCCAGAGTAATTGATGCCATAGGTGGCTATCGGCCAGCCGTAGTTTTTCCCCGCCTGCGGAATATTGATCTCATCGCCACCCCGTGGGCCGTGTTCACTCTCCCACATCACCCCGCTCCATGGATTCAACGCCAGCCCCTGCGGATTACGGTGGCCATAGGACCAGATTTCCGGCCGTTTGCCCACCTGACCAACAAACGGATTATCTGGCGGTACAGCCCCGTCGGCAGTTAACCGCACCACCTTGCCCTGTAGCTTGTCCAAATCCTGTGCCGTCGGCCGCTGATTATTCTCACCCAACGCAATAAACAGATAGCCCTGGCGATCAAATGCCAACTTGCCGCCAAAGTGATTACCGATCGACAATTTAGGTTGCTGGCGGAAAATCACCGTGAAGTTCTCCAATCGTTGGCGATCGATGCTTAACTGCCCATAACCCACCGCGGTCCCTGCCTTACCGTCTTCACCCACTTCGGCAAAGCTGAGGTAGATTCGTCTGCTATCGGCAAAATCAGGCGCTAACAGCACTTCCAGCAGCCCACCCTGGCCTTCGGCATACACCTGAGGCACACCGGTAATTGGCGCGGACAAACCTTTATCCTGTTGCCACAGCCGCAGGCGGCCCGGTCGTTCTGTGATTAACATGCCCTGCTCACCGGGCAAAAATGCCAGCGACCAAGGGTGCTCCAATTTATCCTGTAATGGCGTGACCTTCAGCGCAGCATGCAGCAAACCGCTGAATAACAGCAGTGCCATCATCGTCGTGACTCTCCGCATGGCATCCTCCTGGATAGAAACGGGTCCATTCAGTGTAGTCCAGCAGACCACTTGCAACGTTTGTTTTAATTTTCAATATGTTGTCTTTTAGCCAGACTGTGCTTAAGTTAACGGGTAAATAAGGAGGATGTATGCACATTACCGTAACCGATTCACTCAGCGAAGAAGTCCTCGACGCCATCAGACAGGGGCTACGCGCCCACAATAGCCCGTACATTGATCCCACTCAGCGCAAGCCGCTTGCTGTCTACAGCCAAGATGAGGCCGGCCAGGTTATCGCCGGCGTGACGGCGGAAACGTGGGGTAACTGGTTAAGCGTTGACTGGTTGTGGGTGGCGGATTCGCAACGGGGTAGCGGGTTGGGCCGTAAAGTTCTGTTGGCGGCGGAGCAAGAAGCGCTTGCACGTGGCTGTCGTTATGTCCGTTTAGATACGTTCAGTTTCCAGGCGCGCCCTTTCTACGAGAAGCTCGGCTATCAACTGCGGATGACGCTGCAAAATTACCCGACAGAGCATGAATGCTACTTTCTTACCAAAACATTGACTGAATAACAGGTGACCTGATGGAAACCACAACCATGGTTGTGAACTGCGTGGCATACAAAGCCGGTAAACGGCTAGGTGAAGTGACCATTGACGACATCAGTGAGGTAGTGAAACAACCGGATACCTTTGTCTGGCTCGGCTTATGGCAGCCGGAAGACGCCTTCATGCGCAAGGTGCAGGAAGAGTTTGGGCTGCATGACCTGGCTATTGAGGATGCGTTGTGCGCCCACCAGCGCCCGAAACTTGAAACCTACGGTGATTCATTGTTTATCGTGGTTAAAACCGCACAGTGGGGTAAAGACGAAGTCGAGTACGGTGAAACACACTTTTTCGTGGGCAAGAATTTCCTGATCACGGTACGCCATGGTGCATCCCCCAGCTACGCGCCAATTCGTGCCAAGGCTGAAGAAAACCATAAACAAATGTGCCGCGGGCCGGGTTTTGCATTGTACTCAGTGATGGACTTTGTGGTGGATAACTACCGCAGCGTCGTGGCAAGGTTCGAGGCAAATATCGAAGCCATCGAAGCCAACATGTTCAAGTCAGAGTTTGACGAGGCTGCCATTGAGAACGTTTATACGCTGAGGCGACACCTGCTGGCCCTGCGCAATGCGGCAATGCCAATGGAGGAGATCTGCAACCAGCTTATTCGCCTGCATGAAGAGGTGATCCCGAAAGAACTGCGCGCCTATGTGCGTGACGTACAGGACCACGCGCGCCAGGTTGTCAGTAACATCGACGACATGCGCGAAATGCTGACCAACGCGATGCACGTCAATCTGGCCCTCGTCACCGTGAAACAGAACGAAGTCGTGAAACGGCTCGCCGGCTGGGGGGCAATTCTGGCAATCCCAACGGTAATATTCAGTTTGTATGGGATGAACTTCGCCAATATGCCGGAACTGAAGTTCCCCTGGGCCTATCACACGATTCTCGGGGTGACCGCCGTCGGCTGCTTCTTCCTGTATCAGAAGCTGAAAAAATCCGGCTGGCTCTAGCCAATAACGGGGCTGTTGTACACAGCCCCGCTTTCACAGCGTCATCGGGTCAGTTCACCACCGCCGGTCAGCCGCTATGCCGTTGATGCAGCCTCATGGCCAGCAACATCACCGTTAAGCTCAGCACCACCGCGACACTCGCCATCGCCATACCATCCCCTACCGAGCCTTGTTCAAATTGACGCCAAACAAAAACAGACACTGTCTGTACGCCAGCCGGAGACAGCAGCAACGAGGTCACCAACTCCCGCACCGAGACGGCAAACACCAACATCGCTGCCGCCAACAGGCTGGGAAACACCAAAGGTAACATGACCCATCGCAACGCTTGCAGCGGCGAAGCGCCATGCACACGAGCCGCGGCCTCAACGTTGCCACCAATCTGACGCAGTGCCGCACTGGCATAGCGCACCGGATAAGGCAACAGCACACAGCTGTAAGCAAGCAGCAAGATGCCCCAAGTGTTATAAGGTGACAACGGCCAAAAACTGCGATTCCAGGCCAGAATCAACCCCACTCCAACAACGATACCTGGCAATGCCGCCGGCAATAATGACAGTACATCAATCAGCACGGCGCCGCGTACGCGTTTGCCGACCACCAACCATGCGGCCAGAAAACCGACAACCCCGGTCAGCAATGCCGCCCCTAACGCCAGTGACAAGCTGGTACTTAACGCTGAAAAGGCATCGTTGTCCGGCTCAAACAATGGGGTGAAATGCCCTAGCGTAAGGTTGCTCCACGATACCCCACCAGAAAGCGTGGCGGAAAAAGCCGTAACCAACATTGACGCCAACGGTAACCCCACCGCCAGTAATGCCACTATGCTAAACAACATGACAACCGACCAACGCCAGCGTCCGAGCGATCGTACCGATATCGTGATCGGTTTTCCCGTGGTGGTTTCTACTTGCATCGACCCAGCAATGGCGCGTTGTAACCAAAACGCGCTCAATGCTAACCCGACCAAAATCAACGATAATATTGCCGCACCCGTCAGGTCGATAGGCCAATCAGCCAGACGTTGTTCGATACCCGACGTCAGCACCAGGACACCCGCTCGCGCGCCCAATGCTGCCGGTACGCCGTATTCCTCTATCGCTAACGTAAAGGCCAGCAGCACGCTGGCCGCAATAGCCGGAGCAGCCAGTGGCAAGCTAATACGCCAAAATGCACGCCACGGCCCGGCACCATGCACACGCGCGACTTCCGCCAGCCTGGTTCCCGCTGCCGCCATGCTGCGGGAAACGGCAAAATACACCACCGGGAAGATATTCAGCGACATCACCAGGATCACCCCCGGGAGTGAGAACAACAGTCCACTTAAGCGTATTGGCAGTAATTGCTCCAGATAACCACTGGGTTGCAATGCCAACATCCATGACAACGCCGCAATGTAAGGCGGGAGCAAAAAAGGGATCAGAAACAGCAGATCCCACAATCGCGCATAGGGCAATGCAAACAGCCCCCGCAGCGCGCCAAGCAGTATACCCAGTGCAGCGCTGACCAAGGCTACGCCTCCGCCAACACACAGCGTGTCGCTCAGTTGCCTGAACAACGTCGAGTCCGCCAATAACGCGGGAAAAGCACTGAAAGGCTTCGCCAACGATCCCTGCGCTAATGCTGGAAATACGGCTTGCAACAGCACAAATAACATTGGCATGGCGACCAACAACAACAAAACGACCACCGTGGTGCCAGGCAGCAGCGCACGCTTCATCATTCCACCTGCACGCAATTTATCGTTGCCCAAAAAGCGTGGCGAAACGATCGAGCACGGCTGAACGTGAGCCCGCTGGAGTGTCCCCTTGTGGTAACAACGTGAGTGTTTTAAACAGCGGACGTTTGGCATCAATATCTTGTCGTGCAGGCATTAACCACGCATCCGCTACCGCCCGTTGCCCCTCCGGAGACAGAACATAGTCGATAAACGCCCGCGCCTGATCGGCATGTTGAGTCGACTTCAGGATCATCATCGGTCTTGGCGCAATAACCGTACCGCTCGATGGGAAGATAACTTTGATCGCTTCACCTTCCGCCATGCTGTTATAAGAGACGTAGTCCACCGCACCGAACACTGCCGCTTTAGCACCCTGTAATACCGGTGTCAGCGCTTGCGCATTCGGCCCAGCAATGATGGCACCGTTGGATTTCAAGCTTTCAAACAGTTGCCAGGCCTGTTCGCCTTGGGCGTGTTGCAACCCCAACAGCAGATCAAGGGAAGCACCAGAAAGCGCAGGATCGGGCGTAGTGACCTTGTCTTTAAACGCTGGCTGCGCCAGATCGCGCCAGTCTTTCGGCTCCGGCGTACCACTGTTACTGTTCCAGACAATCCCCAGGGCCGAGATCCCCTGCGCCACGTAGGACGGCGTTTTAAACTGCGCCGGAACTTCCGCTGCATTAGGGCTCTGATAATCCAATAACCACCCCCGTTGTTGCAGATCCGTCGCGGTATCCCAGGAGGCAGAAATCAGTACATCCGCCCGCGGATTCGCCTGTTCGGCTTCTAGGCGCGCCATCACCTTTCCTGTGGTGGCCTGGAAAATATCAACCTTGACCCCACTTTGCTTTTCATAACCGGTAGCCAGTTTCTTGGCCAACGATCCGGGTCCTGCGGTATATAGCGTCAACGCTTGTGCGCTGTTGCTCATCATGGCGAAGGACAATGCCATAGCTAGGGCGACTCCTGTGTTTGCAATACGGCCTGAAATACGTTGTTGAAAGAACATGTTATTTATCCTTAAGCCATTAGAGGGAGGTAATTTCAGCAATGCGCCCGTCAGCCATATGCACCACGCGATTCGCCAACACCGCCGCTTCATTGCGATCGTGAGTGACGTACACCGCGGTGGTGCGCAGCTGGCGTAGAAGAGAGGCCATTTCATGGGACAAAGATTCACGCAGGTCGCGATCCAGATTTGAAAGCGGCTCGTCAAACAGCAGTACCTTCGGTTCTGCGACAATTGCCCGCGCCAGCGCGACACGCTGCTGCTGCCCCCCTGATAATTCGGCTGGGCGTCGATCGGCCAAATCCACTAAACCGACGCGATCCAGTGCGGCCAGCACCCGTTGCTGACACTGCGACCGTTCAATAGCACGCATTTTCAGGGGGAATGCCACATTCTGCATCACGCTCATATGCGGCCACAGGGCGTAATCCTGGAACACCATGCCCAAATTGCGTTGTTCCGGTGGCAGGTTGTAGCGCGCGTCGGCCACCTTCTGCTCACCAAACGAAATGCTGCCCTGTTCCGGCTGCAACAATCCGGCTAACAGCTTTAGTAAGGTGCTTTTTCCACAGCCGGAAGGCCCTAATAGCGCCAGCGTGTACCCGGCGGGAATGGTCAAATCGATTTGTTGCAGGATCGGTTGGCCCGCTATGCGATAACACAACCCTGATGTGGTAATGGATACCGGCCCGCGTGCGTCATTGCTCATGACAACCGCCGCAATGCTCGGGCCGCAGAGAACAACGTGGCTGGATAAATAACGTAGATAGCGGACCCCAAACTTCAGTTTGAGAGAGATACCGGCATGGGGCAACCGCCCGCGCCATTGGCAGGAAATGCATTAATAACATGGGTCATCCTCTTTGGGACTTTATATCGGAAAAGCGATTGTAGGCAGGAGGTAAGACGATTGAGTTACAGTATGAAGACGCTCAGATGACAACATAAAAAAATGCCCCGCGATCGGCAGGGCATGTTCAAACGATTAATTTAGCGGCATACGCGCAGGGTCGGGATATTGATACTCAAATCCAAGTTCATTGCTGATGCGGCTACCGTCGACCAATCGCCCGTCTTGCTCAGCTTCGGCGGCGAACTGCGGCGGCGTCAGGTGTAACTGTTCAGCCAATGCCGGGTAAAACTCGCGTTTTGTCGGGTGGCCCGGCGCACATAAGTTATACACGTGGCCACCCTTCGGTAATTTCAGTAACAGTTGGATGGCAGCGATCACATCGTCCTGATGCACCAGATTGACCCCTTGTGAGCCCCCCTTGACATCGACTTTGCCGGCGAGAAAACGCCCTGGATGGCGATCAACCCCCACCAACCCCGCCAGACGCAAAATATCCACTGAGGTATTGGGTAATTCATGCAGCCAGCGCTCCAACTCAGCCAACACTTGCCCCGACGGTGACACCGGTTTCAGCGGAGAATCCTCACGTACCGTACCCGTGGTTTCACCGTACACCGAGGTTGAACTGGTAAACAGGATGCGTGGCACACCGAATGCCATTGCGCTGTCCACCAGCATGCGCACCGCATTAAAGTAGTTCTCGCTGCCTTCAACCGTGCGGCGGGCTGGCAACGTTATCACCAGCGCGTCAACGCGCAGCAGCGGCTCCAAATCGTCCGGTTCGCAAATCAGCTCTGGCGTCATTTCCAACTGATAGCATTCAATGCCGCTCATCCGCGCGGCTTCAACGCCGTCTGGCGTCGTTTTACTGCCAACAACGTCAAAACCACGGCTCATCAGCGACAAGGCCAACGGCATCCCCAGCCAGCCCAAACCAATAATGGCGACCTTTTTCATTATCTTCCTCTCTTGAAGATTGCAGCGCTTTGCCCGTTAAGGCTACGCCACTCCGTAGGGTGATACAATCTACTCTGCTTAAGCTTAGGTAAAGTCGCGTCTGGCTAATAACTCAACCTGTTTCAATAAATTAAATTTATGACGATAAAAAAGGGTTGCGCGACAGACAGCGGATAGTTTAGGTTAATTAGTAATTGAGTTTGTAGCGACTTTATACAGAGAAAACACCATGACACGCATTCAGTTCAGCCACCATCATCACCATCACCCTGACTAGTCTTTCAGGCGATGAGTGCTGGAAGACGGTTTTTTAATCTTCCAGTGGCGCGCAGAATGCAAGAGAGAGCCCTCGGAAGATTTCTTCCGAGGGTTTTTTTTTGGCTCCGGACAGACAGAAAAAATAATTTTTAAAATAAATTCATAAATTTACAGATTAAACAGAGGTTACCATGCTGGACAAAACACGTTTACGGATAGCAATGCAGAAATCGGGCCGCCTGAGTGATGAATCCCAGGAGTTGCTGGCGCGCTGTGGCATCAAAATTAACCTGCAGCAACAGCGTCTGATTGCCTTCGCGGAGAATATGCCGATTGATATCCTGCGCGTACGTGACGACGACATCCCGGGCCTGGTGATGGACGGCGTGGTTGATCTGGGCATTATTGGTGAGAACGTGCTGGAAGAAGAGCTGCTCACTCGCCGCGCCCAGGGTGAAGACCCGCGCTATTTCACTCTGCGTCGCCTGGACTTCGGGGGTTGCCGCCTGTCGCTGGCTACCTCACTCGACAGTGAATACACCGGCCCACAGAGCCTGCAAGATGCTCGTATCGCCACCTCTTACCCGCACTTGTTGAAACAGTACCTCGACAAGCAAGGCGTGCGTTTCAAGTCCTGCCTGTTGAACGGTTCAGTCGAGGTCGCACCGCGTGCTGGCTTGGCCGATGCGATCTGTGACCTGGTTTCCACAGGGGCTACGCTGGAAGCCAACGGCCTGCGTGAAGTTGAAGTCATCTATCGCTCGAAAGCCTGCCTGATTCAACGCGACGGCGAAATGCCCGAAGCCAAACAGCAATTGATCGACCGCCTGATGACCCGTATTCAGGGTGTGATTCAGGCGCGCGAATCCAAGTACATCATGTTGCACGCCCCGAGCGAGCGTCTGGACGAAATCGTCGCGCTGCTGCCGGGTGCCGAACGTCCTACCATCCTGCCACTGGCCGGTGCGCAAAACCGCGTCGCAATGCACATGGTGAGCAGTGAAACTCTGTTCTGGGAAACCATGGAAAAACTGAAAGCGCTCGGTGCCAGTTCGATTCTGGTGTTACCTATTGAGAAGATGATGGAGTAACGCCATGCCGAACTTCAATACTCTGGTCAAATGGGCAGACTGCAGCGCCGAACAGCGCACAGCGCTGTTGATGCGCCCGGCGATGTCCGCCTCGGACAGCATCACCCGCACGGTGAGCGACATTCTCGACAACGTGAAGGCCAATGGCGATCAGGCGCTGCGTGAATACAGCGCCAAATTTGATAAAACAGAAGTCGGTGCGTTACGCGTCACTGCCGAGCAGATCGCCGCAGCAAGCGCGCGTCTGGGGGACGAGATCAAGCAGGCAATGGCAATAGCCGTTGCCAACGTGGAAACCTTCCACAATGCGCAAAAGCTGCCGTCGGTTGATGTAGAAACCCAGCCAGGTGTGCGTTGCCAGCAGGTAACCCGCCCGATCGATTCGGTTGGTCTGTATATTCCCGGCGGCTCTGCCCCGCTGTTTTCTACCGTCTTGATGCTGGCGACACCGGCACGCATCGCCGGCTGTCGTCGCGTGGTGTTATGTTCTCCACCACCGATTGCCGATGAAATTTTGTATGCCGCACAACTTTGCGGCGTGACGGAGGTGTTTCAGGTCGGTGGTGCACAGGCAATTGCTGCCATGGCATTCGGCACCGATTCGGTGCCGCGTGTGGCGAAAATCTTTGGCCCGGGCAATGCTTTTGTCACCGAGGCCAAGCGCCAAATCAGCCAACGTCTGGACGGGGCGGCCATCGATATGCCAGCCGGCCCTTCTGAAGTGCTGGTGATCGCCGATGCTGGTGCGACCCCGGCATTCGTCGCCTCTGATCTGCTGTCACAAGCGGAACACGGCCCGGACTCACAGGTGATCCTGTTAACACCCGATGCCGCAATGGCGCAGGCCGTGGCTGAAGCGGTAGAACAACAACTGGCGCTATTGCCGCGGGCTGAAACAGCACGGCAAGCGCTGGCCAGCAGCCGATTGATCGTCGCTAAAGATTTGGCCGAATGCGTGACAATCAGCAATCAATATGGCCCGGAACACCTGATTATTCAGACTCGCAACGCCCGCGCCCTGGTCGACAGCATCACCAGCGCCGGTTCGGTGTTTCTCGGTGACTGGTCACCGGAGTCTGCCGGTGATTATGCGTCCGGCACTAACCACGTATTGCCGACCTATGGTTACACCGCCACCTGTTCGAGCTTGGGCTTGGCGGATTTCCAGAAGCGCATGACGGTGCAGGAGCTTACGCCGCAGGGCTTCATGAATCTGGCAGCCACCATTGAAACGCTGGCCGCCGCCGAACAGTTGATTGCCCACAAAAACGCCGTAACCCTGCGCGTTGCCGCGCTGAAGGAGCAAGCATGAGCATTGAAAATCTGGCACGCGCCAACGTTCGCGAGCTGATCCCGTATCAATCAGCCCGCCGCTTGGGGGGGAACGGCGACGTGTGGTTGAACGCCAACGAATACCCGATCGCCCCGGAATTTCAACTGACCGCGCAGACCTTCAACCGCTACCCGGAGTGTCAACCGGCGCGGGTAATCGAGCGCTACGCCGATTACGCCGGGGTTAAAAAGGAACAGGTGCTGGTCAGCCGCGGCGCCGATGAAGGCATTGAACTGTTGATCCGCGCATTTTGCGAGCCGGGTAAAGACGCCATCCTGTTCTGCCCACCGACCTACGGGATGTATGCCGTCAGCGCTGAAACCTTTGGCGTGGAGCGTCGCACTGTGGCGGCCAAGCAGGATTGGCAACTGGATTTGCCCGCCATCGCCGACAGCCTGGACAACGTTAAACTGATTTACGTCTGCAGCCCTAATAACCCGACCGGCAACCTGATCGACCCGAACGATTTGCGCACTCTGTTGGAAATGGCCAAAGGCAAGGCAATCGTCGCGGTTGACGAAGCCTATATCGAATTCTGCCCGCAGGCCAGTGTGGCTGGCTGGCTGAGCGACTACCCGCACCTGGCTATTCTGCGTACCTTATCCAAAGCCTTTGCGTTGGCCGGTTTACGCTGTGGTTTTACCTTGGGTAATGAAGATCTGATCGCCCTGCTGCTGAAGGTGATCGCCCCTTACCCGCTGTCTACCCCGGTCGCAGATATCGCTGCGCAAGCGCTCAGCACCGAAGGCATCCGCGTGATGCGTCAACGGGTTACAGAGATCGCCGCAAATCGCAGTGTGCTACAGCAGGCGCTGCAAAACTGCGCCTGCGTCGAGCAGGTTTTCACCAGCGACAGTAATTACCTGCTGGTACGTTTCACCGCTTCAAGTAATGTGTTTAAAACCTTGTGGGATCAGGGCATTATCTTAAGAGACCAAAATAAACAGCCCGGGTTATCCGGCTGCCTGCGTATTACGATAGGCACCCGTGATGAATGCCAACGCGTGGTTGACGCGCTGTCTGCCCTGCCCGGCGCCAACAAGACTCGCCAGGAGCCAATGTGAGCCAAAAAATCCTCTTTATTGACCGTGACGGTACGTTGATTGCCGAACCACCAGAAGACTTCCAGGTTGATCGTCTGGATAAGCTTGCGCTGGAGCCGGACGTGATCCCTTCACTGCTGGCTTTGCAGCAGGCCGGTTATCAGCTGGTGATGATCACCAATCAGGATGGGCTCGGCACCGCCAGCTTCCCGCAGGAAACCTTCGACCCGCCGCACAACCTGATGATGCAGATCCTCAGTTCGCAAGGAATTCACTTTGACGATATTTTGATTTGCCCGCATCTCCCTGCGGATAATTGCGACTGCCGCAAGCCGAAAACCGCGCTAGTGAAGGGCTACCTCGAGCCTGGCGTGATGGAAACGGCCCATTGCTATGTGATCGGCGATCGGCCAACCGACGTGCAGTTGGCCGAAAACATGGGTATTCAGGGATTGCGTTATCAACGTGAAACGCTGGGTTGGAAGGAGATCGTTCGCCAGTTGACCCAGCGTGATCGTCACGCGCGAGTTAACCGTGTAACGAAAGAAACCCAAATAGACGTCAACGTCTGGCTGGATCGTGAAGGTAGCAGCAAGATCAAAACGGGCGTCGGCTTCTTCGACCACATGCTGGATCAGATAGCCACCCACGGCGGTTTCCGCATGGATATCGATGTGAAAGGCGATCTGTATATTGACGACCACCACACGGTAGAGGATACCGGGCTGGCACTCGGCGAAGCATTAAACAAAGCGCTGGGCGACAAACGCGGTATCGCACGCTTCGGCTTTGTATTGCCGATGGATGAATGTCTGGCGCGCTGCGCACTGGATATCTCCGGGCGTCCGCACCTGGAATATAAGGCCGAGTTCAACTACCAGCGTGTTGGCGATCTCAGCACCGAAATGGTCGAGCATTTCTTCCGCTCATTGTCCTACACCATGGGTTGCACGCTGCACCTGAAAACCAAAGGCAAAAACGACCATCATCGCGTCGAAAGCCTGTTCAAAGTGTTTGGTCGTACGCTGCGCCAGGCAATCCGCGTAGAGGGCAACACCCTCCCGAGCTCGAAAGGAGTGCTGTGATGAACGTGGTGATTTTGGACACCGGCTGCGCCAACCTGTCTTCGGTCACCTACGCGGTGCAGCGGTTGGGTTACCAGCCAGAGGTGAGCCGTGACCCGGAGATCGTATTGCGTGCCGACAAGCTTTTTCTACCCGGCGTCGGCACCGCGCAGGCCGCCATGGATCAGTTGAAACAGCGCGAGTTGATTGAACTGATTAAGGCCTGTACCCAGCCGGTGTTAGGCATTTGCCTCGGTATGCAGTTGCTGGCAAAAAGCAGCGAAGAGAACGGTGGCATCAATACGCTGGGCATTATCGATACCCCGGTGGTACAGATGACCGACTTCGGCCTGCCGCTGCCGCACATGGGCTGGAACCAGGTTTCTGCTCAGGCAGGCCATCATCTGTTCCGCGGCATCGAAGACGGTGCTTACTTCTACTTCGTTCACAGCTATGCGATGCCGATATGCCCAAGCACCATCGCCCAGGCGAACTACGGCGAGCCCTTCACCGCCGCCGTGCAAAAAGACAATTTCTTCGGCGTGCAGTTTCATCCAGAGCGATCTGGCGCGGCCGGTGCGCAACTGTTGAAAAACTTTCTGGAGATGTAGGCAGCATGATTATTCCGGCTTTGGACTTGATCGACGGCAACGTGGTGCGTTTGCATCAGGGCGATTACGGCCAGCAACGCGACTATGGCAACGATCCGCTGCTGCGTTTGCAGGACTACCAACAACAAGGTGCGCAGGTATTGCATTTGGTCGATCTGACCGGTGCCAAAGATCCTACTGCACGCCAGATCCCTCTGCTGCGCAAACTGCTGGCAGGCGTTAATGTGCCGGTGCAAGTTGGCGGCGGCATTCGTAATGAACAAGACGTTTCTGCTTTATTGGAGGCCGGTGCCTCTCGCGTAGTGATCGGCTCTACCGCGGTAAAACAACCGCAATTGGTGCAAGGCTGGTTTGAACGTTACGGCGCTGATGCCATGGTGCTTGCGCTGGATGTACGCATCGATGCCGACGGCACCAAACGCGTCGCCATCAGTGGCTGGCAAGAAAACTCTGATGCCACGCTGGAACAGGTGGTTGAACAATTCCTGCCTTATGGCCTGAAGCATGTACTGTGCACCGATATTTCCCGTGACGGTACACTGGCCGGCTCCAACGTCGCACTGTACCAGGAAATCAGCCAGCGCTATCCGCAGATCGCCTTCCAGGCGTCCGGCGGCATCGGCAATCTGGACGACATTGCCCAGCTACGTGGCAGTGGCGTTGAGGGTGTGATTGTAGGGCGTGCCCTACTGGAAGGTAAGTTTAGCGTTGAGGAGGCTATCGCATGCTGGCAAAACGGATAATCCCCTGCCTGGATGTTAAAGACGGGCAAGTCGTAAAAGGCGTGCAGTTCCGCAACCACGAAATCATCGGTGACATCGTACCGCTGGCGCAGCGCTATGCGCAAGAAGGCGCAGATGAACTGGTGTTTTACGACATTACCGCGTCCTCCGACGGCCGGGTTGTGGATAAAAGCTGGGTATCACGGGTAGCAGAAGTGATCGATATCCCGTTCTGCGTCGCGGGTGGCATCAAAAGTCCGGAAGATGCTAGTCAGATCCTCTCTTTCGGCGCCGACAAGATTTCTATCAACTCTCCGGCGTTGGCTGACCCGACATTGATTAGCCGTCTGGCGGATCGTTTTGGCGTGCAATGCATTGTTGTGGGTATTGATACCTGGTTTGACAGCGAAACCGGCAAGTATCACGTCAACCAGTACACTGGCGATGAAAGCCGTACCCGCGTCACCCAGTGGGAAACCCTGGATTGGGTTAAAGAAGTGCAAAAACGCGGTGCCGGCGAAATTGTACTGAATATGATGAATCAGGATGGCGTGCGCAACGGTTACGATTTGGAACAGCTGCGACAGGTACGGGAAGTCTGTAAGGTGCCGTTGATCGCCTCCGGCGGCGCAGGCACCATGGAGCACTTCCTGGAAGCGTTTCGTGATGCGGACGTTGATGGCGCACTGGCTGCGTCAGTATTCCACAAACAAATCATTAATATTGGCGACCTGAAAAGGTTCCTGGTCGAACAAGGCGTGGAGATTCGCGTGTGTTAACAGAACAACAGAGAAACCAGCTGGACTGGGAAAAAACCGACAACCTGATGCCCGCTATCGTGCAGCACGCGGTCTCCGGCGAAGTGTTGATGCTCGGTTATATGAACCAGGAAGCCCTGAGCACGACGGAGCAAAGCGGCAAAGTCACTTTCTTCTCTCGCACCAAACAACGGCTGTGGACTAAAGGGGAAAGTTCCGGGCACTTCCTCAATGTGGTCAGTATCACCCCGGACTGTGACAACGATACGCTGCTGATTTTGGTGAACCCAATCGGCCCAACCTGCCACCTGGGTAACACCAGTTGTTTCTACCCAGCCAACAGCGATTGGGGTTTCCTCTATCAGTTGGAACAACTCTTGGCTGAACGCAAGACCGCCAGCCCAGACAGCTCTTACACGGCAAGTCTGTACGCCAGCGGCACCAAACGCATCGCGCAGAAAGTGGGCGAAGAAGGTGTGGAAACCGCGCTGGCCGCCACGGTAAACGATCGTGAAGAGTTGACCAACGAAGCTTCTGATCTGATTTATCACCTGTTGGTGCTGTTGCAGGATCAGGATTTGGAATTGAGCAAAGTGATTGGCCGGCTGCGCGAGCGGCACCAAAAGTAACCCTGTTTTGCAGGCAATAAAAAAGCCGCCGGGCGTTAACCTCGGCGGCTTTTTTTATGCTTCAAACGTCGGGATTATTCCATCCACTCGGTATGGAACACGCCTTCTTTATCAATACGTTTGTAAGTGTGAGCACCGAAGTAGTCACGCTGCGCCTGGATCAGGTTAGCTGGCAGTACTGCTGAACGGTAGCTGTCGTAGTACGCAATAGCCGCAGAGAAGGTCGGCGTAGGAATACCGTTTTGTACTGCGTAGGACACCACGTCACGCAGTGCCTGCTGGTATTCATCAGCGATCTGCTTGAAGTACGGCGCCAACAACAGGTTAGCAATATCCGCATCCTGTGCGTAAGCGTCGGTAATCTTCTGCAGGAACTGGGCACGGATGATACAACCTGCTCGGAAGATCTTGGCAATGTCGCCGTAGTGCAGGTCCCAGTTGTTTTCTTTGGAAGCGGCTTTCAGCTGTGAGAAGCCCTGTGCATAAGAAACGATTTTGCCCAGATACAGTGCGCGGCGTACTTTCTCGATGAATTCAGCTTTGTCGCCACTGACTGGCGTCGCTTTAGGACCCGTCAGCACTTTAGACGCAGCAACGCGCTGGTCTTTCAGTGAGGACAGGTAACGCGCGAATACCGATTCAGTGATCAGTGACAGCGGCTCGCCCAGATCCAGAGAGCTCTGGCTGGTCCATTTGCCGGTGCCTTTGTTGGCGGCTTCGTCCAGAATCACATCAACCAGGTATTTACCTTCTTCATCTTTCTTGGTGAAGATATCTTTGGTGATGTCGATCAGGTAGCTGTTCAGTTCACCTTCGTTCCACTCGGCGAAGGTCTCAGCCAACTGCTCATTGCTCAGGTTCAGCGCCTGTTTCAACAGCGAGTATGCTTCAGCAATCAGCTGCATGTCACCGTATTCGATACCGTTGTGTACCATCTTCACATAGTGACCGGCACCATCAGCACCGATATAGGTCACGCAAGGCTCGCCTTCCGCTACCGCGGCGATTTTCTTCAGGATTGGCGCCACCAGCTCGTAAGCTTCTTTCTGGCCGCCAGGCATGATTGAAGGCCCTTTCAGTGCACCCTCTTCCCCCCCGGACACGCCAGTACCGATGAAGTTGAAGCCCTGATCAGACAGTTCGCGGTTACGACGGATGGTGTCTTGATAATAGGTATTACCACCATCGATCAGAATGTCGCCTTTATCCAGGTGTGGCGTCAGGGAAGCAATGGTCTTGTCTGTCGCTTCACCCGCTTTCACCATCAGCAAAATGCGGCGTGGCTTTTCCAGAGATTCTACAAACTCTTCGACGGTGTAATGCGGCACCAGGTTTTTACCTGGATTCTCAGCAATAACTTCATCAGTTTTATCGCCTGAACGGTTAAAGATCGAAACGGTGTAACCACGGCTTTCGATGTTCAGTGCCAGATTGCGGCCCATTACCGCCATGCCGACAACGCCGATTTGTTGCTTGGACATTGAGAAACTCCTGTCTGAAATATATACCAGTCTTGAAAAATCAATAATCCACTGAAATTAAATGGGTTATTGACTGTTCAATGCTGTACTGTTGAACGAGGGCATTGTACATGAGTATATCAAAGCATGTACCTATCATAGCCATAACATTCTTCAAACATGCAGTGGTCGGAAGAGTCTGCATGCCGCCTCCCACTACATTACCGGTAACATTGAAAAAGAGAAGCGCTAAGAAGTGCTTTTCTCTTCCTATTTCAGATTTTCTTTATCAGGGGTAGGTTATCCAGGCAACGTTTGTTTAAGCTGTCGCGTTGACGATCGCAAAACCAGCCCCACTTGCTGAAATAACGAACAGCAGACACCATGTGATAACAGAGGAAACGGAGATTGGTATAAGAACGACGCTGTGATTCATGCACAACCAAGGCTCCTGGAAAGTAGGAAACAGGATAGCTAGCGAGGCAAACTCGACGCGACAAATCGACATCTTCTAGATAGAGGAAGAAACGGGTGTCAAATCCCTTAATTTCATGCAACGCCTGTTGGCTGATGAGCATAAAACAGCCAGACAATGATGGCGCAAAGAAAGGTTTGCTGTAATCTGCCTGACGTAATTCGTAGTTATTGTTAACTGTCTGTGAAAAAGAGGATAGGAAACGACGAATTAACAGTTGGTAAGGTGATGGCAACAGTTTTGTACCGTGCTGAAGACTACCGTCCGGGTAAACAACTTTAGGTATTGATAACCCAACGCCTTCATTAAGGCTGAATTGGTAAAGTTTATCCACCTCGCCCTTGGCGAAAGAAATATCGGGGTTGCAAATCAGTATAAACGGCGCAATGCTGGCATAACGTGTAAAAACAGCATTATGACCGGCACCAAATCCCTCATTTACAGGCAGTCGGATCACTTCCAACTTTTCATGGCTGAAAGTCTCAAGCCACTGGCAAAAGCTGCCATTGTCGACAATCACCACTTTAGACACACTATCCTCAGCAAACAGTGAGGAGAGTGTCTGCTTAATATCCTGATATTCATGCTTAAATAGCACGAGGGAAGCTACAATTTTCACAAATAACACCAAATTTAAATTTTATTAAGCAGGACATAAGTCAGCGTGGTAAGACTGCCGATCCACTGTTGATGATATATGCCCGATCGCCGCATCAAACGCAGCCGATTCAATACGCTATTATCACGAATCGCACTGAATGTTGCGAGCGATTGCTTGGCTTCAGGAGTAAGATTTTCTGAGACGCAGGCTAAAACTTGGCGATTCTGATCATTCCACTGGGCGGTGCGTCCGCCATGAGCTGCGATAAAGTTTTGCAAACGCCGTAATGGCGACATACCATTGCCAATAACATTATTGTTATGCTGACGGTACAACACAGTAGGTTGTCTATCATAAAATACCGTACCGCCGCAGCCGGTGACGATCTGGTATAAGGACCAATCATGCACCACCATCGGGGCCCCCTCCGCTTTGCTTAGCAGCTCCCGTGCACGATGGTTGAAAACCATGGTGTTTCCACTGGCAATATTTTGCAGTAAAGCATTGCCAAAGCCTGGTGTCTTATTGTAGTCAGGAGAAAGACCACTAATACTCCCAGCGCTGTCGATTAGTTTAGTACGCGAACAGTAAAGAGCCGGGATATCTTCATCAATAGTTTGTAACCAACTAACAGCACGACTCAACTTATCGTCATCCCAAACATCATCTTGGTCCGAAAAAGCATAGTAGTCTGCCTGAATTAAATTATTGGTGACCAGTGACATAAAATTAGCAACAAATCCCTTTTGTGGGCCTTTGCATACTCTCCCCTTCCGCCCATTATTTTCTATGAATTTTTTAGCGATTGAAGGGGTTGAATCAGTTGAACCATCATCCGAAATGTAAACGGACCAGTTTTTATATGTCTGGTCAACAAAGGAGTCTAGTTGTTGCTGAAAAAAAGACTCACCATTCCTGCTTCCTAGAAGGATAGCTATCGAGCTTTCTTTTTTAGGCATATTTCACCGTTATTCGACTTCACATCTTTCAATCATTATTTACCTACATCACCTTATTATCAATAGCACAGGTATCGAAATGCTTTTTACCTTAAAATCAAGTACGGATAGAGTTGATATCTCCCCGGGCTTATCTAATGCATGAATTTGATTAAGACAGTATACCGATGCTTTGTTTGATGAAGGTATTTGAAGATAATGAAAGCACATCAACACCATGATGCTTCCCAAAACTTTCCTTAGTTGACAAGCGACGGAATGCATCAATTACACTAGAGGCATCAGGGTTACAAATCTTTATCAACCGAGAGTATTTAGGATTTTCTTGAATAAACATATCTAATCCAACAGAGGGCTCGGTGATAACATAAGCGCCACCAGCAATACCTAATAAAATTCGCGGTTCAAAATTGTCACAATCATCTGCTGCGAAGTTCACAACAACCTTGGATCTAGATATATAAGCTGATAACTCCTTCCAATCCAAACCGTTTTCAATCCAGACAAATTTAATATTTGATTCTTTTATTTTTGAAAAAATTTGTGACCGTCGTGACGATGCACGGCCAAAAAAAAGCATATCTATATCGCGCTGTGATTCATGTTTAAAACAAGAAAGATTGACAGGAAGAAAATGATACTTCATTTTCATATCCAATGCATCAAAAAACCCTTTTCGTGATTTATCATAATGATAAATATTAGCATTCGGGTCAAGATCACGCAGACAGTGCATGAACTTCCTGACACCTAACCATTGAGACTGTTTATTGCTAAATGGGTTCGAAGGATAAATTTCACTGGAGAACTCAATTTGATGAATACCTCGCAACTTATACAACTGACTTCTAACAACATCCCCACGAAAAATATAAAGTAAATCTGGCTTTAACTTATTACAATACTCAATCAGGGATATATCTTCTTTCCACGGATTGTAGTTATAAGTTTCAAAAACCTCATCACTGGAAGAAAAATGTGGTGAGAACCACTCTACCGGCCCCACATTTACTACTTTTAATTTACCCATTATAAATAAACCAGTTGAATTTTTCCGAGTACAAGTCATTAAAGTCATATTTAATAAGTTCATCTTTCGAATATATGATTTTCTCTATAATCTTAACTTCTACATGAGTATGCCACCCTAACTCTGTCCGCTCGCTTTCAGAACGTTCCAACCGTTTAGGAGAATACTTGCTTTTAGCATGGTCGATAGAACGAATACTGTAGTGGAAACGCGGTAAGCGAATAGGGAAAACATCTTTTCCTTTAAACACCACATCATGACCTCCCATACAACTCAGATCGACCGCTTCATCACCCTGTAACCAAATTTTGTTTTGCAGGCCATAAGATATAATAGGCGATATACGATAATATTCGAAATGACTTACAGGATCACCAATGGTAAAAGTATTATCAATAGGTGTAAAATCTAGCATGCGGAGAGATACAGCATTGTATCCCATTTTTTCTATTGCATGCAAAACATATTTTATTTCATGGTTATAAAATGGTGGTATGGTGACTTCATCACTATCCTGATGAATAATCCAACGCCCTTTAAAATTAAGGGCAATTTTAGATTTCAAATCAAGCATCAATTTCCACTGGTAATCATTTGTCGGCCCCTCCTCTGGAAAATGTTTAATATCTAGAATAGAGTCAAGTTCATCTTTTAGTTTTTCAATGACTTTCCAAGTACCATCACTCGACCAATTATCAATAATGATCTGTTCGTAACCTAATCGATCATTTTCCCGAACGATAGATTCGATAATGTCATGGTCATTGTAGGTTGTCATGATGATGATCGGTTTCTTTACATCATTATTATTACTTAGTTGCAAAACCGTACGATTTAGCTCATCAAACTTATTATAGTAAGCCTCATTGTCTTGTAGAGTTAATTTATAACTCTTCAACCAATTAGAGTATCGGTAAAGCGAAACTAGATTACTAACAAATGGAATCTTGCCTGTAATATAGATATAAGCGCGTCTGACATAACGATTTTCTTTCATTTTTTTGATGATTCTTTGTTTCACTTTACGTTCCCACCAAAGGTTAATTCAACTATAAAATCTTTACGTACGATATTATCGTGCCATTGTCCTAATGGTAATACCTTCGTCATGTCTCTCTTAAAAAGAGAAAAGAAGGACTTCTGTTTTTTGGGGATTAGAGACAAAATATTGAACGGGTAAGTATTTATTTTGACTGTTTTTCCAGCAACAATTCCATTAAGCAACCCTCCTTTTATTGCTGCTACAGGGCTTTCATTTTGGTGAACCAGCAGATTGGTATTTCCCGTTTTTCTAACTAAGCACTCTTCCGAACTCATCTCTATTATCGTTTTAGTCAGAACATTAAAGTTATTTTCATCTGCGAGCGACAACATATCATCAAAAGATAAACGGAGGTTCAAGGGTACATATTCAGCCATTAGCGCATCTAATATATACCAACATTCATCGTCAAAACGCTGGCCTGCACTGCGAATATTTTCATGGATTTTTAAAGCAATATTGGAAAGAAAAACATCGGAATCACAATCCAAACGCTCTATTTTAATGCTACGCTCAACTTTTGCCTCTAAATATTTACTCATAATACAAAGCAAAGTCGCTTTAACATTCGAATGGTTATTAGAAATAGTCAAACCACACAGCATTCTGTCAGTGAATCCGTAATCCATCAGTAGTCGGGAAAACTCATCTTGTGTCCACTCCCGAACATGATAAGGATTAGCCGGTGGCCCATAATCGAAATAACCACGTTCCTCAACCCTATCTGGCGTTGATAGAACAATCGCTTTAACTGATTTTTTACAACGAAAAAAGAACTCTAGTAAAATCTCAGGATTAGCTAAATGTTCGATAACATCACTACAGACAATCACTGCATCTTTTAAGATTTCCTCGTCAATTTCTGGTATGGAAATATCAAAATCAGCAGTAATATACTGCACGCCATCATATTTTTTAACAACATTGTTAATTATATACTCATGATCAATCAATATTACAATACAATCTTCTTTATACTCTTTGACCGCTTCGACTTTACTACCATCACCACAACCGATATCAATAAGATATTTAGCATTCGTTTTTTTCACCAATTCAAATGCAGATTTATAAACTAAAGGCTGATAGATGGTATCATCAAGAGAATCATGCCCGTCAATGTAGTTATCGAAATCGAGCCTGGAGTTATAGTCAACTGGTAAACGATAGTTATTTGTCATCCAGTATATCCACCTTACATTCGTTCAATTGGACATATCCCGCCTGAGGAGAGTCCTCATTGGAATAAATACTAACTTTTAACACATTATAAACGTGTACTAAAACTTCACTATTTCCAGGAACTCCATCATCCAAACCTATTGCAAGTAAATATTCGCCTGGACGAACTTTAGGAACCTCGGCGGTGAAACGCACAGTCCCTCTTAACCCAACACCCTTGCCTTCAGAAAATTCAACATTAGTATTATCTGTATTGAAATGGAATACAGGTTGATTTAACTCATTAAAGAGGCCAATCGCCCATAAAGGTTTGTTAACCTCACATTCCAACTGATATTTTATATCAACAATTAAAGATAACTTATCTGAAACAAGAGATGTAGGGTTCCAATTCCCATTTATATTCACTTTAGCAGCACTGAGATAATATCCAGTTTTAGACTCAATATGGCTACCGGCAGAGATTGGGAAAAAATTCTCAATATTGCACTCTTCATCAACCAGAGCATTTTCTGTTGAAGAGTTTGCCTTCAAGCCGCCGACCATAAAGTTCTCATAGGCTCTAACAACTTTTTTTGGTTCTCCATCCAGTTTCACTTTACCATCTTGCAACCAAATAGCACGATCACAGAAAAGTTCGACCATTCGAGGGCTGTGAGAAACAAAAATAAACGTACAACCATTAGCTCTTAGCTTTTCGATTAATCGCAAGCATTTTGTTTGGAATTGTAAATCTCCGACAGATAAGGCTTCATCTACGATTAAAATATCAGGTTCCATTTGCGATGATATTGCAAATGCTAAGCGAATAAACATGCCGCTGGAATAAACCTTTACCGGCTGATCTATGAAAACACCGATATCCGCGAAGTCGATGATCTGCGCTACTTTTTCTGGTGTTAACGTGACACCATAAATTGTAGAGCTCAGCTCAATGTTCTCACGACCGGTAAATTCGGGGTTAAAACCAGCCCCCAACTCCAGCAATGCTGATACATTACCATTGACGGTAATTTGCCCCGTAGTTGGCGGAATGATGCCCGCCAGTATTTGTAATAGTGTCGACTTTCCAGCACCATTCTTACCTAAGATACCAACAGCCTCCCCTTTTTTAACATCTAGGCTAAAGTCCTGTAAGGCATAAAATTCTTTACTTTTACCTAGGCGACCATTAGTAAAAAGATCTAAAAAACGCTGTTTAGGGCTATCGTACATCTTATATCTTTTTGAGATATTTTTTATAATTAAACTATAGTCATAGGACATCAGCAAAACCTCGTTTTGATTTCCTAAAGAAAACATACCCCAAGGAAGTCACCGATATAGAAATCGACAAAGCAATAATATAGTCCTTAAGAGGTGGTATGATTGAAAATATCGCAACACTGCGTACCATTTCAATGGTACTTGCTATAGGATTCACCTCAAATATTATTCTGTATTCTTCTGGTACGGCAGAAACAGGGTAAAACACCGGTGATGAGAACATGAGGAGCATTACAAGAACACCGATAAACTGGCCTACATCTCGAAAGTAAACGCCTAGCGCAGAAATAAACCAACTACTGCCCAAACTAATTAATACAATTGGTAAAATATAAATTGGAACAAGTAAAATAGTAATCGGCGGTATACCATGATATATAATGGTAATTAAAAACCATGGTATAAGACCCATGCAAAAGTTAAAGATTGCTGTAAGCGTGCCAACAACGGGTAATATAGTCACTGGGAATATCACTTTTTTCACAAAGTTTGCATTACCCGTAATTAGCCAAGGAGCTCGTGAAACACTATCAGCAAAAATATTGTACGTTAACATCCCAATAAATAAAACAATAGCAAAGTCTCCTTTGGATGTATCGAAACCAGCCCAGCGGGATTTGAAAACACTCCCAAAGACGAATGTATATACCAACAACAATAACAATGGAGTAAATACGGCCCATAAATACCCAAAGAAAGAACCTTTATATCGTGAAGATATTTCTCTTTTTGTTAAATTTACAATTAGTTTTATTATAGAACTTCTTTGAGTATTCATTATTTTACTCTTGAGTTGTGTATATATAATCTTTATTTACGATGAAGAAACCGAACATTATGATTATCTATTAATACAATATTTATTTAGTAGTTAAAGCAAGGATACTAAGTTATCTTAAAGATTGAAAACCAACCAGTACGGTTGCTTTCCCACATCACCAGGTAGCTCACGTAGGCACATTAGCAATAGCGCACATCTTGCCCCTGATAAGGATAGCGTTGTGCCAGTATCGGAACCAAGCGATGACATACTGGTCCTTAGCAACCTAACCAAGAAAAAATCCTTTTAAAACATAAAGTAAAGATCAATTTCAAGCCCTGACCCCTGCACAATAATTAGCAGACTACGCTATAAAATTTATCCACGCTACCGCCCTTAGCTCACAGTTGCCAATCACTGATCTCCCTCCATGAACACACAGAGGCCATAAACCCTTGCGACTGTAGATAAAGCACTTACGATAATAACTTGGAGTCCAAAGTCGTCCCATTATAAGGGCTCTCAGAGGCTTTTTCGAGTAATATACTAACATTTTATTAGGGAGAAGGTCTCTATATGGTATGTTTTCAGCCAAATCCGAATTCAATAATCAGTAAAAACCTAACTACGACACTACCGAAAGCTGTTATAACTACTAATCCAAGAACAGAACGGATAAGCGTATTATTTATTTTGGGTTGACAAAACATATAGACAGTTATATCTAAACAATATGTGACTGATGTTAAACTCATTAAACATTTGGGCAGAAACCTTGACCTTCCTATATTACGCATTTTACCAAACAAGATAATACCTAACGTTAAAACCTTTAAAATAACTTCATCTCACAGCAGTGATGCTACATGTCAATAGTTTTTAAATCAGAAAGTTTCACACATCGATAACTACCTGCTTTACCCCCTTTCGCACTAGATTTTGAAGAGTAATAATTCAACCGTCATAGCTCAATAATTGAGCAAAGCCTTTCAACTCGCTAAAAGTTTTAGTACTTAGGAAAATCAGTTAGAGTTTTCGATATTGACTATAAAATAATGGCTATTATCTTTCTATCTAAGAAATAGCCACTATGGTTTTTATATTACTATCTCAATGGTTAGTATCACTACAGCATATTATTGACATAATGATGTAAGCAATACATGTTAGTCACTTTGATAACCCTGAGGGTTTTTTTGTTGCCACGTCCATGCATCACGCATCATAGTATCAAGATCTCGAGTTGCTCTCCAACCCAGTTTTTCAGCTGCCAGTTCAGGTGCCGACCAACATTCTGCTATATCCCCTTCGCGCCGCGGGACAATCTGATAACCTACTCTGCGTTCAGAGGCTTTTTCAAAAGCATGTAACATTTCAAGCACTGAATACCCAATACCAGTACCTAAATTGTACACTGCGAAACCTTTGTGATCGTCAATATGATCAATCGCCTTAAGATGCCCCTCAGCCAAATCCATTACATGGATGTAATCACGAACTCCTGTGCCATCTGGTGTTGGATAATCGTTACCAAATACAGAAAGCTTTTCCAGCTTACCTATGGCTACCTGAGCAATATAAGGTAATAGGTTGTTAGGAATACCGTTAGGGTCCTCACCAATCATGCCAGATTTATGGGCCCCTACCGGGTTGAAATAACGCAGTGCAGTAATCGAAAACTGAGGTTCGGCTTTAGCAAAATCCTGTAATATCTGTTCTGCCATCAGCTTTGAGGTACCATACGGATTCGTTGTTCCCCCTACGCGGGAAGTTTCAAGCAAAGGAACCTGCTCCGGATTACCGTAGACAGTTGCAGAAGAGCTGAAGATAAACTTGTTAACTCCCGCATGGCGCATCTCATCGAGTAAAACCAGCGTACCAGAAACATTATTTTGATAATATTCGAGAGGTTTGCGTGTCGACTCCCCAACCGCCTTCAACCCGGCAAAGTGGATCACTGCATGAATATCATGGCTGGCGAAGATGCTACTGAGGCATAGTCGATCCTGAATATCACCCCGGTAGAAAGTCGCTGCTTTACCAGTCAGTTGTTCAACACGGCGCAATGACTCTTCAGATGAATTCGACAAGTTATCGACCACAACCACCTCGTAACCACGCTCCAACAAGGTCAGCACAGTATGAGAACCAATATACCCAGCACCGCCAGTGACTAAAATCGCCATAACAACTCCCTATGCGCTTCCGTAGCGCAAAAAGTAATAATTTGTACTCTATTCTAGCCTGCAAGTCAGTCAGATGTATCCGGCTTCCAACAAGATAAACTAAAAGTCCCCTGTGGCTTCTACCGGAAAATGAATTCCGGGTAACTATAACGCATCAATTCCACGCTCAACAATTATGTCTATATTTTTATGTCACAATAGCTTTCATCACCGTTATTTTAGGATACTTATTTTTATAAATGAGAGTCATAAAACAAATAAACTAAAACCATTAAGCGCCACATCCATATTCATTCAACCGATAAATTATTACTTTTTGCAATAACATCATCAATACGCTCCTTCCATAAGGAAAGAGCTACACTCTGACTTTTTATTTTAGTGCAGTTAAGAACAGAATATTTCGGTCTCTTCGCTGGTGTTGGATACTGAGCCGTAGTAATCGAATTAACTACTGGCATATTTTTTATTACCCCTTGTTTTAGGGCAGATGAGAAAATGATTTCAGCAAACCCATTCCACGTAACAGTTTCATTACCGCAGAAATGATAAATGCCACCTGTTACATTTTTCTGCAACAGCACAATAATGGCCTGTGCAATATCACCTGCATAGGTAGGGCAACCAAATTGGTCAGACACCACACCCAGCGTGTCACGCTCTTGTGCCAACCGCAGCATCACTTTGACGAAATTATTACCGTACTCACTGAAAACCCAAGCGGTACGGATAATGAGTGCTTCAGATTGAACACGGGCAACGGCAATCTCACCCTCGAGCTTGGTTCTGCCATAAACACCTAATGGATTCGTCGTTGCTGTTTCAACATAGGGTGTATCAGACTCGCCATCAAATACATAGTCTGTTGATATATGCACTAAACGAGCACCAACTTCGTTCGCCGCCCTAGCCAGATTTTCCGGCCCGACTGCATTGATCAAAGTTGCGCTATCAAGTTCTGTTTCTGCTTTATCAACTGCCGTAAACGCCGCAGCATTCACAATGCAATCAGGCTTAAACTTACCAACTATTGTGGTGACAGCAACAGAATCAGTGATATCCAATTGCTGACTATCGGCTGCCATTAGGATCCAATCTGCAGGAAGGCGGTCGATAAAGCAACGTCCCAGTTGCCCTGCTGCACCAGTCAAAAGTACACGCATCAGAAAAGCTCCCTAAATAGTTTTCCCTGCAAATCCTTCGGCGACAGCAATGGATCGCTGACTGGCCAATCTACACCGACTTCTGGATCGTTCCAAAGCAGGCAACCTTCATTACTTGGATCATAGTAATCGGTACATTTATATTCAAAATCAGCAGATTCTGAAATGACAACGAAACCATGTGCAAGTCCTGGCGGAACCCAAAGCTGGTTTTTGTTTTCTTCTGACAGGTAAACCCCAACCCATTTTTTGAAGGTTGGCGAATCAGAGCGGATATCAACAACCACATCAAAGACTTCACCACGAACACAGCGTACTAACTTGCCTTGCGGTTTAGCCGTCTGAAAATGCAATCCGCGCAAGACACCTTGCGAAGATCGGGAATGATTGTCCTGTACAAACTCGGCATCAATACCGAGCAACTCCTGATACCGACTCTTTTGAAATGTTTCCATGAAGAAACCGCGGTGATCGCCGAAAACCTTGGGTTCAATCAGCTTTACACCTGCGACCTGTGTCTCAATTACTCTCATTAGGAACCTGCCCACAAAAACTTTACCCAGAGACCTCGAATTATGCTTATGAACGTACGCTTTCACTGAGTTTACACACCACTGTTAAGGCATTTATGAATGAACCTTAAACAAACTCGCATACGTATGACAGAAATAATATAGGGTCTACGAAGGCCTGTGAGACTAGCACAATTTGCAAAAACATCCGATATCGTAACGTAAAAAAAATGCATAGCGGTTGCACTCCTCTGAACAAAATCAATCTTAACTACATGTTTTTCATTTACTTTAATTTTAAATCACCACCAAAACCGAAATTTAGGCAGCGTATATGGTTACATATTATGCTGTAATATTTACCAATTTAGCGATGAGTTACGAACCACTACTTCTAGAGCGCACACCCACCGTCCATCTGTCTTACTGCTGGTAACCCTGCGGGTTGTTCTTCTGCCAATTCCAGGTATCCCGCATCATTTCATCAATACCACGCCGGACTTCCCAGCCCAACTCACGTTTTGCTAGATTGGCATCGGCCCAGAATGCAGACAAATCGCCGTCACGGCGCGGTAATATTTGATAAGGTATTTCCTTGCCTGATGCTTTTTCAAAAGCATGCACCATCGCCAATACCGAGTGCCCTATCCCCGCGCCCAGGTTGTAAGCTTTAAAACCCTCGACTTTCTTCAGGTAATCCATGGCCATCAGGTGGCCTTCTGCCAGATCCATCACGTGGATGTAATCACGCTCCCCGGTGCCATCTTCCGTTGGATAATCCCCACCAAAAATGCCCAGCTTCTCAAGCTTGCCAATCGCTACCTGAGAGATGTAAGGCAACAAGTTGTTTGGAATACCGTTGGGATCTTCACCAATCAAACCAGATTCGTGTGCACCTACCGGATTGAAGTAACGCAAAGCGATTATGGAAAACTCCGGCTCCGCTTTGGCGAAATCCTGCAGAATTTGCTCAACCATCAACTTTGAAGTGCCGTAAGGGCTCGTGGTACCACCGATTGGCGTGGTTTCTACATAGGGAACTGGGGAGTTCGCACCATATACCGTCGCTGAAGAGCTGAAGATAAATTGATGTACACCGGCCCGTCGCATCTCATTCAGCAATACCAAAGTCCCGGCAACGTTGTTCTGATAATACTCCAACGGCTTGCGGGTTGACTCACCGACGGCCTTCAAGCCAGCAAAATGGATCACCGAAGAAATACCATGGGTATCAAAAATACGACGCAAGCATTCTCCATCCAGGATGTCACCTTGATAGAAAGTGGCTGCTTTGCCCACCAGCTGTTCGACGCGATGCAATGACTCCTCTGACGAGTTCGACAGGTTATCCAACACGATGACCTCTTCACCGCGCTCAAGCAGGGTCAATACCGTGTGGGAGCCGATATAACCCGCTCCCCCAGTGACTAAAATAGTCATAATAACTCCTTTTATGAATACACTAGTTTGTTGGCTCTAGAATGAAGGATTATCTTAGCTTTTCCTACTATAAAAAACTTTAGAATTAATCCGAAATCCGCCCTCACAATCCATTAACATTTAAAATAACTTAGCCACACTTTTCATCTAAACACAATTTTAAAAACCATCGCCTCACCACTATAAATTAACAGTGACCTAACCATTTCCAATCGACCTAACAGTTCTAAGAGAAACATTATTTTAATTTGAGCAAGAATAGAACCATCATATAAATAAAAGCAGAACGAATTGGCCATTAATAAAATAACGGCCGCTCACTGCGGCCGCCGACACATAAAAACTTTAACTAAATTTAATCAATATGCAGACTTGTGTACAAAACCTTTAAAGACAGTCAGAAATATTATTTTTATATCAAGCCATACACTCCAATCTCTAATATACTCTAGATCATACTCAACACGTTTCTGCATTTTATCCAAAGTATCTGTTTCGCCTCGCCAGCCGTTGATCTGCGCCCATCCAGTTATCCCCGGTTTAACTTTATGCCTAAGCATGTAACCCTCGATAAGGCTTCTGTATTGCTCATTATGAGCTACCGCATGCGGCCTAGGCCCAACAATGGACATTCCGCCAAGCAATACATTGAAGAATTGTGGTAATTCATCTAAAGAGGTTCGTCGTAAAAAGGCACCCACTTTAGTTACCCTGGCATCTCCTTTTTTAGCCTGAGTAACAATATTGTCATTTTCCATGACGGTCATCGAGCGAAACTTCCACACCCTAATAGGCTTACCATCCATGCCATAACGCGTTTGCCTAAAAATGACTGGACCAGCAGAAGTGAATTTAACAGCACCTGAAATCAATAATAAAACTGGCGAAATGAAAATAAGTATTAAGAAGGACAGTAGAATATCTTCAACTCTTTTAAATACTTTATTAATCCCGTTGAGAGGTGTATCAAACAATGGAACAACTGGAACCCCATTAACTTCCTCTGTTCTTGATTGCAAAATATTGAACGTAAAAACATCAGGAATAAACATGACAGAACAAGTTGTATCTGTTAATTGGCTGAGTATTTTTTTAAACTTACTCTCTTCACTCATATTCATCGCAATATAGACATAATCAATCCGCCCTTGACGAGCATCCTCAACCAACTTGTCTAAATCGCCAGAATATCTTATTTCACTGTCATTAAAGCTCTGGATGTCATCATAAACACCCTCAACAACAAATCCTAACCATGGGTCATCTTTGAAACTTCTGAGCAACTTAATGCCAATCGGCATTGAACCAGCCACTGCAACCCTACGTGTATTATATCCTAAATTACGTACCAGCCCGGCAAGAAAACGGATTGCTGATCGACAGAACATAAATCCGAGACAAACGGAGAAGTACCAACACATGAATACTTCAAATGTAAAGTTGGAGTTAGGCATAAATGATGTTATTCCGGCGGTCACTATCAGGCTTAACGTCCAATTTTTTAAAATCAACCTCAACTCCGTCGAAAATTTTCCCCCACGCCAAGAGCGATAAAAGTCAGTTATACCACCAATCATTTGGAATACGACTAAAGCGATTAATGTGACTAACACATGCTCATAATTAAAGCCATAGCCATTTATCGCACTAGAGACATAACCGCCAAAGAAAATAATAAAAATATCAGAAAAACGCTGCACCATAGAAATAATAGATGCATTAGCATTGGAGTGCGCTCGCTGATGTTGTATTTTCATAATAAAACCACTCTTTTTTTTAAAGGGGCGTGCCAAGCCGATTGAGCTAAAATCGAAAGTAAAAGCACGCCGCTTATATTATTCATTTAATAAATCAAGTAATTCTTTAACCTTCTCTTTCATCAAGACATTATTTTCTCTCGACTCAACATTAAGGCGAACTACCGGTTCAGTGTTGGATGAACGCAGGTTGAAACGCCAGTCGGCAAACTCCATGCTGATACCATCGGTATAATCTGCCTCACCGCCCTGCGCCAAATAATGCTGTTTGACGCTTTCAATAGACGCCGCAGGTTGAGTCAACTTGATGTTGATCTCGCCGGAGGATGGGTAAGCAGCAATACGATCCTGCACCAGCTGCCCCAACGTTTGGCCTTTCACACTGACCAATTCAGCGACCAGCAACCATGGGATCATGCCGCTATCGCAATAGGCAAAATCGCGGAAATAGTGGTGGGCGCTCATCTCACCACCGTAGATGGCGTCTTCCGAGCGCATACGCTCTTTAATAAAAGCATGCCCGGTTTTTGACATTACCGGCACACCGCCAGCCCCGCTCACCACATCAATCGTGTTCCAGCTCAGGCGCGGATCGTGAATAATTTTTGCGCCTGGTTGTTTTTGCAGGAAAGCTTCCGCCAGCAGGCCGACGATATAGTATCCCTCGATAAAGTCGCCTTTTTCGTCAAACAGGAAACAACGGTCAAAGTCACCATCAAAAGCGATCCCCATATCCGCACCGTGTTCGCGCACCGCATTGGCGGTATCTGCACGGCACTCAGGCAGCAATGGATTGGGAATACCATTGGGGAATCTACCGTCGGGTTGATGATGAACTTTGATAAACTCCAACGGGGCGTTCATAGCCTTAAGGGATGTTTCAATGGCATCGATCACATGACCGGCTGCACCATTACCTGAGTTGATCACCAGTTTCAACGGTTTGAAGTTTTTTACGTCAACGTATGAAAGTATGTGTTCTACATATGCACCAAGCACGTCCTGACGAATATAGCTGCCACGCACTGCAGATGGGGCCGGGAATTGGTTGTTTTCCGCTAACTCTTGTATAGCGCGCAGACCGGTATCCCCACTGATAGGGCGCGAACCTTCACGAACCAATTTCATACCGTTGTAGTCGATCGGGTTATGGCTGGCAGTGACTTCAACGCCGCCATCGGCCTTCAGATGTGAAGTGGCAAAATACACCTCTTCAGTCCCGGTCATGCCAATGTCGATAACGTCGGTACCCGCATCTTGTAACCCTTTTGCCAGGGATAACTTCAGGCTTTCACTCGTCAGGCGCACATCGCTCCCCAGCACAATGCTCTTTGGCTTTAGGAACTCACCATAAGCACGACCGATGCGGTAGGCAATATCATCATTCAATTCTTCACCTAGTTTACCGCGAACATCATAAGCTTTAAAACACGTTAACTTTTCCATCACCAAACCCTTTAATTAGACTCTGCCGTACCGATCATGCAAACGCTCAATATCATCTTCTTCCAGGTAAAGCCCTGATCTGACCTCGATAATCTCAAGATCGATTTTCCCTGGATTTTCCAGTGTATGGACACTGCCTGCAGGTATGAAGGTGGATTGATTTTCTGATAAGAAGAACGCTTTATCATCAACATTCACTTTTGCTGTACCACTGACGACCACCCAGTGTTCGGCACGATGAAGATGGCGTTGGACAGATAGCCCTTCTCCGGGGCGAACAATGATTTTTTTTACCTGGAAGTGCTCACCGCTGTCGATATCACAAATCTTACCCCAGGGACGATAGGAGGAGGAATGTTGCCGGAAGTGATGAAGATTACGCCTTTTTAGCTCATCAACCACTTTTTTAACGTCCTGAACTCTGTCCTTAGTCGAGATCAGCAACGCATCATTGGTGTTAATCACTATCAGGTCATCTAAGCCGATAGTAGCAACTAACGCAGCATCGGATGAAATATAGTTATTGTTTGAATCAATGGAAATAATCTCACCGACGTTCACATTCCCTAATTCATCTTTTTCAGAGACTTCCCACAGCGATGACCATGAACCTACATCGCTCCAGCCGGCATCAATCGGGATCACCACAGCATCTCGCGTTTTTTCCATCACTGCGTAATCGATAGAATCACTTGGGCAATGCTTAAATATCTCCTGATCAACACGGATAAAGTTCATATCACGTTGGCTGTCGACCACAGACTGCTGCGTTGTAGCGAAAATTTCGGGGCTGAACTGCTCCAACTCTTGCAGGAACTTGGCCGTTTTAAACATGAACATGCCACTGTTCCAACTGAATTCACCGCTCGCCAAATATTCAATGGCTTTTTCCAGACAAGGCTTCTCCACAAAAGCGTCGACTTTAAAGCATTCGCTAGAAAGCTCACTGCCACGCTTGATATAGCCATAACCCGTTTCTGGATGCCCAGGAATAATACCAAAGGTCACCAGGCTGTTTTCGGTGGCATGCTGAACAGCCGTTTTTATTGCCGCGTGGAAGTTATCCACCTTTTTAATCAAATGATCGGCTGCCAACACCAGCAGTATACTGTCTTCTTCTGCTTCTGCGGCCAAATGCGCAGCCAATGCAACGGCTGGAGCTGTGTTACGCCCCACAGGCTCTAAAATAATGTTGGTTGCCAACTGATCAATTTCACGTAGTTGTTCAGCAACCAAAAAACGATGGTTTTCATTGCAGATCACCAAAGGTGCTGCAACCTGCACGCCTTCCAGCCCAGACAAACGTTGTAGTGTTTGCTGCAACAAGCTAAATCCGCTGTCATCGATAGATAAAAATTGCTTGGGGAATGACTCACGTGAAAGTGGCCATAACCGACTGCCAGTACCACCAGCCATAACCACAGGTATAAGTTTTGACATTATAAACCCTTTACTCCGTTGTCTTTCTCATAAACGAGAACGTCGCTTATCATCAGCCTATCCGACCATTATAAAATCCATTCCTCTGCACACAAATATTTACGTTTGTTATGTTAAAAGCTGCGTACTTTCAGAGCTATCAAGCGCTCAAATGAAGCATTCGAGTGCAATCAACGAAAAATGAGCCGTGCAGGCCGACGATGGAAGCAACTATTGACCGCTAACATAGCGTATTCATGCAAAAAAGAGCAGCTTGACACTGCTCTTTCAGATTAATACTCATGGTAAATAAACAGCCAGAACTGACCTAATGGTTATATGAGAAATACTGCGCTACGCGCTTAACATCCTTTTCATCCAGCGTTCCCGAATCGCTCAACAATGTGATCCACGATTTTATGTAGGTGTACTTGGCCGAAGCCAGGTCACGCTGGGCACTGTAGAGTTGTTGTTCGGCATTGAGCACATCAACGTTAACGCGCTGCCCCGCCAAGACACTTTGACGTGTTGCCGTTACCTGCGTGGTCGCTGATTTAACCGCCAGTTCGTATGCAGCCAACTTTGCTCGACTGCTGATGCACAGATTGAATTGTTTACGCAGATCGTTCAGCGTACTGCCGACTTGCGTATCCATTTCATACATCGCTTGGCCATATCGTGCCGCCGCCTGGCGAGTCGAGGCGGAAACGCCGCCGCCGGCATAAATAGGCATACTTACTTGCACACCAATACTGTCGGTGCGGTACTTCTGGTTGACCGTGTTATCGCTACTGGAGTCGTTTTCCGAGTGTGAAGCATAAAGCTGCACCTGCGGCATAAAGCCCGCGCGGTTACGCTCTACCTCATACTTCGCTGCATCAACGCCGTGACGTGATGCAGCCAGCATCGGGTTATTTTCGAGAGCGATTTTTTGCCACTCTTCAAACTTTGAAGGAATCAATGGCGCTACCTGGAATTTCCCAGGACGCAACACCTGTACCTCATCCAGTTGGTTAAGTGGCACGCCAATAATGACCTCGAGCTCACGCTGAGCCGAATCTAACGCATCGCGCGCTTCAATCTCCTGAGCTTCTGCCAAGCTATAGCGAGCCTGAGTTTCAGAAACGTCAGTAATGGTGCCTTCCCCTGCACTCATCAAACGATCATTCAGTGCCAACTGCTCTTTATAAGCCGCCTTTTGCGCTGAAGCCAAAGCGATTTGGTCTTTGGAATAAGCCACTTCAACATAGGCAGAGATCACCCGTACCGCCAAGTCCAGAAACTTGCCGCGGTAGCGTTCGTCAGACATCAAGGTCTGCGCCACACCAGCCTTATAGCGCGCATAAGCCTCATAGTCGAACAGCGGCTGCGTCAGCGTTACCGAACTGGAATAACTGCGGTACTGCTGCCGTTGAGTCACCTCGCTCACATTGCCAAAAAAGTCACTCGACGGATACTTCTGCGTCTGCCAGTTTCTCGGTGAGTTCTGATAATTAAGTGATACCTTCGGCAGCAGCCCCGCCCTGCCGATGTTTTCGTTTTCGTCTCCCGCTTCTTTCTCTTTTATTGCCGCCCGGAAGGTCGGATCTTTCTCAAGTGCCAGCGAATATGCGTCTATAATCCCTATCGAATAAACCGGCGCAGATATCGCAAACAAGAGGGTACTGATAGTAAGGCCAGCAACCTGTCGTTTAAATTGAATCAAAATTATTCCTCGGTTAATGAAGTATGAGCGCGATCCAAAATAGGTTTAAACAGATAACTTAACAGTGAACGCGAACCGGTCTTCACAAAGACCTCAACAGGCATACCGGGTTTAATGTCTTCCCCACTGAGCAATTTCATGCCCTCTGGGGAAACGGTAACCTGCATTTGGTAATAGGGTTCGCCATTGGTTTTGTCCACCAATCGGTCGGCAGAAACCAATGTCACCGTCCCCGGGATTTTCGGGGTCTTGTTCTGGTTGAAAGCGGTAAACATCAAATCCACCGGCAACCCGTTGTACACTTTGTCAATCAGCTCTACCTTAAGGCGAGAATCAACCACCAGAGTAGCCTGGCTGGGTACAACGTCCATCAGGTGGTCACCCGCTCCCACGACGCCCCCCTGAGTAAAGATATTCAATCCGACGACGGTGCCATCCACCGGCGAAGTGATAGCCGTATTACCAAGATCAAAATTCGCCATTTCCAGCTTGTTTCTGAACTCGCTGGTGTCCATCTGAGTCTGTGCCAGTTGGGTTCTGACCTCACGCTGATAGTCGGCAAACCGCTGATCGATCCGTTGCTGAGACTCCTGCAGCTGTTTTTGTACCTGACCAATTCGTCCGACGGTTTCATCAATGCTGCTGTTCACTTCCGCAAATTGACGCTGCACTTCCAGATAGCGGTTACGCGGTAAATAACCGTCCGCGGCTAATTGCTTCATGCTGTTCATCTGTTCACGGAGGCTGGAAAGCTGGATCTGTTTGTTAACCCGAGAATCCTGCAAGCCTTTCAGTTGAAAGCGCATACCGTCCATAGACTGTTTATAGCCATCAACTTCGCTTTGTAGCCCTTGGCGACGAGACGAAAATAACTGCGTTTGTAATGCGATGATTTCGGCTACGCGTGGCTGAGCCTGGATTTGTTCGAAAACGGGGGAAAAAGTGACCTTACTTAAACCGTCGCGTTCAGCAAGCAGACGGCCTTCAGTGGCCAATGTGGTGTAATACTGATCGCGAAGAGAATCAACCTGTGCCTGAGCCTGTACCTGACTCAATTGCACCAACACCTCGCCCGCTTTAACCTTGTCGCCTTCTTTAACTGCAATGTTTTTGATGATACCGCTGGCCGGTGCCTGTACCGTTTTGCGATTGCCAGAAACGGTGACCGAGCCAGGTGACGCGACCCCTTTATCCAGTGGCGCAAACGCTGCCCATGCGAAAAAACCAAACAGACCAAGACCAACCACTAACCACCCCATGCGGGTAAAGCGCCGCTCATCCTGTGGGATTTGTTCTGAATACGAGTCTTGCGGCTCGCCAATGTGCGTAGACATACCAACTCCTTTGACTGCAGGCAGCGCCTCAGCGCCGCCGGCAAGTTCACAGCTTAATTAATTTGAGTTTTTGGGATATTGCCTTCGTCCGGCTCGGAATTGACTGCACGCACCGCTTGCTGCGGGGTTTGCGCCTTTTGCGCATTGCTCAGCGCTTGCAACACCTGCTGCGTAGGGCCAAATGCATTGACGGTGCCGTTCACTAACAGCAATAGCTTGCTGGTCATCGACAGCAAGTTGGTACGGTGAGTAATCAGAATCACCGTTTTATTACGCTGTTTAAGGAACAGTATTGCCTGATTCAGCGCTTTTTCACCGGCATCATCAAGATTGGAATTAGGCTCGTCCAGTACGACCAGGGACGGATCGCCATACAGTGCGCGCGCCAAACCAATACGTTGTTTTTGCCCGCCGGATAATCCCGCCCCACCGCTGCCGATGATCGTGTCATAACCGTTTGGAAAACGGAGTATCAGCTCATGCACGCCGGCCAGTTTAGCGGCCTCGATGACCTTTTCTGCGTCCAGTTCGTTAAACCGCGCGATATTTTCGGCGATAGTGCCACCGAACAACTCAATATCCTGCGGTAAATAACCGATATAGGGCCCCAGTTCGTCTTTGTTCCATTGGTATATGTCGGCATTATCGAGCCGCACGATACCCTCGCTAACCGGCCAGATACCGACGAGCAAACGCGCCAGCGTTGACTTACCGGAAGCACTTGGGCCGATAATCCCCAACACATCACCCGGTTGAATGGCAAAGCTGACATTATGTAATACCGTATCCGCCTTCGATCCCGGAGGTGTGGCCGTCACCCCTTCAACAGAGACAATCCCTTCCGGCCGTGGCAAGGACATACCCATACCGCGCGGTGGGTGCTTATCCAGCAATTTCACCAATCGCTGATAGGATAATTTGGCCGAGCTCCAGCTTTTCCAGACGTTAATGACCTGCTCGATAGGAGCAAGCGTACGCCCCATCAGAATCGAGCCGGCAATCATCATGCCCGGAGTGATGTGGCCGTCAATCGCCAACCAGCCGCCCAACCCCAGCACGAGAGACTGTAGAGAAAGGCGAACGAACTTAGTGATTGAGGTTACGGTAGTAGCGCGCTCACTGGCTATACGCTGACTATTCAAGAAACGCTGATGCAGGTTAAACCATCGGCCTTTTAAGTTCGGCAACATGCCTAATGCTTCGATCACTTCGGCATTACGCAAATTGGTACTTGCCAAGCTTGAGGACATGATCGAGAGCTTGCTAGCTTCAGCCAGGGGCTTTTTCGATACCATCTCGTTGACCACGGCGAGCGCGATCAGCAGTAGTGAACCAACCAGCGCGAACAGACCCAACCAAGGGTTAAACAGGAAAATCACCAGCAGATAAATCGGGAACCAGGGTGCATCGAAAAAAGCAAATAACGCGCTGCCCGTCAGAAACTGCCGTACGGTGGTCAAATCACCGAGCATTTGCCCTGCGTCAGAGGAACCATTTTTGAGATTAGACTCATACGCAGCGGTGTAAACCCGTGTATTTAATCGCATATCCAATTGGCTGCCGATGCGAATCACCACCATGCTGCGCACATACTCCAGCAACGCCATCATGCCGAACATTCCCAGCATAATCAGCGTCAACATCAGCAACGTGATCTCATTGCGTGATGGGAGCACCCGGTCATACACCTGGAGCATATAGATTGAAGGAACAAGCATTAACAAATTAATAAATGCGGTGAATATGCCAACGGTCCAAAAGACTTTGGTTCGTGTCCGTATAACATCCGCAATTTCATTACGCGGTATAAATTGATTCACTTTCTGCCCTTACATCATGTGCACTGTCAGCCCAATCCGCATCAATTACTTCTAAGGAAATTCTTAAAAAATAATGAAAATAAAGAAAATCCTAAAGAAGACTCCCCAAACATGCTCGAGACTGCAGATACTTTTTTTAACTATAGGTAGAGAAAGCACATATCAGCAAGGTAGAACACGAAAAAAAACCAGCGAAGTGGTGCCAACTAAAATCAAAAAAAACAACAAGATAAAAGACATGAAGAACATAAGGGGAATTGCGGCGGAAAGGAATAACGTATAGATAATGATGCCGATCACAAATTAAAAAAAACGGGGAGAATATCCTCCCCGTATTATTTAATAGATAACAGTTTCTTTAGAAACTATTACCCTGCAGTGCTTACACTCATGCGTAATGCAGATTGCTTACCAATTGCTGATGGTTTTGGCCCGTCAGGTAGATGACGGTGTCATTAGCATCCAATGTGTGGTTATTGTTATTATCAATAATCACATAGGAGTCAGCATTATTGCCCGTACCGCTGAACACCACTGACGCCACCCCCACTTTAGCAGTGAGTGAGTTCGGGTTGCTTAGGCCGAGAATACCGCCCAGCAGCCCTACAACACCGGTAGTCAAACCGCCAACCAGTGATCCCAGCAACGCGTCTAAGGTATCAGCTGAGCGTGTACCATAATCGGCAACTGATGTCCCGGTATTGGACAGAGTCAAACCAGATGCGGCATCGACAATCTTATCCTTCGCGGTACTGAAGTCAGTAATGGTAACGCCTGCCTGGGTATTACTGGACTTGAGGTCGTACGTATTTGCACCTGCACCGCCAGTCAACGTAGTATTGCCCAATATGTTGAAACTATCCGCAGTTGTCGAACCTTCAACCGTCAGTTGGTAACCATTCAAGCCCAGAGTATTCAGCAGTGGGGTTAACAGCGCAGTAGTTACTGCACTCAATGGCAGAGCATTCAGCAGTTGCACGATGATACCATCACCGGTACCCGCATGGCTTGAATCAAGATTCAGGCCACCGGTATTGGTGGACGCATTGATATCACGCACATTGCTGAAGCCGGCAGCTACAGCTAAATTCAGAGCATGGTCACCTGTGACATTGATCGTCTGAACCTGTGCGTTGGTACCCGCCAGAGACATAATGTTGCTAAACGAACCCGTACCGCCAGAAGCGATATTTACCGTACCCAACGCAGTACCCAGCAATGCGCTACTGCTGCTGTTCAAGCTGATAGCACCCGCATTCACGTTCGCAGAACTCACCGCATCAAAGTTAATATTGAAATGGTCAGTCGCATTCTGGACAAAAGTGAAGCTCAAGGTACTTACAGAGGTTGCATCCCCTTTTACTTCCAATTGTGCAGCGGTGCCGCCAGCAGCGTTAATTACACTGGCATTGGCCAAACCGGAAATAACAAAGCCCTGTGCGCCCAAGTTGGTCGCCGCAGCACCTTGAGTCACGGTCCCTCCAGTTGTCCCTTCAACCGTAGCTGTCCCATTGGTTAAACCAAAATCGAAGACATGTATCGGCGTCGTTACACTGGTCGTAGTCGGTGAACCAATCAATGGCGTGGTAATCAGGGTACCAACAGATTTACCAATATAACCCGTCAGGTCAATCTGCTCGAAATTCGAGAAGTTATTAGCGTTACTGGTTACAGCACTGGTACGAATACCCAAAGCGTTTTGGTTAGTCACCACAGATTTGGTGATAAAGTTGGCGGAAATGGAGTCGGTCCCCGAACCACCGTTCGCCGTAATGGCTGTAGAGACGGTATTGGCACCGTTTGATACGCCATTACCAGCCCACTGCAGGCTGTCGTTGCCGGCTCCCAAGTTAAACTTAGCTGTACCAGTGGCGATATTTGCAGTTGAAGTAACAACCACATCATCTGAACCAGAGCTGGCGTTCAGAATGACATTACCGTTGTTTACGGTAATATCTACACCCGGGTTAACGCCATTGTCAGACAGGTTAACCGTAGCTGCGCTGGTACCGTTAATGGTTAGGTTTGCCAGATGATCGGCAAACTTCAGATTAACGACGCTGGCTGCGTTAGCGTTTAATTGCACGTCAGTCAATACTGCAGTTTCTGCATTACTAATCTGGTGTGAGAGTCCGTTATTAATAGTCCCCGTAGCATTGCCGCCAGAAGCCGTTGCCGTCAATGCCGCAGCAGTTTTATATACCAGACTTGTACCAATTGCGTACTCATATGCATGTTGAGCGGTTACAGTGGGTGCATCGGTAGCAGTCGAGTTACGCAGGTCATTAATAATAGCTTGAGTAATAACGGATTTATTTGACCCCAAGGCGTTATAAGTTGCAAGCTGTGCTGCAGTTGCGTTAACACCATACACACCATTAAAAATGTGTTGGATGAACGCATCCCCAGTCAAATTTGCCCCTTTTTGCTGAAACTCAGAGGAACCCAGTAAGTTCTGAATCAACATTGAGAAGGACTTGCCTGGTTGCAATAAGTAACTAGTCCAATAATTCAAACCACTCGCATCGGCAGCACGATATGGTGCAGCAAGGTATACAGAAGCAACCTGCTCTTGGCTGGCAAGTGCAACACTCCATTGATTCCACGCAGCCGTTCCGTAGTTATTAAACAACAACGCATCGACGTGATTGTCAAAGTTAGTTTGTGCCGTCAGATTGATGCTGTCATATTGTTTATAATTTAATAAGTTATCTATGGCTCCGTATATGGCATTATTTAACGTGGTAGTCCCCAAGATACCCTGAAGAACGCTGTCAGCCGGCGCGGTGCCATAAACCTTGGTATAAACCGTTCTTAAAATATCCAGCGACGAACTTGAGCCATAGAGCGCTTGCCCTTCCGCTGAAGCTAAAAGGTTACCGATGTATGTTTGCTGCGTTATTTGCCCCGTACGGATTTGGCCAGCATCAGCATCAAAAGCCGTTGGACTGGTAAAAGTTGTACGCCCTAAAACAGCATAAAGTATAGCTGCCACTTCTTTCTGGTACAGGAGAACTTGAGAAGCCATAAGTATATCCTCAAAATTAAAAATTAATTTCAGATATCAAAAGTTTATAAAAATACAAAAAAGAGACATGCGAATACATGCAAGATAAGGAAAGTTCAAAAATTCAAAACTGTCAAACAACAGTGGAAAACTTCAAGCAATAAAAAAAATCAGCACAAAAAACCAAAAAATAAAACAAAGAATACATAAACATAGAATTGAATGACAAAAAAGAGCATTACTAACAAAACCAATGATTTCAGATGAAACTATAACAATGAGAACTTTCAGTCACTAACATGAACAAATACCAAAAGACTTAAACCAAAAAATCAATCAACAAATTTTCTACAATTTTCTATCAGCGCTGAAGAATACTTCAAATGTCTATCACCACTACTTATAATCGTATTACAATTTACTCTGTCGCCAGGAAATATAAAATTAGCTACACCCTCTCCTTTACTGTCAACGTCTATTCTGTTTAATAACTCTAGTAGACCATCAAATCTGCAGTTGTCAATTTTATTTCTGAACCCCCCATTAATAAAAATCACAGGTGTACCCATAGCCAGGCAAGGTAATGCAGTGTGGATTCGCGAGGTGACAACCAACTTAGCGGAGGACAATTTTAACAAAAAATCATGAGCCATTTTAAGGCCATCACCGAATGAAATATAAGGAACTATTTGAGTTATAAACTTAGCTTTACTCATCAAATCCTTATCAAAATATTTATTTATAACTTTCATTCGATGACTAAATTCAAGAACACGTCCATTCAATATACGTTTAGCAAAACGCAAAGGCTGCCTAGTAAGTTCAGATAATGTTAAGGAATCATACATCACATCCACAAAATAAACATCGTCTGTACGGTTTACTTTTTTATAAGATTCTCCCAATGTCAATGTCATACATCCAGAATAATATGCTGGGATATTATACTTAGCTAAGAGGTTAACAGTATAGTGATCTCGGCATCCAATCGGTGAGAACAATTTTAAATGGGCAATTGTCTCTGTGGAAAAAAACTTATCAGCAACCACTGAATTTATATGTATAGACGTGTAAAAAGGTTCAATATTTTTTGATGGGGGAAAATTTTCTGGTGAATCCATATACCAAGCATTCATTATCATTTTCACCGGTTCTCCATGATAATTACTCATATTATCCCTAGATATTGGGATTCCTGAGACAGGAAGAAACTGCTTGGCGGCAATAGTTTGAACATAATCGCCCAAATTGATCCACCCTCTCCTACGATAGAGATCACTTTCATACATCAAAAATCCATACATAGCACTCATAGTATCACCTTATATTTGGTTTTCTTTTCTTAAAAACTTTAAAAAAAAACTCCTATCACTGGCCTCAAGGACAAAACAAAAGAAAACTAGCGTCACAAAAAACAAGTTAAATATTGAAACGATAGCAAAAGATAAATAACCATCAAGAAGTAATGACTTTAAATAGAAACAACTCAACGCTGCGAGGACGGCAATAGCCAACAACTTACCAAAGTCTTTGAGTAAGTATGAATTCAGGTGTTTCATAGGAAAAATACTACCGACCCACAGAACACGAAAAACAAGCAATATTAAAGAACACAATATTCTTATTGAAAATGAAAGATAAATTGAGAATCCCATAGAAAAAGAAACGAACATAAGAAAAACAGAAATAATCATAATAATGGAAATAAAAATCTGGTAACGCTTAAGTTCGCCCTTAGCATATATTGCCGTAACAAAAGGATTCGAAAAGGAGTCAATAAATGCATATGCAACTGAAATTTGCATAAGATGTGCGAGATAATAAGGTACATCCCCCAACCAAGCCCTAGCCACAAGTTCTGCATAAATAAAAACTGGGACACCGGAAATAATAATAACGAATGCACTTAGTTTACAGGAGAGAGAAATCATGCCATGAAGTTCATCAGTATTACCGACAGAGCAGTTTTTTATAATCTGAGGAGTAAAGGCCATTTGTAGAGAACCTACTACTCTATTAAATGCGTTAAGAACTTGCTCAGCTAACCACATCGAGGCATTTGCAATTAACCCTACAAAATAATAGGCAAAGAATGCCATTGATTGGGATACAGATACAACGCTGAATGCCCCCAACAAAGGCCATCGTGTAAACAACAACATCTCTTTGAATAGAGAAAAATCGCATTTCCTATTAAATAGCAGCTTATATATTGACATATCCCTTGAGCAAAAATAAAAATAAAAATAAAAAACCAATATATAACCAAATAGCAAAAATAACGAATATGAAACAATCTTATTCTGAAAATAAAATGATGTGAATAGGAAAACCATTAACCACCGTTGAAAGGCGTCAAAGACTCCGATTCTTGCAAAGATAGACATTTTCTCAACTGCAAGTATGTACCCCATAAAAGGGGTCTGCATAATCTGAATAAGTAGCGTCGCAATAGTAATTTGGTACACTAAGAAAATGTCATAACTATTTACTGTTGAAGACTTCACCTGTGAAAGAATAAACCACAAGCCCAGTGATTCACTCAAAATAAAAACAAACACACATACAGAAAAGTACATTATAATAATACAACTAAATGTATCTTCAATCTTTTTATTATCGTTCTTGGCTATTTCAATGGTCAGGTATCGTTGGGTAGATAATGAAAAAACATTCTGGACAAATGAAAACAAGATAATAACACTACTTATCAGACTATAAAGCCCAAAATCGGAGACTCCAAGGGAGTCTAAAACCATACGAGAAGTATACAAAGTCACAAGCATCAATATAATAGTTCTGCTATATAAAGAGAAAGAATTAGTCAGAACTCTTTTTTTATTACTCACCCCCCCTCCTTACAGAATCCAAAATAATAAAAAACATTAAATTTGTATTCTCATACTAGCGACTTAATATATAAGATGAAAATTACTCACTAACCATGCCAACTGAGTTATTTTTTACGAACGACTCTTCAATTTTCTTCCGTAACTCACTCGCCTCAAACTCTGCACTACCTATATCATATAGTGAGCCACTTGCTAAATAATGAGTCATACCATCTCTGGCAGGAGAGATTACTGGGATATTTCTTGCTAAAGATTCGAGCATTATCAATGGAACTCCTTCATATCGGGAGGGAACCACGATAAAATCAATGTCTTGAGAAAACTCCCATACATCTTCTTTCCATCCGAAGAAAGTAACAGCAATATTTTCACCGAGACTATTCGCCATATCTCGTAACCTATCGAGATCCGGGCCGTCACCAAACACTCTCAATTCCACCGGAAAATTTATATTTCTCAATGCATTCATTAAAATATCTTGTCCTTTTTGTCTAAAGAGGACTCTCCCGGCCATAATTATTTTTATCTTATTACGCGAGGGAGTAAACGTGTACCCCACACCTCTAATTTCATCAATCGCAGGTCTGGCAACAAAGTTCTCCAAAACCCTGACCATTGCTTTTTTATTCTTAGAAATTATTTCATCAGCTGTAGCATCACAAATAGTAAAGAAACAATTACAATTTCGATATGCAAACTTCGCAAAAAAATCCTTGATCCCTGGCGCCCAACTTTTCATCTTTTTAAAGCTATGAGTATAAGGAAGATAACTTATGATATTATTCATTCTTAAGACCTTCCCAACATTGATGAATACAGCACCAAATTCAATATCACCCTGAATAATAAATGTAAAGTTAAAATTTTTATTCACTTTCAATAGAAAACTTGCCGCATTAAAGAAATGCCTAAAATTTAAAAATGCATGGATTATCTCCATGTTGTTATGGCGAATATCATGAAACTCGTAATTTATAGATGAATACTCCAACAGAGCCGCCAACTTGTAATTATTTAGAGGAATATAGCATGTTATCAAAACGCCCCGTTTAGCATATCTATTTATATGGGCAAGCGTCATTAGTTCATGACCACCGAGGATAGATGCCGTAAAAATGATTGCGACTTTTTTTCCTTTTAACATACAACCTCGTAGACAGCTAAAGTTCATTAACAGCTCAGATAAAGTATAGCAACTGGGAGAAAATATTTTGAAGAATTATCGCAAAATGCATAAAGTCGTCAATTTGTATCTGAATAATTTTAGCGTTGGCTCACAAATTTAATTATTAATAAAAATTAAATAGAATAAAGAATTAAAACAAGAATAATTCGCAAGGGACGAAGCGTAAACTGAAGCCAGTTATGGGGAAGTATGTTATATTGAAATATGCACCAACGAAAAAGGCTATTGACGCATTGTGCATTACTGTGGCAAGTTCGACACAGAGTAAATGATAGCACTGTGAAACGACAAGAGTGGGGATAACTATACGGAGAGAATGCCATACTGACATTGTAATCTTAGCAAGATATGATATCTAGCCAAACTAAATATTTTGAGTATAAAAAAACCAAATCCCGACAGGTCGAAATTTGGCTCTCATAATCAGAAGCATAATCCTATCATTACTTAATTCTTTGCAACGCTATTAATTACCTCTTAGTATCACTATTGATTTCTTTTAAAGCGCCACTGAACTCTTTAGTTACCAATTTTTCTGACAAATCGTTATTTAAAATTCCGAAGTTATATTCCCGATTATTTTTATCAACACCATCATCGATAAAATCATACCACCAGACACCAGCCACATAATTCATTTTACTTGCTTCAGTCATATATTCATATGCATACCGTGCAACCTCAACCTCTGATAAGTTTGCACCGCCATTATATGCTGGATATCCAACTTCGGTAATATAAAATGGAATTTTCTTCCCTATTATCTGGCTCAATTCATCCTGGTAAAGGTCAATTCTCTTGAGATTAAAGCTTGGATCAGCAACTGTTCTATTTTGATAAGAATAAGGATGTAGGGAAATACCATCAATATAGTTGAGAATCCCCAACTTCACTAGCATGACCCCCCAATTTTTGTCGGCATTGTCGAGTGGATTAAAACCTCCAGCAATAACCATTGCTTTAGGGTTTTCTTTTTTAACAGCAAGAGAAGTTGCTTTAACTAGCTGAAAATACGCCTCTGCAGATGCCTCACCTACTGAATCTTGCGATTTTCCAGTGCGATGAGACCACTCATTCCAAACCTCAAAGATCTCCGCTTTACCTTTGAAGTGCCTCACAGTCCATGTTGCATAATTTACAAAGGCGTCTACCGCTTCTGGCGTGACAGGCTTACCACCACCGTAGTTCTTGTTTCCGTAATCCAATATTATCAACGGAGAAATACCATTTTCCTGAGCGATATTGATAATGCTATCCGTAGTATCTTTTGAACTAATCAATATCCCTTTTTGGTGTTCTACATTACTCCATGGGTAATCAGTCCTAAATGACTTTATATCATATTTCTTCATCAACATGATGAGTTCTTCTGCGCTACCTTTGAACTCGTTAGGATGAACGCCTACGCCAGGATAAAAAGCATATGTATACCCAAAACCAGTTACTGCGTAAATCGCAAACACCATGAAAATATGCACTAATTTTTTCATAGCGGCATCCTCTTAAATAATAGCTTGTTGAAAAATCCGATAGATATTCATCCATGGATGATGTCCTATGGCATATCAATATTCAATCATCTTTGCATCACTAAATGCCTTCCACTTCTCACTGACATAGGCCTCCATTTCTTGATGAAAACGTGAAACGGAAAAGCGCAATGCATTATCACGGCAGTCTTGCGGGAGGATCGAGTCACAAACACCTTCAAAACGTTCAATTGCCTCAACAACCGATGCAACCGTTTGTTTTTCAAAAAATATCCCTGTTGCCTTCGCCTCACCATATGGACGCACTGTTTCCAGGGAACCACCTTTCCCAAAGGCGATTACAGGCGTGCCACATGCTTGCGCTTCAACTGGCGTAATGCCAAAATCCTCCTCTGCAGCAAATACGAATGCTTTCGCCTTCTGCATACATTCAAGCATAACTTCATTAGACTGATACCCAAGGAGCTCGACATTATCTTTGGCCTTTGATTTAATTTTAGCCATTTCAGAGCCAGCACCGATTACAATCAATTTTTTATCCGGCATATGGCCAAACGCTTCAACGATTAAATCGATCCTTTTGTAGGGCACCATACGTGAAGCAGTAAAATAAAATTCTTCTTTATTTTCTTGGTAGGTAAAGCGTTCAACATCAACCGGTGGGTAAATGATATCAGAATCTCGACCATAGACTTTTTTAATCCTACGAGCGATAAATTTAGAGTTGGCAATAAAGTGATCAACGCCATTAGCGGTACGATAGTCCCACACTCTTATTTTATGTAAAATCCATCTTGCAAGATGCCCCTTCATTCCTCTATCCAGGCCGGCCTCTTTAAGATATTGATGTTGCAGATCCCAAGCATAGCGTATGGGTGAATGTACATAGCTAATATGCAATTGATCTGGCCCAGTCAAAATACCTTTCGCTACTGCATGGCTGCTGGATATAATCACATCGTGCGAGGACACGTCTAATTGTTCTATGGCGAAAGGCATCAGTGGCAGATATTTCTGATAAGCACTCTTCGCTTTAGGCAAATTTTGAATAAATGTCGTTTGCGCATACTTATCTTGGAACTTAGCACGAGCTTCATCAGATAAAAAATCGACGACAGAATATAAGTCAGCATTGGGGTATATATTAATAATCTCTTGAATAACTTTTTCTGCGCCTGCAAATGTAACAAGCCAGTCGGCAATAATACCAACATTCATTTGATTATCATTCATTTTATTTCCCTAGAATATCTTTTACAAAAACACGGATGCAATATTAAAATTTAAAGTTACTCCATACCACGTATCACATCATTTAACTTCTCTGCCGAGTTCGTCCAAGAAAATCTCTTTACATTATTAAAGCCAAGAGAAATTAATTCATCTCTTTTTTCTTGGTTTTTGATAAGTGTTTCCATTGAATTTATTATTTCCATCTCATTATCAGGAGAAAAATACAATGCACTGTCAGAAAGAACCTCTGGTAATGAAGCTCGATTAGATGATGCAACCGGGCACCCACATGCCTGGGCCTCTAGTGGGGGAATACCAAAACCCTCATAGAAAGAAGGGAATATGAATGCTAATGCATTGGAGTATAAATTAATAAGTTCCTCATCGGATACACGTCCTAGAAACTCTATTTCACTAGAATCACCAGGCTTAGTCATGGAAATTGACTCATTATTAGAGAAATTTTTATTCCAACCACCAATTATTTTTAACTTCACCCCATTTTCGTTTGGCATATGTTTAAAAGCACTAATTAGCCCATGAAAATTTTTGTGGAAATTTGAAGACGAAACAGCCAGTATGTAAGATTCTCTATCTACACTCTTATTTTTCGGCAAAAAATTACCGTTTGTTGAATTATAAATTACGTGTGTTTTATTTACATCATAGTTATAAGCAGAGCAAATTTCACCCTTGGAAAACTCACTAACGGTAATCAATGCCTTACTGGTCTTCAATATAATTGGGATTATTAAATTATAAAAAGTTCTGAATTTTAATGAATAACTATTAGGGTATTTTTTATAAGTAATATCATGATGAGTAACGATTTTATTCTTATAAAAAATAGGCGCCGTATTGCTTAAGTTAATCAATAACGAACCATTTTTATTTCTCAAATACTTAGGGAGATCGTATTGTTCCCAAATATGTCCCGAGTTCTTTCCGATTACTTCGATATTCTTAAGACCTGAAACTCTCGACGTACAAACACCCGGAGGACATAATATTGTTATATCTTGCCGAATTTTTTGCAGATGAACGGATATTTCCTCTGCAAAGCGCTGAACACCGGTGAGTTCTTGCGTGAGAAACCTTCCATTTATGTATATCAATTTTTGCAATTCCTCGGTGTTTTATCTATTTTACTAAGCTATTTAGTATGTCTGTCCAACGCCGTGTGATACTAGCGTGGCTAAAATTAGATTTAGCTATTTCCCTGCTATTCTCACTCATTCTGACTCGTAAATCGTCTTCATCAATGAGACGTGAGAGCTTTTCTATAAATGATTCTTTATCATCTTGAGAAATAATATAGCCATTATAACCATCTATAACAATGTCGCTGATCCCCGGTGCGCAATCATAACTGATTAAAGGCATACCATAGGCTGCAGCTTCAATCAAACACATGGGTAATCCCTCATATTTAGAAGTCAAAATCATAATCTCTGCTGAACTGATAACTTTCTCAATATTATTTGAGAAGCCATGCATAATAATAACATCGCTACAATTTTTGCTATTAATCAGCTCTGCTAATTTATTCTCATCAGGACCACTACCATAGATATGCAAAGTCCAACCATTCAACTTATTTCGTTTTTTTAGAAACTCAATTATCTCTATCGCATGAGATAATTGCTTTTGCTCTTCATCTACGCGACCCAGAAATAAAATTCGTTTATTACTATTATTGATTTTTTTATCGGGAAATTTAATAGCCGTACTATTTGGAACGTAAGTGGCATTATTAGCACTAAACTTTACATTATATTCATCTGCATCTCTTTTTGAGAGGAAAACCACTTCATCAATGAAAGAATGCTTTCTTCTCAAAAGATTCGAAGTTACCTTTCCAGTAAGATAATGGTCTAAAGAAAAGTGAACCATCAAAATCTTCTTATATTTTACATTTACAAAATCTATGTTTTTTATGCTGGTGTGGAAAACAACATCAGGTGACAACGATTCAATACAGGAACTTATTTTTCTTTTTAATAAAAGATCATGCAACCTATAAAATCTGTCATTATATTTTAGAAAAACAATATTAGGGAATACATAACTTATTCTTATTCCGTCAACCAGATTTAGTACTGACACAGTACCCGTCGTTTCTTTATAAAGACTGACTATTGTCACATCGTAGCCATTAAGTTGAAGTAGATTAGCCAACTCAATTGTTGCTTTCTCTGTCCCTCCAATCTTGTGAACACATTGAACAACCATAACTACTTTCATAACTGAACTCCAATCCCTGATAGGTTAAACAAGATAATAGAACAAATCCTTATTAAACCAAGGATAACTTTTCCATAACTCCATGCCCTCTAAGGCACCTCCACCGTAAAGCGGCCCTAATAGCAGTATCTTCAAAGCAAAAAATGCAATCAAAATCACTTTGAAAAGTAACGTCGCTCTATAAAATGAGATAAACATCAAAAAACCAGGGAGATACGAAACCATCAACATTAACATTCGATCTGATGCTAGAGGAAGTGGCAGGAATATCACATAAAGTGCTCCGCCAAAGAACAACAAACTATTCCATTTTTCGTTATTTTTAGATCGAAATAAGATGGCTCCACACCACATGATAACAAGGAATTTAAAAAATGAATCCAAGTTAAAACCGGATAAGTCTGTAGAAGCATAATAGTTAAACTTATAAGTGGCAGCGCCCAGTAAATTACTTCCTGTTATATATGAAAGGAATACCGTAAACAAAGAAACAAATGCCGCACAAACGATTAGCACCATGTATTTTCGAAATTTGTTATCCCCCATTAATACGATTATAACAAAAGACAATAAAACAGCGCTAAGATGCGAAAATATAGCTAACAAGAAAAACACAACAAAATATAACTTCTTTTTTTCAAACCAAAACGATACTGCATATAAGACAAATGCAGTCGAGATCATTTGCCTCATCAATTGTGTGCTACTAAAAAGAACAAATAATCCCAATGATGCTGCTACACATAAAGCTTTTTTATCACTATCAATGCCTTTCAAACCAAATTTTTCTAACCATATATAAAATAAAGTTAAGCAAAGCACTGTGACCGAAAAGAATACATAAACAGGATTTTCAATATTGAAAACAAACCCAATTATCTTGAAATATAACGGTAGAATAAACTCAATGCCACCAGAGAACTCATGATAAAAAATTGACCCCCCATCTTGCATTAGCTGATAGACAGAATAGTTTATATTGAAATCATCTCCGAGAACCACTAGAGCATTCCGAGATGAAGCAATAAAAGCTCCACTTATAATAGCAATAATGGCTACGTTGATTCTGAGGATTCTTAACGAGTAGCCTTGGATTGCTAAATACATTAATGAGCAGTAAAAACCTAGCAATGGAGAAAATGCCGCAATTCCCCATAACAAAAATGATCCTAAGAAAAATATCAGACTAGCATCTGTCTTTATCGTTCTACTTTCATATTCAGTTAACACTATCAGTCCTTTTTATCTAAAGAATTTAGTCTATCCGATAGTTTCTGCATCCGAATGTAACTGTACACTTTTCTAAGAACCACCAGCCGTTTTTTGAGATAAGACTTGAAAACCTGAGGAATAGTCTTACAAGATGTGTATTTTATGATTTCATGAATTGTGAATTTTTCGTTCTGTCCCAACTTAAAGTTCACATAGGCATTTTTCCTATGCTTCTCGCTCATAAGTTCTGAGTGTACTTTAATAAATTGTTCATAACCATTTTTAACTTTGCTGCTGGTAGAGATTCTTTTTTGTTCATGTTCCATATGCATAATATAGCTCACATGACCAACTCTGTATCCACTACCAAATTTATTACAAAGGCGAACCCAACAATCATAATCTTGCCAAGCGGGAAATGAAGTGTCAAAACCACCAATTTCTTTTAAATACTTTGTTTTTGTAAAAACTTGATTTCCAACAATATTTGAGCTCAGCAGTTCATCCAAACTTACTAGTCCAGGTCTAGTATAACCATAAGATGTTATTTCCTTCTCTCTCATTTCGATGCCACCGCAAACAAACGCATAGATATTGTCTGAGGAGCAAAAAAACTCATACAGCGTTTCTAAACGGTCTTTCAAAAACTCATCATCATCATCCAAACCGGTGACAAATTCCCCCTCAGCAGCGAATATACCTAAGTTTCGCGCCGCACACGCCCCCTTAGCCGTTTCATTTTTTAGATATTTAATGTTTGGGTGTTTTTCTCGAAGAGAAGCAACAACATCTTCTGTATTGTCAGATGAACCGTCATCACAGATTATTATTTCAACATTTTGATAAGTTTGATTCAAAACCGAGAAAACTGCTCTTTTAAGCATTTCGCTTCGATTGTGTGTTGGGATATATACTGAGATCAGCGGATTATTCATACTCTTTCTCTTAATTAAAATCAGGTCCTGACAAGAATCAGGACCTGATTAAAACGAACAGGATATTAATATCAGAAATTAAGTGTTTGATGACTTATAATCATATTGATAGTAACCATAATACCCCGATGCCTTCTTACGGACGGCATTTAGAATTACCCCTTTTATCTCAACTCCGCTCTGCTCGAAGCGACGTATGCTTACTTCAATTTCTTTCAGTGGCGTTACGTCAAAGCGCGCAACCATTAGCGATGTGCCCGCATGCTTGCCAATTATAGCGGCGTCAGTGACGGCCAAAATAGGAGGTGTATCTATTAATACGATGTCATATTTTTCTGAAACTGTTTTTAACAGTTGCTCAAAATTCTTATGCATCAATAATTCGGATGGATTCGGTGGCACCTGACCACGCCCCATAAAGTCTAACCCTTCAATTTTTGTTTTGAGTATAGCTTGCTCGACTGAGTCCTTACCTGAAAGAACAGATGACAACCCCTTGTCGTTCTTTCCCTCTGCAAAAAGTTTGTGCGAATAGCCTTTTCGTAAATCTCCATCAATAAAGAGAACCCGCAATCCACTTAGAGCAACAGTTGCAGCTAAGTTCGCGCATACAAACGTTTTACCGATACCAGGGCTAGCACCAGAGATAACAATAACGTTATTCTTCGCTTCCATCATGGCGAAGTGCAAGCTTGTCCGTAAACTTCGAATAGCCTCCATAGCTAAATCGGCAGGGTTTCCTACTGCAAGCAAAAAGTCGTTTCCAGCCTGATTTTTTGAAAATTTCTTTTTGGCCAGATTTTTCGTTGCTTGATTAACCTGCCATTCAGAAAGAGGAATACTCGCATAAACACTTATCCCGCTTTCTTCAAGCTGCTCAGCGCTTTCGATCCCACGGTGTAACAAACTCATGAGTACGACATAGCCAGATGATAGAATTAATCCAGCCATCATTGCTGCTAATACAAGAATCGTTTTCTTAGGTTTCACTGGCTTAGGTTGAGTTATCGCATTATCAATAATTCTAACATTACCAATAGTACTAGCTTTATTTATATTAAGCTCTTGTTGCTTGTTCAGCAACTGCATATAAACTTCCTGCCCAGACTGAACATCACGAGTTAATCTTAGAATTTCCTGCTGTGTCTTTGGCATACCACTGACACGCTTGTTCAATTTTTCTTTTTCGTTTTCTAACGTTTTTCTCTTTTCTAGAAGAGCTTTGTAGGCGGGATGTTCTTTCGTATAAAGTTTAGATATTTCAGCTTCACTAAATGTTAGCTGATTAAGCTGAGACTCAACAGATACCATCGTATCAAGTACAGATTTTGCTTCCAGAGATAAATCTACAGAATCATTTTGTTGACGGTAACTATTGAGTTTATTCTCTGAACTATCCAAATTTGCACGGATAATTGGTAACTGATCTTTCAAGAACTCTAGGCTTTTGGCTGCTTCTTCAGATTTTCGATCAACGTTCTGTCGCAAATAGTTTTGGCTAATGCCATCAACAACTTTACGAATCAAAATAGGGTCGGTTCCTGTTAGTGATATTTCTAACACCCCAGTTTCTTTCCCTTTATCTGAAACAGTCAAACGGTCTAATACATCATTAATAGCGGCTAAACGGCTATGTTTAACTATTTCAAAAATTGTTCCTTGTGGCGCATCGATACCACTAATTAATAAACTGACACCATTGCGTGATTCAAAATTATTCACAGTACCTTTAAATAAGGTATCGCCATTAGAGGATACTTCATAAGTGCTTTTATCAAGAATCGTCACCTTTAGTTCCTGATCGTTTTCCGACCATGATTCAGGTAGTGAGAGCCTTGAGATGGCGATATCCGCTGGTTTATCACCCTTAATCCGACTAAAACCTTTCCCAAATACTGGGAAATAATCTTGATTTACTTCAATATCAAGATTTAGATCATCCACTGTTTTCCCAATGACCATTCTTGATTGAATCAATTCTATTTCTGAAGCTGAAGCTGATGAATTTGTTGGTAACATTGATGAGATATCACTCAGTAATGAACTACCAGCATTTTTTTCTACTTGAACTAATGCATCTGCACGATAAATCGGTGTTGAAAACAACGCATACATAATACCAATTAAGGTTACGAAGGTTGTCACTGCACAAATTAACCACCGATTGTCAATTAAGGTAGCCATCAACCGAGTTATATCCAACTCACTCAAAACATCCGAAGATGGAACCGATTTCTTTTTATCTGACATAACTATTCCAATTCAGTTCTTTAACGCCGTAGCCCACAGCTTCGATGAAACTTCAAGTGATCGATAAACAAAGTCAAAAGCTTCTCGACTTTGTTTATATGGATCGGCTATTTCTCTATGATTATCCCAATGGCCGAAAAGCATAATTTTTCCTCTCATCTCTGGAATAATTTCACATACTGCTTCAATATGCTTCCTTTCCATTACAAGTAATAAATCATGATCTCTGCACATTTCTCTTGTTAGCTGCCGTGCAACGTGTCCTTCTAAACTTAATCCATGAGACTTTGCCACTTCTTCAGCACAGCTATCTGCAGCATGGCCAACAACCGCACTAATACCTGCTGAACGGATTATTTTCTCTGGCAATTCGCGTTGAAGTAACCGCTCCCCAGTCGGGGAGCGACAAATATTGCCAACGCATATAACTAAAACCGAATCAAACATTATAGAGCCTCTCAAACAACTACGGCCAGTTACGAATACGCAGTGAACCCTCGCTGAGGTCATTGAAGCCAGAAATTGTAGGGACTAACTGACTAATAACGCGATTCCAACGCACTACAGGCGCAGTTGTGACATACACAATGTCATAAGGTTGCAACTGGAATTCTGTCCCCATAACCATCGCTGCAGCATCTGAAGCATTAAGTTGGTAAATGTTCGCCAGTTTTTGGCCTTCTGCACCACGTAATGGGCGAATAACAAATACCCCTGTTGCATCAGCAAAACTTTGATCCATACCTTCTGCGTTACCCAATGCTTCTGTCAAAGTCATGCCACTACGATCCATTTTTAGCGTAGCCTGCTTTTTAACTTCCCCCATGACAAAGACTTTTAAATCATCATTGCGAGGTATATACAGAATATCCCCAGGATAGAGAAGATGATTTTGCGTTAAGTCGCCACGTTGCATCAGCGCCTGTAAAGAAATACGTTGCTCTCTGCCATTATGCGTCAATACCACATTACGCCAATCTGCATTTTCAGAGAGCCCTCCGGCAGCATTAACCGCATCCATAACTGTCAGTGGGACGTTTGTGATTGGCTGTTGTCCGGATTTAGCTACTTCGCCAGTGACATAAGTTTTTTGCGAACGGAATGCAGCGATACTGACATCAACTTGCGGACTTTCAATATATTGCGCCAGTCGGCTAGCGATCTCGTTGCGCACTTGGCCCATGCTCTTACCGACAACTTTTACCTTGCCGATGTAAGGATAAAAGATAGTGCCGTCAGAATTCACCCAGTTACCGGTATCACTAGCACTTCGGTACTGGCCAGCTGGCGTTGTTAGTTCCGGATGATCCCATACAGTAACCATCAACACGTCACCAACACCAATTCGATATTCATAATTCTGCAGTTCGCGCTCAAGTGAAGAATTTGATTGAGCAACGACCGGCTTAGGTCGCATTTTTTCAACGAGACTTGGCGTCATTGGATAAACATTTACCAACTTGTCGATATCGAAGTCACTATCCTGTTGTTTTACTATGTCTTTTCCACTTGTTGAAAGGTGAGATCCCGGCACCATCGTACAGCCGCTAACCACACTGATAGATACCAAGAGCGGTATCAGTTTCCATTGTTTTTTTGCCATCGAGTTATCATCACTATCAAAGTTAGAACGTTTGCGGTGCTAAGCCCCTGGCCAACCGTGGCGCTTATCGCGGCACTCAGCAAAATGGTTTGTCATCTGCCCAAACGCGTATGAAAATTCACATTCATTGAGCAAGTATTGAATTCTGATTTGCTAGTATAAAAATTACGTTGAGAGCATTATTGCATAATTATCAAAAAAAAGAGTATGTCTGTCTAAGTGCTCTTCTGTAAAACGTGCTTGAAGGGGCTAGTAAGCATGCGCTTAGCCAGCCCGCAGGAAATTTTCTTGGTTCTAATTATAAAGAAAGTTGCTCTGCCCACTCGCGAAACGCTTTACCCTGCGTGGGGTGGCGTAAACCATAGGTCACAAACGCCCGCAGATACCCCATTTTTTCACCGCAATTGAACGACTCACCCACCAGCTCTGTCGCCTCGACCGGTTTGTGTTTCAGTAATTCAGCAATAGCATCTGTCAGTTGAATGCGTCCCCACGCCCCTGGCTCTGTTTTTTCCAAGATCGGCCAAATATCAGCCGAGAGAACATAGCGCCCTACCGCGGAATAATTCGACTTCAACTGAACTTCACGACCTGGTTTTTCGATAATCGCAGTCATGCGAGAACTTTCACCCGGTTGCAGCTTGCTGGCTTCGCATTCAACTACCGAGTAATCATACAGCACATGCTCATCAGCAGCCTGAACCAACACCTGGCTCAATCCCGTCTGTTCAAAGCGAGAAATCATGTGTGGCAAATTATCTTTCTTCAAGTCTGCTTTTGCGTCGTCAAGCAAGACATCCGGCAACAAAACCACAAAGGGTGAATCCCCTACCAGGGGTTTGGCACAAAGCACCGCATGTCCCAAACCTTTTGGCTGCCCTTGACGAATATGCATCAGCGTGACGCCTTTTGGCGTAATTGACTGTACCTCTTCCAGCAACTGACGCTTCACGCGCGCTTCAAGCATCGCTTCCAATTCGAATGAGGTATCAAAGTGGTTTTCAATCGCGTTTTTCGAAGAATGCGTCACCAGGATGATTTCTTTGATCCCTGCAGCAACGCACTCATTAACGATATATTGAATCAACGGCCTATCGACGATCGGCAACATTTCTTTTGGGATGGCCTTGGTTGCCGGCAACATACGCATACCCAGGCCTGCAACAGGAATGACAGCTTTCAACTTGGTCATGATAATCCTCTTTCAATATTATGATCGTATATTCAGCCGCAACCATTACTTGCTATTTAGTGTCTGCTTCAACCATTGGGTAAAATCTTCACCCTCGGAGGAGTGACGCAAGCCATATTGCACAAACGCTTTCATGTAACCCAGCTTATCCCCACAGTCATGCGACTTGCCACTCATGTGAAAGGCCTCTACGGTTTGAGCATCCATCAACATGGCAATCGCATCGGTGAGCTGGATTTCATCACCCGCACCCGGCAACGTTTTTTCCAACAACGGCCAGATATCGGCGGACAGAACATAACGGCCCACTACAGCCAGATTGGATGGCGCGTCCTCACGGGCAGGTTTTTCCACTACCGCAGTCATAGGAGTACTCTCTCCTGCCGACAGCGTCGCACCACCACAGTCCACCACGCCGTATTTCGAAACATCCTGTTCCGGTACCGGTTCCACCATAACCTGGCTATAGCCAGTTTCAGTGAAACGTTGGATCATTTTGGCCAGGTTCTCTTTACGCAGATCGGCTGTCGAATCATCCAACAAGACATCCGGTAACAACACCACAAAAGGATCATCACCGACCATAGGTTTAGCGCATAGAACGGCATGGCCCAAGCCTTTTGCCTGACCTTGGCGCACTTGCATCACCGTCACATCGTCTGGGCAGATAGTCTGTACTTCTTCGAGAAGCTGGCGCTTAACACGTGACTCCAGAACTGCCTCGAGTTCAAAAGAGGTATCGAAGTGGTTTTCAATTGCATTCTTAGAGGAATGGGTAACCAATACAATATCTTTAATCCCAGCGGCCACGCACTCATTAACAATGTACTGAATCAATGGTTTATCGACCACCGGCAGCATTTCTTTAGGAATGGCTTTTGTCGCAGGCAACATACGGGTTCCCAGGCCAGCTACGGGGATCACAGCCTTCAGTCTCTTTTGCATGTTTTTCATCCACAATCAATAATTTTAACGTAGCCGAACTAAGCCTTATCCAGGACGCTTATGAAAACGGGAACAGAGTGGCGCAGACACGCTACCGCCCTTGGCTCTCAGCTACCAATGCACTGTCATCATTTTCTATGAAGCAATCAGGAATTGCCCAATCGCTTTTCAACGTAAATTCAAGGCGATGCTCTTTACTAAGAGACGCTCATGTCACATAAAAGCAAAAATAACTGCGCTTTTAAAACCAAACGATGATACTTGTAAATGTTTATGTGGCTAAGATTCTTATACTATTAACTTATCGATACAAGTCTAAGATACTTGCTGAGTACCCTTTTCAGATTAAGACTACCCATAGGCGGGAACTGAACAAAGTGTAGCAGGCTAAATCACATATAACTAATTGATATTTTTAAATTATATTTCCACCACTTCATGTACAATTAACCACTCCCCTTTTCTTGAGAGTCGTCCCTTTTGCATGAAAAAAACCCTCTGACCGCATAATCTCATCCGACGAGCCCGATGAGAGGGTGACTATTTATGCATTATTTTGGCTTAACCCCATCCTAGCTTAGATGCACATTGCCAAAGCAAGGTTTAAAAGTTGAATTTTCCCGCCTCAGCACCCATCATTCCCTTGCGGCATAAGCCGTCGAACTTACAGGTGAAATTGGGCGTATGGAATGGATCGCAGATCCAACAATTTGGGCCGGCCTGGCCACTTTGGTCGTGCTGGAAATCGTTCTGGGTATAGACAACCTTATCTTTATCGCCATTCTGGCGGAAAAACTACCAAAACATCAGAGGGATAAAGCCCGCGTCGTCGGCCTGTTGCTGGCGCTGTTGATGCGCTTGGCGCTGTTGGCGTCCATCTCATGGCTGGCCACGCTGACCCAACCGCTGTTCTTTGCCTCTGGGCACCCTTTCAGCGGCCGCGATCTGATTATGTTGGTCGGGGGTATCTTCCTGCTGTTCAAAGCCACCATGGAGTTGAACGAGCGGCTGGAGGGTAAAGATGAAGAACAACATGGTCCGCGCAAAGGCGCCCGTTTCTGGCCGGTTGTGGCACAAATCGTGGTACTGGATGCCGTATTCTCTCTCGATTCGGTGATCACCGCCGTCGGCATGGTCGATCACTTGGCAGTAATGATGATTGCAGTCTGTATCGCTATCGGGCTGATGCTGCTGGCCAGCAAGCCGCTAACGCGCTTTGTCAATGCCCACCCGACGATTGTCATCCTGTGCCTAAGCTTCTTGTTGATGATTGGTTTCAGCCTGGTTGCTGAAGGATTTGGCTACCATATCCCGAAAGGTTATCTGTATGCCGCCATTGGTTTCTCGGTGATGATTGAGGCCTTGAACCAACTGTCCCAGTTCAACCGACGTCGTTTTCTGTCAACGGTACGGCCGCTGCGAGAACGAACTGCGGAAGCGGTATTGCGTATGCTGAGTGGTAAACACGAAGAAGCGGAAGTGGACAGTCACTCCGCCAACCTGTTGGCCGATAGCACCAGTGAAAACGGTGAGATTTTCAATCGGCAGGAACGGCATATGATAGAACGGGTGTTAGGCATGGCTCAGCGTACGGTAAGCAGCATCATGACTTCACGCCACGATGTGGAATATCTTGAGCTGAATGACCCGCAAGAAAAGCTGACACAGCTACTTGAAAGAAATCAGCATACGCGCATTGTCGTGGTGGAGAACAGTGCCAGCGATGAACCGCTCGGGGTGATCCATACTATTGATGTACTGAAACAGCAACTGGCTCAGGCTCCGCTCGATTTACGTGCATTAATCCTTCAGCCGCTGATTTTCCCGGAGCAGTTAACCCTGCTGAGCGCGCTGGAGCAATTCCGCCAGGCACAGACGCACTTTGCCTTTGTCGTCGATGAGTTCGGTTCAGTTGAAGGCATTGTGACGCTAACGGACGTGATGGAAACCATTGCCGGTAACCTTCCGGAAGCCGGTGAAGAGGTCGATGCGCGGCATGACATTCAGCAAAATGCTGATGGCAGTTGGACCGCCAATGGTTATATGCCTCTGGAGGATTTGGTGTTGTATCTGCCACTTCCGCTGGAAGAGAGACGTGAATACCACACGTTGGCCGGCTTGCTGATGGAACACAGCCAACGTATTCCTCAAGAAGGCGAACAGTTACGCATTGGTGACTATCTGTTTGAACCACTGGAAGTCAGTAGCCACCGTATTTTGAAAGTGAAGATCACTCCGCTGTCAGTACCAGAGCCTGACTACGAGGTGTAACCAGGGGCCGGGCATCGCCCGGCCACCTGTTACAAATGCTGAGGAACCAGCAGCTCCGTCGCCACAATCACCACGATCAACCCAACAATCACCGGTACCGACGTACGTTTCACAACGTCGAACGGGGAGATTTTCGCCATGCCAGATACCGCCACCACCACACCGGAAACCGGTGACAACGTACGACCCAGATTCGACGCCTGCAGCATGGGGATCACCAAATACGCGGGATTTACCCCCATCTGAGCCGCCAGTTTAGGAATCAGTTCAACAAAAGCATAGAACGGCGCATTTCCCGAACCGGTAGTCATTGCCGCCAGCATGGTAATCACCACCAGCACCAGCATCATGATAATCCCGCCAGTACCAAACGACTGTGCCAAACTGATTAACCCGCTGATAAATCCAACGGTACTCAACCCTTGAGCGAATACGCCCGCAGCGACCAACAGCATCACCACACTGGCAAAAGCGTCCGCCATTCCCCGATAGGCCACTTCAAGACCGGTAAATACCTGTTTGGCACTGAAGCTGCGTAAGAACTCAATCACTGCCGCCAATAACATGCACCCCACCAATACAGTGATGATATGCAGTTCCGGCCCCCACTTGCCGTCAAACACCAGCACGCCGAGAATCGGTGTAAAAGGTAAAACAGCGTAAAACCCCGGTGCATGCGTAGTTATTTCACTCACATCCATAATGTGGTGCTGTTCGTTGTTCTTCTTGTCGAGGTAGCGTTGCCAGAAGAAGTGCGCAATGGCCATGCAGACAATCGCCGCAATGGATATCGGTAAGGTAGTTTTAAACGCGAAATCGACCAACGGCATTTCCGCAGCCTTAGCAGCCAGCACCACGTCACCAGAGGTAGGTGCAAGGATAATGGCAGCCGGTGAAGCACAGATAGCCGCCGCTGCGCCGCGGCTAATCCCCACGTTGACCATCAGCGGGAATAATGTGGCCATCAGCAGCACACCCAAACCGGTTGCAGAGGAGACAGCCAGTGACATCAGGCAAGCGACAAAATACGCTGCTACCATCAGAAGATAGGGGGAGTTGATCATCTGCAAGGGACGTGAGGCCAGCTTTACGACCACATCATTAGCACCAATGTGTGTCATATAAGCCGCAAACCCGCACAGCATCATGATCATCATGCCAAGATCGCCACCACGGCTCATCAGCAGGATCTTGACATATTCGATGATATCCGTCGTGCGCCACCCTGTAGATACTGCGCTGGCAGGCAACAGGCTCTTGCCCATCAAGGCACTGATGGCCAAGAGGAGCAGGCCGCCCACCATCAGAACTCCCGTCGCAGAGTAGCCTTTGATGATATAGCGCCCAACGCCCGCCGCAACGACCGCCCCGATCAGAAGTTCTATCATATTCCCTCAACTTATTGTTTTGACCATGCTGAAATGTAGAAATCACTTAACTGGGCACACTCTGCACAAACTCAGTTAAAGGCGTAATGATATCCGTCAAAGTTACAGGAGGAAATTATTAGGAAAGGGGAATACTCTGAGGGTGTCACAGAATATACGGGCCGCTAACCGACCCGTACATTTCATGATTAAAGCTTATCAAGCAGTTTTTTCAGATCCTGGCCTTCGCGCGAATCCTTGTTCTTATCAGCCCACTTATTCAGCGCCTCTTTCGCCCTGTCCTGCAGCGTTTTACGCAGTATCTGATCAACCTGTAACTGGTAGTTGAGCTGGCTCCACGGGCCGTAAACACGCAGCGGGATAGGCGTTTTCTGCAGCTGTTCGATCAGATCGCTACGCCCTTGCCAACCACCCGTTACTCGTACATTCAGCGCCATATCACACTGCTTACCTGGCATATCCACCGTACCGCTACCACTCAGATTCAACAATGGCGAATCTGCACCCAACTCGGTGAATTTTACCGTACCGCTATTCAAACTCGCTTTTGCCGACAGTTGCTTCACTTCGGTATAACGTTGGTAATCTTTCTGCCCACTCACGCTGCTGTCGTTGCGTGCCACCGCTTGCTGAATCAACTGCTGAATATTCAGGCCATGCAGTTGCGCATCTTGCATTGTCAATTGAGCGGTTCCTTGCCAACGCCGCTCAAACGACTGTGATGTCAAGCGATCGCCCGTCAAATCCCCTTGCATACTAAGTTTGCCGGTTAATACCTGTGGCATGTCGAACGCTTTCAGTACAGTGCCCAACTCAACCTGCCGCACTACCGGCTTCACGGCGATCACTGGCCGGCTGTGGCGTGCATCCAGCGAGCCAGGCAACGCGAAATCGCCCCCGGCCAGCTGCCCCGAGAGTGAATGTACCGTCAGCAAACCCTGCTGGTTTTCCGCTTGCGTTGATAAATGAACAATATTCATGCCGCGATAGGTGAGTTGATCAACGCTCAAATTAAGCTGTGCGTTAAAGTCACGCAGTACTTCAAGATTTTGCTGTGGATCGTCCATTTGATTGGCAATCACTGGCGCAGATGTCGTGCCTGGTGTTTGCTGTTCTTGTGTACTGGACTTGGACTGCCAACCAGAAAGTGCGTCCAAATCTACTGCCGTGGATGTCAAATTCAACACATAGGCAGGCACGTCACCCATCTGCACGCTGGCCCCGCCCGAGAATTGGCTGTCATTGGCGCTGAGGGTCAGCTGGCTTAACGCGACTTGCTGCGGCATTTGTTGGTACACCATCTGAGCGCTGCCATCACCCTTGATGCCACCGGCCAAAATATCCGCACCTTCAAGTTGGTAATTGAATTGGCTGATATTGGCCGCAATGCGTCGCGGATATTGCTGCAGATCGATATCCGCCACCATGTTGAAAGTCAGATCGCGTTGATCACGGTTCACCCGGCTGGAAAGTTCCATTTGCGCCTGGCGTTTGGCATTTTGCTTCAAGGTGAGATTAATATCGCGAACGTTGATTTGTTCGTTGTTGGCGCGCTGCCAGATCAGCAGACTGTCCACAACCTTCAGATTATCAATGTCAAACTTCCATGGCGTATCTACCGACTCTGCAGAATTGCCCGCAGGCGCGATAGGTGCATTGGGTTGATTTTGTTCTTCGCTGTCGGGCGTAAGGCGGATGACGGCATTTTTCAGCATTACCTGTTTCACAAACAGCTGATGCGACAACAACGGCAGCAATTTAACGTCAAGGCGCATATTATCCGCGCTCACCACTGGCGCGTTGGCCCCAGGTGCGGTCAGCGTCATGCGCCCTGCCAGAATGCTGAGCTGCGGCCAAATATGCCAGCGCAGATCGCCATCCAATGTCAGATGATAACCGCTCTTTTGTTCGACCTTCGTAACCATATAGGCACGAAAATCATTCGGATTAACCAAAAGCACCAGCGCGGATATTCCGGCCACCAGCACCACCAGTAAAATCGCCAAAGTCGTCAGTAATCTTCTCATGCCATCCTCTTGTCAGCGCCACACTAACCCGACCACCAGCGCGGTTAGTCCTTGTCAATTCGACTGGCTACTGCACCCTGTTGATCGCGGTATTTTGCATCCTGGCGGCTATTGTAAGGACGTGCTGCCGGTCCGGACAACGGTTCAAAGCTTAACGCACCGATCAGCATACCCGGACGCAATGCCAGCGGCAGCTTACCCGAATTATAGAACTCCAGAACAATGCGGCCCTGCCAGCCCGGATCGATACGGTGTGCGGTTACGTGAACCATCAACCCCAAACGCGCCAAGGAGGAGCGGCCGTCCAGCCAACCCACCAGATCGTTCGGCAACGTTACCGACTCCAACGTCACTGCCAGTGCCAGCTCACCCGGGTGCAGGAAGAAGGCCTCACCTTCTGGCAGAACGATTTCATCACTCATCACGCGGTCCAACGCAGCGCTGACTTCATCTTTCGGGCCACTCAGATCGATAAATGCCGCAGTATGACCGCGGAACACACGGAACTGATTGCCTAAACGGACATCCACTGTGGCCCCGTTAATACGCTCAATCGGCGGACGCGGTGAAATCACCAGTTTTTCACAATCCAGCCAGGCTTCTATATCAAGGTCGCACAGTCTCATCTCTTCATCTCCATCAAGGCGTGTCACTAAAACAAAAATTGCCACACAACGGGCGAAAGGTCTACGCCGCAGCGTAAATAGTTGCCCGCAGGCCGGAAACCAGGGGTTTCCGGCCATTGAGCAGCATTACTCAAAGAATTGGCTAATTTTGGCTTTTAGAATGTCGATCGCAATACGGTTTTTCCCACCGCGTGGAACGATAATGTCGGCGTATTGTTTGGAAGGCTCGATAAACTGCAGGAACATAGGGCGGACGGTTTTCTGGTATTGCGCCATCACCGAATCCATCGAACGGCCACGTTCATTCACGTCACGCTTCATTCGACGCATCAAGCAAATGTCCAGCGGCGTATCGACAAAAATCGAGAAATTCATTTCCTGACGCAGACGGATATCCGTCAACAGCAGGATCCCCTCAAGAATAATCACCTTTTTAGGTTCCAGGTGAATGGTCTCTTTCTTGCGTGTATGTTCAGTGTAACTGTACAGCGGTAACTCTATCGCCCTGCCCGATTTCAGCATTTGCAAATGCTGGAACAGCAGGTTGTGATCCATGGCATTCGGGTGGTCATAGTTTGTTTTGACCCGTTCTTCCATGGTCAGATGAGTCTGGTCTTTGTAGTAACTGTCTTCAGGAATCACGCCGATGTGTTCATCGCCAACCTGATCGCGAAGTTCACGATATAACGTACTGGCGATAAGGCTTTTTCCGGAGGCAGATGCGCCAGCTATACCAATAATGACGCACTGATGCGGCTTGTCAGTCATAAAATTAAAGACCTGATTTCGTAGTGTGAAGGAGGGGAACTAAAACGCGACAATTATAGGGAGTTAGCGGGCATTGCGCCAGACTATATTGTTGCCAACGGGGCGCTATCTCTGGTTATTTCGCCATAAGTGGCATTCATCGGTTTTAAGATTATTGCGCCTAGGGCAATTCGGCGTCACAGGGTAAACTCCGTGGCTTGATAATTATCCTTGAAATAGGATTTTGCATTTCACCGGAGACTAACGTGCTGGACTGGCATTTTTTGACATTTTTTGGCGACAGCATGTTGCTGTTGCCCTGCTCGCTGATTCTTTTTGCCGTACTTGTTGCCTCACGCGCGACCCGTACCGCTGGCTGGCAATGGGCGCTGATCTTCGGTAGTGCTGGCGGTATAGTCTGTGCTTCAAAACTGGCCTTTATGGGCTGGGGTATTGGCATAGAACGTTATGATTTTACCGGATTTAGCGGCCACTCCGCGTTGGCGGCCAGTATCTGGCCAGTTCTGCTCTGGACGCTGACCGGGCGTTTTTCACATGCCGTACGCAGCATGGCGCTGATTGTGGGGCTGGTATTGCCTGTCACCATAGGACTATCGCGGTTAGCTATCCACGTACATTCTCCTTCGGAAGTGGTGAGCGGCCTGATACTTGGCTATCTGGCCAGTACGCTATTTTTGTGGTTGCAGCACGGCAAACCTCGCCCTCAGCTTTCTACACCGCAGATTGTCGTTGCATTGGCCTTGCCAATGGCACTGATGGGAGTACGGGAACCTGCACCAACGCAAGGATTGCTGGAACATATTGCTACTGTATTGGCGCAGGTAGAGCGCCCGTATACGCGGGCGGACTTGCACAAACACGTTATTACGCCATAAACAAAACCCCGGAACTTATCCGGGGTTTTGTTTTTAAGCCAGCAGTGTGTGATTACAACGCGCGGAAAGAAATTTCCGTCGGGATCGCTTCACCCTGCCAGTACATTTGCGCGGCAACACGACCGGCAAGTTGACGGTACAGTTCGGCAAACTCACTGTCCGGGCGGCTGATCACCGTCGGCTCGCCGCGATCCAAATCCTCGCGCAGTGAAATATGCAGCGGTAATTGCCCCAACAGCCGACTGTTATATTTCTTCACCAGCTTCTCAGCCCCACCGGTCCCAAAGATGGGCTCGTGATGACCGCAATTGCTGCAAATATGCACGCTCATGTTTTCCACGATGCCCAAAACCGGCACGTGAACTTTTTCGAACATGACAATACCTTTAGCAGCGTCAAGCAACGCGATGTCCTGCGGTGTGGTCACCACTAAAGCCCCGGTAACCGGGATATTCTGCGACAATGTCAACTGGATATCGCCGGTGCCTGGTGGCATATCCAGCACTAAATAGTCCAGATCCGGCCAAAGCGTGTCCTGCAACAGTTGCATCAGCGCTTTACTGGCCATAGGCCCACGCCAGACCATGGCGTTATCGTCAGTCACCAGATAACCAATCGAATTGGTTGCCAGGCCATGCGCCACTATCGGCGCCATGTGCTGGCCGTCTGGTGACGTTGGGCGTTCATTTTCAGTGCCCAGCATATTCGGGATCGACGGGCCATAGATGTCAGCGTCCAAAATACCGACTTTGGCCCCTTCCGCTGCCAGCGCTAATGCCAGGTTAACCGCCGTAGTGGATTTACCCACCCCGCCTTTACCGGAACTGATAGCAATAATATTACGCACGCCTTTGATGCCGGCCTGATCGTTCGCACGTTTCAACGTGGTGATATCGTGCTTCAGTTTCCAGTCGACAGCCTCAGCGCCGGTCACGCGCAGTAACTCTGCACTGACGGTGTCCTTCAGCACCTCGAAACCGCTCTGCCAGGCGAATGGCATGGTCAATTCAATATGCAGTACATCGTCCAGCAGCGCGCAATGGTGAATGGCCTTCAGCGCAGTCAGATTGTTTTTTAACGTCGGGTGTTCAAAGGCGGCCAATACTCCGGTCACCAGGGCACGCAGAACTTCGGGGTTAGTCTGCTCAGGGGATTTTGCGCTCATCCCGGCTCCTTGATTTTGAATGGATAGCTTCCCGTCTAGCATATCAGAACTGCGCGCCCGCCGACGCATCTCTGCATAAAGAAACCGCCCTAGCCGTAGCGGGCACGATCGGGTAACATCGAAGACCCTTTTTATTCATTACAGAAACCAAGTTCTCACTATGGCTCAAGTCGCGAAAAAATTATTGGTGACGTGCGCGCTACCGTACGCAAATGGTTCCATCCATCTCGGCCACATGCTCGAGCACATCCAGGCAGATATCTGGGTTCGTTACCAACGAATGCGCGGCCACGAGGTTCATTTCATCTGTGCGGACGACGCGCACGGCACGCCGATCATGCTGAAAGCTCAGCAGTTAGGCATTCAGCCAGAAGAAATGATTGCGGAAATGAGCCAGGAGCACCAACAGGATTTCGCCGGTTTTGGCATCAGCTATGATAACTATCATTCAACCCATAGCGATGAGAACCGTGAGCTGTCGAGCCTGATTTATGGTCGCCTGAAAGAAAACGGCTTTATTAAAAACCGGACAATTTCTCAGCTGTACGATCCGGAGAAAGGCATGTTCCTGCCTGACCGCTTCGTAAAAGGCACCTGCCCAAAATGCAAATCACCGGATCAATACGGTGATAACTGTGAAGTTTGCGGTGCAACCTACAGCCCGACCGAGCTGATCGATCCGAAATCCGTGGTCTCTGGCGCTACGCCGGTATTACGCGATTCCGAGCACTTCTTCTTTGATCTGCCTGAGTTCAGCGCCATGCTGCAAGCCTGGACCCGTTCAGGTGCGCTGCAAGAACAGGTTGCCAACAAGATGCAGGAGTGGTTTGAATCCGGTCTGCAACAGTGGGATATTTCACGCGATGCGCCGTATTTCGGCTTTGAGATCCCAGACGCACCTGGCAAATACTTCTACGTCTGGCTGGATGCGCCAATCGGCTACATGGGCTCATTCAAAAACCTGTGCGACAAGCGTGGCGATCTGGACTTTGACGAATTCTGGCGCAAAGACTCCACCACCGAGCTGTACCACTTTATCGGTAAGGACATCGTTTATTTCCACAGCCTGTTCTGGCCAGCAATGCTGGAAGGCAGTAACTTCCGCAAACCGACCAACCTGTTCGTACACGGTTACGTGACGGTGAACGGCGCCAAGATGTCCAAGTCTCGCGGCACCTTTATCAAGGCCGGTACCTATCTGCAACACCTGGATGCCGATTGCCTGCGTTACTACTATGCCGCCAAGCTGTCTTCACGCATTGACGATATCGACCTGAATCTGGAAGATTTCGTGCAGCGCGTGAACGCCGACATCGTCAATAAAGTGGTGAACCTGGCTTCTCGCAACGCTGGCTTTATCAATAAACGCTTTGGTGGCCAACTGGCCGACAAACTGGCTGACCCTGCGCTGTACCAAACCTTCGTTGACGCGGCGCAAAGTATTGCCGACGCCTATGCCAGCCGTGAGTCTGGCCGGGCAATCCGCGAAATCATGGCGTTGGCCGATCTGGCTAACCGTTATGTGGATGAGCAGGCACCCTGGGTTGTGGCGAAACAAGAAGGCCGCGATGCCGACTTACAAGCCATCTGTTCAATGGGCATCAACCTGTTCCGTGTATTGATGACCTACCTGAAGCCAGTGCTGCCGTCGCTGAGCGAACGTACCGAAGCTTTCCTCAACTGTGAGCTTAGCTGGGATAGCATTCAGCAGCCGTTACTGAGCCATCAGGTCAATCCATTCAAAGCGCTGTTCAACCGTATCGATCTGGACAAAGTCAATGAAATGGTAAGCGCGTCGAAAGAAGACATGACGGCGGCTAAAGTTGTCACCGGTCCGCTGGCTGACGATCCCATTCAGGATACGATCACTTTTGACGATTTCGCCAAGGTTGATATGCGTATCGCACTGATCAAAAGTGCCGACTTTGTTGAAGGCTCGGATAAGTTGCTTAAGCTGCAGTTGGATCTGGGCGGTGAAACGCGTCAGATCTTCTCAGGCATTCGCTCCGCTTACCCAGAACCCAAAGCGCTTGAAGGCCGCCTGACCATCATGGTTGCCAACCTTGCACCACGCAAAATGCGCTTTGGTATTTCCGAAGGTATGGTGATGGCTGCCGGCCCAGGTGGAAAAGAGATCTTCCTGCTTAGCCCGGACAGCGGCGCACAACCAGGGATGCAGGTGAAATAACACCTTTTCTCCTGCCATAAGGGTCGAGCTTGCTCGGCCCTTTTTATTTGCATTCCCTCACGTTAACGCCTCACCGTCTCGTTCAGCGAAGGGCAATGCCAGATCCATTGCCCGTTACGGGGCTCCGATATTACAAGTAGACGTCCGGAAGGAAAGACTGCTATAAATAGCGTCTTACCGGGATAGATCTCACCTGCTTTCGGAGCCAATAATAATGAAAACCTTAAAGACCCCGCTGCTGGCTATTGGCCTGCTGACCGTTTTGCCGCTGTTCGCGGCAGAAACACCCACGCCAGTACCTGCGGCCATCGCGCAACATCAGGGACCGATCCGTATTGCGGTAATCCGTAATTTGGGATCTGACGACAACACCACCCAGTTTCTCGCCGGTACGCTTCAGGAGGGTCGGAAGCTGGGCTTTAAGGTCGATACCTTTCTCAGCAATGGTGATGATGCACGTTTCCAAGATTTCGTAAACCAAGCCATCAGCCAGAAATATGACGGTATTATCCTCTCGCAGGGGCGCGCGCCTTATTCGACCGAGCTGGTCAAACGCATTGCCGCAGCAGGCATTGCCGTATCCGCATTTGATACCGATATCAGCGGCAGTATTCCTGGCGTCACAATTTCACAGCAAGATGACGCCTCGCTGGCGAATGAGTCCTTCGGACAGTTGATCAAGGACTTCAACGGCAAAGCCAATATTATCAAGCTCTGGGTCGCTGGCTTCCCGCCGATGGAGCGCCGTCAGGCAGCCTATCAACAGTTGCTGAAACAAAATCCGGGCATTCATGAGCTGGAATCGATTGGTGCTGTCTCATCCGACGTACAAGGGGATACCGCCAATAAAGTGGGTGCTGTACTGGCCAAATACCCGAAAGGCAAGATTGACGCTATCTGGGGCACCTGGGACGCCTTCAGCCAAGGGGCTTATAAAGCGCTGAAAGAAAACGGCCGCACCGAAATCAAACTCTACAGCATCGACATATCCAATCAGGATCTGCAACTGATGCGCGAGGCCAACAGCCCATGGAAAGTCAGCGTGGCAGTGGATACCAAGCTCATTGGTGCAGTCAACTTACGTTTGGTGGCGAACAAAATTGCCGGCGAACCGACGCCGGCAACCTACGAATTTAAAGCCGCATCTATCCCGCAGGCACTCCTGGTCAGTCAGCCTGGTCCTGTCAGTGTCGCCAGTTTGGCTAAAATTATTCCGGGCTGGGGCAGCAGCGATGCTTTCATCCAGCCTTGGTTCGCCACGTTGCAGGCCAAAACAGGCCAATGAGCCCATTCCTCTGAGGCTATTCCGGTAGCCTCTTTTTTCACACAATTGCCTATTCCCCCCTTCTTTGTTGGTTAAAATACGCTATGTTATCCCTATTGGGTTAATAACTGTATGCATGAACAGGTCTGACATGAAGGGATTCCCACCACTGATTAACGCACTGCTGGCGAGTTCGCTGGTCTTAACCATCGGCCGCGGCGTGACTCTGCCATTCATTACCATTTATCTTACCGGGCATTTTCACCTGCTGCCGAAAAGTGTCGGGATTATTCTGGGCATCAGTCTGGCAATCGGTATTTTCGCCAGTTTGTACGGCGGCTACCTGGTGGATAAATTCAACAAGAACACGCTCATTCTGACGTCCATTCTGCTGTTTGCCCTGAGCTTTTTCGCTATCCCTTGGATCCCGCGTCCGGGCGGCATCATTGTGGTGTTGGCTATCCTGCATACTGCCTATTCCGTACTGGGCATTACTATCAAGGCCTGTTTTGCCGACTGGCTGCCGGTTGCACAGCGTATCAAAGCCTTTTCCATCAACTACACGCTGGTGAACGTGGGTTGGGCGGTAGGTTCATCACTGGGCGTGATGGTGGCAGGGCTGAACCCATTGTTACCTTTCTACCTTTCCGGCGGGTTGGCTTTACTCACGGTGACAACCTTGAATTTTAGCCTGCGCCGACAGCGCGTTCCCTCCCCACCAGCAAGCGATGTGATACCTACCGCACCGCCGAATTTCCGCCAGACGCTGAAAATCCTGCGTAACGATCGTCGGCTGATTTACTTTACCCTTGGCAGTACACTCGGGGCGGTCGTTTTCGGCCAGTTCACCGGCTATTTGTCGCAATACCTGATTACCGTTTCGAATGCAGAGTTCGCCTATCAGGTGATTGGCGCAGTGATGATCGTCAACGCCTGTATCGTTATTGCCCTGCAATATGTGCTGAGCCGAGGAATGCGTCAGGAAAACATGCTGCGCTGGCTGGCGCTGGGCACGCTATTTTTCATTCTGGGGCTGCTGGGGTTTTGGTTGGCAGGGCAATCGCTCTGGCTCTGGATCGCGGCCATGGCGGTATTCACATTGGGGGAAATCATTGTGATCCCTGTGGAGTATATGTTTATCGATTTTATCGCGCCGCAGCATCTCAAAGGCAGCTACTACGGCGTGCAAAACCTCAGTGCATTGGGCGGCGCCATCAATCCGGTGCTGTGCGGGTTTATTCTCAGCTACACGGCACCATACATGATGTTTATGATGTTAATAGCCGCCGCGTTATTTAGCCTGTTATTCTTTTTCCTCGGGCACCGCCTGGCGCAAAAACAGCAGTTGGACACCCATAATGCTGTCAGTGCAGAATGAGCATGCGGCTTAATGACGACTGTCAACCGGCTCAATCGGCATAGTCGTCATAGAGCGAATTCATGGTGTGATTTGTGGCTAAGGTCACAGTTTAATTGTATGATGAATGCATCGGTTAAACAGGATTAAGTTATGACCAAGCTACTCACTCTGTGCTGGAAATACCTGAGGGCAATCGCCCTTATCTACCTTTGTTTGTTTATTGGCAATGCGCTCGCGGCAGTGTTGCCGATCGCCATTCCCGGCAGCATTATCGGTATGTTGCTACTGTTCGCCCTGCTTTCCACACAGATTATGCCCGCCAAGTGGGTCAAACCAGGCTGTCATCTGTTGATCCGCTATATGGTGCTCTTGTTCGTGCCCATCGGTGTTGGCGTGATGAAATACTATGACCAGATTATCGAACACCTCGGCCCACTGGTGATCTCTTGCGCCGTAAGTACTCTGATGGTGTTAGTCGTTGTCGGCTATACCTCACATTATTTCCATCGGGAACGCCGCATCGTCGGCAAGTCTGATGCAGCGGAGGGCGAAAAATGATCCATGAAATCTGGTGGTCATTGCCGCTGACGCTAGCGGTCTACTTCGCAGCACGCAAGCTGGCCCAATGGCTGAATATGCCACTGCTCAACCCATTACTGGTGTCAATGGCGGTGATTATTCCCCTGCTATTGCTGACGGGCATTCCTTATGAGCGTTATTTTCAGGGCAGTAAAATCCTCAATGACTTGCTACAACCGGCCGTAGTGGCACTGGCTTACCCGCTTTATGAGCAATTGCACCAGATTCGCGCTCGCTGGAAGTCCATCATCGCCGTCTGTTTTATCGGCAGCATGACGGCCATGATCAGCGGTGGTGCTATCGCATTATGGATGGGGGCCACACCGGAGATTGCCGCGTCCATCATGCCTAAATCGGTCACGACGCCCATCGCGATGGCGGTCGCAGAATCACTTGGCGGCATTCCGGCGATCAGCGCCGTCTGCGTTATCTTCGTCGGTATTCTCGGCGCCGTATTCGGGCATACCTTGTTCAAAATATTAGGCATCACGACCCGTTCGGCACGTGGGTTGGCAATGGGGACAGCATCACATGCGCTGGGCACGGCGCGCTGTGCGGAAATGGACTATCAGGAAGGTGCATTCGGCTCACTTGCGTTAGTCATCTGCGGGATCATTACCTCGCTATTGGCGCCGTTTCTGTTCCCGGTGTTGCTGCACCTGTTCGGTTGAAAGGCTTAAAACTTGCGATACGTCCCGCAATTATGCATTTCATTGCATTGATTTCATCAATAAAGAGATTTTCATCACACTTTATTCGCGCTGAGCTGCCTAGAATGTTATCCCGTTAACCTGTAGAGAGAGTTTCTATGCACCCGCGTTTTCAAACCGCTTTCGGTGAACTGCCCGCCACATTGCAATCCGCCCTATTACCTTATATTGATGCGCCTGATTTTCCGGCCATGCTTAAGGCAGAACAGGTGGATGCAATCAAGCAGCGCTGCGGGCTGGATGATGATGCTCTGGCATTTGCTCTGCTGCCCCTGGCGGCGGCCTGCTCGTTAGCCCCGATCTCCAAGTTCTATGTCGGTGCCATTGCCCGCGGACAGAGCGGCAATCTCTATTTTGGCGCCAATATGGAGTTCAGTGGCGCGCCGATGCAGCAGACCATTCATGCCGAACAGTGTTCCGTAACCCATGCCTGGCTACGCGGCGAAACCGCCCTGGTCTCCATCACGGTGAACTACACGCCTTGTGGCCACTGCCGCCAGTTTATGAACGAACTCAACAGCGGTACCGCTCTGAAAATCCGCCTGCCTGGCCGTGAACCTGCAACTCTTGGCGATTATCTGCCAGATGCCTTCGGCCCCAAAGACCTGGATATCACCACACTGCTGATGGATCGGGTCGATCACGGCTTCCAACTGACGCTAACCCACGAACTGGAAAAAGCCGCACTGGCCGCAGCCAATCAGAGCCATGCGCCCTACAGCAATGCGCACAGCGGGGTTGCGCTAGAAGCCGAAGACGGTACCATTTACACTGGCCGCTATGCTGAAAACGCCGCGTTCAACCCAAGTCTGCCTCCCCTGCAAGCCGCGTTAATTCTGATGAATGTCTCCGGCCGCGATTGCCAAAAAGTGAGCCGAGCAGTGCTGGCTGAACCGGAAAGTGCCATTCTCACGCAATGGGATGCTACGCGCGCAACGCTGGCCGCCCTCGGCTGCCAAGACGTCAGCCGCATCACGTTCTAATCCTGCCTCCTGGCGGTGCTGCCTGGCACCGCTGTTAACAGCCCCGCAAGCCGATTACAATGGCATTCACGTCTTAAAACACTTTCTTTAGTTAAATTAGGACGTGATCGTCGATAATTGCGCCAATTTACCTCATGATCCGATAACAATTGCTGTACATATTTTCCCGATCTTTTAGGATCTACCCCATAAAGTTATCCGATACGTTGAAGAGCAAAAGCCATGGAACTTGAATACGAAAGCAAACGCCCCCTCTATATCCCTTATGCTGGCCCTATTCTGCTGGAATTCCCGCTGCTGAATAAAGGCAGCGCCTTCACTGAAGAAGAACGTAGCCATTTTAACCTGCAAGGCTTACTGCCTGATGCCGTAGAAACCATTGAAGAACAAGCAGAACGCGCCTATCGCCAGTATCAGGATTTCAAAAACGACAGCGATAAGCACATTTACCTGCGTAACATTCAGGACACCAACGAAACCCTGTTCTACCGTCTGCTTGACTCACACCTGAGTGAGATGATGCCAATCATCTACACACCGACGGTGGGTGAAGCTTGTGAGCATTTCTCCGATATTTATCGCCGTGCGCGTGGGCTGTTTATTTCCTACCCGAACCGCGATCGTATTGATGACATGCTGCAAAACGCCACCAAGCAAAACGTCAAAGTGATCGTCGTCACCGACGGTGAACGCATTCTCGGCCTGGGCGACCAGGGCATCGGCGGCATGGGCATTCCTATTGGTAAGCTGTCTCTGTACACCGCCTGCGGCGGTATCAGCCCCGCCTATACCCTGCCGGTAGTGCTGGATGTCGGGACCAACAACCCACAACGCCTGAATGATCCGCTGTACATGGGTTGGCGCCACCCGCGTATTTCTGGTGATGAATACCACGCTTTCGTAGAAGAATTTATTCAGGCCGTAAAACGTCGCTGGCCGAATGTGTTGTTGCAGTTCGAAGACTTTGCGCAGAATAACGCCACCCCGCTGTTGAACCGCTACCGCAACGAAATCTGCTGCTTTAACGACGATATTCAGGGTACCGCAGCCGTCACGCTTGGCAGCCTGATCGCCGCCAGCCGTGCGGCGGGCAGGCAATTGCGTGATCAGACCGTAACCTTCCTTGGTGCAGGTTCCGCCGGTTGTGGTATTGCCGAGCAAATTATTGCGCAGATGAAATCCGAAGGCCTGAGCGAAGATGAAGCCCGCGCGCGCGTCTTTATGGTCGACCGTTTTGGCCTGCTGACCGACAAGCTGCCTAACCTGCTCGATTTCCAAAGCAAGCTGGTGCAAAAAAGCGAAAATCTGGTCGAATGGCAGACAGAAAGCGATGCCATTTCACTGCTGGATGTCGTACGTAACGCCAAGCCAACCATTCTGATTGGCGTGTCTGGTCAGCCGGGCCTGTTCACCGAAGAACTGATCCGCGAAATGCACAAGCATTGTTCGCGTCCGATCGTGATGCCATTGTCCAACCCGACTTCCCGCGTGGAAGCGCGCCCGGAAGACATCATCAACTGGACCGATGGCGCAGCGTTAGTGGCAACCGGCAGCCCATTCGCCCCCGTGAGCTATAAAGACCAGCTGTTCCCTATCGCCCAGTGCAACAACTCCTATATCTTCCCAGGGATTGGTTTGGGCGTTCTGGCCTCCGGTGCCACACGCGTTACCGATGCCATGTTGATGGCCGCGAGCCGCGCACTGGCTGAATGTTCGCCGTTAGCGACCGATGGACATGGTGCCTTATTGCCGGATATCGATGATATTCAGGGCGTGTCGAAATGCATCGCAATGGAAGTCGGTAAAGCAGCTCAACTGCAGGGAATGGCCGTCGTCACCTCTGAAGAAGCGCTGTCAAAAGCCATCGAACACAACTTCTGGCGTCCGCAATACCGCAGCTACAAGCGCACCTCATTCTGATTCTCAAATAAGGAGCTGAATAATCGTACTACCGCTCCTTAGAATGGGAACAAGAATAAAATGATGTTGGGCTCTCGACGTTGTTGCTCGAGGGCCCTTTTTAGATGAAGCAACCCGCTGCTATGACTTTATTATTCAGGACGGCGGCATATCAATGAGAGTTCGACATTGCAAAGTATTTGAGATAGAAAAGGTTGTTCTCTTCTTGCAATAGAAACATAAATAAAATTTGACATATGGTTCCAAAGATAACTAAGGAGCTTGACAGCAAAAGAGTTTCGTTGTGGCGTATCTTAGCGAATACCTCAAACATTCATAAACAGTGATGATATACGATTTTTCTGAAAATTTTGTCGTTTGGCCTGCGTAACATTCGTGGTGATAAAATGGCGTTCCGCCCCGGAGTAACTCGTACTTAGGCTTGCTAATGGCCTAACTTATTCATATTGCGCTGAGTTTCCACCACTATCGACCTCAACCTATTCTGATAATCTTGCCTAACACCACAGAATCCTTGAAAAATTTGACTTGCTATGCCTAAATACTCTCTAAATTCTGGTTTAAGGCAATCAATTTTGGGGAAAATGAGATGTCATCATTAAAGATTCATGGTTTGATATTATTTTCATTATCTGAATTTTTGTGATGCTTTGAAAAATTCCGGGTAACTATAACCTTATAGATTATAGACTGAACACAAATCCTGCTTCTCAGGGTTAAAATAGGCTTTAGGGTGTTTTATGAGTGCATTAAGCAATGCAAAGTGGGTAAGCCTGTCACAAATGGGGAAAATCTTCACCCAGTTAATGAGTATGCTTGTTCTGGCGAGATTAATCCCTCCCAATGAATTTGGCCTGATGGCCATGGCTTATGTAGTGATAAACTTTTCTCTTTTAATTCGAGACTTGGGTACTTCCGCTGCAATCGTACAACACCGTGATTTAAAAAATAGTACTATTAACGCTATATTTGGCCTCAATATTACAATGGGCACACTAATTGCCATTGCAATAGCAATATTGTCCCCCTTGATTGCTGATTTATTTAAAGAGCCACGACTGGTTGAAGTTTTACTATTACTCTCAGTGTCATTTCCGATTGCTAGTAGTGGTTCTACTCATCTGGCATTGTTAGAGAGAAATTCTAAATTCATGACCGTATCTCTGATTGAACTATCAGCGGGTATTATTTCTCTCATTGTTGCCATCGTACTTGCTTATATGGGGGCAGGTGTATACAGCCTTGTGATTTCAAATTTATTGACAGCCATCATATCTACAGCTTTCCTTTGGATAAAAAGTGACTGGCGCCCCAAAATAAATAAGATATTCAACAAAGAAGAATTAAAATTAATATTCTCTTTCAGTAGCCATCTGACATTTTTCAACTTTATAAATTATCTTTCAAGAAATGCCGACAGCATGCTCATTGGTAGATATATGAATGCGAGCATTCTAGGATCCTATTCTTTAGCTTATAGGATAATGCTATTCCCGTTGCAGAATCTAACATTTATTGCGTCCCGCTCACTATTCCCTATAATGAGTCGCCAGCAAGATAATACCGCTGAGGTTAAAAAGTTATTTCTCAAATCAGTCGATGTCATCACATTCCTCGTTTTCCCACTAATGGTCGGTTTGATCACACTGCGAGAACCTTTCTTCCATATTGCCTTTGGTCCGGAATGGGGTCTGAGTGCTGCAATAATATTGTGGTTGGCCCCTACGGGAATCGTACAATCATTGACTAGCTCTACAGGCGCAGTTCTAATGTCCAAAGGACGTTCAGGTGTATTATTAATACTTGGGGTTCTTGGCTCGATATTAATGTTAACGGCATTTATAATCGGTGTTCAGTTCGATATTATAACCCTGACCATGCTCTATTTCATTGCAAGTGTAATAAACTTTATCCCAGCGATGTCAATCACAATGAGATTACTGGGAGGAAACATATTCGAGGTTATTTCCAGACTAATTGGCCCTGCAATTTGTTCAGGGATAATGTTCGCAGCATTATACTGGTTACTTTACCACTCCAATATTGGCCTTGTTGTTGACAGCGTTTTCTCGTTAGTCTGCGTGTCATTGTTTGGAGCAGGTGTATATCTGTTGGCGTCGATACTGTTCCTGCGAGATCGAGTTGTTTATTTTAAGAAAGTTGTGCTAAAAAAGGTTTGATTTACTGTGCTGAGCCTGAAAATGCCAGGCTCAGTATGAAACTTTTATTAAACACTTCAAAATAACTCATAAAAAGTTAGGAGTTCAATTTTACTTTATTACGTACATCTTCATGTGAACTTTTCATTTTCGTGTTTAAATAAAAATCATTTTGTGATATTGTTACAAAAATTAATTTCGAACGAGCGTAATTAAAATGAACCCAAAAGTTAGTATTGTTATAGCAAGTTACAACACTGACAAATATATCGTCGAGTGTGTGAATTCTGCAAGTCAACAGGATTACGACAACATCGAAGTAATCGTTGTTAATGATGGTTCAACAGACAATACAGAAGATTTACTATCTGAACTTGCTCGCAATAACGTTAAGTTGAGAGTTTTGACCCAGAAAAACCAGGGGCAATCTATTGCCAGAAATAATGGCTCTGCCATTGCGACAGGGGAGTTTATTATCTTCCTTGATAGTGATGATTTATTTGACCCGAGTTTGGTTTCCAAGTGCATCTCTGCTCTAACATCTACAAATAGTGATATCGTCTTCTTTAATGGCGAAAGTTTTTATGATGATAGCTATGATGACAAAGCAGCAAAATTTACACCTAAATATATTCGAAATCCTAGCTTGTGTGGCGAAGTCATGGATAGCCACACCTTCTTCAAAAAATCGTGGAAACTAAAAAATTATACTGTCAGCCCTTGTATGTTCATGTCTAAAACTAAATTAGTTAGGGATAACCCTTTCTATCCCGGGATAGTACATGAGGATAACTTATTTACAACACAGATATTATTATCGAAAGTATCTACTGTTATATGCATAAGCGACATTCTGTATAAAAGGCGCATACGCAACGATTCAATTATGACATCTAAAAAGAGTGAAAAAAATGTCATTGGTTATTTAACCGTTGCAAGAAAAATGACAGTATTGCGTTCAAAAAATGATAAAGATCTTAACTCATGCCTAAATAGCTTTATTTCATTTTGTATTAGCTCCTCTATTAGTGACGCAAGAAGCCATTTCAAACGCATCCCTAATGAATTAAGAGAGGAATACTTCTCTGCCATCAAAGAGATCGGTCTCCTTAAAATAAAAAAGAAGACGCTGGCTAAGTTTATATTGTCAATTATTTAGAGGCAAAGCAAGAGCAATATTTAAAAATATAACTATTGCTCTTATGAAATAACCATTTCAGATGGCATTGTAAATAGTACACTATCTCTCGCCTAAAAATTATAAAAATGAAATTACCTTCTGAAGTTATATTTAAATTATTCATAAATACGCGGCTATGATAATTGAGAGAATAGCAAATGGTCTTAGGTCATGCCTTAAGCCTTATTGAAAACTCTTTAGTCAGAGATAGTTTAGAGCACCAACTTTGGTAACATTGCCTAAAAATGCCGCGTAATGCGCGCTTGAGAGAGGGACAAGCTTGCTTCAACCAGTCAGGTAAAGTAGCCTTGAGCCATCTTTTTTGGCCCCTGTGCGCGTAAGGCAATAACATGTGGAAACGCCTGATCATCAGCCTGTTCATCATTACTGCACTGGTGATGGCTTCAGCTCTCGCGCTTGATCGCTGGATCAGCTGGAAAACCGCGCCTTACATCTATGACGAGCTACAAGGTCTGCCCCATCGGCAAGTGGGTGTGGTACTCGGCACCGCCAAGTATTACCGTACCGGCGTAATCAACCAATATTACCGCTACCGCATTCAGGGAGCGCTCAACGCCTACAACAGCGGTAAGGTAAAATACCTGCTGTTGAGCGGTGACAATGCCCAGCAAAGCTACAACGAACCTATGACCATGCGCCGCGATTTGATTGCAGCAGGCGTGGCGCCCAGCGACATCGTGTTGGATTATGCAGGGTTCCGCACGCTGGATTCCATCGTACGTACCCGAAAAGTGTTTGATACCAACGACTTTATTATCATCACGCAACGCTTCCACTGCGAACGTGCGCTGTTTATTGCGTTGCATATGGGGATCCAGGCACAGTGTTATGCGGTACCTTCACCGAAAGATATGATGACGGTGCGTGCTCGCGAGATCTTCGCCCGTCTTGGCGCGCTGACCGATCTGTACATTCTCAAACGCGAACCCCGTTTCCTTGGCCCGCTCATCCCCATTTCCGCCATGCATACCGTACCTGAAGATGCTCAAGGTTATCCGGCGGTGTCGCCTGAACAGTTGGTTGAACTGGAACACAAGCTGGCAGCGGAAAAGCAAAAGGCCAAATAGTCTTAATCCCTCCGGTCAAAACAATAACGGCCAGCAGATGCTGGCCGTTTCCATCCCTGAACCGCGACTATTTTTTCTTGGCGTACTTCAGTGAATCCAAGGCCACGGCAAAGATAATAATGCCACCCTTGATGATGTACTGCCAGTAAGGGTTAACACCGATATAGGTGAGTCCATAGTTGATGACGGTGAAGATGATCACCCCGGTCACCACCCCCAGCACCGTCCCCACCCCGCCGGCAAAGGACACGCCCCCCACCACACACGCGGCAATCGCATCCAGCTCATACATAAAGCCAAGGTTGTTGGTGGCACTACCGATACGGCCCGCTTCCAATAACCCCCCGAAGGCATAGAATACGCCGGACAGCGCATAAATCATGATCAGGTTCAGCGGCACGTTCACGCCTGACACCTTTGCCGCCTCTGGGTTACCGCCAATAGCGAAGATATTTTTACCGAAGCGGGTCTTGTTCCACAGGATCCAGACAAAAATAATCGCAATGATGGCGTAGAAGGTAATGTACGACAGCTTAAAGTCCCCGAAACGCAGGAATCCTTGAGCAAAGGTCGAGAACTTGGGATCAAACCCCGCAACTGGGGACGCGCCGACAGAGTCGTAATACAGCGAGTTAATGCCGTACACGATGATCATGGTACCCAGCGTCGTAATAAAGGGTGTCACATTGAGATAAGCAATAATCAACCCGTTAACCAAGCCGATCACGGCGCCAACGGCACACACCAGCAGGATCACCAGCGGAATCGACCAGGTTTCCATATGCGGAAACACTTTATTGACGTTATCCATTGACTGCAATAACGTCGCCGCGATCACCGCCGCCAACCCAACCTGACGTCCGGCTGACAGGTCAGTCCCCTGCGTGACAATCAGCCCCGCTACGCCCAGTGCAATAATGATGCGCACCGAAGACTGAGTCAGGATGTTACTCAGGTTCATTAAACTGAGGAATGTCGGATCCTGGATAATAATAATTGCCAGCAGCACCAGCAATACCACGTAAATGCCACCTTCCTTAAAATAGGTGAACAAAGTTTTCTTATTCAGCGCGTTCATAATTCTGATCCTTAAAGGTGCAGGGATGCGAGACGTAAAATTTCATTTTGCGAGGTCTGTTTGGTATTAACGATGCCCGCAACCTGACCATTACTCATCACCAATATTCTGTCGGTAATTCCCAAAAGCTCCGGCATTTCAGACGAGACAATAATGATCCCCTTGCCCTTCTTCGCCAGTTCGGTCATCAATTGATAAATTTCGAATTTGGCACCAACGTCGATGCCGCGCGTCGGTTCATCCAGCATTAATATTTCCGGCTGAGTCAGCAGCCAGCGGCCGATGATCACCTTCTGCTGGTTACCGCCGGACAGCGAACCAATATTGGTATGATGACCGGGTGTTTTAACCCGCATAGCATCGATCACCCACTGGGTATCGCTTTTCATTCGCGCGTTGTCCAGCAGGCCGATTTTATTTTTATAGTTGCGGATATTGGAGATCAGCGAGTTGAAGCCAACGTCCAGATAGGCGTAAATCCCGGTGGAACGACGCTCTTCCGTCACCAAGGCAAAACCGTGGTTTATCGCTTCATTCGCGCTGTGGTTGTTGATGACTTTGCCGTGCAGCTTGATGGTACCAGCGATTTTCTCACGAATGCCGAACAGGGTTTCCACTATGTCGGTACGTTTGGCCCCCACCAGCCCGGCAATGCCGAGGATTTCCCCCTGATGCAGATCGAAGGAAACATCGCGAATCGAAGGCTGACGCAACGACGTCAGGTTCTTCACCTCCAGGATCACCTCGCCCGGCGTATTCTGCCTGTCTGGGAAGCGCTGGCTGAGCGAACGCCCCACCATCATTGAGATGATCTTGTCCATATCCAGCCCTTCCAGCGGCTGGGTGGCGATCCACTGACCATCGCGCAGAATGGTGATTTCGTCGCACAGTTGGAAGATTTCTTCCATCTTGTGCGAGATATAAACAATGCCGCAGCCGCGCTCTTTCAACTTGCGGATAATGGTGAATAAATGATTCACCTCTTTTTCCGTCAGTGACGATGTCGGCTCATCCATAATGACAATTTTAGCGTCGTAGGAGAAAGCCTTGGCAATTTCGATCATCTGCATTTGCGATACCGATAACGTCCCCACTTTATCCCGTGGGTTAATATCAATATCCAACTCGTCAAATATCGCCTGAGTGTCTTTAAGCATCTTGTCCTGATCGACAAACATGCCCTTGGTCGGGTAACGCCCCAACCACATGTTGTCCATCACGGTACGCTGCAAGACCAGGTTTAACTCTTGATGAACCATTGAAACACCGTGTTCCAATGCCTCTTTAGAGCTTTTGAAATCAACTTCCTGGCCCTGAAAAATAATACTGCCGGCATCTTTTTTATAAATGCCAAACAGGCATTTTAATAATGTCGATTTCCCCGCGCCGTTCTCCCCCATTAACGCATGAATGGAGTGCGGACGAACACGCAGATTCACATTATCCAATGCCTTGACGCCGGGAAATGACTTACTGATATCGGTCATTTCCAGTAAAAATTCGCGTGGGCTGTCGGCCATAAATACACCTGGCTTGTCGGTCTTTTAATAATAAATGCCCCGTTTGCGGCTTTCCTGGTGTTGGCGCGGGTTAGCGCACCGCAAACGGGTTCATTGTGTGTTATCTCAGCACTTATTTGACAAACTGAGACAGGTTGTCTTTATCTACACCAACGTAAGGAATACGAACCACTTTATTTTCGATCTTATATTTGGTGCCATCGGCAGCCGGTTTGCCCGCAGCCAGGTTTTTCGCCAATTCGAAAGTGGCTTTAGCCTGATTGTCGGCATCGTTCAATACTGTCCCCGCCATCGCTCCGGATTTCACCATCGCCAGTGCTTCAGGCAACGCATCCACACCGAAGACCGGAATGCTGGATTTGTTATGTGCCTTCAGCGCTTCTACCGCACCCATCGCCATTGCATCGTTGTTGGCGATAACCACTTCAATTTTGTTGGCGTTAGGGCCAGACAGCCAGGCATCCATCTTGTCTTTCGCCTGTGCGGTGTCCCACATTGCGGTATCCATTTGCAGCTGCTGAGTCTTAATGCCGTCGTCATTCAGTGTTTTCACCACGTAGGTGGTGCGTGCTTCAGCGTCCGGATGGCCTGGTTCGCCTTTCAGCAACACATACTGAATCTGACCATCTTTGTTCAGATCCCAGTTCGGATTCGCTTTCCAGTGCTTCTCAATCAATTGACCCTGGATCACGCCGGATTCTTTAGAGTCGGTTCCCACGTAATACGCTTTGTCATAGCTGTCCAGCGCTTTACGTGAAGGCTCTTTGTTGTAGAACACGATCGGGATATCGTTTGCGCGTGCTTTATCAATAACCACCGGGGCAGCTGCCGGGTCAACCAGGTTGATCGCCAGCGCTTTTACGCCTTTGGCAATCAGCACATCGATCTGGTCGTTCTGTTTGGATTGGTCGTTCTGTGAGTCATTCATCAGCAAAGTGACATCCGGAGAGGCCTTGGCGTCTTTCTCGATTGCCTTGCGAACCACCGACATAAAGTTGTCGTCGTATTTATAAATAGTGACGCCAATACGGGTATCTGCGTGTGCTGCGGCGCCAAACATCATGGCTGCGGCCGTCGCGGCCAGGGTGAAAACCTTCTTATTCATTGTGTGTCTCCGGTTTATGTAGGGTCTTGCTCAGTATTTGGCCAAGGGTCACCGGTGGTGAGTGCACGACCGGGCCTGGGAGTTTCCCTGTCATCCGTGAATCATGTTATTCCTGAAAAATAGGACGCCAGCGTGAGATAAAACAGCAGCGGCAAGTGCCTTTACGCTGGAAAACGCCTAGAGCATAGACGGCGTGATGTTAATAATCTGTGAATTTTCTCACAAATTGAAAACGGTTACACAAGATTAAATGTTCAGAGAGTGACCGTCGCCTCACTTTGCCAAGGGGCAACAGAATGGCGGCGCACCAGGGTAGGCATGAACAAATGACGGGCCTGAGTCTCCAGCTGGCCTGCTGCTCCCTGCAGGGCCAGTTCAGTCGCCAAAGTCGCCATGGTAACAATGGGATAGCGTACCGTGGTGAGTTTCGGGCTGGTATAGCGCGCGATAGGAATGTCATCGAACCCCACCAGCGAGAAATTTTGCGGTACTGTGATACCGTTTTCTTTCAACACCGCCATGGCACCGGCAGCCATGGCGTCATTGTAGGCGAACACGGCGCTCAAGTGCAGGTTACGGCTCAGCAACTCGATCATTGCAGACTCCCCGCCCTGCAAGTCCGGCGAACCATAGGCACGCCAATTGTCTGGCGTCGCGAGGCCGGCAGTGCCCATCGCCTGCGCATAGCCCTGCTGACGTAACGGACCATCTTCAATGGGGTGGTTGGAGCCCAAATAGCCGATACGCTGATGGCCCTGTGATAAAAGCAAACGCATTGCCATCTCTGCGCCGCTGATATTGTCCAGGCCGACGCAGCGATGTTCATAACCCGCAATAATTCTGTTGATCAATACCATACCCGGCACCTGATCAAGAAAGCCGATCAATTCTGCATCACACAGGGTTTTTGCATGAACAATCAATGCATTACACCGCTGCCGGAGCAGTACCTCGATAGCGTGGCGCTCTTTATCCGCCTGATGGTAACTGTTGCCAATCAACAGATATTTATGATGTTGCTGCGCGACAGTGTCTACCGCTTTCACCAATGCGCCGAAGAAGGGATCGGAGACGTCCATCACCACGACTCCGAGGGTATCGCTGCTCTGCGTCGCCAGTGCTTGCGCATTGGCATTGGGCCGATAACCCAGTTCGGCCACCGCTTTGAGCACCTGTTCACGCGTTTCTTTGCTGGTCAGGGCACTGTGGTTGAGCACGCGGGAGACGGTCGCCACGGACACGCCCGCACGCTTCGCCACGTCGCGAATGGTGGTTGGGTGAACAGAGGTCATGAAAGATCCTGAGGTCGGGGTAGTTGACAGTGGCGCTATCCTACCCCGTTTGTCCTCCTCCTCTGCGTGAATTACGTCACAGGAAAGAAAACGTTTACATACATTTTTTTAACCTACCTGCGCCAGATCTCAGTTCAGTACCTTGGCCTCCGTTTTGCCGGCAGCCAGACGAGTCAACTTGCGCCATAGCCACTCAACCGGGCCCTGAGCAAAATAATGCAACCACAAGTTTGAAAACAACAGGTTAGCCAACCAAACTGCGGGAACAAACGCCAATAATTGCAGACGGTCAAATTGCTGATACAAGCCAAAGCGGTAGAACAACGTGGTGCAAATCAGCGTTTGCAGCAGGTAATTGCTCAACGCCATACGCCCGACCTGCGTCAGCCAATGGCCGATACGTAGGCGCGACAGCGTTGGCCAGAAACCGTAGCACAAGGCCAGATACCCCATGGCCTGCAAGGGGGCGCCCAGTTCACGCGGCACCTGCAATAAAAAACCGCTCCAGCGGTAGTCCCAGTGAAGATGCCATTGCAATGCCACTGCCGGTAATTGAATTAACAATGAAAGCGGTATCAGCCAGGCCGCCTGACGACGATAGTAACCCGGAGAATAAGTCCCACGCAGCCAGCCACTGCGCATCAACCCGGCACCGAACAGCATTAGGCCCGCCAGTTCCCAGCCGTATTGCGCGCCAATCGCCAACAGGCTCGAAGAGAGCAGATCGGTGCGGCTGCGCCAGGCTTCCATTCCCCCCTGCAACTTCCAGAATTTCTCATACTGCAGCTCTGCCACGCCCGGTTGCCAAAAACCGCCCGGTTCACCGTGCGAGATAAAGCCCAGTAGCAGCAGTACCCCTACGCCGATCAGGTACAGCACCACGCCCGTTTTCAGCAGTTGATAGGTTTCTTTGGCATCGCGGATCATCCGCCAGCACACAAGGCCAATCAACCCATAGGCCAACAGAATGTCACCGTCCCAGAAGAAGATGGCATGGGCCAAGCCAAAGAGCACCAGCCAAGACAACCGTGCACGTATCCAGCCTTTGCCGCGGCGAAGCAACATCTGCAAACCGGCACCAAATAACAGTGCGAACATCGCCAGAAATTTGGCCTGAGCGAAAATATCCAACAGCGCCCAGGTCCAAGCATCGCGCGACGGCGGCAGCCCCAGGTAGGCAGGGTTAAGATAGGCCGCTTTCGGCAATCCAAAGGCGCTGATGTTCAGCAGCAGAATGCCAAGGATGGCGATACCGCGCACGCAGTCCAGCGTGGCGATGCGCGGCAGCGGTGTTATCGGAGCATTGTTCATTATTTTACCGCTGTATTCCGGTCATTAAAAAAGGCGCCCGCAGGCGCCTGTTCTTGTTCGGTGAACCCACATCACCCCTGATGATGGCGCACCGCGCGCAGGAATTCCTGGCGAGTGTTCTGACTGGACTTGAATAGCCCACCCAGCGAGGTGGTGGTGGTGGCGCTGGTCGCGTCACGGATACCGCGCGCCTTAACACAATAATGGACCGCATCGATCGATACCGCCACGTTATTGGTCCCCAGTAGGGTTTGCAAAGCCACCAGGATCTGCTGAGTCAAACGTTCTTGCACCTGCGGTCGCTGGGAGAAGAACTGCACGATACGGTTGATTTTAGACAAACCGATAACGGCATCTTTCGGGATATAGGCCACAGTCGCCTTACCGTCGATCGTCACGAAGTGGTGTTCGCACGTACTGGTCAGGGTGATATCACGCACCGTCACCATTTCATCCACCTTCATCTTGTTTTCGATGACGGTGATTTTCGGGAAGTTGGCGTAGTCCAGGCCGGAGAAAATCTCATCGACATACATTTTGGCGATGCGGTGTGGGGTTTCCGCCAGGCTGTCGTCGGACAGATCGAGATTAAGCAGCTGCATGATTTCCGTCATGTGCTCTTTAATACGACGTTTACGCGTCTCGCGATCCAGCACTTCGCCGCGTAACGGAGTTTCCAGACCGCGCTCTTCGAGCGCTGCATGAACCAATGCAGCTTCTTTACTTAATGATGTCATTTCTTCTCTCCAACGGACTTGAACTCGCTCATCCGGCTGTTTTACCGAGCAGATGAGTGAATTGCATACTCTCCTGACGACAGAAGTTTCCGCAGTTAATAACGTGAACCCAGTCAAGATTTTGCCCCCACTCTAGATGAGAGTGAGGGGATTATCCAGTGATTGTGTTTCATCCGCAGGTGAAATATTCGCATTTAGCACAATCAGGCCAGCTGCGGCTATTCCACGTTTTTTGTACGGAATTTAATCATTGCGGCATCGGTTTTCGCGCCAGCTCGCGTGCCGGCGTATTGACCACCAGCAGACCGGCCACGATCAACGCCACGACGGCAATGTATAATGCAGGCTCCAACCTATGGGTCAGTGCGGTTGATAAGGCCGACAGCGTAGGGCCGACTAACTGACCAATCGCGTAACCGGTGGTCAATAAACCCGCCATATATCGTGCATGGTTGGGCGCCAACTCGCGGCCGTGCTGGATAGATAACTGCACCACACTGAGGAAACCACCGCCGGTCAGCAGCGCCCCCAACGCCAGCCCGGCAACCCCCGGCACAATTTCCGCACTTAAAACCCCTAACGCCTGTACCCACAGGGTGATAGCCAAACGCGTCTGGGTCGTCAGCCGGTGTCGAGTCAGAATGCCGAGAATAATCCCCAATACTGCCGCCCCACCGAAGATCGGCCAGACAAATTGCGCAAAGACACTGCCAGGAAAACGTGCGGCCGCCATCTGCGACAGGAAGGTGGCCGGCAGAATATAACCAAAGCCTGCCAAACTGTAGCTCCATACCAGGCGCTTAAGCGCCGGGGTGAGCAGCAGCGGCTCTGGGGCAACATTTGGCCGGTGTAACTCGCCGGCCTTCGGCAGGTTAATGCTGATTGCGCCGATCAGCACCAGCGCCAACGTACCGTACACCATCCAGGCTTGTGACGCTGTCAGCGCCATACTATGAATGCCGACCGCCAACATGCCGCTGATAAAAATCCCGGCCCCTGGGCCAGCAAACACCGCGGCACTGAGTGCCGGCCGGCCATAGTGTGCCAACCGCTCGTTGGTCCAGGCCGCGACCAATACCATCGACCAGCCGCTGGCCCAACCGATGAAAAAGCGCACGGCACCATGCCACCACTCGCCCTGAACCCAGGCGGAAAGCAGCGTCAAGAGCACGGCTCCCCACACGCCCAGCCACAGTCGACGCTCGACATGCCGGCTGGCACGCATAGCGTCGTAAGCACCGCACAGGTACCCCAAATAATTGATGGCTGCCACCAATCCAGCCCCGGTCAGGGTGAACTGGTGTTCGGCAATCATCAGCGGCACCTGCGGGGTGAAGGCAAAACGGCCAATCCCCATGGCGACGATCAACGCAATAAAACCGCTCAGGGCAATTCTTATGGCCATGTAGTGTTATCCAAACTGTTAAAAGAAAGTTGCCAGTATCATGCCGTAGCATTACACTTACAAAAACTGAATAATACTCATCAAGTTCATCACGAAAAGAGAATTCCATGGATCTGACCCAGCTCCGAATGTTCTGCAGCGTTGCCGAAACGGGCTCTGTCGCCCGTGCCGCCGAGCAATTGCACCGCGTGCCGTCGAACCTGACCACTCGCCTGCGCCAGCTCGAAGTGGAACTGGGTACCGATCTATTTATCCGCGAAAAACAGCGCCTGCGGCTTTCACCGATGGGCCATAATTTTCTCTGTTACGCCCATCGCATCCTGGCATTGAGCGAAGAGGCCATGAGCATCACTCATGCCGGTGAGCCCGCAGGCAACTTCGCCATTGGGTCAATGGAAAGCACTGCCGCCACCCGTTTGCCCACATTGCTGGCGGCGTATCACCAGCGCTTCTCGCAGGTTTCGCTGTCGCTGAGCACCGGCACTTCCGGCGAAATCACGGAACGTGTGCGTGCCGGCACACTGGCGGTCGCCTTGGTCGACGGGCCGGTCCAGTACGATGAACTCAACGGTTGCATCGCCTTCCCCGAACATATGGTGGTGATCTCCTGTCTCGACCACCTGCCGATCCATAACGCCAAAGACGCCAAGGGTGAAACCTTGTTCGCCTTCCGCGCCAGTTGCTCTTACCGACTGCGGCTGGAATCCTGGTTCAAGCGTGAAGGTGTGCTTCCAGGCCAAGTGATGGAAATACAGTCCTACCACGCGATGTTGGCCTGCGTTGCCAGCGGTGCGGGGTTGGCGATGATCCCGCATTCTGTCCTCAGCCTGCTACCGGGTCATGAACGAGTAAAAGTGCATACCCTGCCGGATGATATCGCCCAAACCGCCACCTGGCTGTTGTGGCGACGCGACGCCTTTGGGCCAAACGTACGCGCCCTGAAAGAATTAATCATTGAACAGGCAGAAACCGCCACGGTTGAAAATACTGCCTACGACTTACCAAATGCTATCGATATAGCCTGATTTAAAAAATAGACCACTGGAGACTATGATGGAAATGATCAAAACCCGTGCCGCCGTTGCCTGGGGCCCGAACCAGCCACTGAAGATTGAAGAAGTCGATCTGATGCCACCACAAAAAGGCGAAGTGCTGGTGCGGATCGTCGCCACCGGCGTCTGCCACACGGATGCCTACACCCTGTCTGGTGCAGATCCAGAAGGCGTATTCCCGGCGATCCTCGGGCATGAAGGCGGTGGCGTGGTTGAGGCTATCGGTGAAGGCGTCACCAGCGTCGCAGTCGGCGATCATGTGATCCCGCTATACACCCCAGAATGCGGCGAGTGCAAATTCTGTAAATCCGGCAAAACCAACCTGTGCCAGGCGATCCGTGCCACCCAGGGCAAAGGTCTGATGCCGGACGGCACCACCCGCTTCTTCAAAGACGGCAAGCCCATCTTCCACTACATGGGCACTTCAACCTTCTCCGAATACACCGTGGTACCGGAAATTTCACTGGCAAAAATCAGTAAAGAAGCCCCGCTGGAAGAAGTCTGCCTGCTGGGTTGCGGCGTCACCACCGGCATGGGTGCGGTGATCAACACGGCCAAGGTGCAAAAAGGCGATACCGTCGCTATCTTCGGCCTCGGGGGCATTGGTTTGTCGGCCATCATCGGTGCACAGATGGCCGGTGCAGGCCGCATCATCGGCATTGATATCAACACCAGCAAATTCGATTTGGCACGCAAACTGGGCGCGACCGATCTGATCAACCCGAAAGATTACGATAAGCCGATTCAGGATGTGATCGTCGAACTGACCGACGGCGGCGTTGATTTCTCCTTCGAGTGTATCGGTAACGTCAACGTGATGCGCTCGGCGCTGGAATGTTGTCATAAAGGCTGGGGTGAATCCGTCATTATCGGTGTAGCCGGTGCCGGTCAAGAGATCTCTACCCGTCCGTTCCAACTGGTGACCGGCCGTGTGTGGCGTGGCTCCGCCTTTGGTGGCGTGAAAGGCCGTTCGCAACTGCCAAGTATTGTCCAACGCTACATGGACGGCGAGTTCGCTCTGAACGACTTTATTACGCATACCATGGGACTCGAACAGATTAACGAGGCGTTCGATTTGATGCACGAAGGCAAATCTATCCGTTCCGTTATTCACTTCGATAAAAAATAAGCCAGGAGGCAGAGATGACTTTGTCATTAGAACTTCTCGAAGAGCACCGTATGTTCGGCGGCTGGCAACAGCGCTACCGCCATGCGGCGCAGAGCCTGAATTGCAACATGACTTTCAGCATCTATCTGCCACCACCGCGCGACGATAACCCGCCGCCGGTGCTGTACTGGCTGTCGGGGCTGACCTGCAATGATGAAAACTTCACGTTGAAGGCCGGCGCACAGCGCATCGCTGCTGAACTGGGACTGATACTGGTTATGGCTGATACCAGCCCACGCGGCGAGGATGTCCCCAATGATGAAGGGTACGATCTGGGCCAGGGTGCCGGTTTCTATTTGAATGCCACCCAGGCTCCCTGGGACAAACACTTCCGGATGTACGACTACATCAGCGATGAGTTGCCGGCGTTAATCAATCAGCATTTCAGCGTAAGCGACCGTCAGTCGATTTTCGGTCACTCTATGGGCGGTCACGGTGCATTGATGATGGCATTCCGCAATCCTCAGCGTTTCCGTTCTGTCTCGGCGTTCGCGCCGATCGTGAACCCCTGCCAGGTACCCTGGGGGCGTAAAGCCTTCAGCACCTATTTGGGGGATGACGAAAGTCAGTGGCTGCAATATGACAGTTGTCATCTGCTGGCCAATGGTGCGGAAAAAATGCCGGTGTTGGTGGATCAGGGGGATGACGATCAATTCCTGGCCGATCAACTGCAACCTGCCAAGCTGGCCGAACTGGCACGCCAACGCGACTGGCCGCTGACCTTGCGCATCCAGCCGGGTTACGATCACAGCTATTTTACCATCGCCAGTTTTATTGAAGACCATCTGCGTTTCCACGCCGAGCATCTGTTCCGATAAATAAAGCCAAATAAAGGGGTTTGGCGGCGTATGACTGCCAAATCCCTTACTCAGAACGCGAAGAAACTGTCTCTATACCTTTGTATCAAGGGTAAAAGGCTTGCGCCAGATTGCACACTTTCCAGATGGCGAAATAAGCCAGCACACCGCATTTCGGCTCCGGTAATAGAATATTCAACGGGGGCTGACGACAGGATTTAATCAGAAACCATCAATCAGAAAATCAATGGCGGCCTTAATTTGATTTCTCTGTTCACTCGCATTACCAGCAACATCCCCAATCTGCGTCCGCCGCACGCTGGCCATTTCATGCGTCATAGCCAAATAACGCGCCCCATTAACCTCAATTTCCGGACACAAACGCGGAGGAATTTTCGTTCTGATTTTGTCCAGAGGGTAGAGAGGAATCACTAATCTTGTCGAAAGGACATCAAGAAGATCGCTTTGAACATCCAGTAGATAGGGTAAGCGGAGGCAGGATGCGTATTATGATAAACCGTGAACTGCATAGTCAGAACACCTTATATTCATCAGAAAGCAAACCATTCTCTTCAGAAATACGGTTGAGCTCTTCCAGTGAATGTCGATTTTCCTCACGCCATTGTTGAATTTCAATATCGCGTACCCGAGCATTTAAAGCATCAGCCAATACTGAGGATACATTGACGCCGAGAGCCTTTGCCTTCTGGAAAAGTTCGCGATCAACAGTCACGTTTACCGTTTTTTTTGTCGAGCTATTATTGACTGCAGACATACTTTCACCCCTGCTTGACGCATGGATTAAATAATCATCAATTATACTCATGAAGCAGGGGTATACCAATCAAACTATACCGCACTCCGCCCCTGCCTCACAGAAAATCATCCCTTCAATTTCGGATCCAAGGCATCTCGCAGCCCATCCCCCAACAGGTTAAACGCCAATACGGTAATGAATATCGCCAGGCTGGGGAAAATCGCCACGTGTGGTGCAATCACCATATCCGCTCGTGCTTCATTAAGCATCGCCCCCCATTCCGGCGTGGGGGGTTGCGCGCCCAAACCGAGGAATGACAGGCTGGCGGCGGTAATGATGGATGTGCCGATACGCATAGTAAAATAGACCACGATCGACGAAATCGTCCCAGGGAATATATGCCGCATGATAATGGTCCAGTCCGACGCCCCCAGGCTGCGTGCCGACTCGATATAGGTCAGGTGCTTCAACACCAGCGTGTTGCCTCGTACCAGCCGGGCAAATGCCGGGATGCTGAAAATGGCCACCGCAATGATCACATTGGCCATGCCGCTGCCCATTATCGCCACCACACCGATTGCCAGCAAAATGCCGGGGAAGGCAAACAGCACGTCGCAAATACGCATGGTGATGCGATCCCACCAGCCTTCGTAGTAACCCGCCAACAGGCCCAGCAACGTCCCAATCACGCCGCCGACCAGCACCGAAAACACCCCGGCAGCCAGTGAGATACGCGCCCCCATCAGAATGCGGCTAAAAATATCCCGCCCCAGTGAATCCACCCCCAGCCAATGCATTAACGAAGGGCCTTCGTTCAGTCGGTCATAATCAAAGTAGTTTTCTGCATCAAAGGGCACCAGATAGGGCGCCAGCAATGCGGCTACCGCCAACACCACCACCAGCGCCCCGGCCAACAGCGCCACGCGTTGTTGGCGGAAACGCCGCCAGAACTCATGCCATGGCGTACGCACTGCGTGAGAATCCATCGTCGGTAGCGCTTTCAGTACGGCATTACGTCGCCAATGCTTAATCATCCCGCGTCCTCATTTGTAGCGTATCGCCGGGTTAATTGCCGCATACAGCAGGTCCACCAACAAGTTAATCAAAATAAACTCCAACGAAAACAGCAAGACTTCAGCCTGGATCACCGGATAATCACGCATCTCCACCGAGTCGACCAACAGCCTGCCCAGCCCCGGCCAGTTGAACACTTTCTCCACGACGATCGAACCGCCGAGCAAAAAGCCAAACTGTAACCCCATCATGGTGACCACCGGGATCATCGCATTGCGCATCCCATGTTTCACCACCACCATCGTTTCCCGTACCCCCTTGGCCCGCGCAGTGCGCATATAGTCCTCTTGCAGCACTTCCACGAATGAAGCACGGGTAAAACGCGCCATCACCGCCGCTACCGCCGCCCCCAGCGTGATGGAGGGCAGGATATAGTGCCGCCAGCTGTCGGCGCCCACCGTCGGCAGCCAACCCAGGTTGACGGAAAACACCTGCATCAGCAGCATACCAAGTGCAAACGCGGGGAATGAGATCCCAGAAACGGCCAGCGTCATACCAAGGCGATCGGGCCACTTATTGCGCCATACAGCAGACACCATGCCGATCCCCATACCGAAGATCGTCGCCCACAGCATGCTGGTCAGGGTCAGCCACAACGTCGGCAGGAAACGCGAGCCGATTTCTTCGCTCACTGGGCGTTTGGATACCATCGAGGTGCCAAAATCCCCCTGCAGCGCATTGACAAAAAAGTGCACAAACTGCTGCGGTAGCGGCTTGTCCAACCCCAAGTCCTTACGGACCAGTTGCACCACCGCCTCGTCGGCTTCCGGGCCTGCCGCCAGCCGGGCCGGATCACCAGGTAACATATGGACGAACAGAAACACCAGCACCGCGACGATCAATAACGTCGGGATTAGGCCTAACAGTCGTTTCAGAAAATAATTAAGCATCTCGCGCGAGTCCCCTCACCCCGCCCTCGAAGAGAGCGGGGATGGGTGCCTTATTTAAGGTCGGCATTGTCAAAGTTGAACGAGGTATCCGGCATCACATAGAAACCACTCAACTGCTTGTTATTGGCGGACAACAGGCGTTCTGTCGCCAGGAAGATCCAGGGGGCGTCAGCCCAAATGCGATCCTGCGCATCCTTGTACAGTTTTTGCTTTTCGGCACGATCGGTCGTCGCCAGAGCACTGGTCAGATCCTGATCCACCTGCGGATTGCTGTAAAACGCCGTGTTGAACTGCTTCGGCGGTGCGGCCTGGGTAGAGAACAACGGTGACAGTGCCCAATCTGCCTCACCGGTTGACGCAGACCAGCCGGTATAGAACATCCGTATCCCGGTGTCCTTCACACCAACGCTTTCCACCTGCGCCGCACGCTGGCCGGCATCCATGGCAGTGACCGTCACTTTCACCCCAACCTGCGCCAACTGCTGCTGGGCAAATTGCAGTACTTTTTGCGCAGTACTGTGGTTATGAGAGGACCACAGCGTGGTCGTGAAACCGTTAGGATAGCCAGCCTCTTTCAGCAGTTCGCGGGCCTTGGCCGGATCGTACGGCCACGGCTTATAACGGGTAGCAAAATCGATGGCCGGTGGCACCGGCCCTTCTGCCGGTACCGCATAGCCGGAGAACGCCACCTTGATCAACGCATCTTTGTTGATGGCGTAGTTTAGCGCCTGACGGACCTTCAGGTTGTCAAAGGGCTTTTGGGTCACGTTCAGGCTGATATAACGCTGCAGAATCGAGGGAGCGGCCACCAGATCAAGCTTGGCATTGCCTTCCAACACCTTGGCTTGCTCATAAGGGATCGGGAAGGCAAAGGTCGCCTCGCCGGTTTGCAACATCGCCGCTCGGGTATTGTTGTCCACTATCGGTCGCCAGGTGATGCTGTCGAGCTTAGGTAGCCCCGGTTTCCAATACCCATCAAACTTTTTCACCTTGACGAAGTCGGTTTGGTTCCAGGTCACGAATTGATACGGGCCGGTGCCGACAGGATGGAAACCGATCTCTTTACCGTACTGCTTCAGCGCCGCCGGGGATATGATCACCGCTGCCGGGTGTGCCAGGTTGTTGATAAACGCCGAGAACGGCGCCTTCAGCACAATCTTCACCGTGGTGGCGTCCACCACCTCGGTTTTGTCGATCATCTTGAACAGGTTGTAGCGTTTGAGGTGGTTGTCCGGGTTGCTGGCGCGATCCAGGTTAACCTTCACCGCCTCGGCATTAAACTCGGTACCGTCGTGGAATTTCACCCCCGGGTGCAGCTTGACGGTGTAGGTCAAACCATCTGGGCTCACCTCGTAGCTATCAGCCAATACGTTCACCAGTTTCATATCCTTATCAAAACCAAACAGGCCCTGATAGAAGGATTTGGCCACCGCCTGTGACAACGTGTCATTGGCATCATAGGGATCAAGCGTGGTGAAGTTGGACGCGACGGCGATCACCGCATCCTTTGCTGCCCAAGCTGGGCCAGCGCCCACCGCCGCCAGCAGCACGACGGCCGCTAATGCCTTACGTTTGAATGTGTGCTTCATGGTGCTTGCTTCTCCTGAGGTCACTAAAAGGCACCGGCGATCGGGTGACGGGCAACAAAGTGCCCGGGGCCAACCTGCACCAGCGGTGCGGTAACGGGTTCATCGCCCAATGCGCGGATCGGGCTGGGGATTTCATCTACCAGCAGAGGCTGGCGTTTGTGATCATGGGTCGGATCGGCCACCGGCACGGCCGCCATCAGCTTGCGCGTATAGGCATGCTGGGGGTTATCAAACACCGCACGACGTGGGCCGATCTCAACGATCTGCCCGAGGAACATCACGGCGACGCGGTGGCTAATACGCTCCACCACAGCCATATCATGGGAGATAAATAAAAAGGCGATGCCAAACTCACGCTGTAAATCGAGCAGCAGGTTGACGATCTGCGCCTGAATCGACACATCGAGAGCCGACACCGACTCGTCGGCGATCACGACTTTAGGATTGAGTGCCAACGCACGTGCAATGCAGATGCGCTGCCGCTGCCCGCCGGAGAATTCATGTGGGTAGCGCCGAGCGTGTTCCGGTTTCAATCCGACACGCTCCAGCAGCCAGGCGACCCTCTCTTGCGCCGCCTTGCCGCGCATCACGTTATGTATCAGCAAGGGTTCCATAATCGAGAAACCGACGGTCAAACGTGGGTCAAGTGAGGCGTAGGGGTCCTGGAAAATAAACTGAATGTCTCGCCGCACATGCTGTAATGCCGACCCTTTCAATTGATTAATCTGACGACCATCAAAAGTAATGGTACCGCGCTGGCTGTCCACCAGCTTCAGCAACGAACGGCCGGTGGTCGATTTTCCGCAACCTGACTCCCCCACCAAACCCAGCGTTTCTCCGGGGTAAAGATCAAAGCTGACATTTTCCACCGCATGTACCTGACGGGTGACACGGTTCAGAATGCCGCTGCGCAGATCAAAGCGAGTAACCAGGTTTTCTACCCGTAGGATCGGCGAGGCGCCTGACGGCACGGTGTCCTGCGGCCCGCCATTGTCCGTACCGTCCGGCAAGGGAAACTTGGCCGGAAAGTCTTGCATCGCCATCGAACCGAGCTTCGGTACCGCGGCCAGCAATGCCTGGGTATACGGCTGTTGCGGGGCGGTGAACACGTCTCTCACTGTGCCTTGTTCGACGCTCTCCCCCTGGCGCATCACCAGTACCCGGTCGGCAATCTCCGCCACTACGCCCATGTCGTGAGTAATGAAAATCACCCCCATCTGCATTTCCTGCTGAAGCACACGGATAAGCTGCAGGATCTGCGCCTGAATGGTCACGTCCAGCGCGGTAGTCGGTTCGTCAGCGATCAATAAAGCAGGTTTGCAAGAGAGCGCCATGGCGATCATCACCCGCTGACGCATACCGCCGGAAAGCTGATGCGGATAGCGCTTGAGCACGTCTTTGGCTTCAGGGATCCGTACCAGGTCGAGCATCTGTAAAGCGGCTTGTTTCGCCGTGCGGTGATCCATTGCCTGGTGCAGGCGTAAGGATTCGGCGATCTGCTCACCAACCGGGAAGACCGGATTCAGCGAGGTCATGGGTTCCTGAAAAATCATCGCCATATCGGCACCGCGGACCCTGCGCAGCATGCCCTGAGGCGCCTGGGCCAGATCCAGCACGTCACCGCTACGCCGCCGAAACGGCATGGCACCACTGACGATTTCCCCGCCCCCCTGCTCGACTAAACGCATCAATGCCAGCGAAGTGACGGACTTTCCTGAACCGGACTCGCCCACGATCGCCAGCGTTTCACCGCGATCGACATCAAATGACAGGTTACGCACCGCGTTGACGGTTTCGCTCTGTTGATGAAATTGAATACTCAGATCACGCACCGACAGTACGCGCTGCGGTGGCAGCACTAACCCACTGTCGGCCGCGGGTGGCATTAAGGTCTCAGTCATGCACCCTCCTGGCGATCAATTAGCGATAAATCCCTACCGACGGCGCATCGCCGACATAACCAAAACCGCGGTACATACCTTCACTATTAAAAGGCAGCGCCACGTTACCCTGGCTGTCGATGGCGATCATGCCGCCGCTGCCACCCATCGCCAGCAGCTTTTCCATTACCACCCGGTCGCTGGCCTGCTGCAAGCTGAGACCGGCATACTCCATCAAGGCGGAAACGTCATAGGCCGACACGCCGCGCATGAATATCTCACCCGTGCCGGTGCTGGACACCGCCACGGTGGCGTTATTGGCATAGCAACCGGCGCCGATAATGGGCGTATCACCGACCCGACCCGCTTGTTTGTTCGTCATTCCGCCGGTCGAGGTCGCTGCCGCCAGGTTGCCCATGACGTCCAGCGCCACCGCACCCACGGTGCCGAATTTACGATCGGGATCAATCGGCTCACCGGTCTGTGCGGCACCGTCATGATCGAGCAACACGCGCCCCTGCTCCGCCTGAGCACGGTGCAATTGGTCAAAACGCTGTTGGGTAAAGAAGAAGTCGGGGGAGACCATTTCCAGGCCATGGGCGGCGGCGAATTTCTCAGCGCCCTCAGCGGCGAACAAGACGTGTTGGCTGCTTTCCAGTACCGCGCGCGCAGCCAGCACCGGATTGCGTATCCGGCTCACGCACGCCACGGCGCCAGCATCACAGGTTCGGCCATCCATCACACAAGCATCCAATTCATGCGTGCCCTGATGGGTAAACACGGAACCTTTGCCTGCGTTAAACAACGGGCACTCTTCCAGTAACCTTACGGCTTCGGTAACCGCATCCAATGCGCTGCCGCCTCTGGCAAGAATCGCCTGACCCGCGCCAACAATGCTGGATAACGCCAAAATATACTCTTGTTCCTTTTCAACACTCAGCGCCGCACGGGTAATTGCACCCGCACCGCCATGAATAGCAATCACTGGTTTGCTCATTTGCCTGACACCCTGTGTTAATCCCGCACCGTTTCCGGGCTGATAATTATTTATTTTATCTTTTCCCGACTATATTTAGCCCGGCATTCTATGTAAAGCATTAAGTCATGACTCAGCCTTTAGCGTAGCCCGCTTAGATTATTTCGCACATTGAAATAGCTTAATGGAATAAAAACAGTGGGTTATAACGCACTCAAAACGTCATAAATAACGGCTGGGATTTTTGGTAAAAACACCTGACGGAAGGAGAACTATTATCTAAAGAAATAACCGATATCTCTGAACATTTCGAAACCACAGGTTCAACCTGCTGTTTTTACGCAGGCTGAACGCAGAAAATCAATATTCAGAACCCCGATCCCGGTAACAACAAAAATGCTTCTTCTTCCGGCGTAGAGACACGGCCTAATATCGCATTCCGGTGCGGGTAACGGCCGAAACGGTCGATAATGGCTTTATGCCGCAATTCAAAATCCAACTGATCGCCATTATCAAGTTCTCTGTAAAGCGCCAGCGCTTGCTGATGAATCAGTGCCGACTCCGAATGCATAAAAGGCAAATAGAGAAAACCACGTTGCACCGGGCTGAGCTGTTCACACTGCCCGGTGCGGATCGCCTCTTGCGCTAACACCAATGCCATACAGTCGCTGGCAAATGAACGTGGCGTACCCCGGAACAAATTGCGGCTGAACTGATCAAGGACAATCACCTCCGCCAGCCGCCCTTCAATGGTTTCTCGCCAGTGAGCCAACTCTCCGGCAGCGGCGGCATGCCAAATCTCGCTAAAACGCGTATGCAGCAGGCGATCAAAATCATCATCCTTTTTGAACCACAATGCCGGTTCGATCTCGTCGAACCAGAAGTCTAATACCTGTGTGTGCATCACTGCCTCCTGTTGTTTATACCCTTCATACTTGAAGCGGCATCTGTGTTAACTGTGAGCATCCCCCCTGTCACTTACTTGAGTAAGCTCCCGGGGATGAATGCTCTTGTCGCCGTGATGCAACTCCAATTATTTTGGGTATACATCAGCATAGCATCCTTCATAATACCCCTACTTTGCCGAAAATTTCGCGCACCCTGATTACGGAGCTCCCCCGATGGATCATTGCCATACTTCCGATCTTATTTCCCTGGAGCAGGCATTAGAGAAGATGCTCAGCCAGCTTTCTCCCCTGCAACAGACCGAATCCATTGCCCTGACCGCCGCTGCGGGCCGCATTACTGCCGCACCGGTGATATCCCCTATTGATGTCCCGCCGTTCGCCAACTCGGCCATGGACGGTTACGCCGTGCGCCTCGCCGACTTGCAGGCCAACACGCCACTGCCTGTGGCCGGAAAAGCCTTTGCCGGTGCGCCATTCAACGGTGAGTGGCCGGCAAATTCCTGCATCCGCATCATGACCGGCGCGCCTATCCCTGCGGGTACAGAAGCCGTGATCATGCAGGAACAAGCAGAGGTGAGTGAGGCTGGCGTACGCTTCACCGTTGAAGTGCAAACCGGGCAAAATATCCGCTTGGCCGGGGAAGACATCCGCCAGGGCGCAGAGGTGTTGCCCGCAGGTGTGAGATTGGGTGCCGCACAGTTACCCTTGTTGGCTTCGCTCGGCGTCGCCGACGTACAGGTCATGCGTAAACTGAAGGTAGCCGTATTTTCTACCGGTGATGAACTGCAACCGGTCGGCCAGCCCCTGCAGGCCGGTCAAATTTATGATACCAACCGTTTTGCTGTGCGCCTGATGCTGGAACAACTCGGCTGTGAGACGCTGGATCTGGGCATTATCCGTGATGATCAACATGCGTTGCGCGCGGCCTTTGAACAGGCGGACAGTCAGGCAGATGTGGTGATCAGCAGCGGTGGGGTCTCGGTGGGTGAAGCCGACTACACCAAGCAAATGCTCGATGAGTTGGGCGAAGTCAGTTTCTGGAGGCTGGCAATCAAACCGGGTAAACCTTTTGCTTTCGGTAAATTAAAGCATGCTTGGTTCTGTGGCCTGCCGGGCAACCCGGTTTCCGCAGCCCTGACCTTCTACCAACTGGTACAACCGCTCTTGGCGAAACTGGCCGGGCACAGCGACTGGCATCTGCCACCGCGCCTAAAAGCCCGCACATTGACGCCATTGAAGAAGGCACCTGGTCGCCTCGATTTCCAGCGCGGCGTGTTTACCAGCAATGCTCAGGGTGAGTTGGAAGTGAGCACTACCGGGCATCAAGGGTCGCACATATTCAGTTCATTCAGTCAGGGTAACTGCTTTATCGTATTGGAGCGCGAACGCGGCTTTGTTGCCGCAGGCGAAATGGTCGAAGTTGAGCCCTTCAACGCCCTGCTGAGGAACTGAGCATGCTGCCGGAATTAACCGATGCCGAAGCGCTTCGCTATAACCGCCAAATTATCCTGCGCGGCTTCGACTTTGACGGCCAGGAAAAACTGAAAGCCGCACGGGTGTTGATTGTCGGCCTCGGCGGGTTGGGCTGCGCCGCCGCCCCCTATCTGGCCGCGGCGGGCGTGGGTCACCTGACGCTGGTTGATTTCGACACCGTTTCGCTCTCCAACCTGCAGCGCCAGGTTCTGCATCGCGACGCGCGCATCGGCATGGCAAAAGTGGAGTCTGCCCGCATCGAATTAAGCGCGATCAATCCCCATGTTCACATTGATACCCTTGATGGCCAACTGAATGACGAACAGATGGCGGCGCAGATTGCCGCCTGCGATCTGGTGCTCGATTGCACAGACAACGTGGCGACGCGCGACCTGCTGAACCGCCTGTGTCACGCACAACGCAAACCCTTGGTATCCGGTGCGGCGATCCGTATGGAGGGGCAGCTCAGTGTCTTCACCTATCAACCTGACGAGCCTTGTTACCGCTGCCTGAGCCGGTTATTCGGTGACAATGCGCTGACCTGCGTTGAAGCCGGGGTAATGGCACCGCTGGTCGGCACGATTGGCACCTTGCAGGCCATGGAGGCCATCAAGCTGCTGGCGCAGTATGGCCAGCCACTCACCGGTAAACTGCTGATGTTTGATGCAATGACCCTGCAGTTCCGCGAAATGAAACTGCCGAAGAACCCGCAGTGTGAGGTGTGTGGCGGGGAATAACAGCAACAAAAAAGGCGGGATTGCTCCCGCCTTAGCGTGTCACTGGTTAGGGGCGCGCCCCTACCGAAGCGTTATACGATACCCTGGCTACGCAGATAGTCTTCGTAGTTGCCGGTAAAGTCGACAACCTTGGTCGGTGTCATTTCCAGTACGCGGGTTGCCAGCGAGCTAACGAACTCACGGTCATGGGAAACGAAGATCAAGGTGCCTTCGTACATTTCCAACGCCATGTTCAGCGACTCGATGGATTCCATGTCCAGGTGGTTGGTTGGTTCATCCATAATCAGGATGTTAGGGCGCTGCATCATCAGCTTGCCGAACAACATGCGGCCCTTCTCCCCCCCCGACAACACCTTCACTTTCTTCTTGATGTCGTCCTGGCTGAACAGCAAACGACCCAGTACGCTACGCACCGCCTGCTCGTCGTCTTTTTCCTGTTTCCACTGGCTCATCCAGTCGAATACCGTCAGGGTGTCATCGAACTCGTATTCGTGATCCTGCGCGTAGTAACCAATCTTGGCGTTTTCAGACCATTTCACGCTGCCGCTGTCCGGCTGAGAGTCACCCACCAGCGTTTTCAGCAAGGTAGACTTACCGATACCGTTCGGGCCCAGCACCGCGACTTTCTCGCCGACTTCAACCATCAGGTTAAACTTGCTGAACAGTGGGCCGTTATCGAAGCCTTTGGTCAGTGCTTCTACTTCCAGCGCGTTACGGAACAGTTTCTTGTCCTGTTCGAAACGAATGAACGGGTTCTGGCGGCTTGAAGCCTTCACTTCTTCCAGCTGGATCTTGTCGATCTGGCGTGCACGCGAAGTTGCCTGCTTGGATTTGGACGCGTTGGCGCTGAAGCGGCTCACGAACGACTGCAGTTCGTTAATCTGTGCCTTCTTCTTCGCATTATCCGCAACCAGACGCTCACGCGCCTGAGTGGCCGCCGTCATGTATTCGTCGTAGTTGCCCGGATAGACACGCAGCTCGCCGTAGTCCAGATCCGCCATGTGAGTACACACCATGTTCAGGAAGTGACGGTCATGCGAGATGATAACCATGGTGCTGTTACGTTCGTTCAGCACCTGCTCCAGCCAACGAATAGTATCGATGTCCAGGTTGTTCGTCGGTTCATCGAGCAGCAGGATTTCTGGATCGGAGAACAACGCCTGTGCCAGCAATACGCGCAGCTTGAAGCCCGGCGCAATTTCGCTCATTGGGCCGTAGTGCTGTTCAACCGGAATACCTACGCCGAGCAGCAGTTCGCCGGCACGCGCTTCAGCGGTGTAACCGTCCATCTCGCCATAAGCCACTTCCAGATCGGCCACTTTATAGCCGTCTTCTTCGCTCATTTCGGCCATCGCGTAAATGCGGTCGCGCTCTTCCTTCACTGCCCACAGTTCATGGTGGCCCATGATGACAGTGTCCAGCACGCTGTATTGCTCAAAAGCGAACTGATCCTGACGCAGTTTACCCAGGCGTTCGTTCGGGTCGAGGAACACGTTGCCGCCGCTCGGTACCAGATCGCCACCCAGGATTTTCATAAAGGTGGATTTGCCGCAGCCGTTGGCCCCGATCAAACCATAGCGGTTACCGCCACCAAATTTAACAGAGATGTTTTCAAACAGCGGCTTACTGCCAAACTGCATAGTGATGTTGTTAGTGCTTAACACAGCGCTCGCTCTTCATATCATTGGGAATGTGATTTGGCGCGCATTATGCCATAACGGGGATAAGAGATCGCGGGAAGTTTTGGTGACAATTTGAGCAGACAGCAAGCGCAGAAAAACAAAGAGCACCCTGCGGCCAGCCTGGCATCAAAACAGTCAGGTAGGTCTTCGTGCCGGCAAACAAGTATAAAGGCTACCTCAGTACGAACGGTCCACGGAAGAATGGCGCTATAGAATAACGAGATGGCACATCGTGCAATGAAAAAAATCCTACGTGGCGAGAGTAATACGTCAGACAGAGATGGCTGAGCGTTGTATCTAATACTGGGGGCAAGTCATATAGAATCAATAAGAGAAGGGAGCCTATTCCCCCTTCCTTCTTTCCTTACCACGCGAATCAAGCGCAGACTCGACTGTTCCATGAATCTCGGTAGATTATGTTTCCATCTGTGCACTTCCATGTGATTGCTTCATAACGCAGCTCTAGAGTTTCCAAGTGAGTGCTGCTCATACCGTTAGGAGCAAGATAAGGAGAAACCGTCGTGACTTTGACATTTTCCAGAATGATATTGAAATATTCAGCTTCGATACCCGATTCCATAATACGATACATCTTGATCGTCGCTTTCTTCATTGGTCGGCCTTCACACACTGCGCGATACAAGAGCGGCGTAGTCTTATCGAATTCTTTCACTATCGTGATCGGATTGTGAACACGCGTTCCAGTAAGCTTTCCCCAGCCAGGATCAACCGGAATAGTGACTGCATGGGAGAATGATTTAAGCTCGATAGAACCTAAACGCATCGGCATCATACAGCTACCGACAATCGGGGAGCCATTTTCGTCTTCAAGCCATAAATGTGCAGGGGTAGACATACAATTTCCTTATCGGTGAGATTTTAAATAAAGCTACTGTTTCTGACCTTACCATTTACAATAGCGTGTAAATATAATAATCATAATTATGGCAAATACTCCTGCCGGCCAGACAGGGCTGTTAGGGAAAAAATAACCTTGAAGCAGTGTGAAAATAAACGTGAGAATGATAGGACCATATAGTGATGATAAAAATCTAAGCTGCCACAGTAGAAATTTCTTTAGCGATTTAAGCATGGTTATCGAACCATTCGAGTAATGATGCTTGCTATGCCTAAATCAGACGCCCATTGTGCTTCAAGCGCACCCGCCCGCTCGAATACCGGTTCAATCAGGAAATACATCATTTCCAGTTGTTGCGTGTAAAGCGCCGAGTAGTAGGCAGGGTATTGGATGTGTAGGCGATAGGCACTATCCGCCGCTTTCTGAATTAAACCATATGTAGCGACTACCCCGGCAGCCGTACCAACTGCACGTCCCGTAAGGGCGCTGAGTTGTATACGTAGATTCATTCCAATACGGACACTGGTAGCGACCGCTAAAGCATATCCGGCACCGGTAAGAGTGCTGGCGGCGATATGGATATTCACAGCCATTAGAGATTTTTTAATGTACTCTAATTGTTCATTATTTTTGTATTTGAGTATTTTTTCAAAATAAATACGAAGCATGTCATAGACCACATCACCATGCTGAACAATGCGAATAACACCATTTCTGAATCGCAGGTCTTCCGTCTTTTGTCGCTGACAAACATCGTTATATTCATCAGTGAAGCAGGACGTATAATAAAGAAGACGGGTAGTACCTTTCCCTAAGATATCAATTTTATTTGTGATCTGCTGACCTACGGCAGAGACAGCATGATCGAGCTTCAGCGTAGGAATTTTATTAGCCTGTAAATAACTGATAACTTCATTATTGCTATACATAATCGCTCCTTGCTCATTTCATTGTCGTGCAATAATACAAATTTACTTATAACACAAATAACCAATAGGGTGAAATTCAATCATCAGACTTATAATTTACCAGTCAATTCTGTTTCTTCATCAATATAAGCAGATTCAGAAGGACGTTGTATTAGCTCCATAACCCCCCTTAAATTAAAAAAAAGGAAGCGCCAAGCCCCTATTAGTAGTACAAGTCAAGCTCCCACGTCTAAAAACAGAAACGACGCGTTTATTGGGATATGGCAGATATTTAGCGGTAGAGATGTGAGAATGAAATATTCTAATCCTGTATAAGGTTATATCCCTGTCACTTTGGCTTTCCTAAAACGAAATAACTTTAGTTTATTCTGTTTTAACCGCCTGATTACCTTATTTCCCTCTCTAAAATTGGTTTTGTGATTGGACTCTTAAAACCTGCGTTGATTTAGGCTGGTTATGCGTAATAGCTCACTAAATCGATTCATAACCTTTCGCCAATAATCTCGAAAAATAAAAATAAGACACTGATAAATAAATAATTATCACATTAAATACAACTGTAATCAGGTTATCTGAACGCGTATTGCACATGCTTGTACATACAAGTATATGTAAATGTAAGGTTGCAGTTTTGTGATGACGCGAGTGCCGTCAGCGCCGATCGCAGTACCGATTACAGACATGGCGGAAACATGCGGCATTACCAATAAAAATAATGAATAACAAACTCCAAACCTATCACGAGAGATAATGATGAACACTGCAGAAAACGCGTTATCCGAGAATCAAACCGCCGAAAAGAAGGCGGTTAATTATAAAGTCATCTTCGGTGCCAGCCTGGGCAACGGGTTGGAGATCTTCGACTTCACCGTCTACAGCTTCTTTGCCGCTATTATCGGTAAGCTGTATTTCCCTAGCGACAGCGCCTACGGGTCTTTATTAATGTCGGTGGCGGTCTTCGGCGTCGGTTTTATTATGCGGCCGCTGGGCAGCATGGTCTTGGGCGCCTATGCTGACCGCGTCGGGCGCAAGGCAGCCATGTTGATGACCATCGTCCTGATGGGCGTCGGTACCGCTTTGATTGCCTTTGCCCCCACCCATGCGCAGATTGGCGTCTTCGCCCCCATACTGATTGTGGTAGGGCGACTCATTCAGGGCTTTGCTGCCGGTGGTGAAGTCGGTTCGGCCACGACCTTGTTGTTGGAGTCTGCCGGCGCCAATCAGCGCGGTTTCTTTGTCAGTTGGCAGGCGATTAGCCAAGGTATCAGCGCCCTGCTGGGTGCCTCTTTCGGGTTGTTGTTAACCTATTTTCTCTCAGAAGAAGCACTCTACTCCTGGGGCTGGCGCGTGCCCTTTATTATCGGCCTACTGATCATTCCTGCCGGCGTGTATATCCGTAAACACCTGGAAGAAACCTACAGTGGGGAAGCACCCGATAAAAAACACCCTTCGACAAACCCGGTGCTGGATTTGCTGCGTAACCACGTCAAAGACCTGCTGCTGGGCGTGCTGATTATCATGTCCGGCACGGTGATGGTTTATATTGTGCTGCTGTATATGCCAACCTATATGATGCAGACCTATCACATCGCAGGTCCTGTCGCCTACCTGTTCAGCTGTGTCGCTTCCATAGTGCAAATCATCGCCGTGTATTACGCTGGCCGCTATGTGGATCACGTGCAAAACTACAAAAAACCGCTGATTCTCTCGATTTTTGCCTCATTGGTGCTGATTTACCCGACCTTTTGGTTTTTGGGTTCCGCCGAGTATCTATGGTTAGCCATCGTTATCCGCATCCTGCTGATCGGCGCTCTGGGCATCAACATGTTAACAAGTACCATGCTGATCGTCTCAGCGCTACCGCGCCACGTCCGCGCCACCGGCACCTCGATGATATACGCTTTTGGCGTGACGCTGTTTGGCGGCTCGGCACAGCTTATCGTCACTTGGCTGCTGGATGTGAGCGGCAATCCGCTGGCTCCAGCGTGGTACGTCACCGGTATGCTGACGATTAGCCTGATTGCAACCACCCTGTTCAGAGAAAGGCACAAAGACTGAGGGGAAAGTTCACGACCTGACCCTAGCCATCACACGCTGGCTTACCGTGGCGCCAGCCTGAATCATCGATTCGGGCTGGCGCAGCGCAGCAACAGTACCGTCGATATCACTAAGGCAAGCTTTGCTGCAGGCTAAGCAGATTCTGCGGTACCACTCTGATTAATCCTCCTCGGGGGGTGTCAATATCGGCGATCATCGCCATCGATAAAGCCACCATTGCCGGTAGCACCAGCGGGAAAATGCTTTTCCCTACCTGGCTCCGAGCGCTGTATCCCACCAGCATGCAACAAATCAGCGCAATCACGATCAGCAAGATCCAGGCGGAAACCGGTATACGATTCAACCATGCGGCCTGGGTATAACCCTGCGTATTGATCACATCGTTCATGCCTGACACCGCCAGCGCGACAATGGGTGTCGCCTGCTCTTTTGCCGCCTGCTGGATTTCCGCCCACAGCTGCGCCTGTTGCCCATTGGTCTGTTCGGCAAGCGCCGCCAGAGCTTTGACGTCGCGTGTCTGGTAGTAGTCTATTCGCAGCTGGACATAGTGTTTTAGCAAACTGCGGATCTTTTCGCGCCTGTCGCTGGAAACCAAATCGGCCCGCAGAAATTCGGTACCTATGGCATTGGCTTCCTCTTCTTCATAGTTTTTCCGCTGATCGTATCTGCTAATGGCCATAGAAAAACTAAAACCAATCAGCAACGCCAACAGCGTCAAGGTCGCTCCTTGCACAAGGTTAAAATCATCCAACTCTGCACCATCAAGGCGTTTTTTCCTTCTGAGCAGAAAAATACTTCCCAAAGACCCCAGCGACATCAGGGCAAAAAGCGCTAAAAACAAAAACAGAGGATGCCGGAGAATTTGCTCCATATGCTCGCCTCGTTGCTGAGTTATTGATTCATCAATATTTATTAGTAATAGTTGCACAAAAGAAACTCGTCAACCTGATTGCAAAAGATAATATTATTATTCTGTATCTAACCCATGATGAGTAAGTTAATAACCTCAGGCTGTCACTTATTCTCTATTTTCCTTTCTGCTATTAAGGTGTCATATCACACCCTAAGATTAATGTTATTTCCATACGCTAAGCGCCTCGGGTTGGGCTGCCGGCCCTTTCGCCTTACGCGGACCGGCAGGATCAACCGTTTTATTATCCTCAGCTCATTAATTTGCCTTGGCGTCGGCTTGGTTCATCTTTTGGGGTTAACGTAACGCTTAAAATCACTGGCGTAGCCCGTTTCTATTCTCAATAGAGCGATGGCTCAATCAGGAAAACAGCCATTGATGCGTGCATAGGGTGCCGCGTCGCTAAACAAGGGTTCGGAACCGCCATCCGTAAGAAAATCCGTGGTCAATTTTGCGGTGTGCGACCATAACGTTTGCGGGATCCATGAGCCGACGCTGACCCGTCTTACCCCCAGGGCGGCAAGCTGATCGGCAGGCAAAAGACCGGGCCAGGCGATCACGTTTAGCAGCAGTTCCGTATTGTCGGAAATTTCACGGATGGCCTGCGGATCGGTCACCCCTAAAACAAACAGGCCGTCCGCCCCTGCGTCGCGGTACAATTTGGCACGTGCCAACGTTTCATCCACCTGCATGGCGGCTGGTACCAAATTGCGCGCGTAAACATCCGTACGGGCATTGATGTAAAGTTTGACGCCCATACGTTCCGCTACTTTGCGCGCCAGGCCAATTTTTTCACATAGCGTTTGCGGCTGGTCCGCGCCATCCTGAATATTGATACCGACCGCGCCGACATCAATAAAACGTGCTACTACACGTTCAAGGCTGTGTTGCGCCGTGGCATAGCCACCTTCAATGTCGACACTGAGCGGTACGTTAATCACGCGTGCTATCGAAGCAATACTTGCAAGATGCAGCTCCAACGGCAATTTATCTCCGTCGCGATAGCCCAATGACCACGCAACGCCGGCGCTGGTTGTCGCAATCGCCGCGGCGCCAAGGCTTTCAATCAGTAATGCGCTACCGGCATCCCAGGCATTGGGTAGCCGCAATGGATGAGGTTGACGGTGTAAATGGGCAAAAACGGTGGCGTTATTATTGAGGTCCATAAAATTCTCCCGAAAAAACGCATTCTAACCACCGCCAATATGGATGATAATAGCCACGAATTTCAGACATTCATTCCTTAGGAGAACGAATGGAAGAGCCTTCCTTACACCTGGTGAAAGCCTTTGTCGCAGTGGCGGAACACCAAAGCTTCGCTAAGGCGGCGCAAGCGCTGAGTATGACCCCTTCCGCAGTTAGCCGCTTGGTCAAGAAACTTGAGCAGCAGGTTGATATGTTGCTGATCAATCGCACCACCCGCGCAATGTCACTCACCGACGCCGGACAACGTTATTTCATTGATTGCAGTAACGCCCTTGAGCAATTACGCATCGCTTATGAGCGCATGCGCGATGAAAAAAGCCAGCCAAGGGGAACGCTACGGCTCAGCACTTCGTTGTCTTTTGGCCGCCTCCATGTGGCACCGCATCTGTCGTCCTTTATGGTGCAATATCCCCAATTACGCGTAGACCTGCTGATGACCGACCGTTATGTCGATATCGTCGCGGAACGCGTGGCGGTGGCTATCCGCATCGGTCGTTTGCCGGATTCGAGTTTGGTCGCGCGTAAGCTTCTCAATAATCGTCGTATTCTGGTTGCCTCACCGCGCTATCTGCAACAATTTGGCGAACCAACCGATCTGGAAGAACTGCAACAGCACGCTTGTCTGGTATCGACGGCAAGCCACGACGGCGATAACTGGCGCCTGTTTGGTCCTGCGGGTGAAACCGTTTTTCGCCCCAAGGGCCGAATGCGTGCGGACAATGGTGATGCTGTTAAGCAATTTTGCCTCGACGGACAAGGCATCGCCTTTCATTCCGCAGTGACCATGGCCGATGCCATGCATTTGGGGGCGTTGGTGCAGGTATTGCCGAAATGGGCTGGCAGAGAGACCGGGGTATATTCCGTTTATCCGCCGGGGCCCGTGGGGCCGGCAGCGCGAGCTCTGGTTGATTTCTTGACTCTGCGATGGCAGCAGGAACTCTGTCTGCAAACCGCCAGGATCCCGTGATTTGCGACCGCCAGGTTAGCCAGCATACCCGGACATCCCTACATAAAATTTTGCCGATGCAAAACCTCGATAAACGCCTGCGACGCTGCGCTACGGTAGGCACCCTTGCGTTGCAGCAATACCACCTGGCGCACAGGCATGGCGTCAATAAGTGATACCGGGTGCAACTGTGGGTTTTCTAAGGCAATCGCCGCCGGCAGCAAGGTCGCCAGTTGGCTACGGCGCACAATGTCAATGATGGCGCCAATCGCATTGGCCTCCATCGCCACTCGGGGACGAATGCCCAGCCGCTGGCAATAATCGTCGATAAACTGACGAGTCGCGAAGTCCTCACTGAGCAACACCAACGGCTGCTGTTCGAACGCTTGCGCAGACAAAGGTTCGCGCTGTTGAGCCAGCGGATGATGAGTCCCAACCATCATATTCAGTGACTCGCTAAACAAATCCTCTGCTTCAATATCCGCCGATTGCGCCTGGCCGAAAGCAATGCCCAAATCCAACCGATCTTCCGCCAACTGCGCCTCAATCCTGTCCTGCGTCATTTCATGAATACTCACCGAAACGCCCGGATAACGCCGATAAAAAGCGTCGATAACCGGCCCAATCAGATAGGCGGTAAACGTGGGTGTCATGGCTAACCGCAGGCTACCGCGTTCCAATGTCGCCACATCATGAATTGCCCGCGTTCCTGCCTCCAGATCTTGCAATGCCAGCCGGGCATAGCGCATCCAGGCCGCGCCGGCGTCGGTCAAACGTACCGCGCGTCCAGTGCGATCAAACAAGGGGGTGCCTAGTTGCTCTTCCAACTGCTTGATTTGCTGCGATAACGTGGGTTGGGAGACATGCAGCACTTCGGCCGCGCGGGTGAAATTACCCTGCTCGGCAACGGCGAGAAAATAACGGATGTGTCGTAACAGCATAGCGCACCTACTATTGGTAATTCCTATGGCCATCATTATAAATGGGTCTTAGACCCTATAGCCAGTACGGCGCATGATGCATCCATCGCTTAACAGCAACCCGATGGAGAAAATATGAAAGAAGTGATCGAGGGTTTTCTGAAGTTCCAGCGCGAAGCATTCGTCGAACGTACGGCATTGTTCCAGCAATTGGCTACCCAACAAAGCCCGCGCACCCTGTTTATCTCATGTTCTGACAGCCGTCTGGTGCCGGAACTGATTACCCAGCGTGAACCTGGCGACCTGTTTGTGATCCGCAATGCCGGCAATATTGTGCCTTCGTTCGGCCCCGAGCCGGGTGGCGTCTCCGCATCAGTGGAATATGCCGTCTCTGCGCTCGGCGTGGAAGATATCGTGATCTGCGGGCATTCCGACTGTGGCGCGATGACGGCGATTGCCACTTGCCAGTGCCTGGATCATATGCCGACCGTAGCAAACTGGCTGCGCTACGCCGATTCCGCCAAGGTGGTCAATCAGGCTTATCCGCATGCCTCCGAAGGGGAACGCGTCAGTGCTATGGTCCGTGAGAACGTCATCGCGCAACTGACCAATATTAAAACCCACCCTTCCGTTGCCCTGGCGCTTGAACAGGGGCGATTGAAGCTGCACGGCTGGGTTTACGACATCGCCAGCGGCTGCATCGAAGCGCTGGATGGTGAAACCCGACGCTTTATTCCGTTAGCCACTAATCCTGAAGTCACGGCAACCCCTGCCGTAGCCCGTTTTTAATTTCATTTATTAAAGGAGACAATATGACACAGTCACTGCATCACTCATCTTCACGTGAAGCCTTAACCGACATCATTATGGACGCCAAGATCCGCAAAAACCTGACCTTCGAAGCGATTAATGAAGGTACCGGCCTGAGCCTGGCGTTTGTCACCGCGGCGCTGCTGGGACAGCACCCGCTACCAGAACAGGCTGCCCGCGCCGTTGCCGCTAAGCTCGATCTGGACGAAGACGCCGTACGTCTGCTGCAAACCATCCCGCTACGCGGCAGCATCCCTGGCGGTGTACCGACCGATCCGACCATTTATCGCTTCTACGAAATGGTGCAGATTTATGGTTCCACGCTGAAAGCCCTGGTGCATGAACAGTTTGGCGACGGCATTATCAGCGCGATCAACTTCAAACTGGACATCAAAAAAGTGCCGGACCCGGACGGTGGCGAACGTGCCGTGATCACCCTGGACGGCAAATACCTGCCCACTAAACCTTTCTGATAGCCCATTGCCGGTGGCCCCCACCGGCAAATTGACAACCCGACAATCCTTGGCTAAATTAACTGCGTTCTAACGCCTTTCTGGCGTTTTTCACTACCCGAGGCCTGTATGTTGGAGATTGTAGCGACCCGATAGTCACTTCCTTGCCGTTTTGGCAGGAGGTTCTGACGTATCCGACACGCATTTGCGTGGGGATGCGTGTATCTGGGTTTACTGCAGGATTTCTCAACATGAACATTTCCAAAGCGGAACAACGCGTGCTGCACGTGTTGGCTAAAGGTGGTTATATCGCGTTCACCCGTGATAACGCGGGTCGTGTGACCCACGTTCAATGCTTTACCCGCGAAGGGCTAGGCCTGGCCGATTGCTCTCTACCCATCTTTACCAAACTCAAAACCAAACGCATGATCCTTTCCCGCCAGGGACGCCCTTATCGCGTAACTATCACCGGGCTGAAAGCCGTACGTGCGCAATTGGATAATCGCTAATCATTTTTACCGGTCAGGCCTAGGCTTTGGCCGGTTTCACTCTTATTTGGAGACTGTTATGACTTTTATTATTCGTCATGAAGAATCGGGCGACATCTGCGCCATCGAAGCCCTGACCGCTGCCGCATTTTTGAGTGAGGAGCACAGCAGCCATACGGAGCAGTTTATTGTCAACGCGCTGCGACGTGCCGGTGCCTTATCCTTATCTTTGGTTGCCGAGCGGGATGGCATACTGATTGGGCACGCCGCCTTATCACCGGTAACGATCAGCAACGGCGAGAAAGGCTGGTACGGACTGGCGCCGGTTTCGGTGCTGCCGGCTTACCAGAATCAGGGGATAGGCAGCCAATTGATCCGCCAACTGTTGACCGAACTGCAAGAAAGCAGCGGAGCGGGTTGTGTGGTGCTGGGCAATCCAGGTTACTACGGCCGCTTTGGTTTCATGGCACAGGCAGGTCTGACACTGCCGGGCATTCCAGCTGAGTATTTCCAGGCTCTGTCATTCAGTGGCCCATTCCCGCAGGGCACGGTCACTTTCCATTGTGCATTTGACGCTACGGTATAACGCTACATAAGGCAGTGCCCGAATCAGGGCCTGCCTTAACACAGGGTGTTTACGCTTGATCGCCATAACGGACAATGGTCAATCGTTCTTCTTCCGAAGGCCCCACAAAATATTGAGTGAGCAGATCAAATGCCTCTTCGGTTAACACGAAAGGATGATCGCCCTGCTCATTTCTGATTTTTATCCGGCTCTTGCACTGCGCATCACTCACTTCCAAAAAATGCAGGCAATGGTCAACGCCGGCCCGATCGGCTAATTGCCTGGCCCACAGCCGGCGATCCGGCGTATTCATCGGGAAATCCAGTACCACAGACAGCCCATTAGCCAGCAGTTGCACAATGTGCTCACTCAACGCCTGGCGTAAGCGAGCTGAATAACGGGCGTAGTCTTGCAGGGTCGCCATCTGTTGTTCATACAACGTCGCCAACCAACTGTCTTCAACCAGCAACAATGTATCGGTTTGCTGTGCCAGGCTATTCGCCAATGTTGACTTGCCGGAACCGGCTTTACCGCACATCAGGTGTAAAACGGCGGGGGGATGATTCTTCATAAGTGCCTCCTGGGGATATTATATTGCCAGTCGGAGGACCTTTTTGCCCCGCCTGACTGGCGGGGTTTCGCTTAAAACAGACGCGCTATCCCACCACTCTGAGAATGGTGATAATAATCTGCGCGAATGAAAAAAGGCTTCTGTTCATCAGTTATGAATATGACAAAAGGACCAGGCTGTCAACGATCAAAGAAACGCGCTAAGCGCACCAGGTGTCACGGATAAAATCGGCAAACAGCCGAACTTTTTGCTGAACATGGCGACGCGTCGGGTACACCGCGAACAGTTGATGGGTGTGGCTGACACTATCCGGGAATAATCGCACCAACCGACCTGCAGCAATCTCGGGATCGGCGACAAATGATGGCAACGAACCAATGCCTAGCCCTGCGCCAATCATATCGCGCAGCATCAGGCTGTTATTTGCAGTGAACCGCGGTTTGACCACCACGCTCATATCTTCTTCACCCAACGTAAAATGCCAATGCCCAGGCTTTTCGGCTAATGAATATGCCAGACAGTGATGCTGCTGCAACTGCACCAACGACTGCGGTGTGCCGTATTGCGCCAGATAAGCCGGTGCAGCACAAATCCGTTGCTGTACCTCGGCAAGGGCGCGGGCACTCAGAGAAGAATCCGGTAAATGGCGGCGAATACGCAGAGAAATATCAAAACCCGCCGCCACCACATCCAACACTCGGTCATCCAGCGTCAGTTCAACCTGAAGTTCAGGGTAGCGTTGCATAAATTGCGGCAACAAGGGTGATAACACCATCAGGCCAAATGACAGCGGCGCATTGACACGTAACGTGCCGGCCACCCGTTGAGTCGTATCAGCAACCGACTGCTCCAGCGCATCAAACTCTGCTAATAACCGACACGCCTCCTGATAATACAGCTGTCCCGCCTCGGTCAGGCTCATGGTACGCGTGGTGCGCGCGATCAACACCGTGCCCAACCGAGTTTCCAACTGCTTGATCTGCTTGCTGAGGGCCGCGGGTGTTACCGACAAGTCCTCGGCTGCCTTGTAAAAACTGTTGCGTTCAACCACTCGGCGGAATGCCCGCATCGCCAGTAAAACGTCCATATAATTTCCAAAAAGTTAATTATAAATTAAATAAACCACAGATTATTAACCTAAACAACATCAGTAAACTCCAGATCAGCCACTTCATAACGTGAAGTGAAATCAATAAGTTGATCATCAAGGAGTTCAAAATGAAAAAGACCCTCATCACCCTGCTGCTCGGCCTGAGCTGCGCAGCAACACCGCTCGCCTCGTTGGCGCAACCGACAGCAAACACCGCAACGCGTCAAGCTGGTTACGTTCAACCCCTGACTGCCGAAAACAGCCTGTTATTGATGGTCGATCTGCAAGACATGTTCGGCATGACCATCTCCTCTATTGATCAGACCAACCTGGTGAACAACGCCACGGGCATCGCCAAAGCAGCCAAGATATTTAATGTGCCCACCATTTTGGCCTCAGCTAACGCCAAAAGCTTTGCTGGCCCGTTTTTTCAGCAGGTAACCCAAGCCCGCCCTGATTTGAAAGTGTATGACCGCACCGCGATTAACGTCTGGCAAGATCCTCGGGTACTGGAACAAATCAAGCAGTCTGGTCGCAAGAAGATCATTATTGGCGGCCTGTGGACGGCCAGTTGCGTCATGTTGCCGGCGCTGTCTGCACTGGGAGAAGGTTACGAAGTCTACATTTTGTCGGACGTCACCGGGGATATCACCGCAGATACTCAACACAATGCGATGCAGCGACTGATTCAGGCCGGAGCCACACCGGTAAACTGGGTGGCGCTGATGCTGGAATGGCAGCAGGATTGGAGCCACAAAAACACGGCCGGCGGAGTTTTAAAGATTGCCAGTGAACATGGCGCCAGTTGGGGCATGGGGGCAAACTACGCTGGCGCAATGAACGTCGGCAGCGAAGCCAAATAATCGCGCCCTGATAGCCCGCTTAGGCGGGCTTTTAACCGACGTGATAGCCGCGACTGTCCTGAGGGGCCTGTTCCCGCTGATCCAGGCCATAATCGCGCACCACTTCTGCTACCCGCAGGCGATAGTAAGCCAACACGTCCTGGCGCCCACGCGCCTGCGCAGCCCGATGCTGTTCGATGTTGCGCCACTGTTGAACTGCCGCCTCATCACGCCAAAAGGAAAGCGACAGCAACCGCTGCGGATCGGCCAGGCTTTGAAAACGTTCAATGGAGATAAACCCGTCAATTTCCGCCAACAGCGGTTTCAGTTCGGCAGCCAAATTAAGGTAGGTTTCACGTTGCCCGTCGGCAGCCTGCAATTCAAAAATAACGGCAATCATAATGTGCTCCTGTCAGAGGTAAATTCAGGGCAAACTGCCATGAGGTTTCCCTCACGCCAGGCCGGTGTGAAGACACATCCTAGCGCTAGACTGACTGCGATACTTCGCCTAAGCTCGAAGTATGAATGACATCCATATTGAAGACCGTTTGGCAGCGCTGACTGCCGCCATTGCCGACCGAACCCGGGCACGTATGCTGTGCCTGCTGATGGATGGGCGTGTCTACACCGCAACGGAGCTCAGTGCTGCGGTTGAAGTGGCGGCCTCTACCGCCAGCGGCCATCTGGCGCGCCTGCTGGAGCAGCGATTGATCCTGTGTATCAAGCAGGGGCGCTATCGCTATTTCCGTCTGGCCGGGCCGGCGGTCGCAGCCGCGCTGGAAACGCTGATGGCACTGGCCGGTGTCGAAAAACCCATCGTAAAAAGCAGTACCCCAACGTCCCTGCAGTTCGCCCGTACCTGTTATGACCATATGGCCGGTGAAATCGCGGTAAAATTGCACGATCGTTTGCACCAGCTATGCTGGCTGGAAGGCGACGAACATTACCGGTTGAGTGATATGGGCCGGACGGCTTTAACTCAGTTGGGCGTTGACTGTTCTGCGGCACTTTCCCGGCGGCGTTTCGCCTGCGGCTGTCTGGACTGGAGCGAACGTAAAGCCCATCTTGGTGGCGCACTGGGTGCCGCGTTGCTCAATACATTTATCGAACGCAGTTGGATCCGACGCCAACTCGATAGCCGCGAATTGCAACTCACCCCCGCCGGTAAAAAAGTGCTGAAAGCACATTTTGATATCACGCTCTAACCCTGCGCCGCGTTAGCTTTGCTGCAATACTGAGAAAGCACAACGTCAACCCGAGGACTCTTCATGATCGATCAAACCCAATTCCCGATCGTCAAACGCTGGCCCGCCCAGCATCCTGAAAGGCTACAACTTTACTCTCTGCCTACGCCCAACGGCGTCAAGGTTTCCATCATGTTGGAAGAGATAGGTCTGCCTTATGAACCGCACCTGATTGATATCGGCAAGAACGAGACATGGACACCGGAATTTCTGTCGCTGAATCCGAACGGCAAAATCCCGTCGATCATCGATCCCGATGGTCCTGATGGCAAACCGCTGGCCCTGTTTGAATCCGGCGCCATCCTGTTATATCTGGCGGAGAAAAGCGGGAAGTTTCTGCCGCAGGATCCTGCCCTGCGTTATGAAACTATTCAGTGGGTATTCTTCCAGATGGCGGCGGTCGGCCCCATGTTCGGTCAACTTGGTTTCTTCCACAAATTCGCCGGCCGCGAATATGAGGATAAGCGCCCATTAGAACGCTATACAAATGAATCCAAGCGCCTGCTCGGCGTGCTGGAAAGCCGACTGGAAGGCCGTGATTGGATCATGGGCCAGGATTACAGCATCGCCGACATTTCACTGCTGGGTTGGGTGCGTAATCTGATCGGCTTCTATGAAGCCCGCGAGCTGGTTGAATTCGACAGTTTCCCACGCGTGGGACAATGGCTGGAGCGTGGTCTGGCACGCCCGGCAGTGCAGCGCGGTTTGAATATCCCCGCCCGCAACGCATAATTTATTGCCTGGGATAGCCACCCGGCTATCCCATTCTCACTCCCGTCATAAAAGTGTCACGCACCTGCTCTACCCTCCTTACGTAACAAATTGATGCTAATTATGTTGTTATATTACGACAAGGAGCTTTCCCCCATACAGCATTCCGTTTCCCTGATCGCCGGTGCCGTGTTATCCGCCTTACTGTGTGCCACCGCCTTCGCCGATGACACCACCGTCAATACCGCAAGCCTTTCCGAGCGTGCAGCACGCGGCGACATCGTCGAGCCTGGTGGCGCACGCCGACTGAGCGGCGACCAAACCGCGGCACTGAAAGCGTCACTGTCCAACACAACGGCCAAAAACGTGATTTTGCTGATCGGCGATGGCATGGGTGATTCTGAAATTACCTCGGCACGTAACTATGCCGAAGGTGCAGGCGGCTATTTTAAAGGCATCGATGCCCTGCCGCTGACCGGCCAATATACCCATTACTCACTCGATAAAAAAACCCACAAACCCGACTATGTCACCGACTCCGCCGCCTCAGCGACCGCATGGTCGAGTGGTGTTAAAACCTATAACGGGGCTCTCGGCGTCGACGTCAACGGTAAAGATCAGCCGACGCTGTTAGAGATTGCCAAAGCTGCGGGTAAAGCCACGGGCAACGTCTCTACTGCCGAACTGCAAGACGCTACGCCGGCAGCACAAATTTCTCACGTTACCTCGCGTAAATGCTACGGCCCGGAAGAGACCAGCGAAAAATGCGCAACCAACGCGCTGGAAAACGGTGGCCGTGGTTCCATCAGTGAGCAGTTACTCAAAGCCCGCGCCGACGTCACGCTCGGCGGAGGTGCCAAATCCTTTAATCAGCTCGCGAAAAGCGGCGAGTGGAAAGGAAAATCACTGAAAGACCAAGCAACGGCACTTGGTTATCAATGGGTTGAGAACCTCGATGCCCTGAACGCCGTGAGCGTGGCTAATCAGCAAAAACCGCTGTTGGGGCTGTTTGCCGGCGGTAATATGCCCGTTCGCTGGCAAGGGCCGAAAGCCACCTATCACGGCAATATCGACAAACCGGCGGTAACCTGCGAAAACAACCCGGCACGCACTGCGGATATCCCAACGCTGGCAGCCATGACAGAAAAAGCTATCGATCTGCTGAAAACCAATCAAAACGGTTTCTTCTTGCAGGTTGAAGGGGCGTCGATCGACAAGCAAGATCATGCCGCTAACCCATGCGGTCAATTTGGTGAAACTGTCGATTTGGATGAGGCCGTACAAAAAGCGCTGGAATTCGCCCGTGCCGATGGCAATACCCTGGTGATCGTCACCGCTGACCATGCCCACTCCAGCCAGATTATCGCTGCCGATGCCAAGGCCCCCGGTCTGACGCAAATGCTGACCACCAAAGAGGGTGCGCCAATGACCATCAGCTACGGGAATTCAGAAGAAGATTCTCAGGGGCACACCGGCACACAATTGCGGGTCGCCGCCTACGGCCCACATGCCGCCAACGTGGTTGGGCTAACCGATCAAACCGATCTGTTCTATACCATGCGTGACGCCATGGCGATTAAGTAAGCCCGTGGCTGGCTAAATCTGCCCCCCATTCATCCCTTGTATTTCAGGCGGTGAATGGGGCCTTTACCCTTTCCCCCCCTGCGGCTGCTATAGTGAAGCGCCATTTTCGCTTATGAGAAGAACTCTTTATGGCGTTACTCCGTTGGGCTGGTTCCTTGTTTGCTTTCATGCCGTCTCTCGGTGAAAATCGGTTTTGATTCTGTCTGTGATATCAGGCAGGCTAAGCCTCATTCTCGAAGGCCCGATCACTCCCGGCAACGTTGAGCTGCAAGTGACTGCTCTGAGTATCATGACCGCTGGTCCAACCCTGCAAAAACTTTTACCCCGCTTGTTGAAAAACCGGTGTCAGCCTGCCCAACAATAAGGAGCTATTTTTGAATGTGATCACCTTGCCCTTCGCCACAGAACGTCTGCAACTGCGCCGCTTTACGCCTGCCGATCTCGATGCCTATGCAACTTACCATCGCTTGCCAGAGGTTTATCGGTACCTGTACGCGCCAACACCCAACGACGCGCAACTGGCCGACCTGCTTGCCGATGCAGTGGCTTCGCGCTTTAGCAAAGACGGCGACGTTTTTTACTGTGCCGTCACGGTGAAAGACAGCGGCGATCTGATCGGTGAAGTCCTGTTAAAGCTGGCCAATCGCGCCGCGTTACAAGGAGAGATTGGCTATATCTTCAACCCGGCCTATGCGGGTAAGGGCTATGCCATTGAGGCCGTACGGGCAGTCCTGGAGCGCGGGTTTAACCAAGTGGGTTTTCACCGTATTTTTGCCCGTCTCGATGCCGCCAATCGTGGCTCGATCGGCGTGGTTGAACGTTTGGGAATGCGTAAAGAAGCGCACCTACGACAAAATGATCGCTTCAACGGTGAGTGGGGTGATGAGCTGATTTACGCTCTGCTGGCTGAAGAGTGGAATCAGGCATTGGTGCAAGACAAGCTTTAGGCATCTGCCAGCATCTTTGCCGCCATCTGTTTATAACTCGCCACCAACTCGCGGCCCTCATCCGGGCCGGTACTCACCGCGAGCCGCATCGTGGCTTCCCCCAAATGCATCAACAAGAAGGCAGCATGCTCAACCGATGCAGGATCCGCTTGCGGCCGCAGTCGACGTATCGCCGCTGCCAGCAATGCCCCGTTCAGCCGGCTTTCCGCCACTTCCTCTTCGCGCAGAGTCTTGTTGGCCTGTGTCGCTGCCCAGATATCCCGCATGACAGGTTCAGCCAGAAACAACGCATAATATTCATCGATCAGGCAGTTAAACGCTTCAATTAGCTGGGGTAACGACTGGACTTGGACGAGCCCCTGTTCAATACATTCACGCGCTTCCTGGTTATAACCTTGTGCCAACACGCGGACGATCGCCGTTTTATCCGGGAAATACTGATACAGCGCCCCGATAGAAATACCGGCATTCTGCGCCACTTCACTCATGCGCATTGCATCGCTGCCCTGCGCGGCGATCAGTGCAGTCGCACAATCCAGAATCAATTTTACCTTTTCCCGGCTGCGCGTTTGGCTGGGTTTACGCCGCAATGCGGGCGATTTTTTTTGCTTATCATTCATCATGCATCGTCCTTTGAACAAAAAACTGCCTTGACAATAATACGAGGGTTTATCATATTTACAAAACATGAGTAACACTCACATTTGGAGCAGCACCATGAACACCAACCAAAACGGGTCACCCATTCTGGTTTTAGGCGCGACCGGTAAAACTGGCAGCCGCGTAGCAGCACGGTTACAACAGCTGGAGATACCCGTACGCGCAGGGCATCGTCGTGCAGCCATTCCTTTCGACTGGCAAAATAGCACCACCTGGCACACGGCCTTACAAGGTGTCAAAAAGCTGTACCTCAGTTTCCAACCCGATCTCGCCGTGCCGGGCGCCATCGATACCCTGGAGCACTTTTGCCAACAGGCAGTAAATCGTGGCGTGCAAAAAATTGTACTGCTCAGTGGCCGGGGTGAAGACGAGGCTCGCCAAGCGGAGGACGTGGTTAAAAACAGCGGTGCAGATTGGACGGTGTTGCGTGCCAGTTGGTTTATGCAAAATTTCAGCGAGAGTTTTATCCTCGACGATCTGCTAAATGGCCAGGTTTACTTGCCGCCGGGTGAGATCCCCGAACCTTTTATTGATGCAGAAGATATTGCCGACGCTGCGGTCACGGCCCTCACCCAGCCTGGCCACAGCAATACGTTGTATGAACTGAGCGGTCCGCGTTTGATGACCTTTGCGCAAGCGGTTGGCGAAATCGCCCTTGCCAGCGGACGCGAGATCCACTACCAGCAGGTGCCTGTCGCCGATTACGTCGGCTACCTGCGGGAAGCGCAACTACCGGCGGAAATGATCGCACTGTTGGAATATCTATTTAGCACCGTACTGGACGGGCGCAACGCTTCAGTGACCGACGGCATTCAGCGCAGTCTGGGGCGTGCGCCGCGTGATTTTAGCGCCTACATCGCCGACACGGCTGCCAGCGGCGTTTGGCAACCGCGTTAACATTCATCACCCAGGCAGCCGCAGGGGGCGAATATATTCGCCCCGATTAATTCATGCGCCCCCCCAATCCGGTATAACTGCAAATATATCGCGGGTATTCCATCGATATGCGATGATAACGAAATATCGTTTAAATCAGCGACAATTAAACCCTGCAAATATAGCGGTTATATTTAAATAAAAATACCAAATGAATTATTCCTGCCTTTAATCCGCTTTTTTTAATTACAAAAGTAGTTTTTAACAATATTGCAAACAATAATATCCCCTCAGTAACCAGAGTTGAACAACCTGTCCCCAGACAGCCTGTAATAATCCACTTTTCGTTAAAAAAAACGATTAACAAAAAGACATTATCACTGCGACTCGGCTTTGCCGGGCGGGTTAGTTTTACTTATTTCCAGGGTAGCTCCCGATAAATTCTTTCACCTGCAATGAGTAGAATTTACACACAAGAGATTTAATTTAATGAGAAAATTACTCGTCCTGATTTTCTGTCTGAACCTGTTTGGCGTTACGCAACAGGCCGCAGCAGAAGAGAATAAGACCGTTGATGTGGTACTGATCGGTGGCGGCATCATGAGCGCCACGCTGGGGACTTACCTGCATGAGCTGGAACCAAACTGGTCCATCGACATGTACGAACGCATGAACGGTGTGGCAGAAGAAAGCTCCAACGGTTGGAATAACGCCGGGACAGGCCATTCAGCCTTCGCTGAAATGAACTACACCCCAGAGAAAAAAGACGGCACCATTGATATCAGCAAAGCCGTGGTGGTAAACGAGTCTTTTGAAATCTCTCGTCAATTCTGGTCTTATCAGGTGAAAAATAATGTCCTGAAAGATCCAAAATCTTTTATTAACAGCGTGCCACATATGAGCTTTGTTTGGGGTGACGATAACGTCAACTTCCTGCGCAAACGCTATGCAGCGCTGCAACACAGCACCCTGTTCCGTGGTATGGAGTACTCAGAAGACGCCAACCAAATTAAACAGTGGGCCCCACTGGTGATGGACGGTCGCGATCCGAAGCAAAAAATTGCTGCGACCCGTATGCCGCTGGGCACCGACGTGAACTTTGGCGTGATCACCCATCAACTGGTGGATACGCTGACCAAAAATCCAAACTTCAAGCTGAACCTGAGCCATGAAGTCCGCGACATTAAGCGCAACGCCGACAACACCTGGCGCGTGACCGTGGCCGATCTGAACCGTGACGGTAAAGAAACCACCGTGAATGCCAAGTTCGTGTTTATCGGCGCAGGCGGTGCGTCCCTGACCCTTCTGCAAAAAACCGGCATTCCTGAAGCAGACGGCTATGGTGCTTTCCCGGTCGGCGGTCAGTTCCTGGTGACCACTAACCCGGACATCGCTAACCAACACCTGGCCAAGGTTTATGGCCTGGCCAGCGTAGGTTCACCACCGATGTCGGTTCCACACCTGGATACCCGCATGCTGGATGGCAAGCGTGTCTTGCTGTTTGGCCCGTTCGCTACGTTCTCCGGCAAGTTCCTGAAAAACGGTTCGCTGTTCGATCTGCTGCATTCCCTGAGCACGTCCAACCTGATGCCGATGACCCACGTCGGGCTGGATAACTTCGACCTGGTGAAATACCTGGTTGGTCAGTTGATGATGAACGACGACGACCGTTTCGCAGCGCTGAAAGAGTACTTCCCTGAAGCCAAACAGGCCGACTGGAAACTGTGGACTGCCGGCCAACGTGTGCAGATCATCAAGAAAGATGATGAAAAAGGCGGCTTGCTGCAGTTCGGTACCGAAGTGGTCAGTTCTGAGGACGGCAGCATTGCCGCTCTGTTGGGCGCATCACCGGGTGCTTCCACCGCTGCACCAATCATGTTGCACATGATGGAAAAAGTCTTCAAAGACAAAGTGGCGACGCCAGAATGGCAGAGCAAACTGAAAGAAATTATCCCGTCTTACGGCCACAAGCTGAATGGGGATATTGAAATGACGAACAAGATCCGCGGCTACACCAGCAGCGTGTTGCAGTTGGACTATATCGAAGTGAAGCCGGAAACAAACTGATACCCGTTTCCCCCTTCTCTCAAGGCCGCCTCGTGCGGCCTTTTTTATTTCCCGCCACAGCAAGAGCACTTTTCGCTACCTTTTACACCCCAGTTAACACTTGCGTAACCCGGTTACGCAGCCTATTATCAAAGAACTAACTTGGATAATTACCATTACCTACTGTGACCTGAATGTCGTACCCGCGGGAGAACTTAAACAATGGATCGCGTTAATATCATTCATGATTTGCTGGACTGGATTGAAACTCATCTTGATCAGCCACTGCTGTTAGACAACGTGGCGGCCAAGTCAGGCTACTCCAAGTGGCACTTACAAAGGATGTTCCGCACCACCACCGGGCATGCGCTGGGCAGCTATATCCGCGAGCGGCGTCTGTCGCAGGCCGCGCAGGCGCTGCGTTCAAGCCCTCGCCCCATTCTCGACATCGCCCTGCAATATCATTTCGATTCCCAGCCTTCTTTTTCGCGCGCGTTTAAAAAACAGTTTGGCAAAACACCGGCGGTGTATCGCCGCACTACCCGCTGGGATGTCGCAGAGATGTCTCCACAGCCCATAGAACCCCTGAACGGGCATCGCCATGAGTCACCGGGCGTACATCTGTGGTATGCGGGGAAATGTCTGGAAGGTAAATGTGGCAACTGGATGGGGCAATAAAGCCCCCACAGAATAGCAAAATGCCGCCCCTTTTAAGCACCGTGCTGGTGTTTTAAAAGGGGCGGCATTTTTACTGCACGCTATTACTTGAAGGTGACGTCTACGTTAGCTGTCGCGTTGAATACCCCTGGAGTCGGCGTATTCGTCAGCCATTTCAGGTTAGCGATAAAGGTTTCAGACACTTCGTTCTGCTTATCCTGTAATACACCACCAAAGTCTACGTTGGTCTGTAATGGGATCGGCTTCTTATTAGTATCACGCTGCTGGGTCAAGAAGATGGCTACACCTGGTTTGGTTGTAGGCAAAATCTGCGTGTTATCTGAAGGATCCGAATTGGTGCTGCTAAAACTTGCCTGTAATGATTGCCCTGCGCACTCACCGCCCGACAACGTCGCTTTGATATCAAACGGGACCTGCTTAGCAACCGTCCCCGTTTTTGCGCTGGTGGTGCTCAACACACCAAAATCAACGCTGGCGCCATTATTCGCCAGCACGCTGATCTGCGGGTTACACTGAATCACGCGGATCTTGTCCAGCCCTTTTATATAGGCGTTAAAGTTGCTGTCTTTGGTGGCATTCAGACCGAGCACACCATCAATCTGGAACAACGAAGCACGTCCCAATGCCGGGAAATTGCCCGCTGGCGGTTTCACCCCGGTGGCTTTGATGTAGACCGAATAGGTGGCAGTGACCGCTTGAGGGTCAGCCTTCCTTCTGTTGCTACCCGGTTTGGTACCCGGACCTAAATTCGGCCCCGTCGGGCTATTGGAACTCTGCTTGAGGTTAATCGAATCATAATCAACACCGTTGATCGACACGCCGATAGACAGTGATTTGTCCAGAGCACCGAACGAGTTCTGCGGGTTCCAATAGATATAGGCGTTCTCCCCCCTCGGATAATTATCGGTATCCCAGCAAGTAAAGGTGGAGGTAAAGTTCTGCGAACGCCATATCAAATTACCCGCAACAAAGTCGCTGGCGGCCAGCACGATAGGCCGTCCAACGTCGATATCCTGGGTTACGGTGCCGGTTGGGTTGGCCGAACTGGTCGAGTTACCGAAGCGGCACTGCATTGCCGCCGCCTGCTGTGCCGCCATCAACCCCGTCAGCGCCACTAGTGACAAAAGTGTTTTACGTCCAAATGTATTAAATTTCATGGTGCACCTTAGAGTTTTTGGCATTGCAGGGTCAGTTCCTGATATCCCATACCCGCTTGTTGGTTACCCACGCTGGCCGGGATTGGCAGTATGCACTGCTGATCGGCTTTCGGGCCCCATTTAATCGTCAGTTTTTCACCCGGTTTTACACCGGAAACATAGGTGTCGCCATTGAGGCCCACAGTGCCGCTGTTGCGACCATCTTCGTTGAACACGCTGGCGCCAATCGCGGGGAAGTTATCGTTCCCGAGGCGGGCATGAATCAACAGGCTGACACCTTTGAAGGTATCGAAGGTGACTTTCACCACTGATTTTTCTGTCGGAACCACTTGCTTACTGGCTATAGGTACATCCAGCCCTGGCCCGAAGTCCTCGGTACGCAAAGCAACATAGTTGTAGCGATACGGGTTAGCCGATGGCACCACTGCATAACCAAAGCGGTCGATCGTCACACCCGGTTGGTTTTCCAGGCGCACACCTTTAGCGTCTTTGGCTTCCACCAGCAAAATTGTGTTCTGCAACGGCTGCGTTAAGGTGGCACCACCCGAGTGCACCAACAGGCCACCGGACAGGCCAAGCCCAGCCTGGCGGTAGTTATTGCTATACGCGTAACTACCGTCGATGTTACCGATGCTGCTGCTGTAACCCACATTCAGGTTGCTGTTCTGGCCCGAAGACTGCGTATGCCCAGTAGACACCGAGTAGTTCATACGACGATCGTCCAGCATGGTTCCACTGATACCGGTGGAATAGCTGTCCCCACTCTGTTTACTGTGTGCTGCACTGAAGTTGGCAGTGGTCGAATTATTGTTCTGACCCCAATCCAGCGGTACCGAAACGGTGAAGTTTACGCTGCGATCGGAATAACCATATTGGCCACGGGTATCTTGCAGATAAACACCGTAGGAAATACGCTTGTAACCATCGTTATAGCCCACCTGAATGGTACGATCGTTACCGGAAACGCCCCAATAGTTCTGATGGCTAACGTTGGCATATAAATTGGCACCTGCCCACAATTGCTGGCTGAGCGACAATTCAACGCGTTCGCGTTTGTTACCATAGCGAGCGGTGTAACGCGTACGCTTCTGGTTATTGCTCCAGGATGGCTGGCCCGGCTGCAAATCATTCGGATCCCAGTAATCATTCGCGTAAACACCATTGCGCCAGCGATTACGCTCTTCGACTGCGTCGCTGAGATCGTAATAGCCCGAAGTAGCATAGCGATAGCCCGCCAGTTGGAAGTTGGTTCCCATCTGGTTAAGCGATTTGGAATACAGGAAACGGAAGCTCTGGCCTTGTTTACGATCGCCATTAGCCAGTTCAGTATCTGAAATAGAACCGTCAACCGACACTGCCCCCCATGACCCCAGGCTTTTACCTACACCCAAAGCCGCGGAGCGATAGTGCTCAGCCATAACCACCCCACCAAAAGGCGTCAGGCCATAGTTCATGCCACGCGCCAGCGTACCCTGGATCAGATTAGGCTGATAACCGCCATTGCCATTGTGATATTTACCGGCTGTCAGTTGGAAGTTCCAAATGCCTTCACGCAGCATATTTGCCACGGATGAATAGGCTACGCTGAAGGTTTTATGGGAACCATCGGCTTCATTAACGGTGACAATCAGGTCGCCGTTGTTGGTATGTGGGTAAACATCATGGATCTCAAAAGGACCCGGCGCCACGTTAGTGCTGTAAATAATGTAACCGTTCTGGCGGATCTCTACCCGGGCATTGGTTGCCGCGATGCCACGAACCACAGGTGCATAGCCGCGCAAGCTGTCAGGCAGCATGTCGTCTACGCTGGAAAGCTGAACACCACGGAACTGGAAACTGTTAAATACGTTGTTGTTGGTACTGGCCTGACCCATGATCAAACGGCTGCGCCATGGCGCAATGTCAGTTTCCGCCCAAGATGAGAGGTTAGTCCAGTTTGCACTGCTGCCGCTTTGCTTATCCAGCGTGGAGTTATTGCGCAAGCGCCATCTTCCCACGTTGAGGCCACTGTTCAGCGACAGGAAAGTATATTCGCTGTCATCCGCATCATCGCGACGATAACTGTTCTTGTTGTAATTGAAGGTATAGTTGGCGAACAGGGCATTAATGCCTTCATCGTACATGCTTGATGGGATTGCACCTACAGCGCTCAAATCCATCATGGTCTGTGGTACAGAAATATTAATTTGCTGCACTGCTGCGTCATAGCTGACAGCGGCGTCTTTAATCACAGCAGGTAAATCGACACAGCTGCCTGCCGGCAGGGTTTCCGGCAGTTTAATACCGTAATTCAACAGATCTTCAACTTTAAGGCAAGGCTGAGATGCCGCCTGCCCTTTTACCTGACGAAAAGTAACATCTTTATGATCGACCTGGGTCAAGTTGACGTAGATATCAAATGGATAGACGCCAGGTTGCAACGCATCACCCTGAGCCACGGCTTCGGCGTTACTCAAGTTTTCATTGCCGTGTACAAACGACATGTTAAATTCTGCCAGCGCTGCTTCACTCCATAAAATCGGCGCGGCGGCGGCAATGATTGCAATCCGGATCAACTGTGTCAGCCGTGTCGTTCCGCATGCTACTTTTCGTTGATGTGCCATTCCCTGTCTCTCTTATTGTACTGGAACGTCCTTGACTTCCGTTCTACCGCCAAAATCATTGATATAACTGAACGAAATTTTGTTACTCACGCTGACGCTTGCTGGGATGTTGATCGCAAGGCGCTCGCCTGGATTCACCATGTTGGCATCGACATCTACGGTCTTACCCGCGCTATTTTTCAAATGCAGCGCCCCAAAGGTAATATGCAGAGGGCCATCGTTAATCACCTGCAAACGTGAACCTTCACGCTGCCAGCGTAATTTTTGCACTTGCTCGTCCAGCGTCGTTTTCAACGTCACCGGTCGATAAAAAAGTTTAATTCGGGTACGCACTGCAACCTGAAGCACATTCTCCTGCTTCGGTGCGGGTGGTATTTCCTGCACGTTAATCCACAGCAGAGTTTCTTTATCTTGTGGAAGACCAGTACCGGAATAAATAAATCGTAAAATAGCGGTCTTTGTCGCATCCAATTTCAGGATCGGTGGAACCACTACAATCGGCAGATTTTTCGGCACCTGATTTCTGTCACCGGTATCCAACCAGGTTTGCACCATATAAGCTTCAGCAGCATCATTATGAATCGGCAGCGAGGCTGATTTATCTGAGCCTTTATAGATTACCCGGGTGGCATCTACCTGGATCCCGGCGTAGCTGCTAAAAGTGCCCAGCATCAGCAGAGCAGCAAAGAACTTTTTCATCGGTTTCCTCTACGGGCCATCCTTGGCCGTTTGTGTCCTAAAAGATCAATTATTTGTATTCGATGGTGAACGGGCTGGTGGCATTTGCCAGACCAGCGGTCACACCAGCGAATGAACGGTAGCGAGCCTGCAGGTTGAAGGTCGCGGTACCGGCAGCATCAACGCTCACTTTAGCTACGTCGTCTTTGATGTTGCTACCATCGCCGATAGCGAAAGGTTTGCCGTTGTTGTCGGTAATTTCGATACCAACACCGGTAGCTGCTGTGCCAGTGCCGCCAACGTTGCTTACAGACAGCAGGTCAGGGTTGCCAGCAACGGTGTTGCCATCAAAACGCAGGCTGTAGTCGCCAGCATCACATTTTTCCAGGGAGATCTGGAAAGCTTTAGATGCAGACTTATCGCCAACATTTTGGAATGCAGAAGTAGGATAAGTACCCAAATAAACTTCTTTATTTTGAGTATCGCTAGTTACCTGGCAGGTAGACTGTTTGATTTCACCGGTGAATTTAACAGTGCCATTTGCAGCCATTGCGTTAGAAGCAGTTACGGACAATACCAGCGCAGCCAAAGGCAATAATACTTTTTTCATTTCCAGCTCCATAGAAAAACAATAAAATAATCGATTCAGTGACAGACGAATATATTAATCCCCGGCACTGAGCATACACTCAGCGATAGCACTCCTTGCTTAAAAGGAGTGTTGCCTCGATGAACCCATTGCCGGACGAAATATAGACCAACGGCATTCTTATTGTTAAATCGTTTAAAACATTCATAACCCCCCTCTTGATAGGAATAAACTATCAACAAATACCTATCGATCGATGTTGACGATTCAATCGAATAGGAATAATCTGTGTTTTGGAAAGCCATGCAGTCGGACATTTTGTCTTAAGACCTAATTATCAGTACATTATTCCGTATATTTACATTTTGTTACCTTTTGAGCGCTTTAGAATTCGCGACAAAAAGCCCCTTTGATGGTCTGTAAGCGGCATTGCACATCTTGGCTGCTTTAAATAAGACATTTACCCATAAACAGCCAAATTTCATTAAATTATGTTTTAAAAAACAAACAGTTATACATCAATCAAGGGATTGAGGAATGCGCGGTTCTTTTAGAGAGAAAAATAACGGAATTAATTATGTTTTCCAGCCTATGTTCGCAAAATCGGGACAATTGCTGGCCGTTGAGTGTCTATCAAGATTCACTTTTAATAGTGAATATGCCCATTTCTCTCCTGAACAGTTCTTTCGTACAGCTGATAGCGCCACGCGAATTGAGATTTTGTTGGATCAGGTCAGTCTGATAGAAAAATATAACCACTGGTTTCGCGAAAACCAGGTTATCGCAACACTAAATGTAGACGACCATTCTCTTCGTTCTCTGGCCAATAGCCATTTTGCAGAAAGAATTAGCGCCACCCGATGTATTCATTTCGAAATCAGTGAAAACTCGACTCGGTTAGTAAAAGACCGTGTTCATGGCGATCCTTCACTGAAGAGCTATTCATTTTGGCTCGATGATTTTGGTTCAGGCTATGCGGGGTTTTCCGCGTTGTATAACAGTCAGTTCCGCTTCGTTAAACTCGACCGCTTTTTATTATGGGACTTTATGAAGAAGTCCGGTGGCGAGGGTTTAATGCGCGCTTTATTGCGCTTTTTTTACCTTAATCATTACAAGGTAATTATCGAAGGAGTAGAAACTCCCGAACATAAAAAATGGCTGGACGAAATGCCATATTACGCACTGCAGGGAAAGCTGTGGAAGGAATCCGACATCAAGGATTTGAACTCGCTTCTTACAGCTGAATACTTTTAACTCATTATGGGTGTTCTCCATTATGTCTAAAAACAATGTCCTTGTTATTAGTGAGTGTAAGTACAGCTATGTCGGCCTTTCGGTGTTACTGAAAAAACATTACGGCAAGTACGATATCAGGCTGTTTTCAGATTTTATGCATGGTGGCGCTAAGGCGGAGAAAATAATTAAGCACGATATCGCGCTGATCTTCACCTCACAAAATCTGGAACAAAGCGTCAACGTCATCGAAAGCCTTGTATCTCTCCATCAGCAATACAATTCTAAAACGCGGCTGCTGGTTTTTTATGATGATGAGCGCGTAGTAAAGCTGTTGTCGATCCTGGGGATTTCCGTTGAATTGGTCTCTACGCGTATTCCACTTTATTCGCTGCAGGAAAAAATACAAAACCTGTTGGAAAGCAAAGAACCTGGCGGGATAAAAATGCAGAAAACCCGGGAGCTTAGCCCGGCAGAAAGTGACGTCATCTTCAATTTACTGCGCGGTGACAGCCTACTGCATATTGCCCAAAAGCGCGGTACTCACCCCAAAACGATTTTTTCGCAGAAATACAGCGCGATGAAAAAGCTGCGGTTACGTAGCATGAGCACGATTTTTGTCGCCAACAAGTGATTGCCAGGCCGCCCTCCGGCGGCCTGAGTAACGCCCCTCGTTAAATTTATGTAACAACGAACGACAAAGCAGCAACAGCCACATAACACTCCTGCCTATTGGTTACGATTCACTCACGGGATTATCCCGAGAGTCATGTCGTCTGGATTAAAAAAACATCAGGAGATGTTATGAAGTCATCGTTATTCAGCCGTTATACCTGCTTTGTCTTAAGCCTCTTGCTGACGCTGGCGTCATTGACGCTATTGCCCCACCAGCCCTGGTTTTGGCTGCCGGCAATCATTTTTGGCGCACTGAGTGTACTGGGGGTTTACGACCTCACCCAGCAACGCCATGCCATCTGCCGTAACTACCCCATCATCGGCCGTTTACGCTTTTTCTTCGAATTTATCCGTCCGGAAATACGCCAGTACCTGCTGGAAGAAGATAACGCGCAGATCCCGTTCTCACGCACCCAGCGCACGCTGGTCTACCGTCGTGCCAAAAATGAGATGGGCGACAAACCCTTTGGGACCCAGTTAGACGTTTATCAAACCGGCTACGAATGTATTGGCCACTCCATGCGGCCGGTTGCCGTATCCGATCCAACCAGTTTCCGTGTCGCAATAGGCGGCCCGGATTGCAGCCAGCCTTACTCCGCCTCAATTTTTAATATCTCGGCCATGAGTTTCGGCGCACTGTCGGCCAACGCGATTCGTGCGCTCAATCTGGGGGCGGCAAAAGGAGATTTCTATCATGACACCGGTGAAGGCAGCATCAGCCGCTATCACCGTGAAAACGGTGGCGATCTGGTGTGGGAGCTGGGCAGTGGCTATTTCGGCTGCCGCACCGCAGACGGCCATTTTGATCCGCAGCGCTTTGCCGAGCAGGCTAAAACCCCACAGGTGAAAATGATTGAAATCAAACTGAGCCAAGGGGCGAAACCCGGTCATGGCGGTATTCTGCCGGCTAAAAAAGTGGATGCGGAAATTGCGGCAACGCGTGGGGTACCTGAAGGGGTGGACTGCATTTCGCCAGCCTCACACAGCGCCTTCACCACGCCCGTGGAAATGATGCACTTCATTCAGCAGTTACGTGAATTGTCTGGGGGCAAACCCGTGGGCTTTAAACTGTGCATCGGTCACCCGTGGGAATTTGTCGCCATCGCCAAAGCAATGCTGCAAACCCAAATATTGCCGGACTTTATCGTGGTGGATGGCAAAGAAGGCGGGACCGGCGCTGCGCCGCTCGAGTTATCCAACTACATGGGGATGCCGTTACGTGAGGGGTTATTGTTCGTGCACAATACCCTGGTAGGCTGCGGATTACGTGACCACATCAAGATTGGTGCCAGCGGTAAAATCATCAGCGCCTTTGATATCGCCAGCGTATTGGTATTAGGTGCCGATTGGGTGAATTCAGCACGCGGCTTTATGTTCGCTGTCGGCTGTATTCAATCTCAGAGTTGCCACACCAACCATTGCCCAACCGGCGTTGCTACCCAAGATCCACTGCGGCAGAAAGCCTTGGTGGTGCCCAACAAAGCAGAGCGCGTTTATCATTTCCACCAGAATACCGTGAAAGCACTGGCAGAAATGCTGGCCGCTGCCGGGGTCAGTCGACCGGAACAGCTCACTTCTCATCATATGCTACGCCGCATTACCTCAACTGAAATCAAGGTTTATGCCGACATCTATTATTACCTGGAACCCGGTGCACTGCTGCAGAAAGAAATAGAAAGTGATTTCTATGCGCGCATGTGGCGCATGGCGACACCAAACAGTTTCGATCAGGCGATCGCCCTGCCGGCTTAAGCCGATTTAGACGTCGCAGTTTCAAGGTGCAGCGAGAAGAATGACAGAGATGAAGTGCCCCCCGCCTCGGGGAAGAACTTTGGAGAGGGGGTTGCTTGCTACAGCAGCCCTTCCCTTCAGCGGCGAGAGGACATGTTGGGTTACAGTTTGCGTGCCGGAGCATCGCCAGCCACGTAATACTCGGCAGTACTTCGTGGCAGCGGCGTACGCTGGCGGATACGATCGGCAATTTTCTCAGCAATCATGATGGTGGTGGCATTCAGGTTGCCGGTAATGATCAGCGGCATAATTGACGCATCAACAACCCGCAGGCCTTCCATACCGTGCACCCGTCCTTGCCCATCCACCACCGCCATCTCGTCCTCACCCATTTTACAGGAGCAGGAAGGATGGAAAGCGGTCTCAGCATGCTCGCGTACAAAGGCGTCCAACTGTTCGTCGGTCTGGACTTCCGGGCCTGGGCTGATTTCACGGCCACGGTATTCATCCAGTGCCGGCTGCGCCATGATTTCGCGCGTGATGCGAATAGCGTCTCGGAATTCCTGCCAGTCCTGCTCTGTCGCCATATAGTTAAACAAGATGCTCGGATGCTGGCGCGGATCTTTTGATTTCACCTGCACACGGCCACGGCTTGGAGAACGCATAGAACCCACATGCGCCTGGAAACCGTGCTCTTTCACCGCGTTGCTGCCGTTGTAGTTAATCGCTACCGGCAAGAAATGGTACTGAATGTTTGGCCAGGCAAACTCTTCGCGGCTGCGGATAAAGCCACCCGCTTCAAATTGGTTGCTGGCGCCAATGCCGGTGCCGTTAAACAGCCATTCCGCGCCAATTTTCGGTTGGTTAAACCACTGTAGCGCCGGGTACAACGACACCGGTTTTTTGCAGGCGTATTGCAGGTACATTTCCAGATGATCCTGCAAGTTCTCACCCACGCCGGGCAGATCGTGCACCAGATCAATGTCCAGACGGTTCAGTAATGACGCAGGACCAACGCCGGAACGCTGTAAAATCTGCGGCGAAGCTATTGCACCTGCGCACAGCAGCACTTCTCGACGCGCGCGCGCGCGGGTGAGAGAGTTGCTCTCGCCCTGCAAATAATCAACGCCCACGGCACGCTTGCCTTCGAAACGAATGCGGTCGGTCAACGCGTGGGTCACAATCTTCAGATTAGGACGGGAGCGCGCCTGATCCAGATAGCCCCGGGCGGTACTGGCACGACGCCCTTTCGGCGTGACGGTGCGGTCCATCGGCCCAAAACCTTCTTGCTGAAAACCGTTCAGATCGTCGGTACGTGGATAACCCGCCTGGACACCGGCTTCCACCATCGCGTGGAACAACGCGTTGTTACCGGCTTTCGGTGTCGTGACACTCACCGGGCCATCGCCGCCGTGAAAATCATTGGGTCCAATATCGCGGGTTTCCGCCTTGCGGAAATAGGGCAAGCAGTCTAAATAAGTCCAGTCTTCCAGACCCGGTGCCTTCGCCCAATTATCAAAATCCATGGCGTTGCCGCGGATGTAGCACATGCCGTTAATCAGTGACGACCCCCCCAACCCCTTGCCACGGCCACACTCCATGCGGCGATTGTTCATGTGTGGCTCAGGGTCAGTTTCATACGCCCAGTTGTAGCGACGGCCCTGCAGCGGGAATGCCAGAGCGGCCGGCATCTGGGTACGAAAATCCATCCGATAATCCGGACCACCGGCTTCCAACAGCAGCACACTGACGTCGGCGTCTTCGGTTAAACGGGTGGCTAATACGTTACCGGCCGAGCCGGCACCGATGATGATGTAATCGAATTCCATCGATATCTCCTTATACCCTTCGTCTTTCAAGCCACAGCGTTGTTGGCTGCATGCGCTCCCCCCAGTCACTTACTTAAGTAAGCTCCTGGGGACTCTCGCACTTGCCGCCTAGCTGTGACTTGAAATCCATTGGGTATATATTTTTATGATTAATAGCTTAGGGATTCCCAAACAAGCATTTAATCGATGATGGGATACTTAAAATATGGAGGTATACTCGCCAAGCTCTACCTGAATGGACTTGATTTGGGTGTAGTGCTCCAGCGTTGTCAGGCCATTTTCACGGCCGACGCCAGATTGCTTATAACCGCCGACGGGCATTTCAGCCGCCGATTCGCCCCAGGTGTTAATCCAACAGATACCGGCTTCCAATTGGTGGATCACCCGGTGGGCGCGGGTGAGATCATTCGTCACAAGACCTGCTGCCAAGCCGAAAGTCGTGTCATTGGCGCGGCGCACCACTTCTTCTTCGCTGTGATAGCTAAGAATGCTCATTACCGGCCCGAAGATCTCTTCACGCACGATGTCCATTTCGTCACTGCAGTCGGTAAATACCGTCGGCGCCACATAAGCCCCTTTGGCGAAATCACCGTCAGTCACACGCTCACCGCCACACAACAGGCGTGCGCCGCTGTTCTTGCCGCTTTCTATATAACGCAGCACGGATTCCATATGCGCGAAACTGACCAATGGGCCAAAGTTGGTTTGTGGATCAGTTGGGTCACCCAGACGAATGCGTTTTACGCGCTCGAGGATTTTGGCTTCAAACTGTACCTGCAGCGCTGCCGGCACAAATACGCGCGTACCGTTGGTGCAGACCTGACCGGAACTGTAGAAGTTGGCCATCATGGCGATATCAGCCGCACGGTCCAGATCGGCATCATCAAAGATGATCAGCGGTGATTTGCCCCCCAGTTCCATAGTGACTTCTTTCAACGTTGAACTTGACGCGTTGGCCATCACTTTTTTACCGGTTTTCACCCCACCGGTGAACGACACCTTAGCGATACCCGGGTGATCGGTCAGGTACTGGCCGACGTCTGCGCCGCTGCCGGTGAGCACGTTGAATACACCGTCAGGTAAACCGGCTTCAGTGTAGATCTCCGCCAGTTTCAACGCCGTCAGCGAGGTCACTTCACTCGGTTTGAAGATCATCGCATTGCCTGCCGCCAGGGCTGGCGCAGACTTCCACAAGGCGATCTGGATCGGGTAGTTCCATGCGCCGATACCGGCAACCACGCCCAGCGGTTCACGACGGGTATACACAAAAGCACTCTCGCGCAGCGGGATCTGCTGGCCTTCGATCGCCGGGATCAGCCCCGCGTAATACTCCAACACGTCGGCGCCGGTGACGATATCCACCGCCGTGGTTTCTGACATGGCCTTGCCGGTATCCAAGGTTTCCAGCGCGGCCAGCTCGTTGTTGCGTTCACGCAGAATGTCCACCGCACGGCGCAAGATACGAGAACGAGCCATCGCCGTCATCGCCGCCCATACCTTCTGTCCGCTGGCTGCACTGGCCACCGCACGGTTGACGTCTTCAACGCTGGCGGACTGGATCTCGGCAAGCACTTCACCATTCGCCGGGTTCACCGCGTTGAAAGTTTTTCCATCGGTACTGTCTACATAGGCACCATTAATATAGAGCTTCTGTAAGCCAAAACGGGACATAGGTTCTCCTTAGGTTGTCCTCAAGGTGGCGTGTGCCCCCTGAGTTGGAACGTAATGTAATCGGTCGTGAGTGCGATCGCCTGTGTCTGATTGAACGCAGCCCCACGCAATGCGCTGCGTAGCCACAGGCCGTCGATCAACGCCGCCAGCCCTTTCGCTGCCAATCGTGCCTCTGCCTTCGGCAATACACGGCTAAATTCAGCACACAGGTTGGAATACAGACGGCGGCCATTTACCTGTTGCAGCCGGTTAAGTTGCGGCTGGTGCAGACTGCTCGCCCAAAAGGCCAACCAGGTTTTCATCGCCGCACTGTTGATTTGGCTGTCGTCAAAATTACCGGCGACGATTGCCTGCAGCCGTGACGCCGGAGCGTGATCGCTCAACGCCTGCAACCGCAGCTTTACCGCCTCACCCAAATGGCGAATCAAATAACGCATGGTGGCCTCCAGCAGGCCATTCTTATCCTTGAAATAATGGCTGATGATGCCGTTGGAAACCCCGGCCCGCCGCGCTATTTGCGCGATGGTAGCGTCATGCATTCCCACTTCGTTTACCGCGGCCAGCGTGGCATCTATCAACTGCTGCCTTCTGATTGGCTGCATTCCTACCTTTGGCATAATTCGACTCTCACAAAACCGACTTCGGCCTCATCTCAGCGGCGAAATTTCACGCTATTTTCACCTGCCGAACGTGGTCTTCATGCCAACCATTAAACTTTTTTTTGATTGAACGTTCAATAAAAATTGAATATATTTTATTACCGCTTGGTTACAAAAATGTACTTTTCGGTTGTGGAACTGGCTGATTTTTGTGAGGTATTTAACGAATCTGACCAAAATCAGTGTCTGTAAGCGGTTCCCAGCACGGAACGATTTTCTGTTCCGTTAGCAAGCAAAGCGGCAATCTTTGGCAAGCAAAATAGCGATTGCCGCAGCTTTTATCCGCACTGTTTCCCGGACGGCACCTGCGTGTTGTTCAGGCTGGTGTGTGGGCACGATTTTACTCAGTTGTTAAAAAAACAGAGGAAGACGATGACAACACGCGAAACCTCCTCAAAACCACAACAGGATGGGCTTAACCCTGTGGTTTTCTTTACCTCGGCAGGGCTGATACTGGCCTTCTCACTGATGACCATCTTTTTTACCGATTTCTCCGGGCGATGGATCACCCGCACCCTGAATTGGGTGTCAACCACCTTCGGCTGGTACTACTTGCTGGCCGCCACCTTGTACATCGTATTTGTGGTGTTTATTGCGGCATCGCGCTTCGGTTCGATCAAGCTTGGGCCAGAACAGTCGAAACCCGAATTCAGCCTGATGAGCTGGGCGGCGATGCTGTTCGCCGCAGGCATCGGCATCGACCTGATGTTCTTCTCCGTTGCCGAACCTGTGACGCAATATATGATGCCACCGGAGGGCCAGGGCCAGACAATGGAAGCCGCCCGCCAGGCCATGGTGTGGACGCTGTTCCACTACGGACTGACCGGTTGGTCGATGTACGCGCTGATGGGCATCGCGCTCGGTTACTTCAGTTACCGCTATAACCTGCCGTTGACCATCCGTTCGGCGCTCTACCCGATTTTCGGCAAACGCATCAACGGACCGATCGGCCACAGTGTAGACATTGCGGCCGTGCTGGGTACCATCTTCGGTATCGCCACAACGCTTGGCATTGGCGTAGTACAGCTGAACTACGGGTTGAAGGTCCTGTTCCACGTGCCGGAAAACCTGACGGTACAGGGTGCATTGATCCTGCTGTCGGTGATCATGGCCACCATCTCGGTAACCTCTGGCGTCAATAAAGGCATCCGTATTTTGTCCGAACTCAATGTGCTGTTGGCGTTGGGGCTGATCCTGTTTGTGTTGTTCTTCGGTGATACCGAGTTCCTGCTCAATGCCCTGGTGCTCAATGTCGGCGACTACATCAACCGCTTTATGGGGATGACGCTCAACAGCTTCGCCTTCGATCGCCCTGTAGAATGGATGAACAACTGGACGCTGTTCTTCTGGGCCTGGTGGGTTGCCTGGGCGCCGTTTGTCGGCTTGTTCCTGGCACGAATCTCTCGCGGACGCACCATCCGCCAGTTTGTGCTCGGTACGTTGATTATTCCTTTCGTGTTTACCCTGCTCTGGCTGTCGATCTTCGGAAACAGCGCGCTTTACCAGATTATTCATGGCAACGCAGCGTTCGCGCAGGAAGTGATGCAGTACCCTGAACGCGGCTTCTACAGCCTGCTGGCACAGTATCCGGGCTTTACCTTCAGCGCTTCCGTCGCAACCATTACCGGTTTGCTGTTCTACGTCACCTCGGCAGACTCCGGTTCGCTGGTTCTGGGCAATTTCACCTCGCGTCTGAGCGACATCAACAGCGATGCGCCCAACTGGCTGCGTATTTTCTGGTCTATAACGATTGGCCTGCTGACCATCGGCATGCTGATGACCGACGGCGTACCAGCACTGCAAAAAACCACGGTGATCATGGGCCTGCCGTTCAGCTTTGTGATCTTCTTCGTGATGGCCGGGCTGTATAAATCGCTGCGGGTAGAGGATTACCGCAAAGCCAGCGCGCTGAACACCTCCGCACCGATGCCAGTATCCAGCAACGACGTGCTGAACTGGAAACAGCGACTGTCGCGGGTGATGAATTACCCTGGCACTCAATACACGCAGAAAATGCTGGATACCCGCTGCCGACCGGCGATGAAAGAAGTGGCGCGTGAACTGGAACTGCGCGGTGCCAAAGTGGAATTCAGTGAGGTGCCACCAGCCGAAGATGAGCGCTTGAGCCATCTGGAACTGCTGGTGCATCTGGGAGATGAACAAAACTTTATCTATCAGATCTGGCCACAGCGTTACTCCGTGCCGGGCTTTACCTATCGCGCCCGCTCCGGCAAGTCGCATTATTACCGGTTGGAAACCTTCCTGATGGAAGGTACCCAAGGTAACGACCTGATGGATTACAGCAAAGAGCAGGTGATCGGCGATATCCTCGATCAGTACGAGAAACACCTGAACTTCGTGCACATCCACCGCGAGGCTCCGGGCAATACCCTGACCTTCCCGGATATGTGATCCGTTCAAAACGGCCAAAGGGCGCAGTTTTTTAAGCTGCGCCCTTTTTTACGATATCTCGTCAGGCAAATCGGATTTTAGCAACAGTATCGAACCCGCCAACAGCACCAGATCCTTTAGCAGAAAGCCGGTGGCACCGCCCATCGCCGGAAACCCACCGGCCGAGGCTTCCCAAGCGCCCGGCGTAGAGAAGATCAGCGTTAGGGTGGTCAGGTAGGTCAGCGTCGATCCCGCGGCCCCCAACAATCCCAAACGTCGTGACCAGAAACCCGCCAACAGCAAGAGGCCAAAGCTCCACTCGGCGACCCCCAATACATAACTGGCACCGCGAATGCCAAACACATCGTGCATCCAGGCCAACAGTGGGCTGTTGCCAATCAGTGGCACCAGCCCCTGCGCTTCATAGTCAAACCACTTGGCATAGCCGAAGGCGGCGAAGATCACCACCAACGCCAACCGCATAAAGGCCACATCCCAGTTTGAGCGCCTAAAGCGCTGCAGCCATATTGCCTGCATCATCGTTCCTCCCTTATTCTGCCCGCAGCCGAGCCAAAACAGCCTGCTGTCCGGCTGCGGGGCACGGCGGTTTACTGCCCCATCGCGTCTTTTTTCATTTCATCTTTTTTCATGCCGTCTTTGGCCATGCTGTCTTTTTTCATACTGTCTTTCTTCATGCCGTCATGTTTCATCGCATCCTTACTCATGGAATCTTTTTTCATGCAGTCCTTGCCCATACAGTCTTTCTTCATACTGTCTTTGGCCATCCCGTCATGGGACATTGCACTCATACTGTCCTTTTTCATTGCGTCTTTGCTCATGCTGTCTGCAGCATTTGCACCTGCAACACCCAACATCAATGCGCTACACATCATCATTGCGAATAACTTTTTCATGGTATTTCCTTCTCTCATTTAAAAAGCACGTGTCGTGCAGGGGGAGTGTTCAGGGCAGCCGTTAGCTGCCGCCAAACCAGTTGTAACCTTGATCTTCCCAGTAACCACCGGGGAAACGATTGGTGACTTCAATCACCTGAATATGTTTCGGATTCTTGTAGCCGAGTTTGGTCGGCATACGCAGCTTCATCGGGTAGCCATATTTACGCGGCAGGATCTGGCCGTCGTAGGTCAGCGCCATAATGGTTTGTGGATGCAGCGCCGTGGCCATATCAATGCTGGTGTAATAGTCGTCGGCACATTTGAAGCTGACATATTTGGCGCTCAAGTCTGCACCGATCGCCTGGAGAAATTGCGAGAACGGCACCCCACCCCACTTGCCGATGGCGCTCCAGCCTTCAACGCAAATATGGCGCGTTACCTGGCTGATTTGCGTCATGCTGTGCAATTGCGGCAGTGTCCAGGGCTGTTTATTCAGCACCAAGCCGCTGACCTCAAGCCGGTAGTCGTCACCCTTGATATCCGGTGCCTCCTCCTCGGCGTAAAACGCGTTGAACGGAAACGGACGGGTGATCATCGACTCAGCATATACCGGGGCCAAATGGTCGGCGTTGAACAGCCAGCCTTGTACCCGATCGTTAAACCGCGAGATACGACTCAACGCCTGTTCCACATGCGTGTTATCACTGATGTCACAGCCGGTGAGCATCGCAATACCGCCCAGTGTCAATCCGTTGCGCAGGAAGCGGCGGCGTGAGGAAGACGCCAGTTGGCGCGCCAGTAACTGCTGCGCTTCTCTGACAATCTCCCGCCCTTCACTCAGGCTAATGGGGTTTTTATCCGATTTCATCGGGTTCTCCTTAACGTCCACGCAACATGGCCAACAGCGTGCGTGGCACTAACGCCACCATCACCAAATGCACCAGAACAAAACCCACCAGCGCCGACATGGCATAAAAGTGGATATAGCGTGCCGCGTCATAGCCACCGAGCAACTCACGCAGCAGCGGAAATTGCACCGACTTCCACAACACCAGGCCAGAGAGCACCATCACCACACCGGCAACCATCACGAACAGATAAGCCGCGCGTTGCACCATGTTGTAGTGCCGTAAATCGCTGTGCCCGAGCTTGCCCCTCAACGCGGCAAACAGATCGCTCAGCAAGGCTTTTGGGCTCAGCGGCCAAAATTTGCGTTTCAGGCGGCCACTGAACAGATTTATCAGCAGATAACACAAGCCATTAATCCCAAACAGCCACATGCCGGCAAAGTGCCACTGCAACGCGCCCCCCAACCAACCGCCCAGCGTCAGCTCGTTCATAAAGCTGAAGTTAAATAAGGGTGAAGCGTTGTAGATGCGCCAGCCGCTGGTCACCATGATCAGCATCGCCAACGCATTCAGCCAGTGTGTCAAACGCAGCCACAGCGGATGGATCAACTCGGTTTTATCCGGCGTAATGGACATGGCCATGGTGTCTCTCCAGACGGCGTGATTTCGATGGGCTGAGTATCCAACTGATTTGTTCCCCAAGACCTCACGCAAAGTTAAATAAAATGTGATAACTCCGACTACGGGGGTTGTGTAGACTTCAATAAGGTCTGGCAATCAGCGGTGAGAAGAATGGAAAAGCCAAAGAAAATTTTAATCGTCGAGGATGACGGTAATATCGCGGAGCTGCTGCAATTACATCTGCGTGACGAGGGTTATGACATCAGCCACGCCGCCGATGGTAACGTCGGTATGGCGATGCTGGAACAAGGCGGCTGGGATGCGCTAATCCTCGATCTGATGCTGCCAGGAATTGATGGGCTGGAGATCTGCCGCCGTGCACGCAACATGACGCGTTACACCCCGATCATCATCACCAGCGCGCGATCAAGCGAAGTACACCGCGTACTCGGGTTGGAACTGGGTGCTGACGACTACCTCGCCAAACCCTTTTCAATGTTGGAGCTGGTGGCCAGAGTCAAAGCGCTGTTTCGCCGCCAGGAAGCGATGAGTCGCAACTTGAAGATGGACGCCGGAACCCTGAGTTTTGACGGGTTAATCATCGATCCGATTGCGCGTGAGGTGCATTTGAATCAACAGGCGATCGATCTGACCCCACGTGAATTTGACCTGTTGTATTTTTTTGCCAAACACCCTGGAAAGGTCTTTTCCCGCCTCAGCCTGCTCAATCAGGTGTGGGGCTATCAGCATGAAGGCTATGAGCACACCGTAAATACACATATCAACCGGCTGCGTATCAAGATCGAATCTAACCCGGCGGAACCCGAGCGCATCCTCACCGTGTGGGGTTTGGGCTATAAATTCGCGGCAGCGCCGCAAGAGTGAACCATGAAAAATCTTACGCTAACGCAACGTCTGACCTTGATTTTCGCGCTGCTGATGGTGGTCAGCTGTGCTATTTCCGGCTGGATGCAGGTACGTAGCAGCACCCAGTACAGCCAGGCGGTGATCCAACGATTGTCCGGTAATCTGGCGCAGCACATTGCCGACAGTAACCCACTGCTTGGGCAAAATGGGCTAAATGCAGATTCGGTGCATGGCTTGTTCAATCAACTGATGGCAGTAAACCCCAGCGTTGAGGTCTACCTGCTCGACAAACAGGGCGACATCATTGGTAACGCAGCGCCGGCGGGCCATCTGAAACGGCAGAAAGTGGATTTACTGCCGATACAGGCGCTACTCAATGGCGCCAACATGCCGGTTTACGGCGATGACCCACGTAACCCTGATGCCAAAAAAGTCTTCAGCGCCGCGCCATTGAAGGTCAATGGTCAGATTGAAGGCTATTTATATGTGGTGCTGCTCGGCGAAGATTACGACGCGCTGGCCAGCAATGCGTCGTTTAACTCGGCGGTGACCATGGCGCTGTGGTCATCAGGCCTGATGGTGCTATTTAGCCTGGTGGCTGGCGGTTGCGCTTTCTATTGGGTGACTCGGCCTATCCGCCGTCTTACCCGCCAGGTCAGTGAACTCGATAGCGGCGGGATTGCCGCGGTACAAGCCTATGCTGCACTGCCCGTTGACAGCGACGGGCGTGATGAGGTCAGCCGATTACAACAGGCATTTAATCGCATGTCGCGGCGTATCGCCGAGCAGTGGCAGTCGCTTTCGCAACAGGATCAACAGCGCCGCGAGTTTATCGCTAATATTTCACACGACCTGCGTACCCCGCTAACCTCATTGCACGGCTATCTGGAGACACTGTCGGTAAAATCCGCCAGCCTGAGTGAAAACGATCGCCAGCGTTATCTGGAGATCGCCTTGGCACAAAGCCGCAAAGTGGGCCGGCTTGCACAGGAACTGTTTGAGCTGGCACGGCTGGAATATGGCGTGGTAAAACCGCAGAAAGAACCCTTCTCTCTGAGTGAGCTAGTACAGGACGTATTCCAGAAGTTCGAGTTGGCGGCCGAGGCTCGCCAACAAAGATTACTGGCGGATATCACCCCCGGTATTCCGTTGGTGTTTGCCGATGTCAGCATGATTGAACGGGTGCTGACCAATCTTTTGGATAACGCCATTCGTCATACCCCCCAAGGCGGCGAGATCGAGGTGCGTTTGTGGCAACAGGCAGGCAAAGTCCTGGTGCAGGTCAATGACAGCGGCCCGGGTATCCCACAAGAATTACGCGCCGACTTGTTTATGCGCCCTTCCATTCTGAGCAGCGCCCGCCGGCATGCCAGTGGCCTGGGATTGATGATCGTTCGACGTATTTTGCTACTGCACGATAGCGATATCCAACTGGTCGAGCGACCACAAACCGGAGCCTGTTTCCGTTTTTCTATCCCGCTGCGCTAGCCCTTTATTGTCAGTTAAGGCAGCTTTTATCGACGCTGATAAATTTGTCGTTGTAGATAATAAATTTCTGCCCTTTCAGCCGAATACCGGCATGGGTCAGCGTATCACCGGGGCGCAGATATTCGGTGATGCCTTCTTCATCTGTGCTGTCACAGCCGGGTTTAAGCAGAAATTTAAAGTAGGTGTTACCGGTATTCGTCAGCGTCCCGCGCTGCAAATCGAGCCGATAGGCGAAGTTAGTTTGGCGTGGACGCACCACCAGAATGGTGTCCATCACCACTATCGGCTCCAAATTGGCCCCGTTGGTCTGGCGCGCCGCCGGGTCGATAAAACGCGTCGGAATTTCGCGGAATGACACCCGGTAATAACGCTCGCGGTTATCCTGTGGGCCACGATAGAAGAACTTGTAATACTCACCCTGCCCCGCCTGCAGTTGGAGCTGGCGGGGCGCAAACAGCAGCTCTCCGTCTGCCGGGCGGCTGCGGGCTTCATTTTCGCCCGGTCGGTCGATAGCACGCAGAGTCACCTGATAAATACGTGCACTGCGATTATTGTTCAACACCCGTTTGGCGGTGAACGATTGGTCTTGATCCATGGTGAACGTCAAAGTACCGACATTCATCGCCGCCACGCTAAGTGGCAGGCACAGCAGCCAAAACAGCCAGAGTCTCACGGTGCCGCCCCTAGTTAATGTTGCGCCAAGTGGCTTCAACATGGATCTCCCCGGCTGCGCTGACGTCACCGTACCAACCATTACCGGCAATCGTCTTAAGCGAAATCGGGTTATTCATCGGGATACTGAATTTCACCCGGGTTTTGTTTAACACCCCGACCTCGCCGGAAATGTCATTCCAGGGTGTGCTGCTCCATAGCGCATTGGTCATGTCATGCCACTGTCCATCGCAACCAGCGTCATAGTGTTGCTGGCTGTTGGTGCTGGTGGTTATGCTGAGCGTCGCAGGGAACGGCACCTGGGTTTGGCTATCCGCCGAGGAAAACACGCAGTAACTTATCCCATTAATGACCTGCGTCGGGCCGGTAGCCATCACGCTGACCCGATCGGCCGCCGTCTTCCCGCTGGTCGTAACGATATACCCGAACTCCAGCGGCGGCTCTGCCGGGCCAACGTAACCTTCTCGATAGGGCCGATTGTCGAAGTCGTCAGCGATGATGCTAATGCTGAAATCACGGGGCTTGATGATGAGCTGATTAGACGTGGAAAACTCATACCAACCGGATTCCGGCGAGGTGGTATTTTGGAAACGGAAATTAATCAACTCGCGGGTGCCGCTGTCGGAAATACCCAGTTTCACCATCTGTTTAAAGAAATTACTGCCGAAAAAGACGTAAATCGCGTTGCTGCTCTTGAGCTCGTTAAAGGTGTAGTAGCTGCCAGTGCCTGAGGTATTTTTCCAGTTGTTGCCGTTCAGGCTGAACTGCAAGTCAGCCGCGTTAACTGCCGACGTCAGCGCGGCATTGTTGATCGCCGGAAACACATGAATGGAGGTATTACTGACGCTGCCGTCGGTTTGCAGATCGTAACTGACCATTTTGCACATGATGCCGGAACGCGCACCTATCGTCTGGTTTTTGCAGTCGGCATTCCCCTCGCCAATGATCGGCACGCCGTCGCTGTTGACGAACACTTCCGACACCGCGTTGGTGTTGATAAACCGCAGATGGGCGGCCTTGCTGTGGGTCACAGTGCGCTTGTACCAGTTGCCCCTGGCTTGATTCTGGCAACGCTCCCCGTTACTGGCATCGTAAACATCGGGAGACTGGCAGCTATTGATCTGCATACTAAACGCATCACCTGCGGCCAGTTGCTTCAAGTATTGATAGAAGCTCGGGGACATCATGCCGTGCATCCATTTTGCTCCTCCCGCCGTCACCACCGCACCATAAAACCCCTTTTCATCGGTAGTTTGCGGCAAAATCAGGCTGGTATCCATGTTGCAGCCGGCATACCAGTTAATGCAGCGTAACCCGAGAAACGGATTCTTGATCGGGGCATCTTCCAGCCACATGTCAAAGCGGTAATTCGTCGACAGCCCCGTGTTGTAGCCGTTATCCACATAACCCAGGCTTTGCTGATAGATGGTGCCGGATCCGCCGTATTTTAGCCCGGTCCATTTATTGGCACCGGTCATGCGCGGATCCAATGCCCCTGCGGGCGTGACAAAGAAGTTATCGTCTGCATTGTTTTCGACGAAGACATATTTCACCGTCGCGGCATTCGGCCAGTTGGTGACGGTAACCGCAGCCCGCAACGGCAAAACAACCCACAGCATGAGCAGCAGCGCAATATTAGCCTTCATTAATCATGTCTCCTGCCTGTGTGTTGCCGGCATAGGTTTTCAGCCCGGTGCAGACCACATCACCGACCCACACGGCGCCCTGCGCCTTACTCAGATCCAAATCCACTTCACAGCTCTGGTTGCCGCTGTGGGTAAAGTCGATGACCGGGAATTTCTTGTCGACGTCCATGATGAATTCACCTTTCTCGTCCGTACGGGTGCGGCCGATATGGTTTTTGATATAGGCATTGGCCAGCAGCGTGCCGTCTTCAGCCTTAATGCGGCCGAACACCGTGACCATCTGTTTAATTTCCGGCGAGATCACCGCTACGTTGCCCGGATATAACGTCAGCTTGCTCTTGCGCTTGGTGACGATATCAAAGCTTTCCGCCGAGTTTTTGTTATTCATCAGTTCGACGTCGTACTGGCCATACGGCGATAAGGGGACATAGTTCTTGTTGCCGGTCAGCTTCACCGTCCGCCCATCTACCCGGGCAGTCAGCATGCCGTCGTTTTCAATACCGGTATTAAAGATGATGCCCGCATTGCCCTCATTCCTGCCGCTGGCCGCAATATCACGCCCCTGCCAACCCACACTGCCGTTGGCGCTCAAGCTTGAGTTAACGTAACCGTCGGCAGAGCTGCTGACATTGACCGTACCGGTAGAATACTTGGTGTCAAAGCGCGCATAGGCACCGCCGTTGACGCTGTTGTCGCCGTGCGTGTCGCCGGAAATTGCACGCGACAGGTTGGCCCCGACGGTACGGATCGGTCCGTTTTGAATATCTTTACGTGCTGCCAAATTGGCCGTGGTATAGCCGTTCTGGTTCGAAACTCCAGCGCTGAGCCAGTTGCCCATCGGCAGCGAGAAATCCAGTGCGACGTATTTGCCCGTATTGGAACGGTTACCGCCGTTGTTATAACGCTGCACCCCGGCACGCACGCCAAGCGTGCCAAAACGGCCGGTGAAGATATTCTGGTAATAATCTGCGTTGTAATAATGGCTATCGTTCTTTTTATCGTCGTTATAACTGAGGCTTAAGCTCCCCAGCGGCGACCACAGCGCGCCAAAGTTCATCGTGCCGCCGATGGCGCGATTGTGCGCATCGTTTTGCAGCAATTTGTCACCAATCACCGTTTTTTCCTGATTGACCCACAGGCTGCTAAAACCACCGGGTAGCGCGGCGCTGACGCTATTGACCATGCTCCAGGAGCTGTCGGACGCCGCCATGTTCTGCACATTGAACTGAATGGATTCGCTCAGCGGCACGCTGAGGCGGCTTTCACCCACGGCATTGCTGTCAAACGAATAACCGGACAGCGCCCAATTCAGCGTATGCAGGTTACCGGTAGCGGAAGCACCGATCAGATAAGAGTCTTTGGCTGGCCGGTGACGCTGGCCATCTCCACGCCAATCATCCATGCGGATCATCCCCCCCCAAAACTGCCACGCCAGGGGCGCATTGGCGCCACGGTTGGGGCTGAATAATTTATTGACCCGCTGTATCCGCTTGTCTATCACCCTGCCATTAACCACCACTTCAACTTCAACGTCATAAATACCGTAAGGCAAATTGCCGGTGTCTACTTCATGGTTACCCATGGCAAAGTTCTGTACGCTCAGCAACCGCCCGTCACGGGATAAATGAACTTCCCCCGCCGAGGGAAAAAACGCCACGATCGGCGTCAGTGACTGGGTATTATCAAAGACGGTAGAGTTGGCTCGGTTGCCGTAGGACATGCCATAGATCTTGCTGGAATTGACGGTAGTGACCGGCCCCAGCGACTGCAAATTCCAGCTGTCGAGCATCCCGGCGGCAAAACGGCGACCGGCAAAATCGCGTTCGTACATCGCTTTATACAACGTCGCGTTCTCGTCGCCGCTACCGATGCCATAAACCGAACCGTTCACTTCCACGTGGTGCTCACGCAAGGCCGTAACGCTATTGAGCGACAGATAGCTGGAGGTATTGCCCTCGCTGGCCCGCGTGCGGTTGTCGTAAATGCCCAGGTTATAGTCCAGCGTGCTACTGACGGCATTGACGCTTGAAGCCCCAATGTCGCTGGAACGCGCACGCAGCATTGTCCCCATCGCAGACTCTTTCACCACCAGTTGCAAATTAAGCTGACGGAAATCCAATGCCAACCAGGCGTCCGGCGTCAGCGCAATACGCTGCTGCCGATCAAAAGTGGCTTCCTGCAACGCCTGTAGCTGTGCCAGGGTTTCCGCGGTCAACGGCGTACTTTCGTCACCGTCCTCCAGCGTAATCTGACGAATTTTCAGTTGGCCGTTATCCAGGTACAAGAAAGCATGGCCGATGCGGATGTCGTCTTTTACGCCGCTGTTTTTTTCAAAGTGCAACGACAGGGGAATGCTCATACCTTCGCGCAGCGCCAGACTGAACGTCTGTGGGATCAATACGCCATCAATTTGAGTCAGCCCGGCAGCCATCGTCGACTGACCCGGCAGCAGGACGGCAGGAAGTACGATCGCGCCGGTGGCAAACAACGTTTTCAACAGCACACCTTTCACATCCCCCTCCTTGAATTCTTGTTATGAGTTCCATTCCGCATAGGCTTTACCCTGGGTTCCGCAGCGTGCTATTTCACCGGGATAAACTGTTCGCCATGCCACAGCGCTACGCGACCTTTCTTGTCACCGACGTCCACCTTGCTGAAAGCGCGTGCCTTGCCTGGCATGACAAAATAGTTTTCCTTGCAGTCATTGCCGTCTTTCTTGTTGCGGCAGTTTCCGTAGGCCACCACCTTAAAGGTGGCGTTGCCGGTGTTTTTAATCTGGCCGTTGGCAAACTGATAGTTGAATTGGTCCTGTCTTGGGGCCACCACCAAAATGGTGCCGATACGTGCTGATGTCGTCGCAACCGCGTTACGTTTGGCCGAGTTTTGCCCCACGTCGCTCAACGCCTGATCGAACCAGACAATGCGGTAATAGCGTTCCTGATTGTCGTTGGGGCCTTTGTAATAGAAGCGGATCACGTCGCTGGCATTGGCCGGCAATATCAGGCTGGCTGGCGACAGCAACATTTCATCTTTGCTGCCCATCGGGATCACCGTCCCGGACTCCAGCGGGTTGGAAATACGCTCAATACTGATGTTCACCAGACGACCACTGTCGGTGGTGTTTTTGATTTCTTTGCTCAGACGTGCGCTATCACTGTGCATGAACGCGCTGATCTCACCGACGTCGAGCGCCAAAACAGGTTGAGACAGCAATAGCAGCAGGAGAGCTGCAGAAGAGAAGCCTTTCATGCGGGTATTCCCGTAACGTTCTTCAATAAGCATGAATAAACAGGGGGTTTCCCCCCTGCATTAAACCGATAACTCAGGAATTAAGCCGTCCAGGTGGCGTTGAATTCAACGCTCACGTCGCCACTCCAGATACCTTCCGGCAGGGTGCTGAAGTCGGTCACGGCGGTGGTGCCGTCAGAAGTGGCACCAATGATGGTGAAGGTGAACTGATCTTGGGCGCTGGTGCGAACCGCCTGATTGTACGCGTTGGACAACGCGCTGAGGTTGCCGCCCAGGATGCCAGCAGAGGTGTCGATCATGGTGGTTTCAGCGGTTTTCTCTACGGCTGCACCGTTGTAGTTCACACCGACATCCAGAGTTGAGCCCGAGGTATCAAGCTGAGTCAGGGTGTTGGAAACCAGTTTGGATGTCAGTTTGAAGGCCGTTGCCGTGGCATCCCCTTCCACTGTCACGTCAAACAGACCTTTCTGGCTGTTAAAACCCTTGATGCCTTCCGCGTAGTTAAAAGACAGGCTGCCAATTGGGGTAACAACCAGTTTGCTGGTGGTGTCTTTCTTCGCGGTAGCAGACCAGGTAGCCAGCGCCTGAGCGGTGACATCGGCGGCTTGTGCAGTGCTGACCGCAGCGAAGGCTGAAATGATTGCCAAAGCCAGTGTAATTTTCTTCATGGTAAAACTCCCTTCAACTGTAAATATGATTGTGCGTCCATTAGCGTGACGTGCTTTAGCCTGTCGCTTGCATAAGTGCTTTTAGCCAGTCTGCTTGACGGAGAAAAGAGTAACCGCATCAGATCAAAAAAGAATCATTAACTACCAACGCGTAAATATTTAGATTTTAATTCTTACATTAACGTTTACATCACCATAATTAACATTAATAAACCAAGCAATGGATTCGCCAAGGACAAAATGCCTGACGTTTTTCTGGCCAATTAAACCGCCGCAAAAGCACATAAAGTGCCCAATTATGACAAGTCAAAAAAAAGGTTGCGCAAGCGGGTTTTGTAGGATGTTTAATTTGATGTAAATCAAATTCATTGGAACGACCGTCAGGCCGTAAATAAGATGTCAGACAGGCGGGGGATTATACCGCCGGTGTACCTTGTCCCCAGGCAGAGCGGCGGTAAATATTCAGGCAGGATGTTGAATTCTGAAAGCCAGGATCAGACGCATAAATCCGGCCTGATTAAGGCTGAGTTTGCGCATAATATTCAGCTTATGGCTACTGACCGTTTTGCAACTACGATGCGTTACGTTGGCGATACGTCGGGGGTTGGCATCGGTAATCATCATCGCCAATATTTGCCATTCGCTGCGGGAAAGCGGCGCTATCGACGATGTCAGCACGGCCTGAATACCAGGACTACGGTATATCTCCCCCCTGCCGGTAGCGATGATAGCTTCAAGCAGGCATTCCAACGGTTCGCTTTTTGCCACCAGGGTGACATGTTGTTCCTTAGCCAGGATGGCCAATATGCTGGCATTGGTCACGTCAGTAAATATTATCACGGGCGTTTTCGGCCAAATATCATTTATCGTCAGTATGTAACGTAATACATCATACAAACTCTCATTTTCATTATACAATTCCATAATGAGGATTTGCCTCTCATTTTCCTGTAATGAAGTCTCTATTCCCCTGATGCTGTAGACAAATTGGTGGCGTATAGGCTCGCGTTCAATAAGTGACCGTAATCCTTCTCTCGCCCAGGGATTGGGCTCAAAAAAGAGAATAGCCGCCTTGGAAGTGGCATTCTTCATAATCCATTACCATAAATTAGGTATAAAATAGCGATTTAAGCGAAGACGCTGGACATTGTTGGTTAACCAAATATAAAACTTCCATCGGATAAATGCTGCATTATCCGCCAAGTAACAAAAGTTAAGTATTTAATATCACGGTAATAGCATTGGTGGCATATTCCTTTCCCCCGGGGCGGTGTTCATCCTGACACCAATGAGTGATCAATTGATAATTTCTGCGTTGTCGCTTTCAAGACCTGAACAAATTTCCACCCTGTGCTCACGCAAAATACGGCAGCGCAGAACAAATAGCCGAGAAATACCGGAAATGTATGAGCGCACCTGATTGCTACGCACTACCAGCAAAAATTCGTCACCGTTGCATTCTGCTGCCTGCATACCCGCATACGCCAGAATATCGCGGCTCAGGCCCGCACCGACGATGCCAGAAGCACCGGGGATAGACATAAACACCTTACAGCTGCTGGCCTTACCCAGATAAATTTCCTGCCGTGCAATGGAGCCAGAAAGGTAGGTCGTAATACCGGCCACCAGCATGATCACCCCTAACGCAACGACACTGGCTATCGCCCACCAACGCAGAGAAAAACCCGCATACACTGGCCCCCCCCTTTCAATTTCTGTTGCTGCGTGCGTTATTTCCGGCTTATCGGGTATGTCTGGCGTGTCCGGTATTGCTATGTTTGGTGGCCTGTTTTCTGGTCCTTCGCAGGACTCAACCAGAATTTCATAGCGCAACATAAAACCAACTTTGGGTACGGTAGCGATGACCTCATCCTCAATACCCAGGTTTTTAATTACCCGTCGTAACTTACTCACGCATTGGTTAAGATTATTGTTACCTGAAATCATCCCGTAATCATCCCAAACCTTCTTGAATATCACATCACGGCTAACAGCTTCACCGTGATGGGTAAGCAATAGCAACAGCAGTCGCTTTGAAGGGTTGGAAATAGAGATGGGATCCTCAGATAACTCCGTCAGGCTCAGGGTACCCGTATCCGCATCAAAAATTATGTGATCGTTTAATCTATATTTCATTTTTCACAGGTTTCACTTTGGGGATTATTTATCGCCTGGCGCTAAATGTTAATAGAACATTAATCAATATTTAATCAGGTTGATTTTCTAAGCGTGGCTATCAACTATAATGATTATCAATTAACGCCAAAATTAGATGCTTCTCCACCTTATCGCATTCGATATAAGATTTTTCTCATAAGCCTTAAACAAAGATTATACAAACATCACAGTCATTGATATATTTATATGTAAAGTAACTTAAAGTTAGTTTTTTGTTTTGTAAATCTTTTCCTTTAAGCTGAAAATCCTAATCATTCATTTAATGCAAGCACTTTTAATAGGAAGGTAATGAAAGGTGAATTTTGACAACTTTGGATTTAGTCAAAAAATCAGCGTTATAACGCGAAATCTATGCGATTAAAGGCGGAATTAATCTTTTGATTCGAGGGTAATTGGGCAAACCACAAGGGAAATGAAAGTAAACAGTTACGAATTAAATGCGATGCCAGCCCCGTCCAACCACGCCACATGAATCACAACCGAACGCATAAATATGAGGTGTACATTACGCTGAGGCAGGAAATACCAGACTAAAAACAATGTGGGCAGACATATCATATTCGGAGCAGCGAACGATCGCCTTACCGCCATGCAGCGTCATGATTGCCCTGACGATAGCCAGCCCCAAACCACTGGCATGGTTACCGGCGCTGCGCGCAGCATCAACACGGTAGAAACGATCAAACAGCTTATCCCGGTGTGCCGGTGCAATCGGTGGCCCCTGGTTAGTCACTTCTATCACGCATTCCCCCGTTGTTTGAGCGCTAACCCGCAACCCTATTTGGCTGTTTTCGTCGGCATAACGCACAGCATTAGACACCAGATTGCTCAAGGCACGCTGAAACAGCATGGCGTCTGCCAGCAAGTCCCCTTGTCCCTGACAAACCAACGTAATCCCGCGCTCCTCCGCCAAGCCTTCGAAATAGTCTGCCACCCGCTGCAACTCTTTCGCCACGTCGAGACGGCTATAGTTCAGCACCGCCTGCCCCTCACCGGCACGTGCCAGGAACAGAATGTTCTCCACCATACGGGAAATGCGTTCCAGTTCGTCCATGTTATTCGACAGTAGCGTTTCATACTCTTCCACACTGCGTGACTGATACAACGCCACCTGGCAATGCCCCATCAATGCCCCCACCGGGGTCCGAATTTCATGCGCCAAGTCGGCAGAAAACTGCGTCAGGCGCTGATAACCTTCGTTCAGGCGATCGAGCATGGCATTGAACGAACGGGTCAACTGTTGCAATTCCTTTGGTGCCCCTTGCTCACTCAGACGGGTCGACAGCGTATTTGGCGTTATCACTGCCGCCTGAGCCGCCATACGCCAGAGCGGTTGTAATCCGCGACGCATCACCCAATATCCCAGCAGCGCGATCAAGATAAATGCCACAACAACGGCCGCCACTATCCGCCAAAGATAACGGGCCAGCATCTTCTGTTCGTTTATCATCACGTGGGCTGCCGAGATTTGCAGCAAATTACCGTCTTCCAGTTTGATCAGCGCCGATGCGACGCGTAATGGCACACCTTGCGCCGTCTGCCCACTCTGCACCGCACTCACACGTTGGGGTGTATCAAGGGGCGTTGGAGTGATCGGCGGCAGAGTCAGTTTGGCGGGGTTCACATTGATTAACGGCTTCTTTCCCGGCTGTTGAAAAATCAGCACGTCCTGCTCGTTGCCCAACATATTTTCGAACAAGCCGGTATTCGCCGTCAGCTGCTCGATAGGGAAACGCTGGCTGAGCAAATTGCGGTAATACTCGACCCGTCCGGTGACCTGTAAATCGCTGCGGGTGATCATCTCCTGACGCATCGCACCGTACAGGTACCAACCCGCTCCGCTGACAACCAACGCCGCGACCAGCGCAAACAACATGGCACTACGAAGCGTCAGCGACAGCGCACGCCAGCGTTGGATGCGTATTTTCATGAGCGCGGCTCGCAAACGTAACCAATACCGCGCACGCTGTGGATCAATTTGACGTCAAACGGCCGATCAATCTTTGCGCGCAGCCGCTTGATCGCCACGTCCACGACGTTGGTATCACTGTCAAAATTCATGTCCCACACCTGGGACGCGATCATGGTACGTGACAATACCTCGCCTTCCCGCCGTACCAGCAGGTGCAACAGCATAAATTCTTTGTTGGTCAGTGGAATCACCACATCTTGCCGCACGGCCTTACGCCGCAGAACGTCCAGCTGTAAATCGGCAATTGCGTAGTGGTCGGCTTCTCGCACCGTACCGCGGCGCAGCAACGTCCGCAGGCGCAGCACCAGCTCGGTAAAAGAAAAGGGTTTAATCAAATAGTCGTCAGCGCCCAACTCCAGGCCATGGATGCGATCCTGCACCCCATCGCGCGCGGTCAGAAACAGGATTGGCACGTCGCTTTTCTTGCGTAGAACCTCAATGATCTGCCAACCGTCCAACCCCGGCAGCATCACGTCGAGCACAATGGCGTCGTAAGCCTGTTCCAACGCCTGAAACAGGCCATCGGTACCGTTACGTGCCAAATCGACGCTGTATCCCGCCTCCGTCAGCCCTTTCTTCAGGTAATCGCCCGTGCTGATGTCGTCTTCAACCACCAGTATTCGCATTGTCATCGCCTCATTACACCAGCGGAAATACTAGCAGTTTCGGCGGACATTCTTGATGACATTAATGTCATCAAACAGACATGGTGCTGTCCCTATTGTTCAACCATGCTTAATCGGCAACCTTAACAGAGGAAAACTTTATGATTACCCGTCATCGTTTTGCCGGTTTGCTGCTGTCCACCCTCATGCTGTGTAGTGGGGCCGCAGGCGCGGCTCAAGCAACAGGCAAGGTCATTGCCCCACTGCGTGGCACTATCGACCAGGTTACCGACAGCAGCCTACAGGTCACCGACCGTAAAGGGGAGAAGGTCAGCGTTAAACTCAACGATCAAACCCGGGTGCTCAGCGTCTCGAAAGGCACCCTGGATGACATTAAACCGGATAGCTTTATCGGCACTGCGGCAGTACCACAACCGGACGGCTCACTGAAGGCGCTGGAAGTCCACGTCTTCGCCGCCAGCCTGCGCGGTACCGGTGAAGGGCACTCCGCCTGGGAGTCTGCCGACGGCAAAGTCGATACCATGACCAACGGCACCGTTGGCAAGCTGGTTAAATCCAATGGCCGCACGCTCACCGTGACCTACGGTAACCAGCAGAAGACCGTTAACGTGCCGGAAGATGTGCCGATCGTCACCCTAGATCCCGGCGACCGCAGCCTGCTAAAACCCGGTGCACACATCGTGCTGTTTTCTGCCACGGACGACAAAGGCGAACGCGTCGCCACCCGTATTTCCGCCGGGAAAGACGGCACCGTTCCGCCGATGTAATTAGGTTGTGCCCCGCCATTGGCAATGTCATGACGGGGCACCGTCTAAGGAGTGCATAATGAAAACCCCCGTACGGCGGCCGGTGCACCGCTGGCCAGTCCGCATCACCCATTGGGTTAACCTGTTCACCATGGTTTGCATGTTTATGAGCGGCTGGGAGATCTACAACGCCTCACCCCTGTTCGGTTTCCGCTTCCCGCCGCTGGTCACACTTGGCGGTTGGCTGGGCGGCGCGATTGGCTGGCATCTGGCGGTCATGTGGCTTTTGGCCGGCAATGCGCTGTGCTATTTGCTGTGGAGCCTGTTCAGTGGCCATTTCCGTCATGACCTGTTGCCGCTCAGCGCCGGCGCACTGCGACAGGATATCTGGCAGGCGCTGACGCTACGGCTAACGCATCAGCATGGTCGTTATAACGCCATTCAAAAACTGATGTATCTCGGGGTGCTGGTTCTGGGACTGCTACTGGTGCTGTCCGGCCTGGCAATCTGGAAGCCGGTGCAATTACAAGGATTAGTGAGTCTGTTTGGTGGCTTTGACACGGCACGTTACGTTCACTTTTTTGCCATGTCCGGTATTGGCTTATTTGTGATCATTCACCTGTTGATGGTGATTATCGTGCCGCGCACGTTGTGGGCAATGATTACGGGTGGCAAACATGAATGATAAAAAACAACGGCCTTTAGCACCGACGCTGGAACCGGACCAAAAGAAACAGCTGGTCAATCTGCAACGCCGTCTGATGCTACGTTCGGGTCTGACGCTGGGCGGCATCGCCATGCTGACCGGTTGCAACCTCCAAGACGGGGACCAGGTGGATAACGTGTTGTGGGCCATGTCGCGCTGGAACGATCGGGTGCAGGCCTGGCTGTTTAACGGCCAAAAGCTGGCGCAAACCTATAGCCCGGAGCAAATTACCCATCCGTTCCCGTTTAACGCGTTTTACCCCGAGTACAACGTCCCAGAGGTGGATCTTGCCAGTTATCGTCTGGAAGTCTCCGGCAAAGTCGAGAAAACCGCCTCCTGGACACTCGAACAGTTGCAACGCTTGCCGCAGCAGAGCCAAATAACCCGCTTGATTTGCATCGAGGGGTGGAGCGCCATCGGTCAATGGGGCGGCGTGCCGCTGCGCAACTTTCTGCAGCATGTCGGCGCCGATCTGAACGCCCGCTATGTGGGTTTCAAATGCGCGGACCGTTATTACTCCAGTATCGACATGGCCACAGCGCTGCATCCACAAACCATTCTGGCGTTGGATTTCGCGGGTAAAGCACTGCCGGCCGATTACGGCTACCCGCTACGGCTGCGAGTGCCAACCAAGTTGGGATTCAAGAACGCCAAACATATCGCCGCCATTTTTGTCAGTGATACCAACCCCGGTGGCTACTGGGAAGATCAGGGTTATAACTGGTTTAGCGGAATTTAGTGTTCTGCGCGGCGCCGCGCAGAAAGCCGATTAGCCGCATGAATTATACCTTTTCTGAACGTGAGTACCTATTCGTCGACGGGGTAGGTAAAACTATTATCGACTTCGGTATCCAATATCAAGCTAGGCTTGTTTTTAGCGTCCCCTTGAGACCGGCTTTGGCCAAAATCTATGATCAACTATTGAAAAAACACGCTCAAAGAGTACGGTATTTGTACAAAATGGAATTCATAAAGGACGGACTCTATGTCATCGAAATTTAACGCCTTGGAGCACGCGTTGGAGCCGGATTTTACCTCTCCAAGTATTAAAGAACAGCGCCTGAAAGCCATGCAAGCCTTCCATGAAGCCTGGTGGGAACAACGATGTCAGGAATGGCGTGAACGAGGCCAACTCGGTGAGCCAGGACCGGTCATCCATCATTACGATACCGCCAAGATGCCATAACCCCCGCCAGGGGGCTCTGTTTAGCTTCACTCTCCCGTCGTCATCAGCGTGATATCCGCCTGCAGGATTGCCTCCCGCGCCGTGGTGGGGAGATTGTCATCGGTAATAATGGCGTCAAACGCCGCGATCGGCAGCGCCAGGTAGGTGGCTATCTTGCCGTATTTGGAGGTGTCACTGAGCAGGATGCAGCGCCGGCTGGCGTCAACAATGGCTTTTTTCACCATCACCTTGTCTTCATTCGGCGTCGATAGGCCACGCATGCTCCATGACGAAGCGGAAATAAATGCCAGATCGATAAACAACCCGCGTAGTGCCTGCGCCGCAGCTTCACCGACACATGAACGGTTCTCGCGACAGACGGTACCGCCGGTATGAATGATCTTGCACTGGCTGTGCTCGATCAGGTAACCCGCAATCACAAAATCATTGGTGACGACCGTTAGATCGTCGCGATCGCTGATATGTTTCGCCAGCGCCAGCGTCGTGGTGCCTGCATCCAGATAGATACAACTATTGGGGGGGATCTGCCGGGCCGCCAATTGACCGATAGCCGCTTTCTGCTGGCTGTACATCCCTTCCTTGTCCTGATGCGACGGCTCTATCGCTACCCGTTCTGCGGACTGCACGCCGCCTGAAACCGCCAGAACTGCGCCCTGCTCCTCAAGCTTTTGCAGATCGCGGCGAATGGTCATATGCGACACGCCCAACCGTTCGGTCAATTCAGCAATGCTGACTACCCCGCGTTCAGATACCAGCGCTAATATTTGCTGATGGCGTTCTACAGGTATCACGGTTCCCTCTCTTTGCCGCAGTGATAATAATTGTGATTTTACGTCAATTTTCGTTCTACGAAAGCGTCCTCTTTTCAGGTCGTGAGGCTGGTCATGCTATCAATAATTTATTTTTAATATTTAAAACAGTTGGATAACCCTCACTTTCATTTTACTTGGCCGGTGAGCCTGATTGATAATCTGTTAATAATTGTGATACCGATCGCTGACGCTGTCCAGATAAGCGCTTATATTTAACACAACAAAACAAATTATCACTAAAATTAACATGAGGTATGGCATGACACAGCCACGTGATTTTGCAGTTTGCATCGTTGGATTGGGTTCTATGGGAATGGGCGCAGCAAAGTCGTGCATTAACGCGGGGCTAACGACGTACGGTGTCGATCTTAACCCACAGGCGCTGACTGCATTACAGCAGACCGGCGCCAAGCAAGCCGCTAACAACGCTGACGGTTTCGCGGCGGATTTGGACGCGGTATTACTGCTGGTGGTAAATGCCGTGCAGGTGAAACAGATCTTGTTTGGTGATAACGGCCTGGCAGCGAAGCTGAAGCCCAATACGCCGGTCATGGTGTCCTCCACCATTTCGGCCACCGACGCCAAAGAGATCGAACAACAGCTACGGGCACTGGGCCTGAACATGCTGGACGCCCCCGTTTCCGGTGGCGCGACGAAGGCCGCTGAGGGTCAAATGACCGTGATGGCATCTGGCGCGGAAACGACGTTCCGCCAGCTACAACCGGTTCTTGATGCGATTGCCGGCAAAGTTTATCGCATTGGCGAAGACATTGGCCTGGGAGCCACGGTGAAAATCATCCACCAGTTGCTGGCCGGTGTGCATATCGCCGTCGGTGCGGAGGCCATGGCGCTTGCGGCCCGCGCAGGCATCCCTCTGGACGTGATGTACGATGTCGTCACTCATGCCGCCGGCAATTCATGGATGTTCGAGAACCGCATGCAGCACGTGGTCGATGGTGACTATGCACCTAAATCAGCGGTGGATATTTTCGTGAAAGATCTGGGGCTGGTGACGGATACCGCCAAAGAACTGCATTTCCCGCTGCCCCTGGCTTCCACCGCCTTTACTATGTTCACCGCTGCCAGCAACGCCGGTTTTGGTAAAGAGGACGACAGCGCCGTGATCAAGATTTTCGCTGGTATAGATCTGCCGCAGAAAAAGGAGAACGCATAATGCTGCTCGGCGTCATCGCAGACGATTTTACCGGGGCCACCGATATTGCCAGTTTTCTGGTTGAAAACGGCCTATCCACCGTCCAGTTGAACGGGGTTCCACAGGATGATTTCCCCGTTGCGTCGCAGGCCGTGGTCATCAGCCTGAAATCTCGCTCCTGTCCTGCAGCACAGGCGATTGAACAGTCATTACAGGCGCTGGCTTGGTTACAACGCCAGGGATGCCAACAGTTTTACTTCAAATATTGTTCGACCTTCGACAGCACCGCTCAGGGCAATATCGGCCCAGTGACGGATGCCCTGCTTGATGCCCTGGGCGAAACCCAAACGGTAATATCCCCGGCGCTGCCGGTCAACGGCCGTACTGTGTATCAAGGGTATCTGTTCGTCTTGGATCAGTTGCTGTCGGAATCCGGTATGCGTCATCACCCAGTGACGCCGATGACCGACAGTAACCTGTTACGACTGATGGAAGCGCAGGCTCAGGGCCGCTGTGGGCTGGTGACAGCCGCAGAAATGGACCGCGGTGTCGGAATCATCACGGAGAAATTGCAGCAGTTAGCGCAGCAGGGTGTGCGATATGCCGTTCTGGATACGCTGAATGAACAACATTTGCTAACTCAGGGTGCGGCGTTAAAAAACATGAAGCTGGTCACCGGGGGGTCTGGTCTGGCGATCGGCCTGGCACGTCAATGGGCGCAACCGGGGCAAGGTAACCCTCAGATTGCAGGTGCTCCGCAAGGGAAAAAAGCGGCGGTATTGTCCGGATCCTGCTCCACCATGACCAATCGGCAGGTCGCACGCTACCGTCAGCAAGCGGCAGCCAGGGCTATCGATGTCGCCCGTTGTCTCACCGAATCTGACCGTATGGCCTACGCAACAGAGCTGGCTGACTGGGCACAGCAGCATGTCGATGATCCACTGGCTCCGTTACTCTACGCCACCGCCGAACCGGAAACACTGCAACAGATACAGCAACAATACGGCATGGCCGCCGCCAGCCACGCGGTCGAATCGTTGTTCGCCACCGTGGTTAAACAGCTCCAGCAGCACGGCGTCTGTCGATTTATCGTTGCCGGCGGTGAGACTTCCGGCGTTGTGACGCAAGCGCTGGGCATTCGCGGTTTCCATATTGGCCCCTGTATTTCTCCTGGCGTCCCCTGGGTACGCGCCATTGATCAACCTGTCTCACTGGCCCTGAAATCGGGCAATTTTGGCGATGAAAACTTTTTCGCCCGTGCGCAAACGGAGTTCCCATTATGATGCAGACGACCGAACAGCAAGCGCGTGAAGAAATGGTGCGTCTGGGCGCTTCATTTTTCCAGCGAGGCTACGCCACCGGTTCCGCTGGCAACCTTTCACTGTTGTTGGCAGACGGCACGCTACTGGCAACCCCCACCGGTTCCTGCCTGGGTGAATTGCAGGCCGAACGCTTGTCGAAGGTCAGCCTGAGCGGCGAATGGCTGTCTGGTGATAAACCGTCAAAAGAGATCAGTTTCCACCGTGCGCTGTATTTGAATAACCCGGAGTGTAAAGCCGTGGTTCACCTGCATTGCACCTATCTCACCGCTCTGTCCTGCCTGCAGGGGCTGGACACAGAGAACGCCATTAAACCTTTCACGCCCTATGTGGTGATGCGGGTCGGTAAGGTGCCGGTGGTACCCTATTATCGCCCAGGCGATCTCCGACTGGCGGCAGACCTGGCCAAACTGGCACCGACACACCGCGCCTTTTTATTGGCCAATCACGGCCCGGTGGTGACAGGTAAGGATCTGCGGGCCGCGGCAGATAATACTGAAGAAATGGAGGATGCGGCGAAGCTGATTTTTACCCTCGGCAACCGTCCCATTCGTTATTTGACCGATGATGAAATTGCCGAGTTACGGAGCTGAACCATGCCTAAATTTGCTGCCAATTTATCAATGATGTTTAACGAGCTGCCGTTCCTTGAACGGTTCGAGGCCGCTGCAGACGAGGGATTCCATGCTGTGGAGTTTCTGTTCCCTTATGAATATCCGGCGGCGTTGCTGGCGGAAAAACTGCATCAGCACGGCCTACAACAAGTCCTGTTCAATACCGCCCCTGGCAACGTCGATGCCGGTGAATGGGGGCTAGCCGCGGTACCCGGTCGTGAACAGGCGGCACGCGCGGATATCGATCGCGCACTGGCCTACGCCATCGCGCTGGGTTGCCCCAGCGTACACGTCATGGCCGGCGTGGTTCCCCCGGGAGAAGATTGGCAGCGCTATCGCGATACCTTCATAGGGAATATCCGCTACGCCGCCGATAGCTTCGCGAAACAGGGGATCAAGGTGTTGATCGAAGCGCTTAGCCCACAGGTTAAACCCAACTATCTGTTCTCCAGCCAGCATCAGGCGGCAGAACTGGTCGACGCCATCGACCGCCCAAACGTTTTCATTCAGTTTGATTTTTTCCATGCTCAGTTAGTGGACGGCAATATCAGCGGCCTCATGCGTTCATTGGCTGGCCGCTACGCCCATATTCAGATTGCATCGGTACCCGATCGCCATGAGCCGGACGACGGAGAGCTGAATTATCCCTGGTTGTTCGCACAGCTGGACCGCATCGGTTATGCCGGCTGGATTGGCTGCGAATACAAGCCGCGCGGCGATACCCGCGCCGGACTGGGTTGGATAAGGCCTTACCTGTAACAGGCCGCTCCTCCACACCTGCACAGCAACAACATAAAAATTAAACGCACCCGTATCGCTACCGGCGATCGCGGTGCCTGACGCTTACCCAATTAAAGGCTATCCCATGTCTACCTCTATGCTTTTGATGATTGCCGTATTCGGTGTCGTGCTGCTCTTGTTAATGGTGATCAAAGCCAAGATCCAGCCGTTTGTCGCCCTGCTGGTCGTAAGCTTGCTGGTGGCACTGGCCAGTGGCATCCCGACCGGTGAAGTGATGAAAGTCATGACCGCCGGAATGGGCGGCGTGCTGGGGTCGGTGACCATCATTATTGGCCTTGGCGCCATGCTCGGCAGAATGATCGAACACTCCGGTGGCGCTGAGTCGCTGGCCCAACGATTCAGTAAAGCGTTGGGACCGAAGCGTACGATTGCCGCACTGACCATTGCTGCGTTTATTCTTGGCATCCCGGTCTTTTTCGACGTCGGCTTTATTATCCTGGCCCCTATCATCTACGGTTTTGCCAAGGTCGCTAAAGTTTCCCCGTTGAAATTCGGCCTGCCCATGGCCGGCGTGATGCTGACAGTACACGTTGCCTTGCCGCCACATCCCGGTCCGGTAGCTGCTGCCGGGTTATTGAATGCAGACATCGGCTGGCTGACTATCCTTGGCCTCGCCATTTGTATTCCGGTGGGCATTATCGGCTACTTCACCGCCAACCGGCTGAATCGCAAAAGCTATCCGTTGTCGATTGAGGTACTGGAACAGTTGCAGTTAGCAGCCCCGGAACCCGCACCGGAAGGCAAAGCACCGTTAAGCGATCGCATTAACCCGCCAAGTGCCGGGCTGGTCGCCGCGCTGATCGTCATCCCCATTGCCATTATCATGCTGGGTACCGTTTCCGCCACGCTGCTCGAACCGGGCTTGGCACTGCGCGACACTCTGTCGCTGATCGGTTCTCCCGCGGTCGCGCTGATGATCGCCCTGCTACTGGCATTCTATTTTCTGGCGATACGCCGTGGCTGGAGCCTGCAACACACCAGCGACGTCATGGGAGGAGCACTGCCGACCGCTGCCGTGGTGATTCTGGTGACCGGCGCTGGCGGCGTGTTCGGCAAGGTTTTAGTGGAATCCGGCGTGGGCAAGGCATTGGCGGACGTTTTGACCACGATCGGGCTGCCGCTGATCCCCGCCGCATTCATCATCTCTCTCGCCCTGCGCGCCTCGCAGGGGTCCGCCACTGTCGCTATCCTGACCACCGGCGGCTTGCTATCAGAAGCAGTGAGCGGCTTGAACCCACTGCAGCTGGTCCTGGTGACGCTGGCAACCTGTTTCGGCGGGTTGGGGTTATCGCATGTGAATGACTCCGGCTTCTGGATTGTCACCAAATACCTTGGTCTCTCCGTCGCCGACGGACTGAAAACCTGGACAGTGTTAACCACGATTCTCGGTCTCAGCGGTTTCCTGTTCACCTGGTTACTGTGGCTGGTCGTGTAATTTCTCTGGCATACTGCACAGACCGTCTTTGGCTCTGTGCAGGAAAAAATAATGACCCTTATTACGACCGCACCCCAGTTACTCACCGAACGCTTATGCCTTGATGCACATACGCTAGCCGACTTTGACTCGCTGGCCGCCATGTGGGCCGATCCTGATGTCGTGCGTTATATCGGTGGTACACCGAGGGACAGAGAAGACTCCTGGGGACGTCTGATGCGCTACGCCGGCCACTGGGCTCTGCTGGGTTATGGCTACTGGGCGGTGCGAGATAAAATCAGCGGTGCCTACCTGGGCGGTATCGGTTTCTCCGACTTCCAACGTGATATCACTCCGGCGCTCGACGCCCCCGAAATGGGCTGGACACTGGTGACGGCAGCCCACGGCAAAGGCTATGCGACCGAAGCACTGCGTGCCGCACTGGCCTGGGGGAAAACGCATTTACCGGGGGATAAGGCGGTGTGCATTATCTCACCGGAAAACCAACCCTCAGTGGCACTGGCAAAGAAAGTTGGCTTTAGCGAAAGTCACCGCAGTGAATACCATCAGAACCCGATACTGGTGATGCACTGCCCGTTATGACACCGGCGGTTATTCCACCGGCGCAGCCGCCAACGCAACCTGGATAAAGTTGTCCCGCAGCGCATCAGGCTGCTGCGGATTCCAGGCAATGCCGACTTGCCATTCGGTTTGTTCGCCGCTTAACGGCAGGATATCGATACCTGCCGGTGCAATATGCGTGACACTGTGCGGCAATAGGGCAACACCGATACCGGCAGCCACCAGGGCCAGCAACGTCTGGATATCACCTGCCTGCTGTACTACGTTCGGGGCCAGTTGATTAGCGGCAATAAAACGGAGCGACTGATCGCTCAAACCCCGCCCACGTTTTGGCGTTAGCTGCAATAATGGCAACGTATTGAACTGCTTCATCAGCGTCTCTGTCCGCAGCCCCAGGGCCGTCGGTGCTGCCAACACAAGCCGATCGCGCAGCAATGCGCTTGCCTGCAATGGCGCACTGACAGGCAACCGCACAAACCCGATCTGCAGCTCGCCGTGCAATAACAGCTGATATTGCCGTTCAGAAGGCAAGTCTTCCAACCCTACGGCAACCTCGGGAAAGCGCCCGCGGAAAGACGCGACCAGTTGCGGTGCCAGATGAAAGCTGGACAAGCCAAACCCAATGGCCAAGCGCCCTGCCTCTCCCTTCACCACGCGTAATGCACGCTGTTGAAAGTGCATATGCTGCCCAACCAGCGTCTGCGCTTCAGGATAAAGCCGTTGCCCGCTGGCAGTCAGCTGCGCCCCTTGACGCCCCCGGTTAAACAGGCGGGCACCGAGCAACGCCTCCAATGCCTGAATCTGTTTGCTCAGTGCCGGTTGGGTAATGCAGAGCAACTCCGCCGCCAGGCGATAGTTGCCTTGCTCTGCCAGCACCACAAAGGCACGTAATTGTCGAATATCCATTCCACTAGGTTATCAAATAAAGAATTTAATTGATTATACCGTAATCAATCACTTTGCTGTAATCAACGCAAGACAACAGCGAAAAGGTAACCCTATGACCACCTCTCTGCGCGCCGCCACGGTGCAATTCCACCATCGTGCCAACGATAAAAACTACAACCTGTCAGTGATTGAAGGCTTTATCGCCCAAGCCGCTACCGAACACATTCAGGTACTGGTCTTTCCAGAAATGTGCATTACCGGCTATTGGCATGTACGTCACCTCAGTGACGGCGAAATCGCCGCGCTGGCGGAGCCGATAGCCACCAGCCCTTCCCTGGCGCGAATCCGTCCACTGGCAGAACGCTACAACATGGCAATCGGCGTCGGGCTGATTGAACAGGGCGAAGAGGGTAAGTATTACAACGCTTACGCCGTCTGCTTGCCTGACGGCACACTTCACGTTCACCGCAAACTGCATGCCTTTGAGCATCCAGCCATAGCCAGCGGCGACAGTTTTACCGTTTTTGATACGCCATGGGGTGTGCGGATGGGGGTACTCATCTGCTGGGACAATAACCTGGTGGAAAACGTACGTGCGACGGCACTGTTAGGCGCAGAGGTATTATTGGCGCCGCACCAAACGGGCGGTACCCATTCACGCAGTCCGCACGGTATGAAGCCGATCCCACTGGAGCTTTGGCAACAGCGACTGGAAAACCCAGCGGCGATAGAAGCGGCTTTCCGTGGTGAACATGGCCGTGGTTGGTTGCTACGCTGGTTACCGGCGCGCGCGCATGACAATGGCCTGTTTGTTTTATTTAGCAACGGTGTGGGGCGTGATGATGACGAAGTGCGCACTGGCAACGCGATGATTCTCGACCCTTACGGCCGTATTCTGGCAGAAACCTGGGTAGCCGAAAATAAAATGGTTATAGCCGAACTCGATCTTTCCCTTATCCCGCTCAGCACCGGACGCCGTTGGATCCATGGCCGCCGGCCTGCACTGTATGAAATACTCACGCAACCCCAAGGTTACGAACGTGATGCCCGCAGTGCGCGCTTTTCATCAGAGCCGGGGCAGAAACTGGGTAAGTAACCCAACCCGAACAACAGGTAAAAAAAATCCGCCCGAAGGCGGATTTTTATCTGATGCGGCCAATTGCGCCACATGCTCATGCCCGTAGGCATGGAGAAGTCTTAGAAACGGTAGCCTACGCCAACGCTCCAGATACCAACGTCAACACTGCGGATACGGCTCTGCTCGTAACCTACATCCAGAGCAACGTCCTGGATTGGGTTGAACTGCAGGCCAGCACCGTAGGTGAAGCCGTAGTCGCTGTTGCCGTTACGGTCAGTGCCGTTCTGAGCGTTGTCGATGTTTTTGCCGTAGCCAACACCGATCACACCGTAGATGCTTGCCCAGTCGTTGAAGCGGTAAGCTGGACCGGCAGTGATAGAATCGTACTGTGATTTACCGTAGTAACCGTTCTCAGAACCGTTCTTTTCCACGTGGGTAAAGGAACCGATCACACCCAGTGGGTTGTTATCGAACTCGTAACGATACTTCAGGTTGAAACCGTCGGCTTTGTTAGCAACGCCTTGGAGATCACCCTGCGCATAGCCAGCGGATACGGTGCTCTGACCAGCGAATGCGGTACCTGCGGTTACTGCTAATACACAGGCTGCTACTGCGGAAAGACATGCAATTTTTTTCATAACCACCTCAAACGCGTTATATTTTTAAGTAAATCCATTTGTTCATGCATTGAAAATATAGCAAAAATTAGCGTGAAACTCTGCCTTAAAATGAGTGTCTAATGCTTTATATCGTGTAACATTAGATTTCAAGAACAGTGTATCTTCTTCTTTTCGCTCTATTTTCGGGCCGTATTCTACTCGTTTCTGTGACAACAATCACCTATTTAATATCCAGACGATTCCTAAAAAATGCGCATTTTATGCGCAAAAGAACCAGCATCTAACCCCAGAGCTGGCACTTTTCTCCGTTGCATACGCATTTCTCAGACACATTTACCTCATTTCATTTACACTGCCGTCATCCGAATATCGATAGTCTTCCCACCTGGTGGGAAACGCATAAAAGGCTCTAAAGGATGTCCTCGTCTGCAACTGCTAAAGCGTCTTCCACGCTGCTGCCTATCTGCTTGCTCATCATCGCCATGGTGTCTATCCAGACCGGTGCGTCGTTGGCCAAAAGCCTGTTTCCATTGGTCGGTGCAGAAGGCATCACCACGTTGCGCTTGAGTATTGGCACACTGATCCTGTTTATTATCTTCCGCCCATGGCGCATGCGCTTTGCCGCCGGTAGCCGCCTGCCCTTGTTCATCTATGGCCTGACATTGGGGGCGATGAATTATCTGTTTTATCTTTCTTTGCGCACCCTGCCACTGGGTATCGCCGTCGCGTTGGAGTTCACCGGCCCCTTGGCGGTCGCCATGTTCTCCTCACGCCGCGCGATCGATTTTTTATGGGTCATACTGGCGGTGGCCGGGCTCTGGTTCTTGCTGCCACTGGGCCATAACATAGAGAGTATCGATCCCTTAGGTGCCGCCTGCGCATTAGGCGCAGGTGCCTGCTGGGCGGTCTACATTATCTGCGGCCAGAAAGCGGGGGGTGACCACGGCCCTGGGACCGTGGCGGTCGGGTCGCTGATCGCTGCGGCGGTATTCTGCCCAATAGGGGCCTGGCAAGCAGGTAGCGCGCTACTGAACATCGATATTCTGCCCATTGCATTGGCCGTGGCAATCTTATCCACCGCGCTGCCTTATTCGTTGGAGATTATCGCGTTACCCAGGCTCCCGGCTCGCACCTTCGGCACCTTGATGAGTCTTGAGCCCGCGCTGGCAGCACTGTCGGGGATGTTGTTCCTCAACGAACACCTGACTACGGTGCAGTGGTTGGCGTTAGGTGCAATCATTGCGGCCTCAATGGGGGCGACCCTGACCATCAAGCCAAAACCACAGATCGAGAGCTTGTCTTAAAAATCAACAACCGCCTGCATTTTCCAACAGCGGAATGCAGGCGGGTTAACTGTTTTCGCACAGGTAAGCAGGCATACTTTTCCCCGCAGTCCCCCCACGCGTTTATGGAACCAAACCCAGCAGGGTTTACCACATGGAGAATTAAAGTGATTTATAACACGCTGTTTAACCCACGCTACGGGCGTGGGCTGTCACCTGTTTTGATCAAGACCCTCACCGCGCTTCGTCAATATGACCTGCCTGCCCTGACATTGGGACGGCATGACATAGAGGGTGACAAGATCTTTATGGACGTAATGACGTTAACCACAGGATTAGCGGAAACTCAGCATGCAAAGCTTCACCATAACTATGCCGACATTCATTTACTCATCAGCGGTGAAGAGCGCATTGATTATGGTATGCCCGGCGATTGGCAAAGCGAGTTACCCTATGACGATGCTCAGGATACCCATCGTGTGAGCATCAGACGCCACCGCCAAACACTCGCCATGTTCCCCGGCGCGTATGCGCTATTCTTTCCCCATGAACCGCATAAGACCGGCTGTCAGTTGAACGCACCAACACCGATCAAAAAAGCGGTGGTGAGGGTGCATTACACGCTGCTGATCTAATCAATGGCTGGCCGACTGCGTTGGTTCTGGCCACGTTCTATTCGCGAAAACCCGCGCATTCGTTTGCTGCAATGGCGGCATTTAAAGGGGCAAGTTGCGAATAAAGCTTTTGGTCTGCCCCGGCGAACGCAAACGGATAAAGCGGATATGTTGGTACTGGCTATTGTTCATGTCGGCAAGGTAGCCGCGACGGTTTTTACGGTAGGTTTTAATGGTCCACAGAACGATTGACTCTCGACTGAAAAAAGACCGACGAAAGCTTTCGCGGTTTCCCGTACCTGGCCACAGCTCGGTGCCTAGCCATGCGCGGGTGAAGGCACGACGAACGGCCTGGTACAGTGTACGGCAGAACCCGTAGTCCACCCACACGACCCAATCAACGCTATCCCATTTTACCGCTTTCGTTCGACTATAATTGCCGTCGAGTACCCACCCGCTTTCCGCCACAGCCAACGCCTGCGTTACTCGCGCGATAAACACGTCATCGGGTGTACCTTGCCAGTCAGAACGCCAAAACAGTGTATCAAGCTCGATGTAAGGCAGCACAAGCTTTTCAGCCAACTGACGTGCTAGCGTGCTTTTGCCACTGCCACTGATTCCAACGACATTGATTTTCATACGCGTACAGCTCTGTAATTAAGGCAGAATATTTTAGCCAGATACGATTAGCCTATCAATATGAATTAACGGCCATTTTATTGATAGCAAACTGGCTCATTAACCCGAAAACGTCGGCATTGAGAATGAAAATTATCGCGGAGATACAACCGATTTTAAAATAATTGCATGGCGTAACTAAAAACAGAAGCGAGTAAAAATATTTCACATACATTACAACGCATTAAAATAAAAAACACATTAACAAATTAAGTCTACCCCGCTTAAGGTTAATATTCAATTCGTTAAAACCTATTTATTCCATCGTTATTTTCCCCCTGCAAAATACGTCATCACTGCTATAATTTCTCTCGTGGAAAAAATAGGACAATAACCCATCAAGAGGATATCTGATATGAGTACCGCTAAACTGGTTAAAACGAAATCTTCTGACCTGCTTTATACACGTAATGATATGGACGAAAAAACCAAGCTGGAGGCCATCAAGGCGTTGAACCGTCAGGTTATCCAGTTTATTGACCTGTCGTTGATCACCAAACAGGCCCACTGGAACATGCGTGGTGCTAACTTTATTGCCGTGCATGAAATGCTCGACGGGTTCCGCACTGCGATCATCGATCACCAGGACACTTTTGCCGAACGTATCGTGCAATTGGGCGGCGTAGCCTTGGGTACAGTCCAGGTGGTAAACGATAAAACCCCACTGAAAAGCTATCCAACCAACATTCATAGCGTTCAGGAACACCTGAAAGCGCTGGCCGATCGTTACGGCGACGTCGCAAATGACATTCGCAAAGCCATCACAGAGGTCGAAGACGAAGATACTGCCGATATGTTTACTGCAGCATCCCGAGATCTGGACAAGTTCCTGTGGTTTATCGAATCCAACATAGAATAAGCCACTTAAAAATCGACAATTACGGCCCGCGTAGCGGGCCTGAACAGGCTGCGGGCTTTGCCCCAGCCTGTTTTTCTTTTATTTACGCCGCTTGAATTGCTCAAAAAATCGCCCATAGTAAATACATTGAGGGCGTAGCGGCTCTGTCAATGTGAGGCCATCATGGCAAGCGGATGGGCGTCAGACGGCGCCGTACAGGATCAAATTGATTCCACCCTAGATGATGCAGTGCAGCGTGCAAGGCAGGCACTGGGTCATGGCGAAAGTGCGCATTATTGTCAGGAATGCGGAGAAGAAATTCCATTGGCACGCCAGCAAGCGCTAAAAGGCGTGCGCTATTGTCTTGCCTGCCAAACCGAGATGGATAAAAAACAGGCAGCCAGCAGCCTGTATAACCGCCGCGGCAGTAAAGACAGCCAGCTGCGGTAACGCCAATTGTGTCCACCGATCGCTCTTACTGAACACTCTTGCACCAGATGAAACCACTTTGCGGCATAAAAGTTAGAGTTAGTTATCAATATTGAAGCTAAACCGTTAACTATCGGTTGTTTCACCCCCATTATTTGGTTAATGATAGACCAATGCACCAACAGACAGCCATCAGCACCATTTTGGTGCCTCTATTTGGTGCATATAAATAATAATTCGACCTTCAGACACAACATCACACCACAACTCTTTGTTTTTATAGTAGTTGTAAACATGGCACGATTTTTTCATGGCACCAACTGCAATATAAAAAATGGGTAATCCGCAACCTGTACAGGAAATTCCTCTCATGAAGTCAATTTTTAAAGTCTCCCTGGCCGCACTTTCGTTGGCCTTTGCCGTAAGCTCCCACGCAGCAGACAAACTGGTCGTCGCCACCGACACCGCATTCGTTCCATTTGAGTTCAAGCAAGGTGATCAATACGTTGGTTTCGATATCGACCTGTGGGCCGCTATCGCCAAAGAGCTGAAACTGGACTACACCCTGAAACCTATGGATTTCAGCGGCATCATCCCTGCTCTGCAAACCAAAAATATCGACCTGGCGCTGGCCGGTATCACCATTACCGACGAGCGTAAAAAAGCCATCGAATTCTCTGACGGCTACTACAAAAGCGGTCTGCTGGTGATGGTGAATGCCAACGACAACAGCATCAAAGGCATCGATGATCTGAACGGTAAAGTGGTAGCGGTGAAGAGCGGCACCGGCTCCGTGGATTACGCCAAACAACACATCAAAACCAAAGATCTGCGTCAGTTCCCGAACATCGATAACGCCTATATGGAACTGGGCACCAAGCGCGCTGATGCCGTACTGCACGACACACCAAACATCCTGTACTTCATTAAGACTGCCGGTGCCGGTAAGTTCAAAACCGTTGGCGACTCACTGGAAGCTCAGCAATACGGCATCGCCTTCCCTAAAGGCAGTGACGAGCTGCGCGTGAAGGTCAATGGCGCACTGAAAACCCTGCGCGAAAACGGCACTTACAACGAAATCTACAAAAAATGGTTCGGTACCGAACCTAAATAACGGATGAAGTCAGTCACTGATTCACTTAAGCACAGGGGTGGTGTCTTAGCCCCTGCGCTTTGTTGTATCTGATTCCCACGTTTGGGATCACCGGGAGAAAAAACCATGCAGTTCGACTGGAGCGCCATCTGGCCCGCCATCCCTATCCTGTTAGAAGGCGCCAAAATGACCCTGTGGATTTCGGTCCTCGGTCTTGTTGGCGGCCTGATCATCGGCCTTGTTGCCGGTTTTGCTCGTACCTATGGCGGTTGGATTGCCAATCACGTCGCCTTGGTATTCATTGAAGTTATCCGCGGCACGCCGATCGTGGTGCAGGTCATGTTCATCTACTTCGCCCTGCCGATGGCGTTCAATGATTTACGTATCGATCCCTTCAGTGCGGCAGTGGTCACCATTATGATCAACTCCGGCGCCTATATTGCGGAAATTACCCGCGGTGCGGTGCTGTCGATCCATAACGGCTTCCGTGAAGCAGGCCTGGCGCTCGGCCTGTCACGGCGTGAAACCATCCGCTATGTCATCATGCCGCTGGCGCTGCGGCGTATGCTGCCGCCGCTGGGTAACCAGTGGATCATCAGCATCAAAGACACCTCGCTGTTCATCGTGATCGGCGTGGCGGAACTGACCCGTCAAGGGCAGGAAATTATTGCCGGTAACTTCCGTGCGCTGGAAATCTGGAGCGCCGTAGCGGTTATTTATCTGATTATTACCCTGGTGCTGAGCTTCGTTCTGCGTCGTCTGGAAAGAAGGATGAAAATCCTGTGATTGAATTTAAAAACGTCTCCAAGCATTTTGGCCAAACCCAAGTGCTGCATAATATCGATTTGAAGATCGAAAAAGGTGAGGTCGTGGTGATTATCGGCCCTTCTGGCTCCGGTAAGTCGACCCTGCTGCGTTGCATCAACAAGCTCGAAGAGATCACCAGTGGCGATCTCTTCGTCGACGGCCTGAAAGCCAACGATCCTAAAGTTGACGATCGCCTGATCCGTCAGGAAGCCGGCATGGTGTTCCAGCAGTTTTACCTGTTCCCGCACCTGACGGCATTGGAAAACGTTGCCTTTGGCCCAATCCGCGTACGCGGTTTGAAAAAATCAGACGCAGAAAAGCTGGCACGTGAACTGCTGGCCAAGGTTGGTCTGGCCGAGCGCGCACATCATTATCCTTCCGAACTGTCCGGTGGCCAGCAACAGCGCGTAGCGATCGCCCGCGCGCTGGCCGTAAAGCCGAAAATGATGCTGTTTGATGAACCTACCTCGGCGCTCGATCCAGAACTGCGCCATGAAGTGCTGAAAGTCATGCAGGATTTGGCGGAAGAAGGCATGACCATGGTGATCGTCACCCACGAAGTCGGCTTTGCCGAAAAAGTGGCGTCGCGCCTGATCTTTATCGACAAAGGCAGGATTGCAGAAGACGGCAATCCGCACGCGTTGATTAACCATCCGCCAAGCCCTCGCCTACGCGAGTTCCTGCAACACGTTTCCTGATTTACCCTGCTCAGCGGCGGGCGCACTCTGCGCCCGCCGTTTCTATTTAGCACGCGTTCCCACTCTTAATCTCTCTTCATTTCCTACTATGTTGTTTGTTTTTTATAGCATTTGTATTTAATCCGCCGATTTACAGAGCCCCAAGAGAGGATCAATGCCCACAACCGCATACTCCCGATTCGGTTCTCATCTGCGAGAACATTTACGTTTATTCCCATTGTTATTGCTGCTGACAGTCGCTGTAGCCTCTCCACGAGCGATAGCGCAACCCCCACAAAATGCCGCTCCTGGTGACCAAACTGAACAACAGAAAGCGTCTTACGCCGCGCTGGCAGATATTCTGCAAGATGACAAAGCCCGTGCTGGGCTGATCAGTCACCTGAGACAGCAGGCCGGTGAATCCGCCGCAACCCAGCCGCAAACCGACACGCCGGAAGCCGCCGACACGCTGAGCGATAACCTGAGCAATTTGGCACAGGCTGGCATCAGTACCCTCAACCAAAGGTTGAATTCGCTACAAAAGCTGATCGACTCCGGCCCCAAACGCACGTTTAATGCCGACAGTTTTTTTCGCGCCCTGGGCTATTTCCTGCTGACAGTGGCGGTCACTTTTGCCCTGTTCCATCTGATCCGCCGTCTGATCGCCCCCCTGTATAAGCACATGGGCAACTGGGGCCACAACGCCAGGGTCCAACACGGCCCTTGGTATAAACGCCCCGTCGCCATCCTCGGTGCCTTTGCCGTCGATCTGCTGGTATTACTGCTGGCGCTTGCAGCGGGCAACCTGTTCGCTCGCCATGTTAATGCCGATAGCGCCACCATCATGCGTCTGCAAACGCTGTTTCTGAGTGCCTTTGCGGTGATTGAATTCTTCAAAGCGGTACTCCGGCTGATCTTTGCCCCCAACTTTGATTACCTGCGCCCTTTCCCGTTCAGCGACACCTCGGCCCACTACTGGAATACGCGCCTCGCCTGGCTCAGCGGTCTGATCGGCTACGGCCTGATGGTTGTGGTGCCCGTCGTGGCGGTACAAATCAGCTACCCGGCCGCGGCCGCGGTCAATCTGGCGGTGATGCTGGCTTTGACGCTGTATGCCGTCGCGTTGATCTTGCACAACCGCAAACCGATACAGCACCAAATTAACCTGCTGGCAGAACGTTCGATGGCGTTCTTTAGCGTAATTCTTCGCGGCCTTGGGCACGTCTGGCACCTGTTGGCGATCGCCTATTTCCTGGTGCTGTTCGTGCTTTCACAATTTGATATCGGCAACAGCCTGCGCTTTATGATGACGGCAACGGTGAAAAGCCTGCTGGTGATCGGCTTAGGGGCCTTACTTTCAGGCATGTTAACTCGCTGGATTTTTCGCCGCATCTCACTGCCGGCCGACGTTAATCTGCGTTACCCCATGCTGGAAAGACGCATTAACGCCTACATCCCAAACGGATTGAAAATCTTGCGGGTCATGGTGGTTTTGGCCGTGACGCTGTTCCTGTTCGACGCCTGGCACCTGATCAACCTGTATCAATGGGCGAGCAGCGACAACGGTGGAAAGGTGATTGGCGGGCTGATGCATATTCTGCTGATTCTGGTCATTGCCGTCTTCAGTTGGACGTTGATGGCCAGCGTCATCGAGCACCGGCTGGCGCTGGAGTTGAGCAATGGCATTCGCCCAAGCGCACGCGAGCGCACCCTGTTGACGCTGTTTCGTAACGTTCTGGCGATCGTGATCAGCACCATTACCATCATGATCGTGCTGTCGCAGGTCGGCATTAACATTGCGCCCCTGCTGGCGGGTGCCGGGGCGCTCGGCCTCGCCATCAGTTTTGGTGCACAAACGCTGGTGAAAGACGTGATTACCGGTGTCTTCATCCAGTTTGAGAACGGCATGAATACCGGTGAATATGTCACCGTCAGCGGCATTACCGGCACGGTGGAGCGCATGACTATCCGCTCAATTGGCCTGCGGGACGATTATGGTGTTTACCACATTGTCCCCTTCTCTTCGATCACCACATTGGCGAACTACGCCCGCGAGTTTGGCGTCTACCGAGCCAATTACACCGTGAGCCGTGATGAAGATATTGATCGTGTCCACGACGTGCTGCATCAGGCCGTCGCCGCGCTGAAACAGGATGAGCAGGTGAAGCACTTTCTGATTGGCGAACCGGTGTTCAACGGCGTGGTGGCGCTGGGCGATCGCTCTTTCACTACCCGGGTCACCCTACGCACTCAGGCGCTGAAACAGTGGGTCGTGCAATACGCCCTCGATCGGTTGGTGAAGATGCATTTCGAACGGGCGGGCATCACCATGCCACAGCAGGCGATGCAGCTGTCCTATGCGCCTAACGCGGGACCACAACCGGCAGCGCCCTGACAAGCATCACCGCGTCGTGCAGGGGTGGGCGGCCAGGAAGGCCGCCACATCCTGCTGATAAGCGTCAAATTGTATCGATCGCGGCGCAAACAGGCCGATGATGTTGATCAACGACGGGTAACGGACAAACAGCGGTTTGACCATGGCATGGTCAGCCTGTTCGATTCGCGTCACCGTCAGCAGGTCGGCGGGGACGACTTGCCGGTAGACGCGTTCAGTCTCGTTCGCATCAACATTGATGTCGCGTCCGCCCACCATCAGGTGTACCGGTGTTTTGTAATTTCTCAGCCCCACCCTGGCGTCACTGGCCATGTTGGCACGAATAAACTGCCAACGATCCGCACTTAACGTCGCCGCCTCACCATATTCACGGAGGTATTGCGTGTAGCCGTCCGGCTGTTTCAGCAGGGATAATACGTGCCTCTCTTGAGCTTCGCGCTCCTGAATGCGTTGCTCATCATCACCCGCCGCCTCCATTTCCGCTCGGGTGTTGTATCGCCCCTGTGTTAGCCAGTTGATCGCCGGAGACATCACCAGCGTAAAAGCGATATCGGGTCGCCGCCGTGCAACGTCCGGCATCACCCACCCCGCCTGGCTTGCCCCCCATAACCCGACGCAGTGCGGGTTAAAGCGCCCGTCTTTTCTGGCCCAGTCAATAATGTCCGCCGTTTCTTTTGCCCGGTCGTCCATGGTTTGGTGCAACCAGTTGCCGGAAGAGCCGCCGATGCCCGGTTTATCAAAAGATAAAACGGCATAACCCTGTTCGGCCATGGTCTCCCAAATGCCGTAGTAACCTTCGTCACGGCTGGCATTGGCAGGGCCATCACCATGAACAAAGACAATCACGCCCGGCTTTCCGTGCACGTTTTTCGGCAGCACCAGCGTACCGGCAAGGGCGTTGCCACCGGCGGTCAACCGAACCGGCTCGGTGACATATTGATAGTCGTTGGCGTAGAGGACCCAGCCTGACGCCACGACAAACAACACCAGTAAACAAACGGCTATTTTTTTCACCGCATTTCCCCGATGCGCTTTTCCATTAGCAACCAGTTTGCCTGGCGAAACAGCCACCACAGTGAAGCGTGTCTCTCCCGCCGACCCATGTTGAAACCACATTGTTGATACAGACGCCGTGCGCCGATATTTTGTTGGCTCACGTGCAAACGCAACCAACGGTTAGGCTGCTGTGCCGCTGCATAGTCCGTTATCCATTCGATCAACATTTTTCCCACGCCTTTGCCCCGCAGCTTTTCATCTACCGCTAGGTAGGAGAGATAGAGTTCACCGGCGGCAGGCGCGTGCTGTAAGAACGCGATTTGCAGGTACATACGCCAAAAGTTCAGCATGCCATAACGACGGCACAACCCCAGTATCGGCAACGGACGCGCCCTCAAGGCACAATTGCCCAACCGCCCCGCAGACTTGAGCCCAAATGCTGCCACCACCTTACCCGCTCGCCGAACGACAAAGCTGTGCTCTTGGCTGTTGCTTTGATTCCAGCTCCATAGCCAGTAAAACAACCGCCATTGTTGGCGTGCGCCCAACCCGCACTGGCGTTGGAATTTGTCGTCAAAGGCAGCGTAAATCAGCGCAGCCGTCTGCAAGCGACAGGATTCACGGTAAGGTTGTATATCAAGCATTTTTCGCCCCATTACGCTTGCGTGAAAATCAACTGTTCCAGCAAGTGATTCGCCACCGTCGGCGCCTTGCGCGGGAAAATCGCCTGCCGCAGGGCCTGGCTTTCAATCACGTCCAGAATCAGTTGGGCAAGCTCGTGCGGATTTAACGCCGCCGCAATCTCGCCAGCTCGCTGCGCCAGGACGATAACCTGCACCAGCGCCTCCGTCAGTTGCTGCTGGTTGGCATCAAACTTCTCCGCCAAAGTGGCATTGCGGGCAACCTCCGCCACGATTTCCGTCGCCAACTGAACGCTGTCCGGTGATGAGACAAAAACATGATAAGCGGTGAAAAAGTCGGACAGCGCCTGCCGGGGCCGGTGTTTACCCTCAACCAACCGTGCGGCGAACTCCGTGAAGAACGCATTCTCCAGAAGCGCTATTTCACCGATCAAGGCGTCCTTACCGGCAAAATGGTTGTAAAGGTTACCCACGCTGACACCCGCGGCCTGTGCGATATCTCGCATACTGGTCTGGTGAAAACCCTTATGGGTAAAGCTGTGCAATGCGGCATCAACAATTTTTTCTCGGTTTCCCATGAGCCTGTCTCGCGGTTGAAAGGTGGCTAGCGACATTCAATTTATTACGCAAGTGAACGAACGTTCGTTCACTTTTAATGGCAGCATACAGAATGTCAAACCGACGAGTTTGAACCAAAGATAAACAACCCGCAGAAGGGTAAAGCGAGGAAGGCGCTAACCCCGTTGCCCAGGGTTAGCGTAGAGACGATCAGTGCAGTGCACCCTCTTGTTTAACCGAGGTGAAGGCCTGCATCAGTTTCACCACGTCCTGCATGCCAACGTTCACCTGATTGATCACTTCCCCGGCGTCGTGCGTCAGAGTCACCCCACCACCAGCCTGATCCACGCAGGTTGCCATGCCGGCAATCGCCGCTGCCACGCCGTGCTGAATGGATTTGGTCATTCGCTCTATCTCCGTCGCCGCCTTACGCGATTGCTCTGCCAGCGTGCGCACTTCATTGGCCACCACGGCGAAACCCCGCCCGTGCTCGCCCGCATGTGCGGCCTCAATCGACGCGTTGATCGCCAACAGGTTTGTTTGGGAAGCGATTTTACGGATAGCCTCAACAATGGTACCAATTTGCTGTGAGCACTGGCCCAATTCACTGATCACATCAGACGTTTGACGCGCTGCCGCCTCAACCTGCCGCATGCCTTCCACCGCCTGCTGAACGATGAGCGCGCCCTGCGATGCCTGCCGGTCAGTATCCAACGACAAATGGTGCACGTTGCGTACCATCTCCTCTTCATGCTGCTGTTGCATCATGAGTCGGGTGATGTCTTGAGCGATTTTTACAACCTTCACCAACCGCCCATTTCCGTCGAGGATCGGATTATAACTGGCTTCCAGCCATACCCTGTCCCCACGGCGGTTGACGCGTTCAAAGCGCCCGGTGATAAACTCACCGCGAGACAGTCGCTGCCAGTGTTGGCGATAATCATCGGAGGCAGCAAACTCCGGCGTGCAAAGCACCGCGTGTGACTGCCCGCGCGCTTCTTCCAGCCGATAGCCAATGACCTTCAACATATTGTCGTTGGCGTCGAGGATCGTTCCCTGCGCGTTGAACGTGATCATCGCCATGGAACGATTTAACGCCGCCAATAAACTCTGATGTTCCTGCGCCTGAGTAATGCGCTCCGTCACTACGCTGGCGATCTTGACGATCTCCACCACCTGGCCTTTCTTGTTTAAGACCGGTGCATAGGTGCCCTGCAACCACACCGTTTCACCGTCTTTGCGAATGCGTTTTATATTATCCGTGATCGGCTTGCCATTATTTAACATATCCCAATGTTTGAGATAGGCAGAACTTACGACATATTGCGGGTCACAAAAAATACGGTGATGCTGGCCAATCACCTCCTGCCGCTGGAATCCCATGGTCTGTAAAAATAAATCATTGGCGCGCAGCACAGTGCCATCAGGTTTAAATACAATCATGGCAACGGCATTTTCTATCGCACTCAACTCAGCGCGGCAGTGGGTATTTAACTGACTGAATCGTAACAGCATAATGTGGGTGTCCTTCTGGCAGATGATTTAGCGAGAAAACGCTTTTCATTTTATTTTCTAGCACGCTGCGCCCACACACAGACGTGCAACACCCTGAGAAACAGGCGAGCCTAATTTCCCCGGATAGACGATAGTAACCGAGTTAAAAACATCAATTTAGTTATGTGATTATTATTTTTTGAATAAATAATTAAATTAGGATTTTTATTACAAAGAACTGCATTGAGAATAACGCAAGTTGAAGAAATTGAAAGGGAAACGCGAAGTTTTATTGGCGCCGGCGACAAAACCGGCACCCGGGGAATTAACGCCAGCGTTCTGCCGCCCACGCGGCTTGTTGTTCTGCGTCGTGGAAGGTCCAGGCCACAAAACGGCTGATCTTTTGTCCCTGCGCCATCTCAATGGTGCGGACTTCGGCGGCACCCGCCAATTTTAACGCATGGTAAATCGACGGCAACGTCGTGTTTTTAGAAATCAACGACGTAAACCACAGGCAATTCTGCGCCTTGCTGACGCTTTCCTCGACCATTTTACGCACAAAGGCTTCTTCGCCCCCTTCACACCACAGTTCATTATTTTTACCGCCAAAGTTCTGCACCGGCTTGTCCGCCACCTCGCCTTTGCCCAGCTTGTGCAGTTTGCGGCGGGTACTCGCATGCGCTTCTTGTTCAGAACCGTGGAACGGTGGGTTACACAGCGTAGCGTCAAACTTCTCTGCCACACCGATAATACCGTTAAAGATGAATTCCGGCTGTTTTTGCAAACGCAGGCGCACGCTGTTTCTCAGCGTTGGGTTCATCTCGACGATCATTTTGGCCGAATTAAGTGACACGGGGTCGATCTCAGATCCGGTAAAGCGCCAGCCGTACTCGCGCAGGCCAACGATCGGATAGATACAGTTGGCACCAATACCTACGTCAAGGATCGCCACACCTTTACCGCGCGGGATTTCGCCACCGTTACTGGTTGCCAGCAAGTCCGCCAAGTGGTGCAGGTAATCTGCGCGACCAGGGATCGGAGGGCAAAGGTAGTCGGCTGGAATATCCCAATGCTCGATACCATAAAAATGTTGCAGCAACGCACGGTTGAGCATTTTAACCGCTGCCGGATCGGCAAAATCCACTGAGATATCCCCCCAGGCGTTCGGCTTGACGAACGGCTCCAATGCCGAGCAACTGGCGATCAGTGCAGGGAAATCATAGCGTGAGCGATGACGGTTACGCGGGTGCAGGCCGCTTTTCTGCTGCGGGAAGGTTTTCTTTTTTTCCACCGTGACGGGCTCTCTTAAAGGTATTTCTGGCGCGTAAGATACCATAAAGCGCCGCTAAACTTGCAGCTGGCGGGAAACACGTCAGAATAAAAGCTCTCTTATCTCATGACAGGTCACTTATGAGCAGTGAGTCTCGTTATTATTATGAACCCGCCGCAGGCCACGGGCTGCCACACGATCCGCTGAACGCCATCATCGGCCCACGTCCGATCGGCTGGATCTCATCAATCAGCGCTGCCGGCCAACGTAATCTGGCGCCCTATAGCTTTTTTAACTGTTTCAACTACCGCCCGCCGATCGTTGGCTTTGCCAGCAGTGGCTGGAAAGACAGCGTCGCAAATATTGTCGAAACAGGCGAATTTGTCTGGAATCTGGCGACACGCCCACTTGCCGATGCCATGAATAACAGTTCTGCCAGCCTGGCACGGGGTGAAGACGAATTTGCCTTTGCCGGCGTGACGCCGTTAGCCAGCCGCCGGGTAAAGGCTGAACGGGTAGCGGAAAGCCCGGTCAACTTTGAATGCCGTCTGTCACAATGTATTCAATTGCAAAGTGCTGCCGGGGAAAAGGTAGACACCTGGTTGGTACTGGGGGAAGTGGTTGCCGTGCATATCGATCCTGGCTTGCTGGACGAGCACGGCATCTATCAGACCGCGGCTGCCGAACCGATCCTGCGTGCGGGAGGCCCCACGGCTTACTATGGTATCTCGGAACAACACCGTTTCGATATGATTCGCCCGGACGCGCAAAAGCGCTGAACAAGCCACCCTTTCTCCGTTTGGAGAGAGGGTCAATTAACAATCAAAAAATCTGAAAAAGATTATCAATACTCTCCGATTTCATCCTGCCTGTCACTGCGCAATAATCATTCCATCGAAAGGCAAACCCCTTTCACCCTTATAAAATTGACAGGAATGACTACCATGAAAAACATCAAAACTTTTGCTGCTGCTATCGCTCTTACTGCGGTTTCTTTCACATCTTTTGCTGCAGAACACGTTAGCGCACAGGACGCCGTCCAGTTTGAAAAAGCCGGTGTGATCACCGCCAGTGGTGCTACCGATCTGAGCAGCTTGAAAGCCCAGCTCTCCGCCAAAGCCGATGCAGCAGGTGCCAAGGCCTTCACCATTACCTCCACCAGCGGCAACAACCTGATGCATGCCACGGCTGTCATCTATAACTGATCGACCGATTAGAAATAAAAAAGCCCGCCGATACGCGCTATCGGCGGGCTTTTTTCATGGTCGTCAGGCCAGGCGTGCGTTTATCGCCGCGGCGAAATCACGACACATCTTCTCATCGCCTTCCGCGTTGTCCGCCAGTACTTGCTCACCATCCACCACGCGGATATGCGCCGCCAGATCAAAATCCGCTGCGGGTTGAGGCCGCGTAGCAGCATCGGCAATCGTCTGGCGCGCATCCTGCCATGCCTGAGCCACCGTCTGGTTACAAGACTGCGCCAGATAATCGGGGTTAAAGCCTTCCCCAGTCAGGCTGCGCAACGTATCGTCATGGCTCACGCTGTTTCCCGGTAGCCAATAGTGACGCGCCAGATCCGGTCCAATAGCCGGGTTGTCAGTAAGATAGCCGTCACGCTGCAGGAAAAATTGGCGCGTCTGTTCAACGGCCATTAGCGCCAGCAGATAACCTTGATAGGAACACGCCGACTCCAGAGACAACAAGTGTGGGATGGCCAACGTTGGGCGCGGGCTACCGCTAATGCCCAGAATCTTACGTTCAACTTCACGTGCCAACGCGGTGATCGCTTCTGGCGTGCGCTGTTCGTCATCCCACTGATACAACGCCCACTCAAAGTAAGGCACCAGCAGAATATGGCGTTCATTGAACGCGCGCATCGGTTGACGTGCGGCGATGCTGGCCTCAATTAATGCATCCGGCACCGGTTCACCGGCGGCATTTTTCGCATAGCGCTTCAACCAGTCGGCGTCGTCCAGCAGGCTGTCGCAAAACATCGACTGGGTTTCAGCATAGGCCATCGAGGTCGGCGGAAACTCTTGTGAGAAACAGGGGGCATTCTGGCAAATATTGGCAAAGTGCGCCGCGTGGCCGCCTTCGTGGAACAACGTATTCAAACCATGAGCACCGCTACCCACCTGGTCCGGCTGCGCCAGGCTGGTGAAGTTAATGCGTGCCGGTAGCCATTTCCCCTCTTGAATGAACGGCGGCACCGGGCCATGCATAAAACCATTTTCATATTTGCCCTGGCGTACCAACAGATCGAGATCCATTTGCGCACCGCGGAACCCAATATGCAGACGTTTAAAACTGTTGATCCAACGCTCAAGCGACTGCGCAAATGGAAAGTAAGGATCCAGTTGGCGGGTCACGTCACCCGCGCTGGCAAAGCGCACATTCCAGGGTTCTAACGCTTGCTCGCCTTTTTCCGCGGCCAACTGCTGCAAGCTGCGTGAGTTCGCTTCGCGGGTTTGCTGTTCGAAACGATCCAAAATGGCGAACAACTGCTCCGGCGTCATACGCTCGGTTTTATTCACCTTGTAGTCAAAGTAGTTACGAAAACCCATCTGGCGCGCAAAGCGATTGCGCAGGCTAATCAGCTCCGGCAAACCATTATGCAGTAGCCATTGCTCCAGCTCGCGCAACGCGTTTTGTGAACTGCGGCGGTATTCTTCGTTTTCATTGGTGGCCTGGTTGGTCAGCAGTTCACCGAGCGAGGCGTTCACCCGCTGCCCAGCCGCATTCAGATGGCTAACCGGATTGCTCTTGCGTCGGGTATAAAGATCCGCCTCGGCGCTGATAATTTGGTCCAACAGTGTCTGGGCGTCGGCATCTTCAATCGCGTTGCAATCAAAAAACCGCAGCCAACCGTTCAACCCATGTTGCAGAGCATCACGCTGCGCATCCTGCGGCAAAATCTCCAGCCCCGCCAGCAACTGACGAATCTCAGCCAACCGACGCGGCTCGGCGATAAAGCGCTTGTAGGCGCTCTCCGCTGCAGAGAAACGCGCGGAAACGTCATCACCGCCCATGCCCATATAATTCTGCCAGAACAGATCTTCTTTGGTGCGGTGAACGTCAAGGTAATCCTGATTCAATTGATTGAAGTAATCGAGAGCCTGTTGCATAACCATCCTTTCAGAGCCGATTTGCGAAATGTTCCAGTATAGCCAATGGATTTACGCGTCGCGTAAACGTTCCAATCCCTGTTCCAGGGTGTCTGCTTCACCGGTTGCTACCAGGCAACAGGCAATTTGGCGCTGGATCGCCAACGGGATCGCAATGTCACCCGCCAGGCAACGTTCTGTCCAACGTGCCGTGGTCTCTGCATCTTTCGCTGCCGGTAAATCAGGCGTTTCATCCTGCACCGGACGCTCTAGCAGCACCTGCTGCTCACCGTCGACAATGTAATGAATCTGCGGGCAACGCTGCGGGTTGGCATAGGCTTCACCTTCGGTGCCGTGCATCAGTAACCCACGCGCCCCAATCTGGCGGAAGAATGACGCCACACGGCCAACGTACTCAGGGTGCGACACACTGGCGATACGCAACACGTCCTGCTCGGCAAACGGCGCCGCCAGTTTGGCTAGCGTATGGGCGCTGTTGCGCACCCCCATGCGCCAGCGCATACCCAGTTGACGCTCCAGGGGCGCTGACAAGGCAGAAACCGGGATAAATACCGTTTCCCCCTTATCGAGGCGGTGTTGGGCATGGGCAGCCTCTTGCGACCAGGGCAGGCCCAGCAATGTAAAGGTGTCGGCGCTGGTCACGCGGGTGCTGTCATCCAACACGCCATGTACCACCACCGGCAGGCCAACGCGCGTCAGTAGCAGCGCCAATAGTGGCGTCAGGTTCGCCTGTTTACGCGCACCATTATAGCTGGGCAACACCACTGGCATCGGTCGCCCTTGCGGTGCCTGCAAATGCATCACCTGTTGCTGCATGGCCTGATAAAAACCGATCATTTCCTCTTCGGCTTCCCCTTTAATGCGCAGGGCGATCAAGATACCGCCCAGCTCCAGTTCGCCCACTTCACCGGCCAGCATCTTTTGATAGAGCTGAAAGGCAGTGTCCCGGTCGAGATCGCGTGCGTGGTTCTTGCCACGGCCTATTTCTTTGATAATTTTGGTGTAATCCATCGCCTGCATCCCCTAATTCAGTCTGGGATTAGCATACCTTATCCACGCCGCCGCTCAACCTCATCCGCCAGTTGCTGTTGGGCAACGTCACCGGCACGCAATGCAGCGACAACCCCGTCAACGTCTTCGGCGCTGCGGTTCTGGCTCATCTTCCATTTACCTTCCCGGTGGGTCACTGTGATTTCAATACCGACAATGCCCTTCATCTGCGCAGCGATATAATTGGCAGGTGCATCTTCCCTATGCCAGGGCTCAGGTTGACGGCCCTCTTGCAGCGCCGTTAATCCGTCCAACTGTTGCCGCAGCCAGCCTGCGTCCTCTGTCACTCGCGGCACACCTCGCAGTTGCACCACGCTGTAATTCCAGGTCGGCACGGCTTTACCGGTTTGCCGTTTGGTTTCATACCAACCCGGCGAGATATAGCCCTGTAGCCCCTGAAATACCACCAGACATTCCTGCACGGCCTGCAACAATGGCCAGTGTGGGTTGGCGCGGGACAGGTGCGCCCGCAGATGCACGTGGCCCTGTTCATCCGCATCAATCAAGAACGGCAACGGGTCCACCACCAGGCCCTGGTCTCCATGGCTAATGAGCATCCCCAGCGGGTTGGCACGCACCAGCGCAATGTGGCTCTCCAGACAGTCATCACGGAATGAGGCGGGTTGATACATGGTGTCAGGCTTCCTTCAGCGCAATGGAATGATGAGATAGCAATAGCACCCGACGACCGTTGATTAAAGAGCCACTTTGCGCTGTTGTTGAATGATCCACCTTAACAACCCAAAGGCGACAAGCATGGCCAACAGGTTGTAGATCATCGCTCCGGCAAACGCCTGCCCATAGCGTTCTGCACCAGCGTCCCCCACCAACAGGGGGATAAAAAACGCGCCGCTGGCGGCAATCCCCATTGCACCACCAATCTGCTGCACGGTGGAAATCACCCCCGCAGCCATGCCGGCCTGCTCTTCTTTGGCCAGCCCCAGTACCAGATTAAGTAATGGCGTCATACTCATCGCCTGACCAAAACCCAGGATCACCAGCCCCGGCAGGAGCCACAATGGTTGCGCCAACGCCGCTCCCCACACCACTTGCACCACCAACAGCGCCATTCCGGTTGCATAGATCACCACGCCAAACGCCAGAACCCCATTCCCCCAGCGCTGCACAAACGTCGGTGCGAGGAATGAGGCCAGCATAAATGCCACGCTGGCGGGTGCAAACAGGCTTCCCGCCTGAAACGGCGTCAGGCCCATTCCCGATTGCAACAACAGGGCAAAACACAAAAAGAAGGAGGAAGCCGTAGAGTAAATCGCCAGCACCACCACCACACCCGGGGTAAAACTCCCCTGACGAAGCAGCGCCGGATCCAGTACCGCATCGCCGGAACGCATCGACAGTTGACGTTCCCAGCGTATAAAGGCCCATAGCACCCCCAAACCCAGTGCCAATACCGGCAATATCCACCAAGGCCAACCACGCGATGGTCCCTCCAACAGCGGAACTAACAGCAATAACAACCCTGTCGCGGCCAGCAGTAATCCCATGCCATCCAACCGCTGAGCCTGTTCGAGACGTGATTCTGGGAGACTCCGCGCCGCCAAGATCGCCAATGCACCGATCGGCAAATTAATCAGAAAGATCATGCGCCAGCCGCTACCGAAAATATTGGCTTCAATAATAAATCCACCGAAGATCTGCCCCAAAATGGCCGCCAGCCCCAGCGTCATTCCTAACCAGGCAAAAGCGCGCCGCCGTTGATGTGGGCCGTACAGCACACGCAGCAGCGCATAGATCTGCGGAAACAACAGTGCCGCCATCGCCCCTTGCAAAAAACGCGCTGCGATCAACATGGCCAGAGACGTCGCCAAGCCACACAGTGCCGACGCCAGCGTAAACCCCAGCATGCCCAGACTGAACATCCGGCGTCGCCCGAAACGATCCCCCAAACGCCCGCCTGCAATCAATAACACGCCAAATGCCAGCTCATAGCCGGCAATAATCAGCCCGACACCGGCAAAATCAGCGGCGAACTGCTGCTGAATGACGGGCGCAGCCACGTTCACTACGAACAGGTCGAATACGGTGACAAAGCCCCCCAACAGCAACACGGGCAACCCCACCAGGCGACGATCACCCTCCGCTAATGACTGTTCCATAAATGCCTCCAAATATTGAGATGGCAGCAGTATGGAACATGTCCTAAACTGTTACTATATAGCCAGTTATACTATTACTGAGAGCAACAGGACAGTCACTATGCCGCCACGTACCCTCAACCGAACCCGTCAGGATCTGGCGGATTTTCTGCGTCAAAAGCGCGAAAAATTGTCACCGCAGGCTGTCGGTCTGCCAAGCGGCACCCGACGCCGTACGCCGGGACTGCGGCGTGAAGAAGTCGCCGCGCTGGCAGGGGTCGGCCTCACCTGGTACACCTGGCTGGAACAAGGGCGGGAAATCAACGTCTCGGTGGATTTTTTGGAGAACCTGGCACGTGTGCTGAAGCTGGATGCAACCGCCCGTTACCATCTGTTTTTGCTGGCACATCAACGTCCCCCCGTACCGGTTGGCCATCAATGGTGCCAGGTCTCGCCGCTGGTGCGTCGTCTGCTGGACGATCTGCACCTTCGTCCGGCTTACGTCATGAACCTGAGTTGGGACATCATCGCCTGGAACCCTGCTGCGGAACGGCTGTTCGCCATTGGCGACCGCCCGGCAGAACAGCGCAACATGTTGTGGATGCTGTTCGCCGATCCACACCTCAACCAGCGTCTGGTGGAATGGCAGGCGCAAGCGCCGCAAATCCTTGCCAGCTTCCGTCGTGACTACGCCCGCGCCCCGGAAGATGCCACCATGCAGCAACGAGTACAGGCACTGGAACAGGTCTCACCACAGTTTCGCCAGCTGTGGCAACAGCATGACATTCACGGCCGTTGTCAGGGAGAGCGCACGTTCAATGTGCCCGGTGCCGGTCAGGTGACGTTTGAACATGCGTCGTTCATTGTCGATGAGGAAAATCATTTGCGGTTGGTGATGTACAGCGCGCTGGCGCAATGCCCGACCAGCGCGGCGTTTGAGGCGTTATTACAGGCGTAAGGCTATTTACGGCTGTCAAAAATCAACTTGCAGGCCAACCCGGCGAACACGCTGCTCAGCAGGTAGTTCGGCCAACGGGCACTGAACTGGCGGCCGACAAAGCGGCTTTTCATGCTGCTGACAGCCATGATAAGCCCGCCGTTAATCACCAAACCCACCAGATTTAGCACTGTCGCGAGCAGCAGCATTTGCGCCACCAGTGAACCGGCATGCGGATCGATAAACTGCGGGAACAGTGCCAAAACGAACAGCGCCATTTTGGGATTGAGGATATTGGTGAACAACCCTTGCCGGAAAATTCGGACGGTTGGCACTGCCGTTAATCCGGCAGATGCCTGCAAATGGCTGCCAGAACGTAACGTTTTCCATGCCAAATACAGTAAATACGCCGCCCCCAGTAGCCGCACCGTATCGTAGGCCAAGGGTACTGCGACAAACAGTTGTGATAAACCCAGGGCCGCCGCCAGAGCATGGCAGTAGGTGCCCAGTTGGATGCCCGCCAGAGAGGCAAAACCGGCTCGACGCCCCTGGCTAACGCTGCGTGAAGCAATCAGCAACATATCTGGTCCTGGGGTGACCGCGAGCGCCAGACAGGCGCCGGAAAACAGCAAAATGGTGGAAGCGTCAATCATAAGTCACCCGTACGCAGCATGGTGGGAAGCAGGCGTTATCATATGCCAGCGCTAAATCACTGCCAAGGTGCTTTGGGCGTGAAGGCCGACAGCAGCGCCTCAATGGCTACCCGTACCCGTAGCGGCATGGTGATGCCTTTCAGCCACACCACGTTAATCGCCAGTCCCGCGCCACAACTGCCTGGCAAAATCTCTTGCAATGTCCCCGCAGCGAGTGCGTCGTGCGCCAGCCAACGCGGCAACATGGCAATCCCCTGTCCTGCGCAAACTGCGCTGAGTGCCGCCTCCATATTGCTCAGCCGCAAACGGGTCGGCAGAGTCACGCGTTGTACTTTTCCTTGTTCATCCATTAACTGCCAGGGCGGGCTACGCCCATCGCGTAACAGGCCCACCGCCTGATACCGCGATAACTCAGCGACCCTATCTGGCTCGCCTTGCCGCGCCAGATAGGCCGGGGCGGCACAGAGTATTTGCTGTTGTTCACCCAATTGGCGTGCGGTGATTGCCGCCGCATCGCCTGGTAAACCGATACGCACCGCCAGATCGATCCCCTCTTCCGCCAGATCAACCCTACGGTTGGAAAACAACGCGTCGATCTGCAACCGAGGGTAACGATCCGCCAGCGACAATAGCGGCGGCATCACCCACTTTTGGCCAAACAATACCGGTAGCGATACCCGCAATCGCCCTTCTGGCGTATGGGCGCGGGCCGCGAGCTGGTTTTCCGCCGCTTCCAGCGCTGCCAATGCTTTCAGGCAATCGTCATAAAACAGTTGCCCTTCGTCAGTCAAAGACAGACTGCGGGTGGTGCGTTGAAATAGCCGCACCTGTAACCGCTGTTCCAGTCGCGCCACGGCTTTCCCCACGGTAGAACGGGAAAGCCCCAACTGCTCTGCTGCGCGACTAAATCCCCCCGCCTGCACCGCCTGCACAAAAGCGCGGATCGCATGTAGCCGTTCACTGGAAATCATGCTGGCCTCTTATTGACGATATTAATTCGCCTATTAAACGATGAAACACCGCCACTGGCTATAACAAGCACTGAGTACACTGAAGGCAGGCTTTTTAACCGAGGACATACCCGATGAGTGAACGCAGCGAAATTCTGACCGACGTCAGTACCCCGCGCCTGTGGCGGCTGCTGATTGGCATCAGTATCGCCAGCTTTTTGGGCTGCATCGATTTCACTATCGTCAATACCACCATTCCCGCCATTCAGCGCGAATTGGCCGCGCCCTTGAGTCAGGTGCAATGGGTCATGACGCTGTTCGTCATGGCATTGTGCGCCTTTATGGTCAGCGCTGGGCGACTGGCAGACCTGTACGGCCGCCGCCGGGTATTGTATTGCGGGATGTTGGTGTTCGCCGGCGCGTCACTGGGGGCGGGGCTGGCGGGCAGTATTGAGCTGCTCAATGTTTGGCGCTTTGTGCAGGGCGCAGCTTGCGCAGTGTTGTATACCGCCACCACCGCCATTGTCGCCGATGCCTGGCCCCCCCAGCAGCGCGGTCGCGCAATTGGCATTTTATTGGCAGTTAACGGTCTGGGGTTGGCCATCGGTCCGGTCGCCGGAGGCTTGCTGGTCGGCACGCTTGGCTGGCGCTGGGTATTTTTGTTGAACGTACCGCTGATCGCGCTGAGTTTCGCCTTCTGCCTGGGCACCGTGCAGGAATCCCGCGCACAGCAAGGTGCAACGTTGGATATTACCGGCCTGATCTTGCTGGTGACTGGCGTTGCCGGATTGCTGTTAGCCATTAGCCAAGGTGGCCAGTGGGGGTGGCTGAGCCTGAAAACGTGGCTCACGGCGTCAGTGGCGGTGGCCACACTGATCCTGCTGGTGCCGGTCGAGCGTAGAGCGCACTCTCCCTTGGTACCCTTAGCGCTGTTGCGGCGTCCGGCGTTATTGCGTGTCTGTTTGTTAAGCGCGCTGTTAGCCTTCTTTTACTGTGCCGCCTTCTTCCTGATGCCCATTTATCTGGAAAACACCCGCCATTATGAGGGCGTGATGCTGGGGCTGCTGCTGTTGCCGACCACCGCCGTAATGGCATTGATTTCGCCCTGGGTCGGCAGGTGGGTGGATAAGTCCGGCCCGCAGCCGGCGCTGGTCCTTGGTTTTGCCGCGTTGGCCGCTTCTGCCGCACTGCAAAGCCAGTTTAACGCCGGCAGCCCGTTACCCTTATTACTTGGCGCCTTTGCCCTCATGGGCCTAGGATGGGGATGCATCCTCGGCCCCTTGGTGTTGGCAACGCTGAGTACCGTCAGCGAGGCGCAAAGCGGCAGCGCATTGGGGATTACCTGGACGCTGCACAATCTTGGCGGCGCGGTTGGGTTAGCCCTGGCAGCATTGATTTATCCGACCTACGGCTACCAGGCCGTGATGCTGCTGCTGTTGCTGCTCTCATTGTTCGGAGGCCTGCTTGCTGTCTGGCATCGCCGTTGAGCGGATACGACGTTCGCCTAACAGGTTCATGCCAGCGGCCGCCAGCAAGATAATCGCAGCACCAGCAAATTGGAGGGCGACCAACCGATGACCAAACGCCAACCGATCGACCAGCATGGCAGCAATCGGATAAATAAATGACAGCGAACCGATCAGGTTGGTTGGCAACTTTTGGATCGCGCCATACAGCAGCACGTACATCAGCCCGGTGTGTAATACACCGAGTGTCGCCAGCATTCCCCACTGCCCAACATTGGCTGGCGCGTGAAAATCAACCCACGGCAACAACATCACCACGCCGACCGTAACCTGGATCAGCGCGATCAGGTGCGGCGGCGTGCCCTTCAGCCGCTTGGCGGCCAGCGCCATCAGCGCATAAAAAAAGGCCGCCCCCAACGACAGCAAAATTCCCAGCAGGTAGTTATTCTGACCGCCCGTCTGCTTAGGCTGCGCCAGCACCACCAGCATCATGCCGACAAACGCCAACACCAACCACAATAGCTTGCGGGCAGTCAGTTTCTCTCCGAGGAACAGTGCTCCCAGGGCCACCAACATGAAAGGCTGGGTGTTATACACCGCGGTAGCGATGGAGATGGATGCATAGGAATAAGCGGCAAACAGCAATAACCAGTTGACCACCAACGCGACACCGCCGGCAATCGCCAACAGCAGCGTGGCCCGCGTCAGGACATCACGCCGCAACTGGCCGAGTGCCGCACAGATGGCCAGCAGTACCAGTGCCCCCACTGCACAGCGCCAGAACACCACATTAATCACCGGTTGACCGGACATCAGCACAAACCAGCCAATGGTGCCGGAAATCAGCATTGCGGCAATCATCTCCAGCGAGCCGCGTTTTATCTCTGCATTCATCGTTGTTTCCTCTAATCAGCCAATAGACTTAGCTTGCGACTTTACCCTCCAGCTTTCCATGGCATAAAAAAGGCCAATATGCTTAACTGCCTTTTTATTGAAGGCATAAAACAGAAATAACCTAATGGAGGCTATATGGATGATATTGATCGCCAGATCCTGACGCTGCTTGCTGAGGATGCAAGAGTCTCACTCAAAACCCTCAGCGCCAGCGTTGGGCTTTCGTCGCCCAGCACTTCGGAGCGTCTGCGACGGTTGGAAGAGAACGCCGTCATCCAGGGCTATACGCTGAACGTCAATTTGCAGGCGTTGGGCTACGCTTTTCAGTCACTGGTACGCATCAAGCCGCTGCCGGGCATGCTGAAGAAGGTCGAGCAGATGATTCAGGATATCCCGGAGGTGATTGAGTGTGACAAGGTGACGGGCGAGGACTGCTTTATCGTGCGACTGGTGGCACATTCGATGGAGCAGCTCGACCAGATCCTCGATCAACTGGCCGAGCGGGCGCAGAGCAACACCGCCATCGTCAAAACCACGCCGGTGAAGCGTCGTTTGCCGCCCCTGCTTTGATTAGCGCGTGCGCCGGCGGGCGTACGGGCTCTTGCGTTTTTTGTCTTTTTTCTCCGCCGCTGCGGCGGATTTGAGCGCAGCCTTGTGCGCCTTGTCAGCGTCCGGCACCTCCCGCTGTTCAATGGGAAACACCGGCAGTGACGCCAACAAGCGCGAACCGTAGCTTTTGGTCAACAAGCGGCGATCGTAAATCACGATCTCGCCATGGCACTCATTGCTGCGGATCAGCCGGCCCACCTGTTGGATCAGGTTGAAGGAGGCGCTCGGCAGGCTCTGCACTTCAAACGGATAGCGCTTCAGCGATTTTAGCCATTCGCCTTCGGTCAGGATCACCGGGCTGTCGATCGGCGGGAAAGCAATCTTGTGGATATGCACCTGGGTCAGCAGTTCGCCCTTCAGATCCAACCCTTCGGCAAACGACTGCAGGCCAACCAGCACACTGGCAGTGCCCTTCTCAACCCGTTTGCGGTGTTCTTCCACCAGCCGGTAACGCGGCTGATCGCCCTGTACCAGCAACATCAAGCGCAGATCCGTGACATAGCTGAGAAAAGTTTGCATTGCCCGGTGGCTACTGAACAAAATCAACATGCCTTTGTGCTTGCCACCGGCCTGTTCGGCGCGGAAAAAGCGCGCCATCTCTTCCAGATGTTCGGCCTCATTGGCCATCGCCGGTTCAAAACGCATGTTCGGGATAACAATTTTGCCCTGCTCCACGTGATTAAAGGGTGAAGACAGCGCTTCGAAACGATCGCCGGCTTTTTCGCTCAACCCGCTCATTTCTTGCAGGCGCGCAAAACTGTTCAATGAACGCAGCGTTGCCGAGGTGATCACCACGTGCGGCACCTTGCGCCACAGCAGTTTTTCCAGCTGATCGCTGACGCGAATACCCACGCAGTGCAGGTACAGATGCGTCACGTTATCCCGCAGATCACGCGTCACCCATTTTGAGATGGGGGCATTAGAGGACTTGTCTAGCGCCGCGAGTCGCCAGAGCTTACTCATGGCCTCCAGATACCCCAAGGTGCGGCTCATCTGAATAATCGAACGATGCAGACGCACAATATCGTGCTTGCCGGTCTGTTCACTGAGATCGTTGAGTATGAACTCTGCCACCCCGCGTAAGGCATCCGTCAGTTTGAATAACCGTGCACTGGTTTCCACCATCTCTACCGGCAGCTCACCCATTTCAAAGCGGTGTTCGGCGATCACCGTATCTGTCGGCAGAAAGGCGCTGACCTGATGTTCAAAAATCTGGATCAGTTCGCGCATCTCTTCACAGTGGTTCTTCAAGCGTTCGTCGTTCGTCAGGCCCGGCGGGTTCTTTGGCCGATATTGCGTCATGCACTGTTCAACATGGCGCACGATCATGTCCAATTGCAGATTGGTCGACAGCGCGGTAATTTCACCGTCAATCTCCAACGCATCACGCGCAACGTCCGGCAGGTGGTGGCCTTCATCGAGCACCAGCAGCAGCTCCTTGGGATTCGGCAGTACCGATTCGGTTTCCAGCGCCGCCATCACCAGCGCATGGTTAGCCACAACCACATCGGCAGTTTCAATCTCTTTGCGGGCAATATAAAACGGGCATTCACGAATATAGTGGCAATTGCGCCCCAGGCAGTTGGCTTTATCGGTACTCAGCTTGATCCACAGCGGATCGTCAATCGACAGTTGATAATGGTCGCGCAACCCGTCCCACTCATGGCGGCTGAGCGCTTTACTCAGTTTTTGGCATAACGCTTGCTCTTCACCGCTCGAAGGTGCCAGTTCGTCATCCAGAAACAGTGTCAGATCGCCCTGCTCACTGACGTCTGTGCTCAGCGCCGCTAAATTACGCGGGCAAACATAGCGGCCACGACCAAAGGCGCCGGTAAACTTCAGATCGGGAATGATCTTCTTAAGCAGCGGTAAATCTTTACTGTAGATCTGATCCTGCAACGCCACGTTAGCCGTACTGACCACCAAGGGTTTGCTTTCTGCGCGACCCACGGCGATCCCCGGGATCAGGTAGGACAAGGTTTTGCCTACACCGGTGGGCGCTTCAATCGCCAGGTGGCGCGAATAATCCCCCGCCAACGTTTTCGCGACTTCAGCGATCATCTGCCGTTGCGGTGCACGGGAAATAAAATCCGGTATTTGTTGCTGCAGGGCTTTGTACCACTGGCCAATCTGATCTTTAACTGCGGGGGAGAGCGCCATTCAACTCTATATCTCTACGAAATGATGGCGCTATTGTCCCACAGACCGACTGCCGCGTCAGCCTAGCCTTCGATCATTGAAGCGCGCCCCGCACTGAACGACCACTCATCCAATTGCGTCGTGGTGATCACCACCATCACATCTTGCGGACGTAACCCTATGTTTTCCGCCAGCAGTTGCGCCAACCGCTGGTAAAAGCGCTGTTTGGTGGCGGTATCTCGCGGACGTCCGATGGTGATGTAAAACAGTACATAATCTTCCGACCGTGGGCCGCCCAGATAGTCACGATCGTAAATCAGCTCGCCAGGGCGGTATTGGTCGATAGCCTGAAACTTATCGGCTGGCGGCACATGGAAGGTTTCGACCAATGCCTGATGAAGGCTATCGGACAGGGTTTTCAGGTAGTGTTCCGATTTGCCCTGATGCAAAGCGATGCGGCTAAATGGCATGGGACGACGCCTGTTTCAGTTCACGCAGGCGCGCCACGGCGGAGGCTGCCGCAGGCCAGCCGGCATAGAAAGCCAGATGGGTGATCAACTCGGCAAGCTGTTCAATGCTCACGCCATGGCGTTCGGCCAAGCGCAGGTGAAAAGGCAATTGCTCCACACGGTTAAGTGCCACCAGTGCCGCGACCGTGATCAGGCTGCGTTCACGCGGAGTGAGGTCCGGTCGCTGCCAAACGTCGTCGAATAATACGCTGTCACTGAGCTGTGCCAGTTTGGGGGCAATGTCACCGAATGCTTGCTGTGCCGTCTGTTGGGAAGGTTGCATCACATACTCCTGCTGTTTTAAGGGATAGCGTTACGCTACCCCTTAACCTCAGGGGTGAAAATCGGGATTTTTAGTATTGAAGGTTCATAAAAACAGGATGGTTAATGCCCCCCAACTCAGCCTGAAAGGCAACACCTATTCGAGCGGGGCCACATTATCGAAATGCGCTTGGAACAAGGCGTTAAATTCGGCGCGCTGCTCAACCTTCCTGGCGATGGCACTCAGCGTCGGGCAATGCTGTTGGAACCAACGCTGCCCCGGCCGCCAATGACACATTACCGCCACATAAAGATCCAGTGCGCTGAAGCTCCTGCCGAGAAACCAGGGGCCACCGTCACAGGCACTGGCCAATTGCAACAGCAGTCGCTGGCGATAGCGCAAAATTTCGGCCGCTAATTGTTCTGACTCCGGCGCTTTTGGCAGCCATCTTTCAGGATGGTCAGCGTAGGTAAAAGTAGGATAAATTTCAGCGTTGATGAACAGCAACCACCGCAAAAATTGTGGCAGCAATGCAGACCCCGCATGCGGCACCAGCTCAGCGTGCGGGGCACGATCGTGCAGCAACAGAATAATTGCCGCGCTTTCCGTCATCACTTCCCCATTGGGCAGAATCAGTGTCGGAACCTGCCCCAACGGGTTCAGTTCCAGCAGCCGATCGCGCTCGGGGCTGTCCAACTGATAGTCCACTTCCTCGTAGCCCCAGGGAAACCCCGTTAGCTCCAGAGCAGCGGCAACAATCGTGGAGCCGCAACCGCGGGTACCCAATAACGTATAAGTTTCACGCATGATTTTTCCTAAAATCAGGAACAGTATCGCTAACTGTAGACCAGTCGCTGACACTTGCTCGAGGAAGAAATTCACACTTTCCGCAACTTTTTTAATCGTTCGATATGAAAATGAATATTTTGTCATAAATAGATCACATAACTGCGGTAAAAAACCTGCGCTGCAAACAATCAAGCGGCACAGTGAAACAGCAGTACAACTGATGATAAGCGTCTTTCAATCGAATAAAGCAGGGTAAATCATGAAACGTAATCTTCTGGCCGTTATTATTCCGGCACTTTTAATTGCGCAGACAGCACAGGCAGCAGAAATCTACAATAAAGACGGCAACAAACTTGATTTTTACGGCCGCGTAAAAGCACTGCACTATTTCTCTGACGATACCGGCAATGATGGCGACAAAACCTATGTGCGTATCGGTTTTAAAGGCGCTACTCAAATTAACGATATGCTGACTGGTTATGGCCAGTGGGAATATCAGATTTCAGCGAACCATTCTGAATCCGACAGCGCGAAAGACACCAAAACGCGTTTGGGCTTCGCCGGTTTGAAATACAAAAACCTCGGTTCATTCGACTACGGTCGCAACTACGGCATTATTTATGACGTCGGCGCTTGGACGGATATGCTGCCTGAGTTCGGTGATGATGCTTACGTCAAAACCGACAACTTTATGAATGGCCGTACCAACGGCGTTGCAACCTACCGTAACAACGACTTCTTCGGTCTGGTTGACGGTCTGAAGTTTGCCATTCAGTACCAAGGCAAGAACGAAAATGACGGCCGCGCCGGCAGCAAAGCGAACGGTGACGGTTGGGGCTTGTCTTCCAGCTATGAAATTATCGACGGCCTGAGCGTGGGCGCAGCCTATGCTTCTTCTAACCGTACTGCCGGCCAAAAAGCGGGCACCTTCGGCAAAGGCGACAAAGCCGATATCTGGGCTGGCGGTCTGAAATACGACAATAATGCCGTTTACCTGGCAGCAACCTATTCACAAAGCCGCAATATCGCGCCTATTTCTGGCACGGCGACCATTAATAATACATCTACCTCCGTCAGCGGCTTTGCCAATAAAGCAGAAGGTCTGGAACTGGTTGCACAATATCAGTTCGACTTCGGCCTGCGCCCATCACTGGGTTATGTTCAGCAGAAGGGTAAAGATATTGAAGGCATCGGCGACGCCGACCTGGTTAAATATATCGACGTAGGTACTTACTACTATTTCAACAAGAACATGTCGACCTATGTTGATTATAAAATCAACCAACTCGACAGCAACAATAAGTTGGGTCTGAAAGATGACAACGTCATCGCCGTCGCCCTGACTTACCAGTTCTGATGTGATGAATAACCACCACTGCAAACCTTAGCTTCACTTGATATGTTACTTCGCCGGGCGGCTACGCCCGGTTTTTTTCATTGGTGCTTTTCCCCTCTTTCCCGCCCGATCGCCGTTCTGCATCCCGTAACCGCACGCCGAAACTTGCCTTGTAAAACAATCAGGTCTAGATGTATACCCTACAGCTTTCACGTTGCAGCCGGGCGACCGGCTCGCTCATCCCCAGCTATCGTAGAGGCGCCGCATGCTGCGCCCCTACAGCCACTGGGGTGACAGGTCTGCAATTTGAAAGATGATGGGTATATCGCGTCCACTTTAAACCGGAACACATCATGCACACCGAGGAACTCTTTGAGTATCAAAGCGCCCTGCGCTACAGCAGCGACGCGTTGGCGCAGATCCTCTGCCATTGTTTTGAAAACTACATTGTACGTTTTGTGATTGACGGCGACACCTTCGCCCGCCGCTTTGGCGCGGAAGATCTCAGCCTGAACGACAGCATTATCGTCACCCATCAGCAACAACCGGTAGCACTGGCGTTGATTAGCCGACGTGGCTTACACAGCCGGGTGTCGGCGCTGTCTATCCGACCGGAAATGCGTGGCAAAGGGTTGGGGAAAGCGCTGATGCAACGGATTGTCGCCGATGCGCATAAGCGCGGCGATCGTCAGCTGTCGCTGGAGGTGATAGAAGGTAACGATCCCGCCATTGCGCTATACCACCAGGCAGGATTGCGCATCGTCCGGACGCTGACCGGCCACTTGGCCGCAGAACAAAGCCAGGCCGAGGTTGCACCACTGCAGGAGATCGATCCGCTCTTCGTTTCTCACCGCCTGGTCGCCGAGGGTGCCACCAGTTTGCCCTGGCTGATCGCTCCAGAATCGCTGTTTAAACTGCCCGGTAAACCCCACGCATTCAGCCTTGGGCAACACCTTGCCTATGCCGTGGTGCAGGTGGGTGCCGATAAGTGCTTTCTGCGCATGATTTACGTGCCGCCGGAGCACCGCAACCAAGGCCATGCCCGAACGATGCTGGCGGCGCTGCAAGCACGGTTTTCACCCTTACCCTTGGCGGCTAACGTTTACGTTCCCGAGGTGGCAGCCCCCTTCTTTGATCGACTCGGCTGGCAGCAAGATCCGTTACGCCAGTTTGAAATGACCATGACCTTAGAAACACCACAATAACAAACAGAGAGTTATCCCTTTATGGCAGGAATACATAGACAAAAAGTGACCCTTGGCGCAGCAATCGGTATTGCGCTACTGACCCTGGCTGGCTGCGCGCAGCCACCGAAAACGGATCTGCAAGCCCAACAGCGCCTGGCGGATCAATCCGTGCTGGCACTGAACTGGTTCCAGCAGTCCGGGGAATATCAGGCACTGGCGCACCAGGCGTTCAACAGCGCCCGACTGGCGTTTGATCACGCCAAGGTCACGCCAGGCAAGAAGAAAGCCGTGGTTGTGGATCTGGACGAAACCATGCTGGACAATAGCCCCTATTCTGGCTGGCAAGCGCGGCAGGGCCAACCTTTTGCAGCTGCAACCTGGGCAAAATGGTCACAGGCAGAACAAGCCGGTGCCGTGCCGGGTGCCGTGCAATTTGCCCGGTACGTCAATAGCCATCAGGGCACCATGTTCTACGTTTCAAACCGTAAACAGTCTGAATACGCTGCCACCGTCGCCAACATGCAGAAGCTGGGCTTTACCGGCATGTCGGAAAAAACCGTGCTGCTTAGCGGTGATACCTCCAACAAGCAGCCGCGTTTCGACGCCATCAAAAACGCCGGTTACGACGTCGTGGTGTATGCCGGTGACAACCTGAACGATTTCGGCGCGGCGACCTATCACAAGGATAACGCCCAACGTCGGGCCTTTGTCAGCGAAAACCAAAGCAAATTTGGCACCGAGTTTATCGTGCTGCCGAACCCGCTGTATGGCGACTGGGAAAGCGGCATGGCGAAGGACTATAACAAACTGACACCAGAGCAAAAGCTGCAGATCCGCCAACAGGCCATTAAGGCCTGGAACGAGCAGTAACCCTGATTGAGTGGGGCGAATGTATTCGCCCCCCTGCGGTGACAACGCTTAAAAGACGACGGGTCTACTCAAAGTAATTTATACATATAACTGGTGGCCTCTAACGCATTCCCCTTGCTGGCACGGGCGTATTGCGGAATGCTGCCCGCCAGTTGAAACCCCAACTGGCGATACATGCCCTCTGCTGTATCGCCGGTCAGGGTATCGAGCACCAATAAGTGCCGCTGAAGCTCAATCGCTTTTTGCTGCACTTGCAGCATCAGATTACGGGCAATGCCCTGACGACGGGCATCCGGATGCACCATCAGTTTCACCACCTCTGCGCGGTGACGGCCATTGTCAGGCATATCCAACAGCAACTGCACCGTGCCGACAACGCGCCCGGCATCACGGGCCACCAATAACACCCTTTCCCCAAGCTCAATCGCCGGCAACAGGCGACACCAGAACGCCTGCGCCTGTTCAAGGCTGAACGGCATGATAAAACCAATGCTCGCCCCCTGAGACACACTGGCTTGCAGCATGGCCGCCAGTTCGGGAATTGCGCTTTGTGCTGCATCGGCATTCAGTTGCTGTATCTCAATCATGATTAAGGCCTGCAGATAACGAGGGTGTAATGGGCCGGCTCGGGGCCGGGTGCATGAAATTTTGACGCGCCAAACAGCCGATAACGCAGACAATCGCCCGGCTTAAGCAGGAAAGTGCGCGTTTCTAACGTCAGTTCGAGTTGGCCTTCCAGCAGCCACAAATGGTGCTCGAGTGCATGTATCGATGGCCCGTCATAGGCAATTACCGCGCCGGCCTCAAGCCGGCACTCGACAAATTCAGCCTTGTACAACGCGGCGGGCGGGGATACCGAGCGACGATGAAAACCGCTGGCCGGGTCAACCCACACCGTTTGCGCTTCGCGGTGCAGTAACTCCGGCGGCTCGTCCTCAACCTCACTGAGCAACCGTGACATGGTCAATCCATACGCCGAACACAGCTTATTGAGCAACGAGGCCGTCGGGCTGGTTTCTGCACGTTCCACACGCGACAGCGTCGCCCGGCTAATACCGGTTTGTTGTGCCAGTTCTTCCAGTGACCAGCCCTGCTGTTGGCGTAAATCAGACAGCCGTTGTGCCAGCCGGAGATCGGCACTTTCCAATCCGTTATCCATTATTGCGTCTCTGATACAAAAAATCCCATATAAGAGAAATAATCTCAAATACGGGATTAGTCAATCACGTTTTATACTGGCCGAACAAAAACGCGAGAATCAGCAGACTGTCAGCAACACTTACGCACTGTTACGGGGTATCGCCGGGCATTCCGCGGATAACGGGTCTGATTCCACAGACGCTTCTGCAGCGGACGGCGGTGTAATCGCCGCACAGCGCCAGGCGCTAAATACCGCCAGCAACGGTGCCAAGGCGAACAGCAGGAACAGCCAACGCGCTGCGGAAGCTGCCCCCGGCGCGCCACCCGGCACATTCAGCCCCGCCAGGTTGGCAATCATCCCCGCCAAGGCGGCACCAAACGCGGTCGCAAACAGTTGCACCGTGGTGATCGACGCCCCGGCAATATCTTTGTCCGCCTCAGGCGAGACCTGCAGAATTCGCGTCAGCAGGTGCGGCCAACCAAACCCGATGCCAAACCCCACCAACGTCAGGGCAATCACAATTGGCGTCAGCGCTACCCAATGGCCGCCAGAAGGCGTCGGCATCAGCACGGCCAACGCCAGCAAACCGACCAGGACAAACACTGGCCCGCTGATGATTGCCCGGCGGATACCCGCACTACGCCAACCGGAACTGAGGATCTCTGAAAGTGTCCAGCCTGCCGCCATGGTTGCGGCAATATAGCCAGAAATCAGCGGCGACTGGCCATGCAGCGTTTGCAGGAAATAAGGCACGAAGATTTCACTGGTCATGCCCACCACCAGCAAAGAGACGGTGATATACAGCGAGGCCAAGGAGGATCCACGACGTAAAGCGCCCTGTGGCAACAGACGAGCCTGGGAGTGCGCTTCACGCTGTATCAGCCAGGCCATCATCAACACGGCCAACGCAATACCGCCCAGATTGATCCACGCGCTATCTGCCAGGCTACCGGCGGAAACCACCAACACCGCAGTCGCCAGCAACAATAACTGGGCTACCGGCAACGGCGCCGCCTGCTGTTGTGGCTTGCCTTTCGGCAGGATCAGGAAGGTAAACCCGGCGTACAACACCATGATCGGCAACAGAATGCCAAAGGCCCATCGCCAGGCGTTTAGCTCGGCAAAAATGCCCCCTACGGCCGGTCCGACCAGGGTTGCGATACCCCACATCGCGGAAATCAGCGCCATTGCGCGCGGCCACAGCTTTTGCTCAAACACCAGATTGATCATGGCGTACGAAAGCGCGAAAATCAGCCCGCCACCGAAACCCTGCACGGTTCGGCCTATGAGCATTATCGGCATCGAGGGTGCCAGTGCGCATAACATCGCCCCGGCGATAAAGAACAGCGACGCCACCAGATAGGCACTGCGCGCACCATAGCCACTGAGTAATCGTGCCGATAATGCCGACCCCAGAATAGACGCCACCACAAACAACGTGGTGTTCCAGGCATACAGGTTCAGACCACCGATGTCCTGCACCACCGAGGGCAGAATGGTGGTGGCGACCAGAATATTGATTGCATGCAGCGCTACGCCGAGTGAGAGCGCGATCGCACTGGCACCATTTTTGCCGGAAAAGAGATCGGCCCAGCGGCTATCATCATGGGTTATCACGGTTGTCGTCCTGTTTTCAGAGGAATGGCATTGAGTTAATAGTGATATTGCGTTAAATTTAACAAGAGTTAACTTGGAATAATGGTAGGGCGAGGCGGAGAAATATGTCAAGAATAAACTTGGAAAATAGCGGTGGTTCCGCACAATCGGTCAGTGACCGTTTGCTGACACTTCTAAAAACCCGCGGCCCACAGCAAGCGTCTGATGCAGGAAAGGTCCTTGGCACAACCGGCGAGGCAGCACGCCAGCAGTTCGTTAAACTGGCAAAAGAGGGGTTGGTGGAGGCCGTTGCGGAAACCCGTGGCGTCGGCCGTCCGGTGCAACTTTGGCACCTGACTGCCGCAGGCAATGCGCGCTTTCCGGATACCCATTCCGAACTGACCGTCCAACTGCTGCGTACCGTACGCGACAAATTGGGCGAACAGGCGATCGAACTTTTGATCGACACGCGGGAACAAGAAACGCGCATTAACTACAAGCAGGCGATGATCGGCGCGGCCGATTTACAGGAACGCATTGAACGCCTGACCGCAATCCGTTCTCGTGAGGGCTATATGGCCGAATGGCGCGCACAGGAGGACGGTTCCTTTCTGCTGGTGGAAAACCATTGCCCTATTTGCGCTGCCGCCACGGTTTGCCAAGGGTTCTGTCGTGCAGAGCTGAGCATTTTCACCGAAGTGCTGCAGGCACAGGTTGAACGTTCCGAACACATTCTGGCCGGCGCACGCCGTTGTGCTTATCGTATTTCGTTGCTGTAACTGGCACGCGGAATCAAGCCGCGTACTGGCTGGTGTCGTCCGGTGAATCATCCCGGATTCACCAGCCTCTCATTCCATTAAAAAGTACGGAAAAGCGTTGCTTATCCTCTGCCCGATCGGGTTTACTGAGCGTTCTAATAATAACTTTCCCTACAGAATAAAAATCCATGCTGAGCCAAAATAGCCGTAACGTCCTGCCGTTAATCGGGGCGCTGTTCACGTTATATATTGTCTGGGGTTCGACCTACTTCGTGATTCGCCTGGGTGTAGAAAGCTGGCCGCCGTTGATGATGGCGGGCATTCGCTTCCTGGTCGCCGGCATTGTGCTCTTCAGCTTTTTGGCGCTGCGCGGCCACGCGCTGCCCACCCCAAAGCAATGGTTGGCCGCGGGCACCATCGGTATTTTGCTCCTGGCGGTGGGTAATGGCCTGGTGACTGTGGCAGAGCATCAACACGTACCTTCCGGTATCGCCGCCGTGATGGTGGCAACCGTTCCCCTGTTCACGCTGTGCTTTAGTCTGTTTTGGGGCATGCGTAATACCAAACTGGAGTGGGCAGGCATCGGGCTGGGGCTCGTTGGGATCGTGCTACTCAATACCGGCAATAACCTGGTTGGCAACCCAACAGGTGCACTGTTGATCCTGCTGGCGTCCGCCAGTTGGGCCTTTGGCTCTGTGCTCGGTTCGCGTATTTCGTTACCGGCTGGACCAATGGCCGGAGCCGCAGAAATGCTGGTCGCAGGCGTAGTGCTATTGGTCGTTAGCCAGCTGAGTGGCGAACACCTTACGCAGATGCCCAGCGCCAAAGGCTTCTTCGCACTAGGCTACCTGATTGTCTTTGGTTCAATGCTGGCGATCAGCGCCTATATGTTTTTGCTGAAAAACGTGCGCCCGGCAGTTGCGACCAGTTATGCCTACGTCAATCCGGTAGTGGCCGTGCTGCTTGGTATCGGCTTCGCCGGCGAATCACTGGCACCGCGTGAATGGGTCGCACTGGTGATTATTGTCGCGGCGGTGGTGCTGGTGACCTTGGGCAAATTCCTGTTTGCGCGCCCGGTCAAAATTCAACCTGTCGGCAGCATCAAAGAGTGACCAAAAGGGCGGTCTGCGGGCCGCCATTTAAAACGATTCTTGTTTCGCCCGTTGAAGAGACTATAATTCCCGCTGTTCCGAGCAACCTGCGAAATCATCCCAATGCTGAAAAAATCGTTCATTATCGTTATCTTTCTGTGCGCCTTTGGCTCACTCGGCGGCGTATTCCTGGCTGGGCTGAATATGTACACCCGCTCTACTACGCCACAAGAAGAAGCCCCCGCGTCCAGTGAAGCCACTGCCACGACGACGACAGAGAATATTCAAGCCAAGTAATGCGCCATCCAGCCCTGGCAACGCTGTTGTAAAAAGCGCTGTAGCAGCCTGACGCGCTCCGATACCTGTGAACGGTGTGGGCAAACCAGGCTGATGGGCACCGCGTCGCTTTGCCATTCCGGCAGCACAGGGATTAACCGTCCGGCCTGAATATCGGCCACCACATCGATGGCTGACTTACGGACGATGCCATGTCCTGCCAGTGCCCAACGGCGCGCGATCTCACCGTCATCCGTAAAATAACGCCCACTCAGCGCCACCTCCACCAGCTCATCGCCTCGCCACAAACGCCATTGGGCCTGCCTACGTCCACTGGGTTGATAGATCAGGATGCTGTGCTGAGCGAGTTCGGCAGGTGTTTGTGGTGCACCATGCTGTTGCAGATAATCGGGGCTGGCGCAAATCAGGCGACGGTGCTGCGGCAGGATCGGCAACGCCACCAGCGAAGAGTCCGCCAATTGACCGAAGCGCAAAGCAATATCCACCGGTTCACGAAATAAATCTGCATGGCGATCGTTAATCAGCAATTGCAGTTGAATATGCGGATGTTGTTGTTTGAACTCGTCGAGCCAGCCCAGCAACAAGTTGCGACCAAAATCTGAGGGAGCGGAAATTTGCAACACACCAGAAAGTCCCTGATGTTTCTCACGTATCGCCTGTTCACCCTCCGCCAGTGCTCCTAGCGCCAGGCGGGCACTGTCGAGATACCGCAGCCCTTCTTCCGTCAGGCGCAAACTACGTGTAGAGCGCACCAGCAGCCGGGCCCCCAACCGCTGCTCCAGCCTTTTTATCGCGACGCTGGCCGCCGCTGGCGTAATATCCAGCGTACGGGCTGCTGCAGAAAAACTCCCGCCTTCCACCGTACGGACAAACACCTCAAGGTCGATAAAAGATGTCATGGGTTATTCCTGTACCACGCCAATTATTAAAATTAATTTACAAGTATTTGCCATTTAGGCCAATTGTTCGCGGATTTTCAATGGTTAATGATAGATAACACTGAAATTAACCGAAATTGAGGCACTATCATGACTTTCCTTTCTTCTTCCCTGAACCGACAAAAACTGGTGATCTTGGGGGGTAATAGCGGCATCGGCGCAGCGGTAGCCTATGCCGCCCTGGTTCAGGGTGCCAGTGTCGTATTGGCATCACGTCGTACCGGTAGCATGCAACAATACCAGCCGGCAGACGACAACCTGCGCGTCATGCAGGCAGATGTGACCGATGAAAACTCACTGCGCGCACTGTTCGCTGAAGTCGGTGAGTTCGATCATCTGGTCTTCACCGCCGGACCGGTTGTGCAAGCCAGACTATTGGCAGATACCGATTTCAGCGAGGCGCAGGCCAACTTCGATGTCAAACTGTGGGGCGCACTGCGCGCCATTAAAGCCGCATTACCCACCCTGTCACCACGAGGCTCCATCACCCTAACGTCCGGCCAACTTTCACGGAAATACCTCAGCGGTCAGTTAATAAAAACCGGCATCAACGCGGCATTGGAGGCGATTGGCAAGCAGTTGGCGAAAGAGTTGGCACCGCGGCGGGTCAACGTGGTCAGCCCGGGCGTTACCGCCACAGAAGCCTACGACAGCTTGAATGCCGAGCAGCGCCAGGCGATGTTTGCCAAAGCGGGTTCAGGGTTACCCGTCGGGCGTGTTGGCCAGGCAGCAGATGTGGCCGCCGGCTATTTGCTGGCGATAGAAAACGGCTTTATCACCGGCAGCGTGATCGATATTGACGGCGGAGGGCTGCTGTAAGCTTACAGCGCCTTCACCCCAAGCGCTGCGGCCTGTTGTTCCAGTTCCGTGATTTTTTGGTATGCCGAACGCGGTACCACGCTAAAATCACCGATCAACAGGCCGTCGCTGACCGCCTCGCCCACCATCGCCCTCGCACCGGCACGCAGTATTTCCAGCTGTGCCGCTGGCGTTCGTGCTGAGGTAATGAGCGGCAACCCCGGCACGGTGGCGGTTCGTCCAATAATTTTCAACCCTGCCAGCGCCTGCGGCTGTGCCCGCTTCAGCAGTTCCAGGCTGACACAATCAACGGCGGCAATATCCGCCTGCCCCGCTTTGATCAACGCTATTGACTGGTAATGTGCACCGGACGCCACGGCGGCGCGGAAGAATTTTCCCTCCTGTGCCAATGGTGCGATCAGTGCCCGCAGGCTGTTATGACCTGATTGAGAGTCAGTGCTGTTATAGGCGGCGATCCGGCCACGAAAGTCCGCCAGCCGGTCGCCGGGCTCATCCTCACGCACCACTAACCAACTGCTGTAATCTGGCCCTTCGCAACCCTCAACACGGTAGTGATAAGTCCCAATCAACTGAACCTGCGGCAGGCTGCTGACCAGCGGATAACCGCAGGTTTGGCTAAGCAATAAGTCATCCCGCTGCCAGTGCTGCGCCAGGTCTTGTGGCCAAATAAGCTGTTCCGGCGCTTGCGGCAACCCCAGTTTCAACAATTTTCCGCGCAGCACGTGCCAGAAAGACTCAGCCATGTGATGAGTGACGCCGTACATGGGTAAGGATACCTGCATCATGTTTCCCCTTATTCCGCAGAAGAGGCCATTAGCGTCTGCTGACGCCAGGCAGTGAGATGGCACACCCAGCGCTCAAACAGCATGTCGGTGATGATCGCCAATAGGGCGACGACCACGGCTCCCTGGATCACATAGGCGGTATTAAAGCCGCTAAGGCCAATGATAATCGGCGAGCCGAGTGTTTTTGTGCCGACCGTGGAGGCGATCGCCGCCGTGCCAATATTAATGATTACCGAGGTGCGGATACCGGCAACAATCACCGGCGCCGCCAGCGGCAGTTCGACGCGCCACAGGATCTGCCGAGCATTCATCCCCACCCCTTGCGCAATCTCACGGGTGGCTCTGGGCACTGATTCAATACCCGCCAGCGTGCCCTGTAGGATGGGCAACAAACCGTAGAGGACCAGCGCGATAATTGCCGGCTGTTCGCTAAACCCCATCACCGGTACCGCAACCGCCAACACCGCAACCGGCGGAAAAGTCTGTCCCACCGCCACGACGGTTTCCACCAGCGAACGGAACTCTTTACCGGCACGCCGCGTCACCCCAATCCCGGCCGCCACGCCAATTACGACCGCAATCAGGCTGGAAACCGCTACCAGCAGCAGATGCGCCCATACCAGCGAGATAAAACTGTCCTGCTGATACACTGGCCGATCCAGATCGGGAAACCAGGCGGCAAACAGGCCATGCAAATGATTCATGCCAAACACCAATGCCAGCAACAGGGCAAAGGTCCAGGGCAGCGGATCGCGCAGCCAGCGCAGGGCTTGAGGCACACTCATGACAGCGCCTTTTGGGTAATCAGATCGCTGAAATGCAGCACGCCAAGCGCCTCACCTTGTTCACCCATCACCGGTAAACATTCCGTGCCACGTGCCACAAACACTGACAGCGCTTCACGCAGGCTCATAGCGGCAGCGATAGGGTCCCCTTCAGCATGACCAGGGCGTACCCGCTCAGCCACGGTGCCCAACGACAGCAGTTTGATACCGCGATCGCTGCGGCCAAAGAAATCGCGGACAAAATCGTTGGCCGGGGCCGTCAATAACGCCAGCGGCGTGCCCTGCTGTACGATGCGGCCCTGATCGAGCAACACAATACGGTCCGCCAGTGCCAGTGCTTCGTCAATGTCGTGCGTCACCAGTACAATGGTACGTCCGGAGAGATGATGAATACGCGCGATCTCCGTTTGCAACGCCGCACGCGTCACCGGATCGAGTGCGCCAAAGGGTTCATCCATCAGCAACACCTCGGGATCGGCAGCCAATGCGCGCGCCACGCCTACCCGTTGCTGCTGCCCGCCGGAAAGCTGGTGCGGGTAACGATGACGGAACACATCCGGTTCCAAATGCAACAGCTCCAGTAATTCCGTCACCCTATCGCGAATACGTGCCCGTGGCCATTTCAGCAGCTGTGGCACAGTGGCGATATTCTCCTCCACCGTCCAGTGCGGAAACAGGCCGATCGACTGGATCGCATACCCCATCCGGCGGCGCAGATCCTGCGGTTTGAATCTCTGGATCTCTTCACCGGCAAAGTAGATTTTCCCCTGGTCGTGTTCGATCAGTCGGTTGATCATTTTCAACGTTGTGGACTTGCCTGAGCCAGAGGTGCCGATCAATACGGTAAATTCACCCTTGGCAATCTGTAGCGTCAGATCGTCCACCGCGGGCTTGCCCTGAAAAATCTTGCTGACCTGATTAAACTGAATCATCGGCGTGACACTTCCAAAATTGAAACCATGAACTTAAACAGTGAATCGACGATAACCGCCATCACGATCACCGGAATGACCCCCAGCAACACCAGATCCAGTGCGCTGCTGAGCAGCCCCTGGAAGACAATGGCACCAAAGCCTCCGGCGCCAATCAGTGCCGCCACGACCGCCATGCCAACGGTTTGTACCGCAAGAATACGCACACCGGTCAGGAACAGCGGCAATGCCAGCGGCAGCTGTACGCGGAAAAACACCTGACTACGCGTCATCCCCATGCCACTGGCAGATTCGATCACGCTGGCCGGCACACTTTGCAACCCCGCCACGACGCTGCGTACCAACGGCAACAGGGCATACAGCACCAACGCAACAATGGCCGGAGCCATACCAATGCCACTGACGCCATGCTCTGCCAACCAGGGCAATGCCTTCGCCAAACCGGCCAAGGGCGCGATCAACAGGCCAAACAAAGCAATCGAGGGTACGGTCTGAATAATATTCAGCGTGGAGAATATCGGTGTCTGCCAACGTGCGGAGCGAAAACACAGCACCCCGAGCGGCAAGCCAATTAACAGCGTCGGCACCAGCGTCGCCAACAGGATCGTCAGGTGCTGCAACAGCGCTGCATCAAACACGTCCTGCCGGTTGTAGTACTCTTTCAACAGTGAAAGCTGATCCAACTGGTGATTAAACAGCAGCAACAGCGTCGGTAACATCACCATCAGATTGCCGAACATGCGCCACACGTGCGAAGCGGTTATGCGGCTCACGGCATCGGCGGCAATCAATAGACTTAGTGCCAGTATCAGCCAACAACCGCTTCCCCAGGAGGTGCGGGCCAGCCTTGAGCCATCCAATGCCAATTGCTGAGCTGCATGGCCGCTTAGCCAAAAGGTGAGCGCCAGCAATGCCGAAGCCGACAACGCAGTCAGCAGCGCATGACGCCTCCGTGGGGCCAACAGGCTGAGTATGGCCAATACCAACATGGGTGCCAGCAGCCACAACGCGGGGCCGTGCAACAGGGAAATCAGGGAAATGCTCTTGCCCGATAACAGGCGATTGGGGGCATAACTGAGAAACGGCAGGCCAAATGCAGCCAGCAGTAACAGAATAAGCAGCGTCAGTAATACACGGTTTTTTACGGCAATAATCAAAGAAACTCTCCGGCTCCATGTTGGCCCCCAACTGGGGGCCAGTGGTGTTACCCCTTCACCAACCCTTTCTCTTTCAGGTAAGCCGCAGCCACCTGTTTGGCGTCCTGACCTTCCACCGCGATCTGTGCATTGAGCTTTTGCAGCGTCGGGCCATCCAGTGAAGCAAATACCGGTTTCAGTAATTCAGCGATGTTGGCATGCTGTTTTAGCGTGGCTTCGCGAATAATCGGTGCTGGCGCGTAAATCGGCTGCACACCCTTTGGATCATCCAGCGTTTGCAGCCCCAGCGCCGCCACCGGGCCGTCGGTCCCGTAGGCCATGGCCGCGTTCACACCGGATGTCTGTTCCGCCGCAGCCTTGATGGTCACCGCCGTGTCCCCCCCGGCCAGCGACAGCAACTGATCCTGATTCAGCGTAAAGCCATAGGCACTTTGGAATGCCGGCAAAGCATCTGGGCGTTCGATAAATTCCGCCGACGCCGCCAGTTTGAACTTGCCCCCTCCGTTGATCCACTTGCCCAGATCGGCAAGCGTTTTCAGATGGTTGGCATCCGCCACGTCCTGACGGATAGCAATGGTCCAGGTGTTGTTGGCCGGGGCGGCGTCCAACCAGACAATTTTGTTCTTGTCATAATCCAGCTTTTTCACTTTTTCAAACCCGGCCTGAGCATTTTTCCATGCAGGGTCTTTTTCATCAGAAAAGAAAAACGCACCGTTGCCGGTGTATTCCGGGTAAACGTCAATTTCGCCGGAGGTGATCGCCCCGCGCAGCACTTTGGTGGTGCCAAGCTGCAACTTATTGGTGGTTTTGATGCCGTTAGATTCCAGCACCTGTACGATGATGTTCCCGAGCAATGAGCCTTCGGTATCAATTTTAGAGCCGACGCGTACCGTATCGGCCGCTTGCGCCACACCGACGCTCGCCGCGAGCAAACTCAGCGCCAGCGCAAAGACACGACCACGTGATGGAGTGATTGCCATACTTTTTCCTCTTGTTGTGTAGTGTCCGGCTATTTGGCCAGATCGATTGGAAAATCTTGAGAAACGCGCGTCCATCGCACAATAAATGTCTCCGTCGACCAAACAAGGTTTTCGCCCTGGGATTCCCTTAGCGGCTCGCCAACGGAAAACGGATGCACTTCAACGTCGATCGGGGTGAACGCGTAGTCACTCACCCACTGACCATAGCCCTGAACCACAAACCCTTGGCTACGCTGCTGGTATGCACTGCGCTCCGCCAAATACACCTGCCTTAAACCGTACCACGGTAAGCCGGGGAGATCATGGTGAACTAAATGATAGTTCAGATTGAGAAACAGCAGCCGCCACGGCCAAGCCGCCTCATTAATAATAGAACGTGCCTGCGGTGCGTCCACGGCGCGATGTTCAAAAAATGATCTCACCTTGGTCATCGCCAGCGCCGGGTAGCTGATCGCCACCAAGTAAAATACCGTGCCAATGCCATGCTGTTGCAACCACCCCAATACCGCCACCAGCAATAACAGATGCACCAACCACATCACCAATGTGCGCATTTCACCGGCAGCGATCGTTTTTATCGCCGTGATTCCGGTAGCCGCAATGTCCAGCGCAGGGCCAAGCACAATGCGCCCGACCAGCGTATTACGCACCTTGGCCAACAGCGGAAAAATCCGTGGGTAGCGTTGCCATTGCGCTTGGCTAACGTAATAGCTTTCAGGATCTTCATGTGGATCGGTGAGATGTTCATTACGGTGATGCTGAATATGCGAATCACGATACAGACCATAGGGATACCATACCGCCAGTGGCAGCAAGCCGAAAAGCTGATTGAGCCGCGGCCAGCGCGTCGGATGACCGTGAATAAGCTCATGCTGTAGCGACATATACCAGGTTGTCAGCAAAATCAGCAACGGCGTGCCAAGCCAGGGGCCCATTGTCTGCCAGTATTGCACGACGCCAAACCAGCCGCCGTAAACCGCCGCCATAATCCCCCAGGTTGGCAGTTCCAAACGCCAAAACCAGCGCTGATTAAGCTTTTGGATCCAATCGCGTTGGGCAGGATGCAAATAGTGACTATGACGTTTATCTGAGGACATGCATGGGCTCGCTGTATGAGATTTTGCTCAGTATCAGCGAGCTGCCTGGACGCTCAAAATAACGAAAGCGGCAAAGCAAAGTGAAAAATCAGCACGTTATTACGCATTCAATGCAATTTCATGATCCCACAGGCATTGCTGAAAGAATCATGGCTCAATAAAAGCCACTATCTGATAAGTTAATGAAAAATGGTGACATCAGGAGGTGACATGCGTCAGCGGATCATCGTCTGCCCAATTATAGAAAATAAGGGCGAGTATTTACTGTGCAAAATGGCCGACGACCGGGGCGTATTCCCCGGTCAGTGGGCACTGTCCGGTGGCGGTATGGAGCCAGGGGAGACCCTCGAGCAGGCCCTCCGCCGTGAGATAAAAGAAGAACTGGGAGAAGCACTGCATATCACCCAGATTACTCCCTGGACCTTCAGGGATGACGTCCGTACCAAGACCTACTCAGATGGCACAACAGAGGAAATCTACATGCTGTATTTGATTTTCGACTGTGTGAGTGCCAACCGGCAGATCAGCTTTAATGAAGAGTTTCAGGCAATCGCCTGGGTCAGCCCCGATAAGATACCTGAGCTCGATCTCAATGAGGCCACGCGTATCACGTTTGCGCAAAAAGGCATTTTATAACCCGGCTTTTCTGCGCGCACTTTGCTCACCGCATCAGGGCATAAAATCCAGTACCACAAGGTTGAACAGTGCATACTCGGTCTCATTGGCCATTTTCGGCAGTTTGGCGCGTTGCACCGCCTGACTGGCCGCTGCGCAAAGCGCGTCGTCACCCCTCAGCACCTTAAAATCTTTCAGTGAGCCATCTGGCAACAGATGGAGGCTGATCGAACAGGTTTGGGATTTATATTTGCCGGGTAACTGCATTTCCTGGGTGATAGCAACGCGCATCCTTTCCGGATAACTGCTGCGGGGCGAAGATGTCGATAACGTTGCAACAGCCGGTGTTTCCAGCATGACACCGGCAGTGCGGGTGCCCTGATCGGCACCACAGCCCGTCAGCAACACCACCCATAGCCACATCCCTGTTTTCATGTCTCTGCATCCTTGTCCTGTCACCCACAGGTGAATAATCAGTATTCCGGGTATGCGCCCCCAGCATCGGCATATCGCTGTAAGCGCTCACGCCACCATTTTACCGCCAGGCCGGTGGCACTTTCACGCCAGCCAAAATAAGAAACGTCGCTACAGTGTTCAGATTCGACGCGTTTCGCTACCAATTCACCGCTTTTCAGGTAGGGTTCCGCCAGATATCGCGGTAGATAGCCGCAACCCAGGCCGCTAAGCTGTGCCCGCAATTTGGCATCGAAACCGAAGACCGTCAGCTGATCCTGCTCCTCAAGAATGTTCAAATTCTGCGGCGCATTCACGCGCGAAGTATCACGAACCACAACGGCTCTGTGTTGACGAATTTCAGCCTTCGGCAAAGGCTCTGCCATTAACGCTAGCGGGTGCTGTGCCGCCACGGCAAATACGTAATCCAATCTCCCCAGTTGACTAAAAGCATAGCCTACGCGCGATGGGGGTTCACAAATCGCGCCAACAATAATATCTGCGCACCCATAAACCAACGACTCCCAGGACCCCGCCAGCACTTCATGGCTAAAGCGCAGGCGCGTATGGTGGTGCTGCTGATAAAACTCCTCGATCAGCGGCAACATACGTTCAAATGGAAAAGACGCGTCAATACCGAGCGTAATCTCGCTTTCCCAGCCGTTTTCCACATAACGCGCCTGTTGCTCCAAATCCTGCGCCGCACGCAACAGCACCCGTCCCTTTTCCAGCATCAGTTTGCCGGTATCGGTAAACTTTGCCCGATGGCCTGAACGATCAAGCAAGGTGACCTCAAGATCGTTCTCCAGTTTTTGCACCATGTAGCTCAACGCTGACGGCGTTTTGAACAGCACTGCTGCCGCTGCCGCAAAGGAACCATGCCGGTCAAGTGCATCCAAAATCAGTAACGCTTCCAGGTTTAATCTCACCGCTTCCCTCCGTGTATAAAAAAACTTAACAAGACGGCAAAAATTCTGCGCTATCTTTGAAATCAGCCCCTGCCTACCATGCGGTTCATCGGCGTTGTATTCATCCTTTGTTGAACCCTAATATCACTGGGAAGGTAAATCATGTCTAAGTTTCAATTACTTGATAAAGATAATTCCGCTCTAATTTTCATCGACCATCAACCACAAATGGCTTTTGGCGTGGCTAATATTGATCGTCAGCAACTGAAAAACAACGTGGTCGGTTTAGCCAAAGCCGGCAAGATTTTTAATGTTCCCACCCTTTTTACCTCTGTCGAAACCGAAAGCTTCAGTGGCTATATCTGGCCCGAGCTTTTAGCGGTACATCCTGAAATCACCCCGATCGAGCGTACCTCCATGAACTCTTGGGAAGATGCCGCTTTCGTGAAAGCCGTAGAGGCTACCGGCCGTAAAAAGCTGGTTATTTCTGCGCTCTGGACCGAGGTGTGCCTGACTTTCCCCGCGCTGATGGCACTCGAAGCCGGTTATGAGGTGTATGTCGTCACCGACACGTCCGGCGGGACATCCGTCGATGCGCATGAGCGTTCTATCGACCGCATGGTGCAGGCCGGTGCCATCCCGGTAACCTGGCAGCAAGTGCTGTTGGAATATCAACGTGACTGGGCGCGCAAAGAGACTTACGACGCCGTCATGGCGCTGGTGCGCGAACACAGCGGCGCTTACGGTATGGGCGTTGATTATGCTTACACCATGGTGCATCACGCCCCGGCGCGCGTGGCGAAATAAATCCTACCCCGGCCCTGCGCCGGGGTTTTCTGGAGTTGGTTGTTATGGCTCACCCGCAGCATGTCACGTTAGTCATCACTCATCGTTTGGCGCCAGGGCAAGAACAGGCCTACGAGGCATGGCTGAAACGCATTATGCCAGAGGCCGCCGCCTTCACCGGCCACCTCGGCGTCAATGTGATCCGCCCCACCGGTAGCGAACAGGCCTATACCGTTTTAGTCCGTTTTGACAACCTCGACAATTTATCGCTATGGGTTAACTCACCGCTGCGCAAACGCTATATCGAGGAAGTGTCGCCGCTGCTGTTGGAAAACGACCACATCGAAATTCGACCAGGTGCAGAGTTTTGGTTTACACCGCCGAGCGCCAACACGCGCCAACCTGCCAAATGGAAGCAATTTTTAATCACCCTGCTGGTGATCTTCCCGTCCACCAATCTGGTGCCTTGGTTTTGGGGCAAGCTGCTCCCCCAATTAAACGGCACGCTGACCGGCCATTTTCTCAATGACGCCACGGTAGTCGCCCTGGTTGTTTTCCTTTGGATGCCGATCGTGACTCGCGTATTTCATCAATGGCTCACCCGTCGTTAGGCGGCTTGCCCGGAGAACGTTATGAATAACAGTGCTTCCCTGATTATCACCAACGGTAAATTTCACACTGTCGATCGTGAGGCGCCCACCGCCCACGCGGTAGCTATCCGCGACGGTAAGTTCCTCGCCGTCGGCAGTGAAAATGAGGTCATGCAGCATGCAGGGCCGGAGACACAAGTGATTGACCTGCACGGCCATACGGCTGTGCCCGGCCTCAACGACTCGCATTTGCACCTGATTCGCGGCGGCCTGAACTATAACCTGGAGCTGCGCTGGGAAGGCGTGCCTTCGCTGGCCGATGCATTGCGCATGCTGAAAGAACAGGCACTGCGCACTCCAAGCCCACAGTGGGTGCGGGTAGTCGGCGGTTGGACTGAATTCCAATTCGCCGAACGCCGCATGCCGACACTGGACGAAATCAATCAGGCGGCGCCGGACACGCCGGTGTTTATCTTGCACCTGTATGACCGTGCCCTGCTCAACCGTGCCGCATTGAAAGTCGTCGGTTATACCAAGGACACACCGAATCCGCCGGGCGGCGAGATTCAGCGCGACAGTAACGGCAACCCAACCGGCATGCTGATTGCTAAACCCAATGCGATGATTTTGTACGCCACCTTGGCGAAAGGGCCGAAACTGCCGCTGGAGCAACAGGTTAACTCGACCCGCCAGTTTATGCGCGAGCTGAATCGGCTCGGCCTGACCAGCGCCATTGACGCCGGCGGCGGTTTCCAGAACTACCCGGATGACTATGAGGTGATCGCCGAACTGCATGAGAAGAAGCAGCTAACCATCCGTATTGCTTACAACCTGTTCACCCAACGGCCAAAACAGGAGCTGGAAGACTTTGAGCTGTGGACCGACATGCTGAAACCGGGCCAGGGCACTGACTTTTACCGCCATAACGGTGCCGGGGAGATGCTGGTGTTTTCCGCTGCCGACTTCGAAGACTTCTTGCAGCCGCGCCCCGATCTGCCGGAAGGCACCGAAGATGAACTGGAGCGCGTAGTGCGGCACCTGGCGGAACACCGCTGGCCGTTCCGCCTGCACGCCACTTATGACGAGTCCATCAGCCGCATGCTGGATGTGTTCGAAAAAGTGAACCGCGATATTCCGTTCAACGGTCTGCACTGGTTCTTCGACCACGCGGAAACCATCTCCGAACGCAACATTGAGCGGGTCAAAGCGCTGGGTGGCGGCATCGCCGTGCAGCATCGCATGGCGTTCCAGGGGGAATATTTTGCCGAACGTTACGGCAAAGAGGCGACCAAACAGACGCCCCCCGTAGCGAAAATGCTGGCAGCCGAGCTGCCAGTAGGGCTGGGCACCGACGCCACCCGCGTAGCCAGCTATAACCCGTGGACCGCACTGTACTGGTTGGTATCTGGCCGTACTGTCGGCGGTATGGCGATGTACGACGACAACGCACGACTGGATCGCGAGACGGCACTGATGCTGTGGACTCAAGGCAGCGCCTGGTTCTCGACTGAACAGGGTAAAAAAGGCCAGATTAAGGTGGGTCAATTGGCGGACTTGGCCGTGCTGTCACAAGACTATTTCAGCGTGCCGGAAGAGCTGATCAAAGGGATTGAATCGGTCATGACCGTGGTAGACGGCAAAGTGGTTTATGCCGCCGGGAGCTTCTCGCCGTTAGCGCCACCGGCAATACCGGTATTGCCGGACTGGTCACCGGTAACGCAGGTGCCAGGGCATTATCGTTCTGCGCCACCGTCCGCTGCAAGCCGAGTCGGCGTGTTGAGCCAGGCGCACCAATGCTGTGGCCCATGCGGTGTGCACGCACATCAGCATGACGTGGCTCGCCGTTCCAGCATTCCAATTTCAGACGAGAATGCCTTCTGGGGGGCGCTTGGCTGCTCATGCTTTGCTTTCTAAGCCAATAAGCTATCAACTTAATAGCTTATTAAGTTGATAGCAAATTAACTGAGTAACCTCATAAACTCTGACGCTCTCAACCTGTGAGCGTCAGAGCCTGGCAATCAGTCGCGGTTAATGTCCAGCCAACGGCGCTGTTCCGCAGAAGCGGCTATCGCATCTAAAACGCAGGAGACTTTCCAGCCCTCTTCAAAGTCTGGCCACATAGGATCACCCGCAGCAATGCCATTAACCAAATCGCGGATCTCTACCGTTTTTTGATCGTTAAACCCAATGCCGTGTCCGGCACTAATACAGAAGGCGGCATAATCCGGGTGCTTGGGCCCGACCAGCAATGTTTTAAACCCCTGGCGTTCTGCTGGTTCATCGTGACGATACAGCTTTAATTCCGCCATGCGTTCCTGAGTGTAACTCAGCGTCCCCTGGGTGCCGGTAACCACATAGGTCAGCCCCATCTTACGCCCGCAGGCTATACGTGAGGTTTCGATCGTGCCCATGGCACCACTGGCAAAACGCACCAACGCACTGGCCTGATCCTCATTTTCTACCGCATGCATCAGAGAAGGGTCTTTCGCATCCGGACGCTGCCTGATAATGGTTTGCATATCACCGGAAACCGCCACAATGTCGCCCACCAGATAATGCGCCATATTGACGATATGTGCGGCCAAATCCCCCAACGCCCCTAACCCGGCAGTGGCCTTGCGGCAATGCCAGTCGATCGGCGTACGCGGATCGGCCAGATAATCTTCGTTGTGGGTGCCATAAAAATGCACCACTTCACCGATTTCACCGCTGGCGATAATTTCCCGTGCCAGTTGGCTGGTCGGGTTCTTCATGTAGTTAAAGCCCACTAACGTTTTTACGCCTTTGGCGCGGGCAGCCTGCACCATTTCGGCGGCATCATCGGCATCCAGTGCCAGCGGCTTTTCAGAATAGACGTGCTTGCCATGGCGGATGGCCTCCAGCGCCATCTCTTTGTGCAGGAAGTTAGGGGCGCAAATATCCACCACATCAATCGACGGATCAGCCACCAGTTGCCGCCAGTCGCCGGTCGAACGCGAGAAACCAAACTCCGCAGCGCGCTGCTGCGCCAGCGCCGGCGTGACCTCAGCCAGCATTTCCAGCACCAATTCGCCTTTCAGTGGAAATACCGTCGCAGCCTGCGCATAAGCAATAGCGTGACAGCGGCCAATGTAGCCGGTGCCAATTAACCCAACGCGTACCTGTTTCATCGCCCTCTCCCATGATCCATAGCCATAATATGACGGCGCACACAATGAAATACACCATCTGATAATCGTTTATATGGAATATAAATTTCAATCACAAGCGAGAGGTAAAATAAAAATGATAATCGTGATGTCGTTCATAAAACGCTGCAGACTGGGATGAAACAACGAAAAGCCGGGTGAGCATAAACTCACCCGGCCGATTGAAATGAACTTTTCATTCCGAATCAGGGCAGCCCGTTGGCCCCGTGCAGCAGAAAACCAGGCCGCTGCTGCAAACGTTGAAAATAGCGATTCAACGCCGGGTAGCTCGGCCGTGAAAACGGCGTCATTAACCACCGGTTCAAAGAGAGCCCCAGCACAATGTCCGCCAGGGTGAAAACGTCTCCGGCGGCATAAAGGCGGCCACGTGACAGGTGCTGATCCAGCAGGCCCATCAGCCGGTTCCATTCCCGTTCGGCGGCGGCAAGGCTACCCGCATCCTGATACCCGGGATCTTGGCGCACCCGTGACATAAACACATAACGCCATGCATTGTTGAGATCCGTCGCCTGCCAATCCATCCACATTTCGACAGCCGCACGCGCACCAGGAGCCTCTGGCAGCAAATCCTGACGCCCTTCGCGCCCCACCAGATAACGGCAAACCGTGTTGGACTCCCATAACACCTGTTCACCGTCGATCAGCACGGGCACCAGCCCATTAGGGTTTAGTGCGAGAAATTCCGGTTCCTGAGTGGAGCGAAAACCACTTCCCCACTCTTCCCGGGTTAAAGGTAACGCCAGTTCATGGCAGGTCCACAGCACCTTGCGAACGTTAATCGATGAGGCCTTACCGAGCAGTTTCAGCACTTAACGCCGCCAGAAAGGCTTGCTGCCTTCTCGCCATGCCGCAGCACGTGTCAGGCCGATGTCCGCCAGCTGCACGTCGTCCAACAGCAATAGCGCCTGACGTGTGCGATAGCGTTGCAGATACAGACGCCAGCGGGAAAAAGGGGGCTGGGAGTGGGCTGGCATACTGTCAACAGACAAGCTCGTCATCATATTCTCCTTCGTGTTTGCTCTGGAGTCATGATGCTGGGCATGGAGAAAACAATACAGATTCAAGTCCGCGGTATTTTTTCCATACAAAAGCTGTCTCTGTCTGTCTGAATGGTCTAATTTAACGTCATCTGTACCGGTTTTTTCTCATCCATTCTTATTTTAGGCATCTGTATGACACGCTACGCCACACTGGCTGCGATCCTTAGCCAACGCATTGAACAGGGTCTTTATCCGGCGGGCGACCGCTTGCCCTCTGTCCGCACGCTGAGCCAGGAACACGGCGTCAGCATCAGTACAGTGCAACAGGCCTACCGCCTGTTGGAAGAGAGCCAACTGGTGGAGGCGCGGCCCAAGTCGGGCTATTTTGTACGCCGGCGCCGCACATTAGCTGAATTGCCCGCCGTCACTCGCCCGGTGCAACGCCCCGTGGATATTTCGCAATGGGAGCAGGTGCTGGAAATGATCCGTCACAAGCCCCGCGAAGATTTGATACAACTCGGACGCGGCATGCCGGATATCAGTGAGCCGACACTGAAGCCGCTGATGAAAGCCTTGGGGCACATGGGCCGCCACGGCGATTTGCGCAGCCTGCTCTACGACAGCATTCAGGGTGTGCTGGAGCTGCGCGAACAAATTGCCCGCCTGCTACTGGATTCCGGCTGTCAGATCAGCCCCGATCAATTGGTCATCACCACCGGTTGCCATGAGGCCCTTTCCACCGGTTTACGCGCCGTGTGTCAGCCAGGTGAGATTGTGGCGGTGGATTCCCCCTGCTTCCATGGCACCATGCAAACGCTGAAAGGGTTAGGCATGAAGGCGCTGGAAATCCCTACCGACCCCCTCACCGGCATCAGTCTGGAGGCGTTGGAATTGGCGCTGGAACAATGGCCGGTGAAAGCCATTCTATTAACACCGAACTGCAATAACCCGTTGGGCTACATCATGCCTGAGGCACGCAAGCAACGTTTACTGACGTTAGCGCAGCGTTATGACGTGACGATTATTGAAGACGACGTATACGGCGATCTCGCCTATCAGTACCCGCGCCCGCCGTCTCTGAAATCCTTCGATGAAGACGAGCGGGTGCTACTGTGCAGCTCGTTCTCAAAAACCTTGGCTCCGGGTTTGCGCATTGGCTGGATTGCCCCCGGACGCTACCTGGAACGCGTGCTGCACTTGAAATACATCGGCACCGGCTCCACCGCCACTCAGCCCCAGTTGGCGATTGCCGACTTTATCCGTCATGGACACTACTTGCAGCACATGCGGCGTATGCGCGTGCGTTATCAGCAAAACCGCGACGTAATGACCGCGTGGATTATGGCGTATTTCCCCCCCGGTACCCGCGTCAGCCAACCGCGCGGTGGCTTTATGTTGTGGATCGAATTGGATGAAGACTTTGATACCCTGCGCCTGAACCGCTATCTGGAGCAACAGGGCGTGCAGATCGCCGTCGGCAGTATTTTTTCTGCCTCCGGCAAATACCGTAACTGTCTACGTCTCAACTATGCGCCCAAGCTGACGGCAGAAATTGAGCAGGCCGTACAACGGGTAGGGGCCACCATCCAAAAACTGATGCTGGCACCTTCTCCAATGCTTGAAACTGCATTGGCGCGATCGGATTAAACCATGTCGTCATCGGATTATCGCCCGGTGCCACCCTATTCTAAAGTGGCACCATCCAAAACAAAAAGGCATCCGCAACGATGAGTAGCGATCAGATCCCCCTATCCAGCGTGCTATTCGCCCGTCTGGCGGTTCTTGGCGTCGATATCGAAAGGGTGTGCCAACTGGCTCGCCTGCCGGTTGGGCTGCTCAACGCACGACGTGACAAGGTAAAGCTGTCCACCCGACAGTTCTTTGATATTTGGCGCACCCTCGCTCAGTTGGCCGATGACAACACATTCGGCCTGCGCCTCGGCGGCGACGTAGCGCCAGAGCATTATGATATTGCTTCTGCCGCTGCACTGCACTCCGCCACGCTGGGGGAAGCATTACAAAAAATCGCCCGTTACAAGCGACTCCTGTGCCCGGAGGAACTGACGCTGACGGAAGATGGCGACGGTGTGCGTATGCACATCCGCTGGATCATGGCCGAAGGTCACGCACCGGCGCTGTTGATTGACGCCATCTTTGCCTCCATCATCACCCTATGCCGCCGCGGTACCGGCCTGCTGATACGCCCGCGATCCATCGAGCTGACGCGGCGACACAACGCGGCCTCACCGCTGCCGCGTTACTTTGGCTGCCCCATTCACTTCGACGCGCCGCGGGATGTGTTGGTGTTTGATCGTGCACTCATGCAGCAGCCGTTCATCACCTATAACCAGGACATGCTGGCGACATTGCTGCCCGGACTCGAGGCCGAACTGAGCCAGGCACAGCAAGCGCAGGATTTGCCGACACAGGTGATGGCGATACTCGGCCGCAGCATGCGTGGCCAGCGCCCCAGCGTCAACAGTGTGGCGGCGGAGCTCTATGTCAGCGCGCGCACGCTACAGCGCCGCTTGCAACAGCAGGGTTACAGCTACCAACAGCTGCTGGACAAAACCCGCCACCGTACCGCCTGCCAACTGCTGGCGGAGACCAATCTGGAGCCGGGTGAAATCGCCTTTGTGCTGGGGTTTGAAGAATTGAATTCGTTCAGCCGCGCTTTTATGCAGTGGGAAGAGCAAACGCCCAACCGCTGGCGCACTCGACGGGTTGCCGACGCCAAAGAGAACAGGCAATGAGCCTGAACATCGTGGACGCCAGCGGCACGATCGGCCAGCGTCAAAAGCGCAACCGAGAACGTCTTGTTGGCGCTGCCATCGGAGAGAAGATTCTGCTATGTTAAAGCCGCGCGCGTGGGCCGCCAGTGCCGCGCTTTCGCCCCTGTGACAGAGACAAATCGCATGCCGTCAAAGATTTTATTCAGCGCCTGCCTGGCCGGTTTTCACGTTCGCTACAACGGTTCCAATAAACCCTTATTCGACTCCACGCTGCAACGCTGGCAGCGCGAAGGGCGCTTGGTAGTTTGCTGCCCAGAGCTGGCCGCGGGATTTTCGACCCCGCGCCCCTCGGCAGAAATTACGGCGGCTGCCGAAGGTGCCACGGTGCTGGCTCAGCAAGCACGGGTCATGGAAGTCAGCGGCGGGGACGTCACCGACAGCTATCTGCTTGGCGCGCATCTGGCGTTGGAAACGGCGCGGCGACACGGCTGTCGTTTTGCCTTACTCACGGACGGCAGCCCATCCTGCGGCAGTCAGTTTATCTACGACGGCTCTTTCAGCGGGCAAACCAAACCCGGTAGCGGCGTCACCGCCGAGTTGCTACGCCAACATGGCATCGAGGTGTTTTCCGAGCATCAGCTCGACGCATTGATCGCCCGCGTTGAGGCGGTGGAACAGGTTTAACGCCGAAGATGCCGCGCTAATCGCTGCTGCAAATGCGAAATGCCCTGCGGGTGATGGATGAAGGTGTCGATACACATCATCTGCCAACGTTGCCCTTCATCGCCAAAACGAATGGCGGCAATGTCTTCTGGGGTAATTTCGCCCAACATAAACCAGGTCGGAGGGTAGCCAGCCAAAATGCCGTCGTAATACTGCTGGCATTTCACCTGTCGCGCATCAATCTGTAGGCCAAATTCCTCCTGAGTTTCCCGCTGCACGCATTGCAATGGCGTTTCATCGCCTTCACGCCCACCCCCGGGCAAATCCCAACAGCCAGGCCAGGGAATATTCGCATTGTTATCACGTTGGTAAGTGAGCAACTTATCACCGCATAGCAGCGCGATTTTGGCGCCGCCAAAGTCGTGGTTGTCGGTAGTCAGTAACATTATTTCTCCCTCTGTCTGGATAAGCCTCAGCGCGGTCTCCCCCGGGGTCAGTGGTGAATCAAGGCAAAACCACGATCCGTGCCATCATCGTCGACGTGACAGATCCGCAGAAAAAAGGGGCCACCACTGTAAATACCGGCGAACTCGCGCGATAGAGGAAAAAGAAACGTAGTTTTACGCCTGTCCTCAGCCGTTTGACCGCTCACGCCGCGGGTTACCATGCCTGTTTGCACGTTTTAGCAGAACAGGACAAGGTTTTTTGCCGTGGTGAAACCCTTTTTACGCAGTGGCAGTTTAGATGATGTGCTTGCATTGGGCGAGAATGGGCAACCGGTTTATGCCTGCGCATTGCAGTTGCGAGAAACATTGCGCATTCGCCAACAGCAGCAAGCAGCCGATTGCCTGGCAATCCCGCAGCCGAACGAAACGGGCACCCGCATTGACTGGTATTCTCCTTTTCCGGGGAAAGTGACGTCTTGGCTGGCCGCGAGTGATGCCCAACGTACGCAGGCCGTGCGTCTACTGGAACAGAGCCTGGAAGCATTCCGTACCTTGATCGCCCAGACACAGGCCACCGAGCACCCAAGCCACCGTTTGTTTGGCGCATTGCTGACCAAAGCAATGCAAATCCCCGACTCACAGCATGTCTATCTGGTAGAGGGTAAACCGGTGCTGACCTTTTGGGGGTTTATCAAGCCGCACGCGCAGTGTCAGGACGATCCTCTGGCGTGCTTACGCCCGGTTGACGTGACAGAAGAAAAACCGACGCCAATCGCCCCCACACCGCGGCCCACAGTGATACCTCTAACCAAACCTACGCCGGTGCCTGCACCAGAAGTCGTGCCATCGGTGGCCGTCACACCCGCACAGCCACGCCGCCAGTGGCGCCGCTATGGGTGGATTTTACCTGTGCTGATGCTGGTTGCCCTGCTGGCCCATCGGATGACCTCACCGAGCGCCCTACCCGGCCCCATTCCCGTGGCGCAGCAACCGGCATCGCCGGTCCGCGCTGCCGTCCCGGCGTTCAAACTGCAACTCCCATTAGCCCATGCAACGCTGATGCCGCCACCGCCTGCCCCGGTAGCCCTGCCGCCGGCAGACAAGAATTCGTTAGTGCTGCCCGCTGACGCCGTCAAAGCCGGATCGACGCGTTTTCTCAATGGCCAGTGGCGCGCCACCGTGGCATTGAAAGATCCCCTCACAGGCAAACGCCCTAGCCTGCAATACCGTCTGAACGGTGGCAAAGGGACAGCGAGAATTACCTACGGTGATGCCATCACCTGCCGAACACCGGTGGAAGCCGGGCTAATGCAGTCTGGCAATCTGGTAATCAATAGCCGCACCAAAGCGCGCTGCAGCGACGGCAGCCGCTACCAAATACCGGAAATCGTCTGCAAGCAAAACGAAACCGGGCCTGCAGAGTGCACCGGCCGCTACGATGCGGACACGGTCTATCCCATGACGTTAAAGCGCGAGAGTAAATGATGTTGGCACCCCTGGTGGATTACAAACAAGCCATTACGCTGATTCAGGACAGTGGCATCCAATTTATGGATTTTGCCCTGACGCCGGTATTGGATGCCGATTTTCCGGGCAAATTTGTCCGTCAGACGGCAAGCGGCCCGCTTCTGCGCCTGCAATGGGATGCCGACACGGGCAAATACCTGTTACCTGCCCAGCCAGGGCAGGCCCCCGAGGTGGTACGTCCAGAGTTCAGTTTTTCCCTGCAGCAATCGCTGCAACTGCTGAATAACACCTGGCTGCCGCTGCCTTTCTCTCGTTGCACGTCATCCGGTGCATTTCTATCCGGGCCGGATAATTGGGCGCGGATGCAGATCGTCTTGCTGGATGCGCCCGATCAGGACGGCAATCTGCTGCGGGTCGTGTTTGCCTTTGATACCCGACTGGTCCCGGCGGGACAGGAGGCTCTTGGCCCAAGCGAAAGCGATCTCAATACGGGGCTCTGCTTCTCACTGGCCCACCGTAACCATGAGTTAGGCGAGTTTCTCGATCTGACCTGGGTAGACAGTTGGTTGCGCGAGGTCTTTACGCAATGCGCGTCCAGCCTGGAGGCGCGCACCGAAACAGAGATATACGCCGGGCTGAAAACCTTCGAATACCAGGCGCATTATCTCAACGTGTTGAATATGCTGGGCAACCAGCTAACGGTTCCACGGATAAAAATCATCGGGGAAACGCCACAGCAGCCCGCGATTAACGTGGACGTGATTTTAGATGTCGGGAACTCCCACACCTGCGGGGTGCTGGTCGAAGAACATCCACAAGAAAATAACGGTTTGAAGCAGACCAATGAATTGCAATTGCGCTCATTGTCCATGCCGCATTGCGTTTACAGCGCGTTGTTTGAAAGCCGGGTCGAGTTTGCCCAAGCCTCATTTGGCAAACAGCATCTCTCGTTCCAAAGCGGACGCGATGATGCCTTTATCTGGCCTTCGATTACCCGTGTCGGCCACGAAGCCATGCAACTGGCGCAGCAACGGGAAGGTACCGAAGGCACCACCGGAATATCCAGCCCGCGCCGTTATCTGTGGGACGAAGAACGCTATGCGCCCGGCTGGCGTTTTAACGGCAAACAAGAGCCCATGGCCGCCGCAGCGCCATTGACGTCACTGATCAACGACGAAGGTTTGCCGCTGTCCGGGTTGCCCGTAGAGGCACGGCTGCCGGTATTTGCCGCCCATTATAGCCGCAGTGCAGTCATGACCCTGATGCTGACCGAACTGCTGGCGCAGGTGCTGATGCAAATCAACAGCGTCGCTCAGCGGCTTAAAATGCCGAACACCTCTGCACCGCGTCGGTTGCGTAGCATCATCCTGACATTGCCTTCGGCGATGCCCAAACCAGAGCGTGAAATTTTCCGTCGCCGCATGCAGGAAGCCATTGGTCTGGTATGGAAAGCCATGGGTTGGCACCCGTTGGATGCGCCATTCGACGGTGGCAACACCCGTGTCCCCGTGCCTCAGGTGCACATGGAATGGGATGAGGCGACCTGTGGCCAGATGGTTTATCTGTATAACGAAACCCAGGTGAATTTTGCCGGCCGTACTGACGCCTTTTTTGCCGCAATGGCCAGGCCTGACCGGCCAACAGAACCCGGAACACAACCGGGAAAAATGCTGCGTATCGCCTCCATTGATATCGGTGGCGGCACGACCGATTTGGCCATCACCCAATACGCGCTGGATGATGGCGTTGGCAACAACATTAAAATCAATCCGCGTTTGTTGTTCCGCGAAGGATTTAAAATCGCCGGTGACGATATTTTGCTGGATATCATTCAGCTGTTTATTTTGCCTGCTGTACAGCAGGCCGTCGAAAATGCCGGCGTCGTCGCAACACCGGCAATAATGGACAAGCTGTTTGGCAATGAAGGCCGTATAGATGGGTTTTCCACGCTGCGTCAGCAGGCCACGCTACAAATTTTCATGCCTGCCGGGCGTGCATTGCTTAGTGCGTACGAGGATTACGATCCCCTGGATGCCCATGCGGAAATCGCCACCAGTTTGGGTGAGTTGCTGCCACAGATGCCGACGCCACAGGTGCTGGCCTTTATCAACGGTGAGATTCAGCGCGAGTCCTCGGCCACTGACTTCGATATTCTGCACACCCCACTGGTCATTCGTCTGGGAGCCCTGCACGCGGCCTTCCTGTCTGACAGGATCGGCATAAATCACTGCCTGCGCCTGCTTGCCGAAGTTGTGGCGTTATACACCTGCGATGTGTTGCTGCTGACCGGCCGGCCGGCGCGTTTCCCTGGGGTTCAGACATTATTGCGTCACCTGCAGCCGCTACCTGCCAGCCGAATCTTGCCGCTCGAGGGATATCACACACGCAGTTGGTACCCCTTTAATAAGGGTGGGCGTATCGATAACCCAAAATCAACCGCCGCCGTGGGGGCCATGCTGTGCCTGCTTGCGATCGATCTGCGTCTGGAGAGTTTTTATTTTAACGTCGGGGACTTCCAGCCCTATTCCACCATTCGCCATCTGGGCATGCTGGATAGCAATAACATGCTGGCGGACGATAACCTTTACTATCGCGATATCGATCTCGATTGCGCGGACTTTTCGCTGGATCCCGACACGTATTTCCAGCTTCGTGGCCCCCTGCGCCTGGGGTTCCGCCAGTTGGATAACGAACGCTGGCCCGCGTCGCCACTGTATACCCTCACCATCACCGACCCTCAGCTGGCGCGTAAACTGGCGGGCGATGCCGTCATCAGCCTACGCTTGGCGATTACCGGCAGCGATGAACAGGGCGCTGAAGGGGTCAGCATCGCCCAGGCGCATTTAGCCGATGGAACGCCTATTCCCGCTCATCATCTGCAATTAAAACTTAATACCTTGGCTGCCAGCGCCTCTGGCGCAACCCATTATTGGATCGACAGCGGGAGCATTTATCAACGATGAAACCTATCACCTCCGGCGCAGCAGAGCCGATAAACAGCCTGGGTAACAGCATCATTCAGGCGATTGACTGGGTTGCCAGCACGCGGCAGCAATCCACGCGGCTGAGCAGAGAAGCCGATAATCTGACGGTTCGTCTACGCCGCAGTTACAACCGGGCCAGACAACTGGACAGCGCTATGCATCATCGCGTTGCCATCGGCCTTTATGGCCACAACGCCGCAGCCAAAGCCCATTTATTGGCGGCGTTGGCTCCCGGCGCCAGTCCCTTGACCGACGCTGCTACGTTGACGGTGCGTTACAGCGCTTCCGGCACCCAGACGCCCCCTGCTTATCCTGTTGCCATCTCCTTACTTGATGAAGCGCAGTTGATTGCCATGATGATCGGCACCGCCGTGATGGGCGGTTTTCATGCAGACGGGGACACGCGTGCAATGGCCGCGCACCTTGCTGCATTGGAGCGCCACCGCCAGCCTATGGCTATCGACGGTCTGGACAGCAACGCGGTGGTTGCGCTGTGGGACAGCCTGCGTCACCAGGGTGGCAAAGCGCAACAGGCGCTGGAAAGACACTTCTGGCCACAGGCCATCTTGCTGGCGCCCTATCTGAGTGTGGATGAACGTGCCAGGCTGTTTGCGCCGCTTTGGGGTGAGGATCCGGTTCTGACTGCCAACTATCGGCAGTTGGCGCATGCGTTGCACGATCTGGGTCACTGTCAGCGAGTACAGGCATCTCGTCAGGTATTGGATCCAGACAGCGGCATTCTGCATGCCGGTATGATGACAGCCCCCACGGAGGACAAACTTACCGTACTGACGGAGAAGGGTGACACCGTGGGCATTGCACTCAAGAGTCTGGCCTGGTTGGCAGCAGAAGTGACAACAACATTACCGCTGAGGAAAGGCGCCGGGTTGCCAGACGACGTAGAACTGCTTGACCTGCCGACCAGCAGCCGATGCCCTGGTGCTGGGGTGACTGAACGCATGCAGCAGGCAAAGCGTGCCAGCCTGCTGATTCTCGCTGCCGATAGCCTGCACGCCAACCTGCTGCTGGTTACCGATGCCGCCAGCACGCCGCAAGATGCCAGCCGTGCGGGCAACGCGCTGGCCTACTGGGTCAGACAAACCCAGGGTGAAAACACAGAGGTCCGCACCCGCAGAAAGCCGGGCTTAATCTGGGCGATCACAGCCTTCGACTCACGCCAAGAGGGAAAACCACGCCCAGATGATGCCGTTCAACGCTATGTCGGTGAGCCGGGCGAAAGCTGGGCCACATTGCTGGCGGTGGATGAGAGCGACTGCCATCGCATGGTGGCCTATCTGGCCGCACAGGCACGTCCGACATTGAAGCATGACCGCGCCCTGGAACAACGGCAGGAGCTGCAACGCGAACTCACGGAAAGTTTGCTGGGCAACTGGCTGCGCAAGACAGACCCGCAGTTAACGCATCAGCGCGCCCAACACCTACTGCGTGCGCTACAGGCACAAGCCGGGGTTCACGGCGAGTTACTCGAATGGCTGCTGCCGCAGTCCAACACGCTGCGTCAGCTGTACGTGCAACAACAGCATATCTTACCTGCACCCGTGACCTCAGCTTCGCCGTTCGATGAGGAGATCGATCTGTTTGGCGACGGGAATATCCCCCCCGCCGCGCCAACAGAACTTAGCGGTTCCCCCTTTGCCCAACGGGTGTTTGCCGATTGGGTCAACCACCTGCGCACCCTGCCCGATAATCCTCAATTGCGGATATTGCTGGGCGTCGGGAAACAGCATCTGGAGATACTGGTTGATGCATTGATCACCGCCGCTTGTCGGCTGGGGATTGCTGAATCGCTGGAACGCGCGCTGTCTGCCGGGTCCCTACCCGAACAAGGCGAAGATCGGCAGGTGAGCCAGGCGTTAGCAATATTGGGGGATTTCGTCACCTGGTTGGGTTTCCAGCAGCGCGAGGCCGCTTTACGCCCTGTCAGCCGGATTAATCACGGCCAGCCGATCTTTTCCCCACCGCCGCAGCCGGCGGTTAACTGGGGTAGCCAACAGCGGCTAGCCAAGCTGGCGCCCACGCCGGCAAGAAATACGGCATTTTATATTTACGATTGGCTGATCGGCCTCCAGACGCTGCTGGCTGAGAATGGGGTTGCCGAAGCGAAGGGCCCACTCGGCGAGACTTCCCATGCAACGCTGGCCACCATTGTCGCCGCGTTACGCACTGAGGCAGCCTGATAATTTTTACTGATGGATCACATCGTCAAAGCGGCTGGTGTCTATCCCCGCAGCATGCTTGTTGGCTGCGTTTGTGCGCCGCAATGCAACGCCAATGATTTAGGGTATAGTGAAAAACCGTTTTCACCACAGGCGAACAATAACGATGAACTCTCCGTTTCTGGTTACTCCACAATGGCTTGCGCAGCACATCAACGATGAAAATCTGATCGTCGTTGATGTCAGAATGTCTCCTGTCGGTCTGGTGCCGAAAAAAGACATGCTCGCCGAGTTTGAACGCGGCCATATACCGGGCGCGGTGTATTTTGATATTGATAACGTCGCGGACAAACATACCGACTTACCGCATATGCTGCCGACAGCCGATGAATTCGGCGCTGCCGTCGGCAAGTTGGGCATCAACGAACAACAGACCATTGTGTTTTATGACGAGGGCAATCAATTTTCTGCTCCGCGCGGTTGGTGGACTTTCCGCAACTTTGGCGCACAACAGGTTTATGTGCTGGACGAAGGCTTAAACGGTTGGATAGCGCAAGGCCAGCCACTGGAAACCGGCGCTGCACAGCGTTCGCCGCACACGTTCAACGCCCGTTTTAATGCCGATGCGGTCGTCAATATGCAGCAGGTGGAGCAAGCGCTGAACACGGAAGTGCAAATCCTTGATGCACGCGCCGCCCCCCGTTTTTACGCCGAAGCGCCAGAACCCCGCCCAGGCCTGCACCGCGGTCATATTCCCGGCAGCATCAACATTCCTTACGGGGAACTGCTGGAAAATGGCCGTTTCAAATCGCTGGAAGCCCTCAACAAGACCTTCACCGACAAAGGGGTGAATATCAATGGCCCAATCATCACCAGCTGCGGTTCCGGCGTCACTGCGGCGGTGCTGGCTTTCGGCTTGTTATCGCTCAATGCACCGCAGGTGAAGCTGTATGACGGCGCCTGGAGTGAATGGGGCGCACTGAGCGGCAAACAGCCGATCGAACAGGACTAATTCTGGATCCGATCGGCCACGATCTGCGCCAAGCGCTGGATTGCCCCCGAGGGGTGATCTTCCGCACGGTGCAGTACCACACCTAGCGCGTTTAATGACGGTAACGTACCGGCTGGCAAACGGGATAAACCCGACGGCAGCCCGGCATCGGTGCGTACCGTCACCCCCAATCCTGCGCTGACTGCCGCCCAGATACCGTTCAGGCTACGGCTGGTAAAGACAATACGCCACGCAATGCCGGCGCGATCCAAGGCCTGCGTCGCCGCGCTGCGCAGCAGGCAAGGGGCATCAAACATCACCAACGGCAATGGCTCGTCTCCCTGACGCCAGGATGCCAGTTCGAAATGGGGCGACGTTATCCAATGCATCTGCCGCTGCCCCAGCATCTGATGGTACGGCGTGCTGATCCCCCCGTCCCAGGCCAGCGACAAATCTAACTGCCCTTTCAGCACCCAGTCGATCAGCTCGGCATTGCGGGCAATGCGCGCTTCGATACGCACTCGTGGATGCGCCCGGGCAAAACTGCCCAAAACCTGGGGCAAAAAGGTTTCGCCGAAGTCCTCCTGCAGCCCCAGGCGTACCGTCCCCTGCAGGTCCAGCCCGCGTACCGCAGCGGCGGCTTCATCGTTAAGCTCCAGCAATCGGCGGGCGTAGCCCAGTAATGTTTCACCGGCTTCCGTCATTACCATACCGCGCCCGGCCTTTGTCAGGATCGGCGTGCCGATCTGCTGCTCCAGCTTTTTCAGATGTGCGCTGACCGCAGAGGTTGAACGCCCCAGCCGCTCCGCCGCCTTAGCGAAACTGCCCAGCTCAATGCCCGTGACGTAACTGCGCAGATCGTCGAGATCGAAGGTGACTCGTCCCATCATGACCATCCCGTTTTTCAGAACCATGAATCAAAGTAATGCCGATTTCACTGATAAAGATGGCGTGGGATACTCGCCCGGTCAACCGCTTTGAGGAGAATCGTGATACTTGCCATGCCCTTTGACCACACTGTGCCACGGGTTGACAGCCAGATTTGATATTGATAATCATTATCAATGATAAGTTTTCAATGAGGGCCTGCCCGATGCCGCCCTTGAGGTCAGCCACTATGTCATCATCACTGATTACACCTTATGTCACTCGCTGCTGTATCGTTGGCGGCGGCCCCGCTGGGCTGATGCTTGGCTATCTGTTGGCACGGGCGGGGATAAACGTGATGGTGCTGGAAAAGCACCCCGACTTCTTGCGTGATTTTCGCGGTGACACCATTCACCCCTCAACGTTAGAAATCATGCACCAGCTCGGCCTGCTGGAAGAACTGCTGGCACTGCCTCACCAACGTGCAGAAACATTGCACGCCGAAATCGCCGGGCGCGATATTCGACTTGCCGACTTCACGCGCCTGCCGACGCGCTGCAAATTTATCGCCTTTATGCCGCAATGGGAGTTTCTCAACTTTCTGGCCGAAAAGGCCGCCGCGTTTCCGACGTTCACGCTGATCACATCGGCTCAGGTACACCAACTGTTGTACGACCGTGGCCAGGTCTGCGGCGTACTGGCAGAGACGCCGGATGGCCCGATCCGTGTGCGTTGCCAGTTAGTGGTAGGTACCGACGGGCGCAATTCAGTGGTGCGCGAACAGGCGGCTCTCAGCAGCCGTTCTTTTGGCTCGCCGCGCGACGTCTTGTGGATGAAGCTTGATAAAAAACCCGGTGACCCCGCCTGGTCGATGGGCCATACCGGGCCAAAACAAAACTTCATCATGATCGACCGAGGCGACTACTGGCAGTGCGGTTATTCAATCGACAAAGGCAGTTTTGAGACGATCCAGCAGGACGGACTGGACAAGTTTTTGCTGCATATCGCCGAAGTTGCCCCTTTCCAGGACCTTCGTTTGCAAGAGATCCTCAGTTGGGATCAGGTGAAACTCTTGAGCATCCGTATTGATCGGCTGGATCGGTGGGCCAAACCGGGCGTACTGTGTATTGGTGACGCCGCACATGCCATGTCCCCCATTGGCGGTGTCGGGGTGAATTTGGCGATTCAGGATGCGGTCGCTACCGCCAACGCCATTATTCCTCCGCTACGCAATCAGAACTTGCAGTTAAAACACCTGCTGCGTGTGCAACGCCGCCGCAATTTCCCCACCAAAGCCACACAGTTCCTGCAAATTAAAATGAGCCAGCGCAGACCCCAAAAACGCCGCGCGCAGGGTGGGAAAAACCTGATGATGCGCGTCGGTAACAGCCGCTGGTTGCCGCGGTTATTTGGGCGGATTATTGGTCTGGGGTTCAGGCGGGAAACACCGAAACATCTTGCTGAGTGATTGTCTTCCCATCGGGCGTGCTGCGGTTGGACATGGCGTCTGACGCTCGCAACGCCCGCTTAACCTTGAATAATTTTTGTTGTGTTTGACCTTTCACGTCATACTCGCTGCGGGATAAAAATATCTCCCGTGTTTTACGTTGGCAAAATATTCATCAGGAGCAGTCCGTTCCCTTCAGGGCAGCAACCGTTACTCATTTCCCCAAAAGAGGTCTACATGTTCAGCATCCGCCAGGCGTTGAGCGGTGATTTAGCACAGGTTCGCGACGTGGGTATCCGCACTTATCAGGCCCACTTTGGCGAACTTTGGCACCACAAAGAGGAGTTAGACGCTTTTCTGGCGCAAGATTTTGCGGTTGAAGCCCTCGAAAAAACGCTACAGGATCCGGATGTGTGCTGGCTGCTGGGGTATGAAGGCGAAAAACTGGTGGGCTATGCGCGGTTGAATTTCGACAGCCTGCTGACCCCTACCCAAGCCCTTGGCGCAGAGCTACAGAAGATCTATTTCTTGCCGGAATATGCCGGGCGGGGTTATGGCCAGCGTTTTTTTGAACAGGTTCAGCAACGGGCGCGAGAACGTAAGCAAGAAACGTTCTGGCTGGAAGTGCTAAAGCGCAATACCAGCGCCCAGCGTTTTTACCAACGCCAGGGGCTGAGCATTTGCGGCGAGACCTGTTACACCAGCGCCCAAGGTTCCATTGGCATCTGGTATATGTCGAAAGCGCTGTAACGACTAGCCAGGAAACGCCAGCGCGCCGGTCAGATCCCCCAAGGGTTTTTGGCTCCGCGCTGCCATCGCCTTATCGCGTTCGGTCAGCCCATCGAGCGACGGCAAATCGAACACCCGGCTGATTAAACGCAGGATAGAACCGGTATCGTACACCTCATGATCGACATACCCCTTGCGGGAAAACGGTGAGACCACCAATGCCGGGATACGTGATCCAGGCCCCCAGCGATCGCCCTGCGGCGGTGCCACATGATCCCACCAGCCACCATTCTCATCAAAGGTAATCACCACCACGCTGTTGTCCCACTGCGGGCCATTACGCAAGCTGTTGATGATATGGGCAATATGGCGATCGCCCGCTTCCACGTCAGAATAACCGGCGTGCATATTCAGGTTGCCCTGGGGCTTGTAGAACGCCACTGGCGGTAACGTACCCGCTTCCACCGCGGCTAAAAATTTATTGCTGGCAACAGAATCGCCAATACCACCGTCACGCAGGTGCGCTTCGCGAGCCTGCGGGTTAGCTGGCCCCAGGTTTTCAAAATAGTTGAACGGCTGATGGTGATACTGAAAATCCGGTGCGCCAGGGAAATCGCCCTGATCCTTGCGGTTATCCAACGCGTACTGCCAGCCGCCGGCATACCATGCCCAGTCGATCCCTTTTTGGCTCAGCAAGTCGCCAATATGGGGGTGTTTCTGCGGTGGCATGACGTTCGGCATCGTGGCATCCGCCAGCGTCGGGTCTTTCTCGTCTTGAGTCCAGGATGGCCAGTACGGCGGCGCCATGGTATTGACCGCATAACCGTCCGGCGTCAGCAGGCTCTTGCCAAACAGGGGGATACCAAACGAGGCGCTGACCGGTGAATCACTCAGCGGTTTCAGACGCGGGTCCGTCACATCATCACTTTCGAGCTGGGCAATCCCCCCTTTGGCTACCGAGTTTTGCACTTCGGGGTAAAACGGCGGGCGAGCGCAGATCAGATACTGATGATTAAGGAACGAGCCGCCAAACGCGCCCTGGAAAAAGTTATCACACAGGGTAAATTCCTGAGCCAAGGTCCACAGCCGCAGGTTGTATGCACCGTCTCCGTAATAGCCCATGGTTAAGGCGCCAGAATCGGCCCAAGCGACAAACTTGTCGTTTTTGCCCCCGTTGATTTGCATCTGGTTCTGATAAAACACATGCCACAGGTCGCGCGTCACCACACCGTGCGGCAGGTTTTCGCCCTGCGGCCCGATCAGCACAAACGGCTGATTCGGCAATTGCGTTGTAAATACCGCATTTTCGTCGATTTTGTAGTTAACATGCCCAACCTCCTGCGCTTTTGGCACCAATCCTTTCCAAATTGGCGGCAGCGAATCCAACAGGCGACCATCGCGATCACGCTGCTGGTAGTCTTCAGGCTTGAGCGCCGACAACGGTTTTTCTACCCCAGGAAAATTGGCGAACAGATTATTGAAGCTGCGGTTTTCGGCGTAGATCACCACCACATTTTTCACATGTCGTCGCAACAGCGCGTTTTGCGCATTGGTGGGTAGCGTGTTTAACAGCACGTTTTTGTTGCCGTCAGCCGCCGCTCTGGCGAGCGGCGCAATAGAAGCCCCCACCCCTAACGCCGTGGCGCCGGCAAGAAAACGGCGACGCGCCGGGTTGCTCGGTTGCTGCTCCTGCTCTTCTGCCGACGGCGGCAGATCGTTATGCGGTTTATCGCTCATGTGTAACCCCTTAAAAATTAACTTGTTGATTTATTATAAATTTATTTAAGGTTTATTATGCTAGGACAGAATTATGAACGAAATGTGACAACCTGCGGCAGGTTAGCATTTGGCAACACTTTCGCGCATTTCGCCGCAGTTTTAATCACCCCCGCCGGTTAACGCGCATCACGTTGCAGCATCAGCAGCATCAACGCCAACGTATTGGGCACCATATACAGCAAGGCACCCAGTTGCACCGCCAGCGGGCTGTCTTTAGCCTGCCAGGCCATAAACCAGTCGCCGGCGACCACCATAAAGCCGATCCCCCACACCGCAATGGCACACAACGCGCCCAGCATCGCCCAGGCTTTACCCTTGGCGAAAGCGGCATAAGAATGGCCCAGATGTTTCACCATCAACACAATGCCCAAGGTTGCCGCTATCCCGGCCAGGGATTCGAGCAACGTGATAAACACCAACCCGAGCATTCCGGCCCAGGGAGCAGTGACGGCACGCCACATCAGGCCGGGCACCTGGTAGGTATCCTGCATGGTAAGCAACGGCCCCACGGCATGGCGGGCCGTATCGGTGAAACCCGCAGTATTATTCAGCAGGCTGAAGATGCCCCACAGAGCCGGGAACAGTGACAGAAGGATGCAAGACAGGCGTGACACAGTGATTTCGTTCATCATTATCCTTAATTTCTGAGGTTATAAAACCAAGAGTTCCTTGTATTGCCGCAGTTTAGGCTCTCCAGGTTTAACGTGCATATTGTAAGAACTAATCTTGCAATGATTGAGAGAATAACGGAGGGAAAAACATGGGCAGAACATTAACAGTGGACCTGGGCGAAGAGCTGCGTAATTTTGTTGAAGCTCTGGTCGCTAGCGGCGACTACCGTACCCCCAGCAAAGTTATCCGTGAATCGGTACGCACCCTGCGTGAGCGTACCGCCGCCTCAACGCTGGAAGAGCTGCGTCGTTTAATCGCCGAAGGTGAAAACAGCGGGAACGCAGTGGAATGGGATCCTGATGTGTTCATGGAAAGAATACGAGGCAAAGCAAAAGGATGTGCAGAAAAATAACGATCAGGCCAAAAGCATTGGCCGATATGGAAGATATTCATGTGTATGGTTTGACCCGGTACGGGTTAGCCGCCGCCGAAGACGACCTAAGTCATATTCACGATGTATTCGATAACCTGAAATTGGCAGGCGCATAGAATCAATAGCGAGTGACCTCTGCGCTCTACCGACAGGAAAACATGTTATCTATTTCCGGGATAATGCTCAGTCGGTAAGGATTATCAGGGTATTGCATCATTCCCGTGACCCAACCCGAATAACCCCGACGTTCAGATCGCCACCAGCCCGCGTACGCCGTCATGTTCCATCGCGCTGCCTGCGCCACGTTGCACGATGCTGCCGCGTGACATCACCAAATAGCGGTCCGCCAGCTCGGCGGCAAAATCATAAAACTGTTCTACCAACAGGATCGCCATATCGCCCCGCGCCGCCAACTGTTTTATCACCGCGCCGATCTCTTTGATCACCGAAGGCTGGATCCCCTCCGTCGGTTCATCGAGGATCAATAGCTGTGGCCGACAGGCCAACGCGCGGCCAATCGCCAACTGCTGTTGTTGCCCACCAGAGAGATCGCCACCGCGCCGATCTTTCATCTGCAACAACACCGGAAACAGTTCATAGATGTGATCCGGCACCTTGCGCGCCTCAGCGCCAGAAAAACGCGCTAAGCCCATCAACAGATTTTCCTCCACCGTCAGACGGCCAAAGATCTCCCGCCCTTGCGGGACATAGGCGATGCCGGCCTGCACCCGTTGATGCGGCTTCTTGCCGTTGAGGTTCTCGCCCTGCCAGCTTATGCTGCCGTTCTTGGCTGGGATCAAGCCCATCAGGCACTTCAACAGCGTGGTTTTACCCACGCCATTACGCCCGAGTAAGCAGGTGACTTCGCCGACATGAGCGTCAAACGACAGGCCACGCAAAATGTGGCTGCCGCCGTAATATTGATTCAGTTCGTTTACTTGCAACATAGCTGCTCCTAGCGCCCCAAATAGACGTCGATCACTTGCTCGTCGGCCTGTACCTGCGCCAATGAACCTTCCGCCAAGACCCTGCCCTGATGCAACACCGTCACGTGGTCGGCAATGGTTTCGACAAACCCCATGTCGTGTTCCACCACCATCAGCGAATGCTTGCCCGCCAACGTGCGGAACAGTTCGGCGGTATACTCGGTTTCCGCATCGGTCATGCCCGCCGCCGGCTCGTCGAGCAGCAGCAGATGCGGCTCCTGTACCAACAACATGCCGATCTCGAGAAACTGCTTTTGCCCGTGGGACAAGAGCCCGGCGAGACGGTGCCGCTCGTGGCCCAGCCGCAGGGTTTTCAGCATGTCGTCGATACGATCGCGCTGTTCGCTGCTCAGTCTGGCACGCAGACAGGCCCATACCGACTTTTGGGTTTTCTGCGCAATTTCCAGATTTTCAAACACCGTCAGCGCCTCAAACACCGTGGGTTTTTGGAACTTGCGACCGATGCCTGCCTGAGCGATCTGCATCGGATCCAGCGCGGTCAGATCGACGGTTTGATCATAAAATACCTTACCGCTGTCCGGGCGGGTCTTGCCGGTGATCACGTCCATCAGCGTAGTTTTCCCCGCACCGTTAGGCCCGATCACGCAACGCAATTCCCCCACGCCAATCTGCAACGACAGGTCGCTCAGCGCACGAAAACCATCAAAGCTGACGTTGATCTTGTCGAGCAGCAGCACCGGATCGGTTTGCTGGCGGTATTTATCTGCCGGTAGCGCTTGGGTAAAGAGTTCGTCAGTCATTTGCAGTGAATTCATTGTGACTTACCTCTGCGCAGTAACCCGATAACCCCTTTGGGCAGGAACAATGTGACGACGATAAACATCAGGCCAAGGAAGAACTGCCAATACTCGGGAATCGCCATGGTGAACCAGCTCTTGGCGCCGTTGACAATACCGGCCCCCAGCAAGGGTCCCACCAAGGTACCGCGCCCGCCGAGCGCCACCCAGATGGCGGCTTCGATTGAGTTGGTCGGCGACATTTCGCCCGGATTGATAATCCCCACCTGCGGTACGTACAATGCCCCGGCCAACCCGCACAACACCGCCGACAGCGTCCAGACAAACAGCTTGAAGCCCTTTGGATCGTAACCACAAAACGTCAGGCGGTTTTCCGCATCGCGCACCGCCGTCAATACCCGGCCAAACTTACTGCGCGCCAGGGCAAAGCCGATCGCCAGACTGGCCACCAGCAGCACCACCGTCGTCAGAAACAGCGCCACCCGCGTGCCGGTCGCCGTGATCGGAAAGCCCAATAACGTAGTAAACCCGGTAAAGCCGTTGTTGCCGCCAAAGCCGGTTTCGTTACGGAAAAACAGCAACATACCGGCGTAGGTCAACGCCTGGGTCATGATGGAGAAATACACCCCTTTGATTTTTGAACGAAAAGCGAAGTAACCAAAAACGAAGGCGAGTACTCCAGGCACCAGCACGACCAGGCACAATGCCCAGGCGAAATACTGCGTACCGCTCCAAAACCACGGCAGCTCATTCCATGATAAGAACGCCATAAACCCCGGCAGGCCATCGCCCGCAGCCTGGCGCATCAGGTACATGCCCATGGCATAACCGCCGAGGGCAAAAAACAGCCCATGCCCTAGCGACAGTAGCCCGGCATAACCCCAGACCAGATCAAGCGCCACGGCCACCACGGCATAGCACAGAATTTTGCCCACCAGGGTCAGGGTATAGGTGGACATTGCCAGCGGATTATCCGCCGGCAGTAGCGCAAGAAACGGCATGATTAACAGCGCCAGTAATACCAGCCCGCCGATGCCCAGCGCCAGCCGGGGTGCCTTTTGCACGCCGGTTACAGTCAATGGTTGGCTCATCAGTCGATCACCCTGCCTTTGAAGGCGAATAGCCCTTGAGGACGTTTTTGAATAAACAGAATAATCAGCACCAGGATCAGGATCTTACCCAGCACAGCGCCAATCTCCGGTTCAAGAATTTTGTTGACGATACCGAGACCAAAGGCCGCCACCACGGTACCCGCCAGTTGGCCGACGCCACCGAGCACCACCACCAGGAACGAGTCGATGATGTAACCCTGCCCCAGCTCGGGCCCGACATTGCCCAGCTGCGACAGTGCGACGCCCCCCAACCCGGCGATACCGGAACCCAAACCGAATGCCAGCATATCGACACGACCGGTGGGCACGCCGCAGCAAGCCGCCATCGCGCGATTTTGCGTCACGGCGCGCACGTTCATGCCAAGGCGAGTTTTATTCAGTAATAGCCAGGTGAGTACCAACACCAGTACCACGAACAGGATCACGGCAATGCGATTCCAGGGCAGCACCAGGTTCGGCAACAGCTGAATGCCCCCCGACAGCCAGGCCGGGTTGGCAACCTCTACGTTCTGTGCGCCAAACAACACCCGCACCCCTTGGATCAACACCAGACTGATCCCCCAGGTCGCCAGCAGGGTTTCCAACGGCCGACCATAAAGATGGCGGATCACCGTGCGTTCCAGCACCATACCTATGCCGGCGGTGATAGCGAACGCCACCGGCAAGGCCACCAGCGGATACAGCGCCAGCCACTGCGGTGCGAACTGTTGAAACGCCCCCTGTACCAGATAAGCCGAGTAAGCGCCGAGCATCAGCATTTCTCCGTGCGCCATGTTGATCACCCCCAGCAAGCCATAGGTGATCGCCAATCCGAGCGCCGCCAGCAACAGGATCGACCCCAGTGACAGCCCGGTAAACGCCTGGCCGATCAGATCGCCTAACATCAGCCGATGTTTCACGCTGCTCAGGCTTTTCAGCGCTTCGGCACGCACGGCGGCATCCGGCTCATGGGTGGCGTCAGTCATTACCTGTAACCGCGTCTGGGTTTCCGGATCGCCCGAACTGCCGAGCAACCGAACCGCATTAAGGCGCACCCCGGCATCGCTATCGGCAAGTTGCAGATTAGCCAACGCAATGCTTAACGCCTCGTGCACCCGGCTGTCTTTCTCCTGTGCCAGTCTCTGGCTCAGCAACGGCAGCTGATCGTTTTGCGCTTCACGCTGCAAGGCCTGGGCCGCCTGCAAACGCAGCGCAGGATCCTCACTGACCAACCGGTGGGCCGACAGCGCGTTGGCGATCAGAATGCGCAGGCGGTTATTCAGCCACACTTTCTTTGGCACACCGGTCGGGGCCGCGGAGCCGTCCAACGGCTGATAACGATCGCCCTGCTGAGCAAAGGCATGTTTAGCCTCGTCGACCACCACGTTTTCCTGCTTCAGCGCCTGCAGTAACGGCAAGCGCGAAGCGTCCGGCGCGATCGCCCAGGCCTGCAATAATTTGGCCTGCTGCGTGCGGCTGGCCGCAACAAAATCATCGGCTGGGCCCGCCTGCGCGAACATGGGCAGGCAGCACAGCAATAACCACAGATGCCTGAGTGGGTTTGAAGATAAAGGTTTCATCAGATGTCTCGTCGCAATGGGGCATCGCTCAGTCAGCCCCCCGCCATCACGGGGGGCCAGGCATTACTTACCGCCTTTTACGGGGTAATCCGGTTTTTTGTCATTGCCGGGAATGTACGGGCTCCACGGCTGGGCACGTACCGGAGCATCGGTCTGCCATACCACGTTGAACTGACCGTTGCCTTCGATCTCACCGATCATCACCGGCTTGTGCAGATGGTGGTTGGTGGCATCCATGGTCAGGGTAAAGCCCGACGGCGCGGCAAAAGTCTGTCCGGCCATGGCGGCTCGCACCTTGTCAACGTCAGTCGTGCCGGCCTTCTCAACCGCCTGTGCCCACATATGGATGCCGACATAGGTGGCTTCCATCGGATCGTTGGTCACCGCGGTCGCGTAGTTCGGCAGATTGTGTGCCTTGGCATAGGCACGCCATTCGCTGACGAATTGCTTGTTGGTCGGGTTATCCACTGATTCAAAGTAGTTCCAGGCTGCCAGGTTGCCGACCAGCGGTTTGGTGTCGATACCGCGCAGCTCTTCCTCCCCGACCGAGAATGCAATCACCGGCACATCGGTGGCCTTAATCCCCTGATTAGCCAATTCTTTGTAGAACGGGACGTTGGAGTCCCCGTTGATGGTGGAGATCACCGCCGTTTTGCCACCGGCAGAGAATTTCTTGATGTTGGCGACAATGGTTTGGTAGTCGCTATAGCCGAACGGCGTATAAACCTCTTCGATATCTTTATCTTGAATGCCTTTCGAATGCAGGAAGGCACGCAGGATCTTATTGGTGGTACGCGGATACACATAGTCGGTACCCAACAAGAAGAAGCGTTTGGCTGAGCCGCCATCTTCGCTCAGCAGGTATTCCACCGCAGGAATCGCCTGCTGGTTAGGCGCCGCACCGGTGTAGAACACGTTGGGCGACATCTCTTCCCCTTCGTACTGCACCGGGTAGAACAGCAGGCCATTGAGCTCTTCGAATACCGGCAGAACGGATTTGCGCGACACCGAGGTCCAACAACCAAACACCGCCGCCACCTTATCCTGGCTCAGCAACTGACGTGCCTTTTCGGCAAACAACGGCCAATTGGAGGCCGGATCAACCACCACCGCTTCCAGTTTTTTACCCAAAACGCCGCCTTTGGCATTGATGTCATCAATGGTCATCAGTGCCACGTCCTTGAGCGGCGTTTCAGAAATGGCCATGGTGCCGGACAGCGAACTGAGGATACCGACCTTAATGGTGTCGGCGGCTTGTGCGCTCCAGGCCATTCCCATTCCGACCATGGTGGCAGACAGCGCAAACGCTTTTATAAAGTGACGACGTTTCATATTCAAACTCCCGGTGAATGTTAGAAAACCAACCTTCTTTAAGAAAAACGCCCCTCTTGATGTCGAGTTGCAGCATGACCCGCCGCAGCACGAAAGACTGAGGGGTTATTGCTGAAGCCTTGCCTGATGCAGCATGTGCAGCGTTATTTTTCGTACCTCAGCCTTGCTGACGGCGATATGATCAGTGAGCAGCATTTGCGCCTCCCCGGTATGGTGTTGCAGGATCGCCCGTAAAATGGCGGCATGTTCGTTGTAGGTCGCTTCAACCCGGCTTGTCTGGGTGAAGTCCAGCCGGCGGATAATGCGGATCTTCTCGGTCAGGTCGCGATGAATACGCGCCATTTCGCCATTGCCCGCCGCGTCCACCAGCGCCATATGAAATTGCTCGTCGTGCAACGAAACCGTCTTGCCGTCTTCCAGCCGCGGCTCGTCGATCCAGAAGCGGGTGAGCCCCTCCAGTTGCAGCGGCATTGTCCCCGCAGGTCTCGCGCACAGGCGTTTGACCGCCTCACACTCCAGCACAATGCGCAGGTCATACAGCTCTTCGAAGTAAGCAAAATCGAACGGCCGCACCTGCCAACCACTGCGGAAATGCACCTCGACATACCCCTCACGCTCCAGCCAAAACAGGGCCTGCCGCACCGGCGTACGGCTGACGTCCATCCGTTGTGCAACCTCGTTTTCGCTAAAGCGGTCCCCCGGCAGCAGGTGGAAATCGAAAATATCGTCCTTGAGCTGGAGATAGATGCGCTCCGCCAACCCTTCTGGTCGCGCCTTACTGCGGCTATTAATGATTTGCATCGCATTCCTCTCTGCGGACGCAGCGTGCCACGCCCCGCAATCAATAAAGATGGCTAGCTGGCATGCTCCAACCACAGCAGTGCATCACCCGGCCCCACCGGCCGTCCCTGCCGGCAACTGATGCGCTTAATGACGCCGGCACGCGGCGCAGTGACCGCCAGCTCCATCTTCATTGCCTCAACCACAATCAGCGGCTGGCCGGCTTCCACGGTTTGGCCCGGCTCCACCAGAATTTTCCACACGTTGCCGTTCAGATCGGCGCTTACCAGATACCCATCGACCTCTTCTTCATCGTCCTGTGGCGGCAGCAGCTGTGCCTCGGCTTCCCCTTCTTCAGCCTGCCACCGCGTCACCTCGTGGTTAAACGCCTGCTGCTGGCGCTGTTGGAAGGCGCTGATATCCGCGGCGTTATCCGCCAGGAAACGGCGATACTCGGCAAAATCAAACACGCTGTCTTCGATGCGGATCTGTGCGCGCCCTTCACGGAAAGCCTCGCGTTGTTCATCCAGTTGCTGTTCGCTGACCGGGTAAAAGCGCACCTGGTCGAAGAAGTGCAGCAGCCAGGGTTCACCAGGGTTGAACTGAGGGTTTTTGAGGAATTTGTTCCAGATCGGCAGCGTGCGGCCAACCAGTTGATAGCCGCCCGGTGAGTCCATGCCATAGATGCACATGTACATGCCGCCAATGCCGACCGTGCCCTCGGCGGTATGGGTACGCGCGGGGTTGTACTTGGAACTGAGCAAGCGGTGGCGCGGGTCGATCGGGACCGCGCACGGCGCACCGAGGTAAACGTCACCCAGCCCGAGGATCAGGTAGCTGGCGTCAAAAATGATGTCGCGCACCTGTTCACGGGTGCCAAGCCCATTAATGCGCTGAATGAAATCGACGTTGTTGGGTAGCCAGGGCGCGGATGAACGCACCGTCTGCTGATAGCGCTCCACCGCCCCCAGCGTGGCAGAATCTTCAAACGCCATCGGCAGATAAACCGTGCGCGTCGGTACCTTCAACTGGCTGATATCACCCAGTGTCTCTTCACGCGCCAACAAGCGCTGGAGTAAATCGGCTTGGCCAAGGGTGCGGCTGTCGTAACGAATTTGCAGCGATCGTACGCCGGGTGACAGTTCCTCGACGCCGGGGATCGCGTCCTGCTTAAGCGACTGCATCAGCAGATGAATGCGCAGCCTCAGTGCCAGATCGAGCACGTTGTCACCGTACTCCAGCAAAATGTAGCCATCCCCGGCTTGACGATAAACCACTGCGGGACGGCTGTCGGTGGACGGTAACGCCGCCAGAATCGTGGCGGACGCGGTGATACCCGGCGTCAGATCCGGCGGTGCCAGAGTAATGGCCTTCACTGCGGCCAACGCTTCGATACTGCCGAGCTGTGCCTGCTCCAGTGATTGCGCCTGTTTGAAACCGATCGGATGAAAACGGATGCGGTCGCCCGGCTTCACCTGACCGACCTTCCACAACTCAGCCTTGGCAATAGTTACCGGACAGACAAATCCCCCGAGGCTGGGCCCGTCACGGGTCAGGATCACCGGAAAATCGCCGGTGAAGTTAATCGCGCCAATAGCGTATTCGCAGTCGTGTACGTTGGACGGGTGTAACCCGGCTTCGCCGCCGTCTTGTCGTGCCCAGCCGGGTTTCGGCCCGGACAGGCGCACGCCCAGTCGGTTGGAGTTGTAATGCACCTGCCATTCGGCAGCAAAGAAGTTGTCGATAGATTCTGGGGTAAAGAAGTCCGGTGCGCCGTGAGGACCATACAGCACGCCAATGTTCCACACGTTGCCGTACTGCGGGATCAGGCTGTCATCCATTGCCTGCGGTGCGGCGATCGGTGCCGGAGTGGTAGAGGCCGCCAGCGCCGGCTGAGATACCGTCAGCATGTCTGCCACACGCAAGGTGCGCCCGGCGTGCCCACCAAACTGCCCCAGTGCGAATGTCGAACGGCTCCCTAAATACACCGGCACGTCAAAGCCGTTGCGCACCGCCAGATAACTGCGGCATCCGTGCTGAGCACGACCAAGCCGTAACACTTGCCCCGCCCTAACAGTTATCGGCTGCCAATAGGGCAAGGCTTCACCGTCCAAATCTGCTGGGCAGTCGGCACCGGTCAAGGCAATGGTGGCGTCACAATGGAAGCGTAGGGTTGGGCCCTGCAGGGTAAACTCCAACCCGGCAGCACTGGGGTGGTTGCCAACGATGCGGTTCGCCAACCGGAAGGCAAAATCGTCCATCGGCCCCGATGGCGGTACGCCGATATCCCAATAACCGAGGCGTCCTGGGTAATCCTGCACGCTGCTGTAGGTGCCCGGTTGCAACACTTCAATACTGCTGGGCTGGAAGCGGAAGCTGTCCAGCATTCGGGTCCACACGCTGCCGGTTTGGAATTCGGCCGTCGCGATCACCTGCCGCAGGTAATCCAAATTGGTGGCAATGCCGTGCAACCGAGTGGCATCCAGCGCTACCCGCATTTTCTCCAGCGCCTGTTGGCGATCGTCCCCATGAACAATCAACTTGGCGATCATCGGATCGTAAAAGGCTGACACCTCACTGCCGGTAGCCACCCAGCCGTCAACCCGCACAGACGCCGGGAAATACACATCGGTCAAAACCCCTGGGCTAGGCTGGAAGTTCTTCAGCGGATCTTCCGCATAAATACGGACCTCAATAGACGCGCCCTGCGGTGGTCGTTGCAGCGCCGCCCAATCCAGCGCGTCACCCGCTGCCACCTGCAACATGCACTCAATCAGATCCAGCCCGGTCACCATCTCGGTGACGGGATGCTCCACCTGCAAACGGGTGTTCACCTCAAGGAAATAAAACTCGTCGCGCGCACCGTCGTAGATAAACTCTACGGTGCCTGCGCTGCGGTAATTGACCGAGGCCCCCAGTGCCACCGCCGCCTGATGTAACGCCTGACGGGTCGCCGCCGGCAGGTTCGGTGCGGGGGTTTCCTCCACCACCTTCTGGTTGCGTCGCTGCAAAGAACAGTCGCGCTCGCCGAGTGCCACCACCCAGCCCTGGCCGTCGCCAAAGATCTGTACTTCGACATGGCGTGCCTGATCGACAAAGCGTTCGATAAACGCCCCAGAGTCACGGAAGAATTGCTCGCCCAGCCGCTTCACACTGTCGTAGGCTTCACGCAACGCAGTTTCATCATCGCAGCGCGTCAAACCGATACCGCCCCCTCCCGCGGTGCTTTTCAGCATCACCGGATAGCCAATATCTCTGGCGGCGTTAATCGCCTCTTCAATACTGCCCAACAAACCGGTACCTGGCGTCATCGGCACCTGTGCCACCGCCGCCAATTCACGCGCCCGGTGTTTCAAGCCAAACTCGCGAATTTGCGCCGCAGTTGGGCCAATGAACGCGATGCCCGCCGCTTCGCAAGCCTCGGCAAACTCCGCGCTTTCAGACAGAAAGCCGTAGCCGGGGTAGATCGCCTGCGCGCCAGTTTCTCTCGCCGCCGTCAGGATCTTGTCGATGCACAGGTAACTGTCACTCGCCTTTTCGCCGCCGAGTGGCACCGCCAGATCGGCTTCTGTTACGTGCGGCGCATTGCGATCGGCGTCGGAGTATACCGCTACGCTGATGACCCCCAAACGCTTCAGGGTGCGGATCGCGCGGCAGGCAATTTCACCGCGGTTGGCGATTAATACGGTAGTAAACATGATGTATTCCTCATAGGACCAAAGAGCGATACCCAATAGCTTTCAGGCTGTGGCCAGACGCAAACAGGGACATCCCCAGACGCTCACTCAGGGAAGTGACTGGGGTGTGTCTGCGCAGCCAACAACGCCACGGTTTGAAAGATGAAGGGTATAGTTGCGCCAACCGCCGAATTCAGTGATGTCCATGGCGCCCTGCAGCGCCCAGGGTTCGCAGATAAAGCCTTTCACCCGACGTCCGTCCGCCAGCAGTAGCGTGCCAATGCCCAGCGGTGCGGGGATCTCCGCCACGAACTCGCCAAAGCGTGCCAACGGGATATCCCACAGCTCGACGCGGATGGCCGCCCCCTGCTCAGCCTTAACCAACCCCGGTTTGGGCGGCTGAGTATTGGCCAGCGCGTAGAGGCGGTAGCAAGGTGCGGTGGTGGTGTGCTCTACGAAGGTCGCCGATCGCTGCGTGAGCTGGAAATTCAGGGGCATATCGCTAAGGTGCGCACCGACCACCGCCACACGCACATGCTGGCTCGATGACGCCAAAGGTTGAGAAGGAGGCAACAAGCGATCTGTCGCACCAAGCGGCAGATCCTGTGCCTGCTGCCAGCGCAGGCCGAACGCTGCCAGCGCCCGGTCGTGCCAGGCAGGCGCGACCAGTGTGATTCCCGCAGGCAAACCGTCATCACGCATCGGTGCTGGCAGTGCCAGTGCGCTCAGATCGGCCAGGTTGGTGAAATTGGTGTAGGTCCCGAATTGCGAATTGAACAATACCGGTTCTTGTTCCATTTCCGCTAAGGTGCGGATGGTCGGTGAAGTCGGCACCACTAGCGCGTCGAAGGCGGCAAGCCGTTGCCCGATCTGCCGTGCCAATTCAGCACGGAGATACTCCGCTTTGTAAGCATCACAGGCGCTGTACTTCAGGCCGTTATTGACGATACCGCGAACCACCGGATTGATGGCCTGCGGGTTAGCGCTCAGCATGGCTTCGACCGCGACGGTACGTTCCGCCACCCAGGGGCCGTAATACAGCTGCTCTGCCAGGACACGAAACGGCGTAAAATCGAGCCTTTCCAGCGTTACACCGCAGCGTTGCAACTGCACCAACGCCCGTTGAAATGCCTGCTCGGCTTGTACATCGCCGAAAAACTCAAGCTGGGCAGGCACCGCAAAACGGGGGGCAGCGGGAAGATCCGCCGGGGCGGTCTGGGGATGAGTGCGAGAGTAAGCATCGGCAGGGTCATAACCCCCCGCCAGTTCAGCCACCAGCGCGGCGTCCGCCACTGTCAGGGCAAATACCGAGACGGTGTCATTCAACCGACACGCGGGGACGACGCCACGGTTCGACAACCATCCCTTGGTGGGTTTTAGGCCAACAATATTGTTGAACCCTGCCGGCACACGCCCGGAACCCGCCGTGTCGGTACCCAGTGAGAACGGCAGCAAACCGCGAGCCACCACCGAGGCCGACCCGGAACTGGAGCCACCGCTGACATAGCGGCTATCGAAACTGTTAACCACCGCGCCATGCGGTGAGCGGGTGCCTACCAGGCCTGTAGCAAACTGATCAAGATTGGTTTTGCCGATAACAATGGCACCCGCTGCGCACAGATTGGCGACGACGGTAGCGTCAGCTGCCGCCTGATAAGCGAACTCCGGGCAGGCTGCGGTCGTCGGCCAGCCGCCAACGTCGATATTGTCTTTGACAGCAAACGGCACACCAAACAGCGGCAGGCGGCTGATATCGCCGACAACGGCTTCAAGCTGCTGCGCCAATCGTTGGCATTGCGCCTCGCGTTGTGCCGCATCGGCAAGATACAGCCAGGCGTTATCCTCTTTCGGCAGGCCCGCAACCAATGCGGCCAACGTGGCTCGCACGCAAGCCATCCGCTCGCCAGCCGAGTGGGTGTGATAATGATGCTGCCATTCAGTAAGGGTGAAACCGCGCAGGTTAACAGACTGGGTCATTGGCTGAATTCCATCTAGTACACAAGATGGGATTCACCAGAGCAACTGGCGTGCCAATTTTTAATTGACTGATTCCAATAAGTTATAATTGAAACTTATGGCTAAAGATTAAAAAACCTGCACCAACGACGCACAACGGGCGAGCAAAAAAGGTGCAGCAATGCTTCTATTTTAGTGTTTGTTGTGTCGCAACCTGAGCGCGTTGTGACTCGGTTACCTGACAAGCTTGATTACATCATTTTCGACCAGATTTACCTCCGCCGCTGAAAGCTTTACACAGCCCCTGCTTATTATCGGTACCGCCATTAGGCTACCCATTCACAGGAGCTACAGATGACTATACGTAACCTCTTTCTCGCCATTCCCCTGCTGGTACTGTTTTCAACCTTTAGCTATAGCGCCGTCAAACTGAATGCGGCAGCGGATAATGGCCAAAAAACAGGCTCGGTTTCATTGTCACATCACGCCGTTTCTCCCGATCATGCCAAAAGCCAACGGGATACCCTTTGCCAAACGGCACCGGGCAAATAGCCCGGCACCTTTCTCATCGGCGTCTGAACCTCATGGGCAGGTTAATCCGCGATCCGCGCCAGTCCCACCGGGGTAATGCAATAGGTCTGTTGCTTGCCCGCAGCCCCCAACCGCACCTGTTGCATCTCATTGGTGATCACTAACCGGTTGTTCGGTTCTTCATGATGCAAGTGGATCACCTCACCGCCATAACCTGAGATCGGCAGTACGACCGAACTGGCTTGCCGTGCTTCACTGCCAATCACTTCATAGTGAAACAGGGTATTACCGTCTGCGTCGTCATAACGCATGGCGGCATACACCTCTGGGAAGTAGTGGTGCGCAATGCCGCCTTCAATGTTCACCGTTACGGTTTTTTTCACCAGATCAACCGTGGCGGTCAGGAACTGCCAATCGCTAATGCCTTTGCAAGCCAGGGTAAAGAGATTGCCCACATCACTGTCCGGGCGGGTATTGCTGGCAGAAATGCAGTCTTTATAGGTTTCCAATAGCTGTTCACGTTGGGGGCTGCCAAACGTGTTGATCGCCAGATAGATATCGTCTTTAAACACAGAGAACGGGGCATAATAGGCCTGACGGTAACTGCGCAAACGCTGCACCGCGCTCTCAAGACGCACCAATAACGCCTGTTCTGGATCACCCATCAAGGCGTCATTTTTCAGCCCGCTTTTGGTGATAAGTAAAACGTTAGTTTTGTTTTTGCTATCAATAATGTTTGGATACGCCGGGCTTACCCGCACTCGCCCCGGTTCCTCATGATAAATTTCAATTTTGTCACCTGCGGTGAACGGCAATTCATCATGGCTCAACGTCGCTTTGGTGCCAGGAATATCCTTGCTGAAAACCACCGTATTTTGCTGATTACGCACGATAACTTTGGCGTAGGTCATATCAGGGAAATAGGAATGTGGCGTGGTGCTGGTCACGTCAATCACCACCTTGCCCTTACCGTGATCGGTGACCACGGTGGCGAAAACGGCATCCCCCAATCCCAACAGGTTGATGCCCTGCGAAACAATCGGCGAAGAGACTTTTTTAACAAAGTTAATCTCCACCGCATTGTCCCCCTGTTTCAGCACCAGATAGCCGGGAGTCGGCTGATACTTATGGTCTTTTCCGGTGGGCAAACGCAGGGTATATACGCCAATGGGTAACTCGCTCAACACCATTGTTGGGCTGTTGATCCGCGTTTTATAAGCGTAACGCGCCCCTTCCATCAGGATCAGGTCTTCGCCATAAATCTGTGCAAAATCGTCAATATTGAAATGCAGCGTCGCTTTACCTTTCAGACCGGTAGCTTTCAACTGGCTTGAGTCAACCAACTGCAATGTGGAACTCAGCTTCAACTGCAATTTCACGGCCTCAAGATCTTGTGCACCGACCAATTGGCACAGCGGATAAACCGCTTTCGCGTGGCTAAAGGTGTTTCGATTGTACTGCGTCTCGGTCACATAGCCGCCGACCCATTGAATAAATGGCGTAACGTCCACCTTGTCGCCAGCCACGGCGAAATTTTCCGACAGCATATCCAGCAGAGCATGTTCGCCAGGGACAAAGCCCGTCGTATTGCAATCCTTGCGATACTGTTGATTAAAATGCGTGAACGCGTTGCGCCCGGCCTTCTCAACCATCAATACGATAAAATACAGTTTAGAACGCAGATCCCACTGATTGAGCGGTTTAGCCTGAATGACATAGTCGGTAATTTGTTTTTCAACAGAAAGGATATTGCCGTAATTATACAGCCAGCCTTCTTGGTATTTACGGTCACCCAACATCACACTTTGAAAACAGGCGGCATAAATATTGTTCCACACTTCACCGGTGGAAAAAGACTTATCGCCCATAAAGTGCCCCTGGTAGCCGTGGGCAATTTCATGCAGGCTCCCCCAGTTATTATCTTTCGCCGTCAACCAGAAGCTGCTGACTGACGGGGTACTTTCTGCCGTCCAACTGTCCCCATAATACGCCGCACCTGCTCCATTTTTATCAGCCTTGATAAAATATCTGTTTTTTATATTACGACTCGAATCTTCCTCAGCCTCAAAAGAAATGCCTGCCAGCGCATTATAAAATGTGAAGATACGTTCGTAATAGGCGATCAGGCCATCAATATTTTTTGCTTCTCCCAACGACTTCAAATCATTTTTACTGACTTTAGGGACCAAGAGCGTGGCATATTCGGAATCAACGAGCGAAAATTCGGCATCCTGCGCATCCCAACGCGCAAAAAATGCCGCTTCATTTTCACCTTTGCGGTAGACCGGTAAGGCTTTGGCCGTCTCTGGGGAGTCAAACTCCACGGCAGGCGCGCCCGCGACATAAGGCGTATCAATAAAAGGCACCGAGACGGCATTGACACGTGCCTCAACCCACTCGCTACCCACGTTGAATTCGGCCTCCGTTTTATTATCATCATTTAACAAACGCAGCTTTAGCTTCGCGGTAAATGCAGTATTAGTCTGGCGTACGCGCAACACCTGCCCCGCAGGGAGAATAATCCCCAGATGCTGACGATCGTGACCAATCCCTTTACTCATTCCCGCTGCATCTAGCCATTCCGGTCTTGGCAACGTATAAAGTGATTTTGATTGCGTGATAGTTGGCATTTTTTAATTCCTCACAATGGTTTTTCATATAACTGACCATGAGAAATTAACCGGGAATTATCGTAAGAACGAACAGCGAGGCATGGCTGAGCCACCACACAACAAAAACAGACGTATTGTTGATAATATATTCCTGCGCTTCATTATGAATGAATAACATTAACCGCAATAAAACCAGAGAGAGACAGTGTAAAACTGAACGTCATTTTTCGTCTTTTCTTCTGATAAGCATGACCACATATCATTGCCAGACGGCCTCGCGAACGTTAATTGCCCGTGGCAGCAACCCCAAAGCATAAAAACGGTCGGCGATGGCCTGCTGCTGGCGAATAATATTCAAATCCATCCGACGGGTTTGATGGCTACGACGGGCCAAAGCATGGGTGAGCGAAGACGTCGCCAACCCCAATTCAGCTGATAACAGTGCCGCCGCCTCGTCACGGTGGGCGTCAATATAGTGGCCGGTGTGTTCCAACGCGGCCATCAGCCCGTGCAGTAGATCGGCAGAGTGCCTGACAAAATCACGGTGCGCGAGATAAAACTGATGGTTGCTCACCCGCCCAACGCCATTGGCGATAACCCTAAGTTGGCCACCTTGCTCGGCATCACTCAACAAGGGATCCCACATCATCCAGGCATCCACAGCATGATGATCGCTGGGGGTTAGCGGGTATTTAGGCGGTGCGTAGACCACCCGCACGTCTTCCAGCGTCAACCCTGCCTCATCAAGCAGTTGCAGCAAAAGATAATGGACGTTGGAGCCTTTGTTGACCGCAATCCGCTTCCCGCGCAGATCGGCCAGAGTCTGGATCGGGCTATCGTGAGCCACCAGCAATGCCACGCTTTGTGGCGCTGCGGGTTCCCAGGCAACATATAACAACGGGTTGTTGCCGGCCTGCGCAAATAACGGCGGAACCTCACCGGTGGTGCCAAAGTCGATGTCGCGGTTAGCCAGGGCATGCAGCAACTGAGGGCCGGCAGGAAACTCACTCCACAACACACTCACTCCACTGTCAGCAAACTGGGCCTCCAACGACTGGCGTGCTTTGAGGATCCCCAGGTTTCCAAATTTCTGATAGCCAATGCGCAGCTCGCGTTCATTGCTACCGGCACGCGGGCTGGGGCTTGGTCGCCCGCCTTTTGCACTACGCCTGGCCTTAATCAGACCAAGATGCCCTAAATGGGTACGCAACGTATTACGACTTATCCCCAACAGCGTCGCCGCTTGCAACTGATTGCCCTGGCTCAGTTCAAAAGCATTCCGCACCAGGGAATCCAGCACCTTCTGATAGAGAGAGCTGTCATTGCCCTCAAGCTGCTGGCGAAGAAACACATCCAGTGAATCATCACCATAAATCTGTGAACCGACGTTTTCAGCACTCAGCCTTAGCTGCTGTGGCGTAATCAGTGGCTCTTTGCTTAGCAGGACCGCATTGTGCAGGGTGTTTTCCAGCTCGCGGATATTCCCTGGCCATGAATAGTTCATTAAGGTTGCCAGTGCCTCTTCACTGAGCCGCAATTGAAGCCGCCCCAGCCGCCGTGCGTATAGCGTCAGGAAATGCTCAGCCAACAGTGGAATATCCCCGCGCCGCTGGCGTAATGGCGGCAGAGCAACCGCAGCCACATTCAGCCGATAATAGAGATCTTCACGAAAGCGGCGTTCGCGGATGGCGTTAGTCAGATCCACATGCGTGGCGGCCACGACCCGGACATTGACCTTTACCGGTCGGCGAGAGCCGACACGGGTCACCTCCCGTTCTTGCAAAACACGCAGCAGTTTTACCTGCAACGGCAGACTCAATTCACCGATTTCATCCAGCAGCAGCGTGCCGCCTTCCGCCGCCTCAAACCACCCTTGATGGCGGTCAACGGCCCCTGTAAAAGCCCCTTTCTCATGGCCAAACAGTTCCGACTCGGCAAGGCTCTCGGTCAGGGCCCCACAGTTCACCGCCAGAAAGGGGCCATCACGTCTTGAGCTGTGATGATGAAGATAACGCGCCACCCCCTCTTTGCCCGTGCCGGTTTCGCCAACGATAAGCACTGTGGCATCTGTCGGAGCCAATCGATCCAAAACATTTTGGAAGGCGATAGAAGCAGGATCGATTAACCGCGGGCCGGAGGCTTGCATGCTGGTGACCTTTAAGGAAGTTGAATGGAAACCATACCCTCAGACGCCAGGGATAACGAGGGGTGAAATGCCCGCTTTGCTGCAAATGCAGCAGCAAAGCGCCAACCACTGCTGCATTTGCAGCATAATTCCGGCCCAATGAAAAAATTAACAATCTGATAAATAACACAAAAATAGGAATCTGTTTTTGGCATGCTTCCTGCTTATCTGTTTATAACCAAGATTAAACATTCTATGAAATAAATTAAGATATCGTTATATAGGAAATGGATAATGCGCGAAGAGCTGGCGAACAACATCAACGTATTCTGGTTTTTACCCACCCACGGTGACGGCCGCTATCTGGGAACAACAGAAGGCGGAAGAGCAGTAGATTTACCTTATTTACAGCAGGTTGCGCTGGCCGCCGACAGTCTGGGCTATTACGGCGTGCTGATCCCCACCGGCAAAAGCTGCGAGGATGCCTGGCTGGTCGCTTCCGCACTCGCCCCTCTCACCAAACGCCTACGCTATCTGGTCGCCGTGCGCCCTGGGTTGCAACCCCCGAGCCTGGCCGCACGCATGGCCGCCACGCTGGATCGCCTTTCAGAAGGCCGTCTGTTGATCAATGTGGTCACCGGTGGCGATCCCGTGGAGAACAAAGGCGATGGCATCTTCCTAAGCCACGCCGAACGTTATCAGGTTACCCGTGAGTTTTTGTCGGTTTACTCCCGCCTGCTAAAGGGAGAAAAAGTCGATTTCCAGGGGGAGCATCTGCGGGTAGAAGGTGCTGAGGTGTTGTTCCCGCCGGTGCAAGAAAACGGGCCGCCGCTGTTTTTTGGCGGTTCTTCTGAAGACGCACTGGAAGTCGCGGCGAACCAGATTGATACCTACCTGACCTGGGGAGAGCCGGTTGAGCAAGTGGCAGAGAAAATTGCCGTGGTCCGTCAACGGGCACAAGCGCGGGGCCGTACGCTGGAGTATGGCATTCGTCTGCACGTCATTGTACGGGAAACCGAAGAGGAAGCCTGGGCAGCAGCCGACAAACTGATTGCCCATTTGGATGATGACACCATCGCAGCCGCGCAGAAAATCTTCTCACGCATGGATTCTACCGGGCAGGCCCGAATGAGTGCTCTGCACGGCGGTTCGAAAGAGAGTTTACGTATCGCGCCCAATTTGTGGGCTGGTGTAGGACTGGTAAGGGGCGGCGCTGGTACAGCACTGGTCGGTAATCCACAACAGGTTGCAGAGCGCATCCGTGAATATCAGGCATTGGGCATCACCCATTTTATTTTCTCGGGCTACCCGCATCTGGAAGAAGCGCATCGATTTGCCGAACTGGTGATGCCGCTATTACCCCTGGCAGGCAACAGCGCGAAACGTCAGCGCAGGGTCAACACCGGGCCATTTGGCGAGACCATCGGTGGCGATCGTCGTCCGGTGAAACAGTGAAACTGAGGAGCAAACTATGAGTAATGAGCCAATTAAGTTCGCCTACTGGGTACCTAACGTGTCAGGCGGGCTGGTGATCAGCCAGATCCCTCAGCGCACCCACTGGGATGCCGCCTATAACCGTAAGCTTGCACAAATTGCCGAGCACGCCGGGTTTGACTATGCCCTGACGCAGATCCGTTTTACCGCCGGTTATGGCGCCGATAACCAACATGAGTCGGTGACGTTTTCCCAAGATTTGCTGGCCGCGACCGAGAAGCTCAAGGTGATTGCCGCGCTGCTGCCAGGGCCGTGGAATCCGACGCTGGCGGCCAAGCAGATCGCGACCATCAGCCACCTGTCCAACGCGCGTATTGCGATTAATGTTGTGAGTGGATGGTTCCGCGGCGAATTCAAAGCCATTGGTGAACCCTGGCTGGATCATGAAGAACGCTATCTGCGTTCTGAGGAGTTTATCCGTTGCCTGCAGGGCATCTGGCAGGAAGAGAGCTTCACCTTTGCCGGCGACTTTTACCGCTTTCGCGACTATTCATTGAAACCGAAACCGCTTGACCCACAACCGGAAATTTTCCAGGGTGGTAGCTCAAGAGCCGCGCGCGATATGGCGGCACGGGTCTCTGACTGGTATTTTACCAATGGCAATACGCCAGAGGCTATCCGCCTGCAGGTCGAGGATATTCAGCTCAAGGCCGCAGAAAACCACCACAAGGTGAGGATCGGCGTGAATGGGTTTGTTATTGCCCGCCAAACTGAGCAGGAAGCACACAGCGTACTGCGCGACATCCTGGATCATGCCAATCCCGAAGCGGTGAAAGGCTTTCAATCCGAGGTTAAAAATGCCGGTAGCGCCTCGCCAGAGGGAGAAGGTAACTGGGCTAAATCAACGCTGGAGGATCTGGTGCAGTATAACGATGGATTCAAAACCAACCTGATTGGCACACCACAGCAAATAGCAGAACGGATCATCGAACTGAAACAGTCGGGTGTAGATCTGATGCTACTGGGGTTTTTGCACTTCCAGGAAGAGGTGGCGTTCTTTGGCCGTGAAGTGATCCCGCTGGTGCGTGAGTTGGAGCGCCAACAGCATCCGGTGCCCAGTCATGGCTGATCGACACATCGTTATCATCGGTGGCGGTTTTAGCGGTACCGCGCTGGCGATCCATCTGGTGCGCCAGGGGACGGCCGGGCTAAAGGTGGTGATTATTGAGCCTCGCGCCCAGTTGGCACAGGGGGTTGCTTACGGCACCCGCGATCCGGCACACCGCATCAACGTCCCCGCCGCGCGCATGCAGCTTTCCGCCGAGGAAGAAGTCGATTTCGATCGCTGGTTCCGTGCTTCTGAGGCCTTCACGCAGGATGTAAAGGCGCTCAGACCGGACGGCAGCGTCTATCCGCAACGGGGGCAGTTTGGCCGTTACATCGCCGAAAAACTGGCCAGCGCGCTAACCCGCTCTGCGGTAGAGATCGTCCACGTCCAGGAGTACGCGGTGGCATTGCGTCATGGTGTCGTGCTGACGGCTTCCGGGAATACCTATCCTGCGGATGACGTGGTGCTGGCCATCAGCCACCCACCACCTGCCGTACCGAAACAGCTTCAACAGGCGCTGAAAGATCATCCAGGATTGATCGCCAATCCGTGGTTGACGGAAGCCCTGGCGGAGGTGAAAAACAATGACCGGGTCGCGATCATCGGCACCGGTTTGACCATGTCCGATGTGGTTGCCTCGCTGCATCGGCTGGGGCATCGTGGACCGATTCTGGCTTTCTCACGCCGCGGTCAGCTCCCCCGTCCAAACCTGAGCGGTGACTATGCCGCTCGCCAACTTGATTACCGGCGTCCGCAAGCAGCGACGGCCCGTGGGTGGTTGCGACGAGTCCGGCAGGAAGTCATGCTGGCCAATGCAGACCATCAGCCCTGGCAATTGGTGCTGGATGACATTCGCCTTAACGGTCAGCAGATTTGGCAGCAGTGGTCACTGCAAGAGCAATGGCGTTTTCTGCGCCATCTGCGCCCATGGTGGGACGTGCATCGTTATCGCATCGCGCCACAGGTCAGCGATGTGCTGACAGGCATGCAGCAAAAAGGGCAACTCGAGGTGCTGGCCGCCAACCTAAAACACGTCTCCGTGGATAACGCTGCCCTTGCTCTGACCCTAAAAGCGCGTGGCCATGCAACAACACAAACGCGCGTGGTGGATAAGCTGATTGTCACAACCGGCCCGGCGCACGGCGCGCTGTTGCAAAGTGATGCTTTGCTAAAGCAGCTCACCACTGAAGGGGTCATCCAGCCCGATCCGCTGGCATTAGGCATTTGGGTCGATGCCTGCTCCCGGCCTATTAACCGCCAGCATCAGAGCAACGATCGTCTTTACGTCGTCGGCCCCGCCGCCCGTGGCCGTTTCGGTGAGCTGATGGGGTTACCCCAAGTGGCACAACATGCACAAGCGCTGGCGCAGCAGTTGCTGGGGGTGTCTACAGCGCCCCCCACCGCCCCTGACTAGCCTGTTATAAGGGGAAAATGTCTGACGCTTTCTCCGAATGACCCGTACAGAAATAGAAACAGGATTAATAACGGTGAAGGATCAAGGGACACGCGCTTTCGCCGCATTTCAGTGCCGTTTTCTGCGTGATATCACTGCCACTTGCACATATTTTTTTGGATAATAGGTCTCACGCCAAGAGGTGTTATATTTATGTTTCAATTAAAAACGGAAAGTTAAAAACATTGCCAGAATCAGAATCTGATTAATCGTTAAAGTTTTATCTCAGCCTGCCGAAAACAAACAGCACTTTCCGCGGCAAAAGAACGCTATTTGCTGCACTGACATTCAATTGAAATTTTCAGGTTGTGCTATGTTTGAACGATTAAAAATCTCCCACGGATTAATGGGAATTTTAACCCTATTCTGTATTATTCAGATATTTTCCGGCGTGTGGAGCATTCTGGATGCTTCAGGTACAAATAATCGCCTTACGCAAATATCTTCTGGCTTTAATCAAATTATGGCAATGGATAATGTCTACGCATCCGTTACCGAGATCCGCGAAGAAGTGCTTAAAGACGCACTGATGCTCAGTATGCAACCGCAAAACAGCAATGCAAAAAAATCCCTTGGCCAACTGCGTCAACGTCTTACAGACGTTGATAAACTGATGGAGCAGTTTTATCAACTCTCCCTTTCTGACCAGAGCGATCGCGAACGGACCAAAAACGTAAAGACACTGTATGACAAAGCGCGCGACGATCTGCTTCAATTAATTATCAGTCTGGAAGACGGTGATCTCATCCGTTTCCAGTCCGTTATGCACAATAGCTCGGCGACGCACTTTATGTCCGCACTTGACGATACGTCTGCCTACGTGGCCAACGATATTATTACGCCGGCAGCTGCGGCGGCACAGGCCAGCTATCGCCAAATGGTGCCTTTATCGCTTACGTTTATTTTAATTTTTATTCTGTTGACCGGGGCTGTATTGGTCTGGATCAGAAAATATGTACTGAACAAAATTAATCAGATTATCGATTACCAGGCCGAAATTGCACGGGGTAATTTGGCAATTAAAATCAATGCCAGTGGAAATAACGAAATTGGCACTCTGATGCAGGGTCTTGTCAATATGCGTAACGAGCTAGCAAATACGGTCAGCGCCGTCCGTGCAGGAACGCAAAACATTTATACCGGTGTGCAAGAAATTGCCGCCGGTAACAACGATCTTTCAAGCCGTACTGAAGAACAGGCAAGTTCACTGGAAGAAACGGCAGCCAGCATGGAACAACTCTCTGCTACGGTGAAGAACAACGCAGAGAGTGCCGGCGCTGCCACCTCGCTAGTGAAACGCGCTTCGCAAAGTGCGGTCAATGGCGGCGAGATCACCCGTAAAATGGTCGTCACCATGAGCGATATCGCCGACAGCTCACGCAAAATTGGCGATATCACCAGCGTCATCGACGGCATCGCCTTCCAAACCAATATTTTGGCACTCAATGCGGCAGTCGAAGCGGCTCGGGCGGGTGAACAAGGCCGCGGTTTTGCCGTTGTTGCCGGCGAAGTTCGTAACCTTGCACAACGCAGTGCCCAGGCTGCCAAAGAGATTAAAACACTGATTGACACCTCCGTGCTACGCGTCGATCAAGGCAACGATCTGGTGGAGAACGTCAGTGGCGCCATGACGGAAATTGTTACTGCCATTGGTCAGGTGACAGAAACCATGCAGGAAATCTCAAATGCGTCTGAGGAGCAGAGCCGTGGAATCGCGCAAATTGCGCAGGCAGTTAACGAAATGGATAAGGTGACTCAACAGAACGCCGCGCTGGTTGAACAATCGGCATCCGCTGCCAGCGCACTGGAAGATCAAGCCAATCAATTAAACCAAACCGTGTCTCTTTTCAAACTCTCTACGCCGACCCCTTCAGTGACTCGCATTCAGCCACAGGCGATTGTCGCACCTAAGGTAAAAGCGATTGCTGAGGATAATGATGAAAATTGGAGCAGCTTTTAAGGCACTAAAGCGCATTTAAGTGTCTGTTTAAAACCACAACGCCAACAGATTGTTGGCGTTGGAATGCGGGCGCGATAGGCAACGCCCCTGCCTTGCCTGGGGATCGGAAAGCCAGGGCAGGATTATACGCTGCGAAGGCGTTGCGCTAAGCCTTTAAGGAAGTAACGCAGCATCTGATCGCCGCACGGGCGGAAGTTTTTGGTGCCTTCTTTACGGAACAGCGCGCTCAGTTCCGGCTTGGAGATGCGGAAATCAACGGCGGTAAAGATCTCGTGCATGTCGGTATCTTTCAACTCAAACGCCACGCGCAGCTTTTTCAACACCAAATTGTTGGTAATCGGCAGTTCAACCTCCGGCGCAGGGAATTTGTCATCTTTACCGCGCTTGAAGTACACCAGACCGTTCAGGAAATGCGCCATGACGTCGTCCGGGCAGTTTTCAAAACCGGGCTCACCTTCCTTGATGACGTAAGCACCCATCGCCGAGACAGCAACGTCGAAATTATCCAATTTGATAATCTCAACCATTTTCGCGTCGTTAATACTCAGCATGTAGCGCACGCTGCGCAGCACGTCATTGTTGATCATAGAATTGCCTTTAGCTTGTAAACCGGAAGAACTGCGCGCAGTGTGAAATGAAAATACACCTATACCCAAAATAATTGGAGTTGCATCGCGGCGGCAAGTTTGTAAGTCCCCAGGAGCATAGATAACTATGTGACTGGGGCGCAAAAATGCAGCCAACAAAGAGGCAGCTTCAAGTATGACGGGTAGGGCCGCACAGTTGAATATGTGCGGCAGTATAGGGATCAGAGCGGGGTTTCTCAATCGATTTGGCTTTTTTGCTGATACAGCGGAATATCTTCGCCAATGATGTATTTATTACGCAGAATCGAGGACACTTTATCCATAATCATCACCACGACCACCAGGATCAAGGTGATGAACATCACGACATCCCAGTTCCACAAGCGCATGTTCTCCGCATACACCAGACCAATACCCCCTGCCCCAACGAACCCCAGTACCGCTGCGGAGCGGGTATTGGATTCAATCTGATACAGGCTGAGCGCCAGGAAAGTGGGGAACGACTGGGTAAAGATACCGTAACGGTGTTTCTGCAGACCGTTGGCACCGACTGCCGTCAGGCCCCGGCTTGGGGATTTCTCCACAGCTTCATGGCCTTCAGCATACAGCTTGCCGAGTAACCCAACGTCCTGCATCACGATCGCGAGCACCCCGGCCAACGGCCCCATGCCGACGGCGCGTACAAAAATCAGCCCCCAAATTGCCATGTCGATACCGCGCAGAATATCCAGCAGACGACGTACCACCACGGAGAGCGGCCGCAGCAATGGCGTCGACATCACGTTACGCGCAGCAAAGAACGACAGCGGCAAGGCTATCAATGACGCGGTAATCGTCCCGGCGAACACAATGCCGATAGTGATGAAGATTTGCTGGAAATAGTACATAAACGGCCAATTAACAAAATCATGCCAAACGAACATACGCATAAAGTAGCGGCCGAGCTGTTGGCAACCGTTAATAAACTGCGGCCAGGAGATCCCAAAAAACTGGAAGAAAAATAGATAATACAAAACGATAGCTGCAGCGATGATACCAACAGTACGCAGGTAACGGCGTTGCTGTGAGAAAATCTCTGGGTGTTCTTGTTTGAGTGTCTGCAGCTTTTCAGCCGAGATGCTTGGTGCTGACATCATTTTTTCCCCTCCACGACCCGTTTGCGTAGCTCACCGGAGGCGTAATCCAGCAACGAAACCACCACGATAATCAGCAACAGCGTCATACTGACCTGGTCATAGCGATCGAGTTTGATATTGGTCATCAGTTCCTGACCGATGCCGCCCGCCCCCACGAGTCCAAGAATGGTCGACTGACGGAAGTTAACCTCCAGCCGCATAAAACTGTAAGACAGGAATACCGGCTTCACCTGTGGCCACATGCCGAAACGCATGCGTTGCAGCGGCGTCGCGCCGCAGGCTGCCAGACCGCGTACGGGTTTGTTGGATGCCGTTTCAATCGACTCATAAAACAGTTTGGTCAGGCTACCGATAGTATGCAGCGCCAAAGCCAAAAAGCCCGGAATGGCACCGATGCCGAAGGCCATGACAAACATAACCGCCCAGGCTAATTCTGGCATGGTGCGCAAAAATGCCACCAGCGTACGGATCGCCATGCGCAACGTTGCTGGGCTATGGGTGTTATTGGCCGCCAGAAATGCCAATACGCCGGCCACCAGTACGGAAAGGATGGTCGCCGCCAGTGCCAATTGCAACGTTTCCCAAATCAGCGGCAATTGGATGTTCAGTCGATAGCCCCAGTAGGCAAATGACCCTTCGGTATGGCTATCGGCAAACAGCGACGACCAATGCAATGTTGGAATAGTTTCTGCCAGGTAATCAAAGAAATGAGGGATAGACACCCAGACGGTGTGCAAATTGAACTCGGCGATATTGCCGGCACCCAGATAGAGCACCACCAGACCGAGCGACCAGATCAACGTCTCGCGTTTTTGTTTACTGCGGACTTGCTGGTAATAGTGCGCAAAATCTTTATTCAAAATATACCCTTCATCTTTCAAATCGCAGGGGTGTTGACTGCCTTCACTCACCCCAGTCACTTGGTGAGGCCAAGCTCCTGAGGCCTCACTCAGTTGCCGCCTACCTGCGATGTGAAATCTATTGGGTATTGGCTTCCGACGTGAGTTATTCAACGGGGTTCAGACAGGCCGAACCCCGGCAGTATTAACGGTCGCCTTTAGTCAGCTCACGCTTCATATCGATGATGTTCTGGTATTCCGCCAGCGTGGTGTCGCCGATGTGCTGTTTGCCGCCCATCGCTTTGATAAAGCACTGGTGGTCGTCTTTATCCAGCTTCTTGATCGCAGTGACAACTTTGGCTTTGAATTCAGCCGGCAGCGCGTTGCTGACCAGGATCGGGCCATTGGGGATCAACGGCGACTGCCAGATAATCCGGATCTGTTTCATCAGGTCTGGATGATCCATACGGATCATGCGAGTGAATGCACCGCTGGTGTAACCGGTGTTGTAGTCGCCGATCATCGACGCCCAGGTCACTGCGCCTTCGAACTGACCATTCAACACACCGAGAACGTCTTGCTCATGGCCGCCAGAGAAGGTGACGCTAGAGAACGTGTTGTTGTATTTGTTGTCGACCGTGCCGCCGAACAGTTTCTTGAATTCCTGGTTTGGGATCAGGAAGCCGGACGTGGAATCCGGATCGGCGAACCCCACCGCCTTACCTTTCAGGTCTTCCAGTTTTTTATACGAGCTGCCCGCTTTAACGATCACAACCGAGTGGTAACCGCGTGACTGATCAACGTCATCAACCGCGATGCCGACAATGTCCACCGCTTTCGGATCTTTGATATACACCGACGCAAATGACGACGGTGACATGCTCAGCACCAGGTCAATCTTGCCGCCCAGCAGGCCCTGAATCACACCGGAATAGTCAGAAGAGTTGCGCAGCTTGGTATCCACGTTCAGTTCCTTATCCAGGAACTGCTTCACGCATTGGTTATCACCGATCTGCTGAGTGGCGTTTTGCCCGCCGAGAATCCCCAGGTTCAGTACTTTAGGGGCGTCCGCTGCCGTCGCATTAAAGACCATCATCGCGCCGGCCATCAGGGTGGTCAGACTCAATACTTTTTTCATTACGATGCCTTGTGTGTGTAAAGGTAAAGGTAAAAGTGAATAAATACTCAATGGATCTGATTGGCGTCCTCGCCATACAACTGGTGCAGTATCCGTTCGTTCAATTGCGAAGGGTGCCCGTCAAACACGATCTTGCCCTGGGCAATGCCGATCACCCGGGTGCAATATTCTTTCACCAGCTCGACCGAATGCAGGTTCACCATGACCGCAATGTCGTTTTCACTGACTTTTTGCAGCGCATCCATAATGCGACGGGTGTTTTTCGGATCGAGTGACGCCACCGGCTCATCGGCCAGCAGAATTTTGGGGTTTTGCATCAGCGCACGACAGATAGCCACGCGCTGCATCTGGCCACCTGACAGGTTCTCGGCACGCTGTAATGCATGCGGCAGCATATTGAGCCATTGCAACAGTTCGATAGCGCGTGCACGGTCGGCGTCATCAAACACTTTAAAGAAGGATTTCAGGGTAGAGGTGTGGCTCAGACGGCCCAACAACACGTTGGTCATTACATCCAACCGCGGTACCAGGCAGAAGTCCTGGAAGATCATGCCGCAACGGGCGCGCCACTGACGCATCTGACGGGCGGAAAGCTGAGCGATATCCTGCGCGATGCCGTCGTCTTCAAAGTGCAGCATCTCACCACAGCTCGAAGGGATCGTCCCGTTCAGGGTATGAAGCAACGTGGATTTACCGGCGCCGGAACGCCCGATCACCGCTACAAACTCACCCGCGTGCAGGTCGAAGTTGATATCGTCCAGCACCTGTTGCTGAGATTTATACGCTTTACCTAAGCCTTTTACCGATAACACCTTGCGAGAGGGGATCGGTTGTTGTCCTGGAAAGTCAGTCGGTGCAAGTTTTAACAGTGCCTGAGCCATATGATTTCTCTGGTTTCAGTGGCTAATCATTATGGGCACCTATTAACGAATAACTTTGTGACAACGGGATGATGGTTTTATGGCTAGGAAATGACGCATAACGCCATTTCCCGGTTGGACGATTAAAAGTGAATGACCCCCTTAATGAGCTGAGGGTTGTTGATCACCTGCGCTTCGTAAGCCTGTGCCAGGCCGTCAAAATCAAAGTGATGGGACAACATCATTTCAGCGGTGATCTTCCCTGCCGCCATCAGGCAGCCGACTTTGACGAAATCCTCTTCGGTCGCATTGCGGCTGCCCATCAGGGTGGCTTCCTTTTTATGGAACTCAGGATCTGGGAACTGCAGGTCCCCTTTGAACAACCCGACAAAGATGATGCTGCCACCGTGGCGAATAAGGTTAACGGCATTATTCATTGCCTGTTGGCTCCCGGTCGCATCAATCACTTTTGCCGCCAGCATACCGCCGAACTGCGCGCGCAATGCCGTTTCAAACCGATCATCCAGCGGGTTCAATGTGGGCAGTTGCAATGCTTGTTCGACATGCTGGCGCCGTTCATCGCGGGTATCGGCGACCACCACCCGTGCACCGTCGGCTTTGGCAATCGCCGCCACCCCCAACCCGATAGGCCCGGCCCCCACCACCAGCAGATGATCACCCGGCGCCACAGTGGCACGACGCACCGCGTGCGCACTGATAGCAAACGGCTCGATAAGCGCTGCCGCCTCTGGCGCTACGTCATCCACCGCCAGCAGATTATTTACCGGCACGCTGAGGTATTCGCTGAAACCGCCATCCTGATGCACCCCAATCACCGAAATATTCTCGCAGCAGTTGGTTTTGCCGCTCAGGCAAGCACCGCAATGATGACACGAAAGATACGGTATTACCGCGACACGCTGCCCCAGCCGCCAACCTGTGGTTTTATTCCCCAAGCTAACAATTTCACCGCATATTTCGTGGCCCAAAACCCGCGGATAGCTAAAGAAAGGCTGATGACCGGACCAGGCATGAATATCCGTTCCACAAATACCGACGGTAATCATTTTTATCACCGCCTCCGTATCCGCAGGTACGGGTGTCTGGCGTTGTTGATAAATTAATTTTTTGGGCTGTTCACACACTAATACCTTCATTGTTTTCATGGCGTCCCCTTAGATCGTTGGGAACGTTATTAAACAAAATGACCCTGCGATATTAAGCCGGAAAGAAAATCTGTGAGGCAGTACAAAATAAACCGCTTTAAATTGGTTTTAAATAGATAAAAAACATCCGAGACTCACCATGAGCAGAACCCAAAACCTGCGCCACAATGTCGTTAACCAGATGATCGACGGTATCAATAATGGTCACCTGCGCTCTCCGCTTCCTTCTCAGGCAGCCCTGGCCGAAATGTACAACATCAGCCGCACCACGGTGCGCCATACGCTAACGCATTTTTTCCAGCGCGGCGTACTGGAAAAGGTGGGCGATGACTACGTCATTTTGCGCCAACCTGCAGCAGAGGACGGTTTCGACTGCCAAAGAGCCTCCCTGGACGAACAAGGCCAAAGGTTCGAAAAAGCGTTTTATCAGATGATCAATCAGAAACAACTCCGTGCCGGAGATACCTTCACCGAACTCCAGCTATCGCGTGCAGTCAACGTGAGTCCTGTGGTAGTGCGGGAATTTTTGCTGCATTTTAGTCGGTATAATCTGATCGACAGCGTCAAGCGCGGGCAATGGAGCATGAAGAAGTTTGACCAGCGCTATGCCGAGCAACTTTTTGAACTACGGCAGATGCTGGAAACGCACGCTCTGTCCCACTTTATCAACCTTCCGGCACAGGATGCTCGCTGGTTGCAGGCGAAAGAGCTGCTGAGCCGCCACCGCCAGCTGCGGGAAAACATCAGCGACAACTACCGCCTGTTCTCCCAATTGGATCGCGATTTTCACGGCTTGATTCTCTCAGCCGCTAATAATCCGTTCTTCAATCAATCTTTGGAGATCATTTCGGTGATTTTCCACTTCCATTATCAATGGGATGAAACCGATCTTAAACAACGCAATATCGTGGCAATTGAAGAACATATGACCATTCTCAGTGCACTTATATGCCGCAATGATCAAGAGGCGATCAACGGCCTGCATCGCCATCTGGATACGGCCAAGCAGTCGATGATCCGTTCAATCAATCAAACGTTACCATGACAAACCGTGATGTTTTTTATTAATAAAAAGCATCACTACGCCATTTAGAACCGATAAAGAACAGCAAAGTAGTAACTGCAGCACGGAACCGTGACAAAACAGCCCACCAAAATATTTCGCCCTCTAGGCTTACTGCCGACCACCTGCTAATGCCTTCATTAAAATACTGTCCAGGGGAACACCCGGAATAATAAATATTATTAATGCGAAATTCTGGAGGACTGAATGGAAAGAAGTAATACGATAACTACCGGAAAGGAACAGCCCGAAACCTATTCCGACCACATAATTCCGATGCCACCTGAAGGAATGCTGGTTCGCTCAGCAAAAATAAAAAAAATTCAAACCACGGCCATGATCCTGTTATTTATGGCCGCAATAATAAACTTTCTTGACCGCAGTTCTCTCTCAGTGGCGAACTCCACCATCCGGGAAGAAATGGGCCTGAGCGGGACCGAAATTGGTTTACTGCTATCGGCATTTTCCTTGGCCTACGGTATCGCCCAGTTGCCCTGCGGCCTCTTACTGGACCGAAAAGGCCCGCGTATCATGCTGGGCATTGGCATGTTTGTCTGGTCGGTGTTCCAAACGCTGTCCGGCATGATCCATAACTTCACGCAGTTTATCTGGGTGCGTATCGGGTTGGGGATAGGTGAAGCGCCGATGAACCCCTGTGGGGTGAAAGTGATCAATGACTGGTTCAACATCAAAGATCGCGGTATGCCCATGGGGATTTTCAATGCCGCCTCAACCATTGGGCTGGCGGTGAGCCCGCCGATCCTGACAGCCATGATGTTGGCCTTCGGCTGGCGCGGCATGTTTATCACTATCGGCGTGCTGGGGATCGCACTGTCGATAGGCTGGTACATGTTGTACCGCAACCGACAGGACGTCAGTCTGAGCGCTCAAGAACAGGCCTATCTGAACGCCGGCAGCGTCAGAACACGGCCTGAGCCGATGAACTTCCGCGAATGGCGGGCGCTATTCAGGAACCGCACCATGTGGGGCATGATGATTGGCTTTAGCGGCATCAACTATACCGCTTGGCTATACCTGGCCTGGCTGCCGGGCTATCTGCAAACCACCTATCATCTGGATCTAAAAAGCACCGGGTTGATGAGTGCCATCCCTTTTCTGTTTGGTGCCGCCGGTATGTTGTCGAATGGTTTCGTCACCGATTTTCTGGTGCGCCGCGGCATGGCTCCGCTTAAAAGCCGTAAAATATGCATCGTCGCAGGCATGCTGCTTTCCGCTTCCTTTACCGCCGTCGTTGCTCAAGCCACCACGACCTACAGTGCGGTGTTATTAATCGGCATGGCGCTGTTCTGTATCCACTTTGCCGGTACCTCCTGCTGGGGCCTGATCCACGTCGCGGTCACTTCACGTATGACCGCCTCAGTGGGTAGCATTCAAAACTTCGCCAGCTTTATCTTTGCCTCGTTCGCGCCGGTCGTCACCGGCTGGATCCTGGATACCACTCACTCTTTCAGTCTGGCGCTCACGCTGTGTTCCTGCTTCACCGTCATCGGTGCACTGTCTTATATCTTCGTGGTTAAACACCCGATTGTTGAGGAGGCCGCCTGACCCATCCCCCCTCTTATTGTCGAGGGGGGAGTGTTCAATTCAGCGTAAAGAAATCCAGCCCCAACGCGGCCTTCACCTGTCCCAGCGTTTGTCGACTGGCCTGGTCGGCACGTTGGGTGCCCTGTTGCAGAATGCGCAGCAACTCCCCCTTGTCGGCCATATATTCTGCGCGTCGGGTGCGGATCGGCTCCAGCAGGCTTTGCAGACAATCTTCCAACAGGCGTTTGATTTTCATGTCCCCCAACCCACCACGGCGGTAATGCGCTTTCAGCTCTGCCACCAACGCCGTATCTTCACAGAAAGCATCCAGGTAGGTGAACACCATATTGCCTTCAACCCGGCCAGGATCCTTGACGTTCAGGTGGCCTGGATCGGTAAACATGCTCATTACTGCCTTATGCACCTGGTCGGCATCGGCACCCAGGGTGATGGTATTGCCACGCGATTTTGACATCTTGCCCTGCCCGTCCAAGCCCGGCAGGCGGCTCACATTACTCAGCAAAGGCTGGCATTCCGTCAATACCGCTCGGCCGACAATACGATTGAAACGCCGCACAATTTCGTTGGTCTGCTCCAGCATAGGCAGTTGATCTTCGCCGACGGGAACATGGGTGGCGCCAAAAGCCGTGATATCTGCCGCCTGACTGACCGGATAAACCAGAAAGCCCGCGGGCAGGCTACGGGAAAAGTCTTTTTCGATAATTTCACTTTTTACTGTCGGGTTGCGTTCCAGCCGCGCCACGCTGACCAGATTGAGGTAATACATCGTTAATTCGGCCAGCGCCGGCAGTGCAGATTGCAGGCAAATCGTGGTTTTGTGCGGGTCGATACCGACAGCCAGGTAATCAGCCACCAGATTAAGCACGTTGGTGCTGATTTTTTGCGGATCGCTGCCGTTATCGGTCAGCCCCTGTAAATCGGCTACCAATACCGTTTGCTGATGCTGATGTTGCAGCTCAACGCGTTGGCGCAGCGATCCGACGTAGTGGCCTAAATGTAGAGATCCGGTTGGGCGGTCGCCGGTCAGAATGGTGTAGCTCATTGCATTGCTCCTGAAAGTAAAGACACCACCGGATCAACGCAATAAAAATGCCGCCAGAACCGGCGGCATTTAAAAGAGGTGTGAATACCCGTGCCGCCTTTAGAAGAGGCGCCACCAGGACTGGCTGCAAATAGAGTGCATCGGTATATTCATGTTTTTACGGTACGCCCCGGTATAAATGTTGTCAATAACCGAAGCATGCCAGGGAGCTTAAAAGCAGTCAGAAACGAATTTCTGCCGTCGGCAGCGCATCGATCAGTACGCCGAAACTTTTGATGCCAGACAGGGTGGCATTGTGATGATCGCGAATCTGCTGGCCGGTGGCATGCGCTTTGTCATGGCTGGTATGCGCATCGGCCGCCAGGGTAACGGGATACCCCAATCCTGCCGCGCGGCGGGTGGTGGTATCTACGCAAAACTCGGTGGAATAACCGCAGATAACCAGATGCGACACGCCATTGGCAACCAACAGTGGGCCAAGCCCGGTGCGCAGGAATGAGTCCGGCGTGGTTTTTGCCACCCGATGGTCGGCGTCGTTCACCTGCAAGCGTGAGTCAACCTGCCAGGCTTCACTGCCATGAGCCAATTCATCGCCTGCGGTCTGATGCTGAATGAAAATAACCGGGACGCCAGCCTGGCGGGCACTGGCGCTTAAGGTGTTAATACGATCGATCGTGGCCTCGGCATCTGCCGGCGGCGGCGTAAACAGCCCTTTCTGCACATCAATAATCAACAGCGCTGACTTCATGATAACCCCCGTGAATAGAATCGGAAGTTAGCATACCGGTTGGCGCGGGCGGAAGATATGGTCAACCCCCTGCTCACGCAGCTTATTCACCAACTCATGGCCCCCATTCGGCGTGGCATGCGCCAACAAACGCTCCGCCTCAAAGACCGGGCTGGCCCAGAAAATATTGACCGGGTCACCATACTGCTTAGGCAAACTCAGATGCTCGCTGTACGGATAAAACGACGAAGACAGCACGTAGCCCTCATAACCCTGCGGCGCGACGTCAGACTCCAGAGTATGCCCTTCACCAAACCAGGTAATTTTCGCCCAAGGCGCATGAGCAAACCCGGCCAATGCGCTGGCCATCTGTACCGCATTCTCTTCGTTCATGTATTGACCATCGATGGCGATGCCCATTTCCATACGGCGATAGCGGGACGCGTCGTCATTAAACAGGATTTCCACCCACGGCATCGGCCGGATGCTGACGCCCATGGTGAGAAAATAGTAGATACCCTCACGTTCATGCTGAGTAATGGCCATCGGCGGCCATTTGCCCTGATCGATGGCATAGTATTTCACCGAAGGGCCAAAATGCTGCTCGTAACGCGCCTGATAATCGCTCTGCATTTTTGGCCACGGATTGCCTTCTTCACGCTGCCAGCTACGCCAGAACTGACGGGTATTTTCCGCCAGCGCATACTGAGTATTGGTCGACGCGGAGCCAAGTGGATAAGCCAACGGGCTCTCTTTGATACAGCTGGCGGAATAACACACCGAATGGTCGATATACAGACTCCAGCCGGGGATCACCGCCAACAATTGACCGTAATACCACAGCGCCGCACCGTCATCACTCTCTGTCCAGACCACCATCAATCCTTCTGGATTCAATGGCGCTTCGCCTTCCAGATTACGGCAAAACTCGGCCGCCAGCATCGGAGGCTGGCCCAGCGCCAGCGCTGCGCTGTCTTCTTGCTGCGGGGCCGCCGCCAGGTTACGCAACCAGCAGGCGCGTACCTGAAAACGTTCGCTTTCTTGTTCTGAGGGATAAATATAAAAATAGGCAGCCCGATGATCTTGCTGAACCACCGCCACCAGCGTCTGGTTCTCATTACTGACTTCAGCAAGTACGTGTGACTCGTTCATATAACCTCAAATAGGGTCGAGGTGCAGAATAATTGCTGCACGCTAAATAAAATGGAAATTGGCTTATGCCCAGTGTAAAGCGCATTAACGGTCGGATCACCCGTAAAAGTCTCAAAAGTGGTCCTAAGCCTGGGATTCTTGATGACAATTATAGGGTGTGATGGCTCAGACAGACCGGCCAATTCGGCGTAAGGCTCGCTGATAGGACCCGTTGCGCATTGAGGAGCGCAGCACTTTACCAACGCCAGCGGTACCGACGCGCACCAACCGCTGGCGCAATACACCGGGTTCAAAACCAAACTGCCGTTGCGCCCAATCCGGCAATAGATCGATGCCTGCCTGCATCACCAGGGCACCAAAAGGCCGTGCCAGCGTGCTCGGTGCCGGGGCGGCCAGCAGAATGCGCGCCACTTCCCGCGTGCGTTCATCGCACACCAACTGAGGCCGCATCCGTTGTAGGTAGTCCTCCACCGCCGCACAGGTGGTTGGAATATCGCGTGCACCCAAGGCAGCGGCTACGCGCGCCGTTTCACCGTAATAACGGTCTTGCTGATCGCGAGGAAGATGAGGGTTGCGGTAGCGCAAATGGCTGGCCAAAAAGCAGCTGCTTTCCACCACGTGTACCCACGTGAGCAAGTCAGGATCGCTGGCGGCATAGGGCCTGCCATCGCTGCTAATTCCGTTGACCTTCAGATGAATCGCTTTCACTTTGGCGATCAGCCGTTCGGCCTCTGCGGTAGGGCCAAAGGTGGTGACGGAGACAAACTGGCTGGTGCGGCGCAAACGTCCAAGCATATCGTCACGGAAGTTGGAATGATCCCACACCCCGGCCAGCGCCAAGGGGTGCAGCATCTGCAACAATAAGGCGCTGACGCCGCCGCACAGCATTGAGGTGAAATCACTGTGCACCCGCCAGATGACCGACTGTGGCCCAAACAGGCCCGGATCGCCCGGCGGATTCTCAAAATCGATACCGCCGAGTGCCAGCCCGGTCAGACTGATTACCTGCTTTTCTATTGCTGCGCGTATGACTTCCATTCCGCTGACCCCGCTTACGTTTCGGCGGTCAGTGTAGCACGTCGTGGGGAGGCGCTTTTAACTCTGCGGGTCGCGATCGTTGAGCAAGACAATTTTGCCGGCAAAGCTACGGTCCTCCAGCCGGCGATGAGCCGCAGCCCCGTCGCTCAGTGGGAAGGTTTCGATATGCGGCACAGCAAATTCGCCGTTCTGCCAACTGCTGAACAAGCGCTCGGCACGTTCACGCCGCGCTTCGCCACTGTTGAGATATGTCCAAAGATCGCCACCGACCACGCCTTTGGAGTCCATCATCAAGCTGTAAGCCGAAATTGCCGGTGCCTCGCCGCCCGCCATGCCAAAAGTCACCACTCGGCCACCGGGGCGCAGTGCGTCAATGCTCTGTTGCAACGTGATACCCACCGAATCAAAACCGTACTCCACGCCGCCGTCGGTCAATGCGGCAATTTGTGCAACCCAGTCTTGCTGATAGGTGAAGGCCGCTGCTGCGCCGTTATTCATCGCAATCTGTTGCTTATGTGCTGAAGACACCAGGGCGTAAACCTGCGCGCCGCGTGCAACCAGCATGCGCGTCAGGATCTGCCCAACGCCCCCCGCCGCTGCATGCACCAGCGCGCGATCGCCTGCCTTAACCTGCACGCTGTCATTTATCAGATACTGCGCCGTGAGTCCCTGCAACAAAATAGACGCGGCTTCTACGTCGCTTAGCGCCTGCGGCAGCCGTAATGCATGTTCTACCGGCACATTGATGCGCGTAGCATGGCAGAAAGGCACATCGGCAAAACCGATTCGCTCGCCGATCTGCCAACCTTCGACACCCTCACCCACGGCAATAATGGTGCCCACACCTTCGTAACCGCCAATATGTGGCGGATTGCCGTGCAGCACGTAATTGCCCTTGCGACGGTAGATGTCAGCAAAATTCAACCCGGCAGCCCCCATTCGCACCTGGACAGCACCCGCCGGTACCGCAGGCGTCGGCAGTTCAAGGTATTCGAGCACGTCTGGCCCGCCAAATTGTTCAAACGCTAATGCATGCATGTTGCTGCTCCGGGAAATTTCCGCCAATAACGCACTGACGGTCGATAGAATGATTATCGCAAAGCGCTATAATCAAGCACAGTGGCCCACAGCGCATTCAGAAAACACCCGAGGTTTATAATGGACCGGTTAACCAGCATGGCGGTGTTTGTTCGCGTCGTGGAAAAAGGCAGTTTTGTCGCCGCCGCCGAGGAGATGGCTATCTCCCCAACCATGGTAGGCAAACATATCCGCCACCTGGAACAACGGCTGAATGCACCGCTGCTCAACCGTACCACCCGCAGGCAAGGGCTGACCGAGGCCGGCCGGGTGTTCTATGAACGCTGCCGTCGCCTGCTGGCCGATGCCGACGCCGCCGAAGCAAGTGCACGAGCCCTGTTGAGTTCCCCGAGTGGCCTGCTGCGCATCAGTGCCCCCGTCACCTTTGGCAACCGCGTTTTAACGCCAATCCTGACCGAATTCCTCCAACAGCACCCGGAAGTAGAAGCCGAAGTGGTGCTATCAGATCGCAAAGTGGACTTGATTGAGGAAGGTTACGAAGCCGCGTTTCGCATTGGGCCAGTAGCGGATGACGGCCTGGTCGCACGAGCCTTGCCCGATTACCGCATGACATTGGCAGCTTCGCCAGACTATTTGGCACAGCACGGCGTACCAACGCGGCCTGAACAGCTCAGTACGCACAGCTGTTTCGGTTTCAGCCAGTGGGAGGGCAACCACGTTTGGCGATTGCAGGGGCCACACGGGGAAGTCAGCGTGCCGGTCAGGCCACGTCTGCGGATGGACTCTGGCGAAGGGGTGCGCCGCGCTGCGTTAGCCGGTTTTGGCGTCGTGTTACATGCCAACATGTTGCTGGATGACGATATCGCCGCCGGCCGATTAATACAGGTGTTACCCGACTATTGGCCACACCCGCGATCGATGCATTTGGTCTATCTGCCGGAACGGCGGCAGTCAGCCAAACTGGAAGCTTTTATCGCCCTGACCGTCGCCAAACTGTGGGGGCGCGTTTAAAATAAGTGGGTTCAATCATGGGGATTTCTATGATCACTATCAGAGCACGCGCAGCGGAAGATAATGCGCAACTGGCGGAGATTTGGCAGCGGTCGGTGCGCGCCACTCACCATTTTCTCACTGAAGAAAACATCGCTCAACTTTACCCGTTGGTACTCAACGACTATCTGCCCTCGGTCAACGTTTGGGTGGCGGAAGATAGGCCAGGCCATCCTTGCGGCTTTATTGGGCTTGATGGCAACAAGGTAGAGATGCTGTTTATCGATGCCGAGCAGCGTGGCAAAGGCGTTGGTAAAGCGCTGCTGACACACGCGGAATCGTTGCATAACGAATTGCAGTTGGACGTCAATGAGCAAAACCCGCAGGCCAGCGGATTTTACCGCCACTACGGTTTTGAAATTACCGGTCGCTCTGCGCTCGACGGTCAGGGTAATCCTTTCCCGTTACTGCACATGAAACTGACCAAACGTTAAATAACTCCAAGCGGTCAGCGTGCGTTCTGGCCGCCATTTTCCCATCACTTCTGCTCATCATTTTATATATCAAATCAGAATAACTAATAGAATTTACATTCTTCCTGTCACTATCAACCCCCGGTAGGATTGCCCTGTATTCACCAGCAACAGACGTCCCGCCTGCCCTTATCCCCAGAAACCGAACCCTGTCCGGTGTTACGCGTTCCAGGCGGAATGCTGTGATGTATTAATAAGGATTCGCTTCTCTATGATCGTTCTTTCGAACGTTTGCAAAACTTTTGATAGCACACAGGGCCGCGTTGTCGCGGTGGATGATGTGAGCCTTGCGGTAGAAGCCGGGCAAATCTACGGCATTATTGGCTATAGCGGTGCAGGTAAAAGCACCCTCATCCGTTTGCTTAACGGGTTGGAATCCCCCACCAGTGGCAGTATTCAGGTCGACGGTTTCGATATCGCCGGTGCCAGAGGCAACGCGTTACGCGAGGCGCGGCTGAAAATCAGTATGGTGTTTCAGCACTTCAATCTGTTGTGGTCGCGCACCGTTAGCCAGAACATCGCGTTCTCAATGCAAATTGCCGGCGTGCCCAAGGCACAGATTAAGCCGCGCGTGGCAGAACTGATTGCGCTGGTGGGTCTGCAAGGCCGTGAAGATGCCTACCCGTCACAGCTGAGCGGCGGACAAAAACAGCGGGTCGGCATTGCCCGCGCATTGGCCAATAACCCAGGGGTCTTATTGTGCGATGAGGCCACCTCGGCGCTCGATCCCCAGACTACCGATGCGATTCTTGAGTTGCTGTTGGACATCAACCGCAAACTCAACCTGACTATTGTGCTGATCACCCATGAAATGCACGTGGTACGAAAAATCTGCCACCGCGTAGCCGTCATGGAAAATGGCCGCATCGTCGAAGAAGGCCCAGTGATCGATGTTTTCACCCGTCCACAGCAGTTGATTACCCAACAGTTCGTCAGGCAGGTTTCGCAGTATCAGGAGACCGAGGAAAGCTTCAATCCCCTGCTCGCTAAACATCTGCCAGGCGCAATCTTCAAATTGACGTTTGTCGGCGTACAAACCCATCAGGCCGTGATTTCAGAGGTGATCCTGCGCTACAGGGTGAGCATTAACATCCTGCACGGCAAAATTAGCCAAACCCTGAATGGGTCCTTTGGCGAGCTGTATATCCACGCCGAAGGCAACTGTCTGCAAATCGACAGCATGTTGAACTTACTGAAGACACAAGAAATCGCCGTTGAGGTCATTAAACATGATTGAATCACTGTTCCCTCACCTGCGTATTGACCAACTGCTGAGCGCCACCTGGGAAACGCTGTACATGACGGGCATTGCCGGGTTGGCAACGCTGGTGCTTGGCATTGTATTGGGCGTGCTTTTGTTCCTGACCTCTCGTGGGCAACTGCTGCAAAACCGCGTCGTCTACTCGCTAATCTCAGTACTGGTCAACGTGTTCCGCTCTATCCCATTCATCATTTTAATCGTGTTGCTGATCCCATTTACCAAGACGCTGATCGGCACCATTTTGGGGGCCGATGCTGCGCTGCCGGCGCTGATTGTTGGCGCAGCGCCATTCTACGCGCGGCTGGTTGAGATTGGCCTGCGCGAAGTGGATAAAGGGGTCGTCGAAGCGGCCCGCTCCATGGGCGCTAAAACCAGCACCATTATCTTCCGCGTGCTGCTGCCGGAATCCTCTCCGGCATTGGTTTCCGGCATTACCGTCACACTGATAGCGCTGGTGAGCTATACCGCGATGGCAGGGGTGATTGGTGCAGGCGGTCTGGGTAATTTGGCCTATCTGGAAGGTTTTCAACGCAATCACGGTGACGTAACGCTGGTGGCAACGCTGACGATCCTGCTGATCGTTTTCGTTATCCAATTCATCGGCGACACCATTACAACAACGCTCGATAAACGATAAATAACCAGGGAATAATGATGATGAAAAAGCAAATGATGATGCTGGCTTTCGCCTCTCTGACCGCACTGGCGTCTTTTGGTGCAGCGGCGGAAACCAAGCTGGTGGTCGGCGCATCCAATGTGCCCCACGCGGAAATCCTCGAGCAAGCGAAGCCGATTTTGGCGAAGGAAGGCATTGATCTGGTGATCAAACCTTTCCAGGATTACATCCTGCCAAACACCGCGCTGGCCAGCCACGACATTGACGCCAACTATTTCCAGCATGTGCCTTATCTGAATTCGGTGCTGAAGGACCATGCCGGTGATAAAAGCTACGACTTTGTCAGCGCCGGTGCCATCCATATCGAACCTATCGGCATCTACTCCAAGAAGTATAAAAGCCTGAAGGATCTGCCAGACAACGGCAAAATCATCATGCGTGACGCCGTGGCAGAAGAGGGGCGAATTCTGTCAATCTTTGAGAAGGAAGGCGTGATTAAGCTGAAGCCGGGCGTGAGCAAGGTGGATGCGCGTATCTCCGACGTGGTGGAAAACCCAAAACATCTGAAGTTCCTGGCAAACGTGGAAGGGGCGTTACTGCCGCAGATGTACAACAACGATGAAGGGGATGCGGTAGTGATTAACGCCAACTACGCCATCGATGCCGGGCTGAATCCGACCAAAGATCCAATCGCGGTCGAAAGCGGTGAAAACAATCCTTATGCCAACATCATCACCGTACATAAAGCCGACGTTAACAAACCAGAGATTGTGGCACTGGTAAACGTGTTGCATTCCAAAGCGATTCAGGACTTCATCCGCCAAAAATACCAAGGCGCCGTGATCCCCGTTAACCAGTAATACACACAAAGGCCGCAGTAATGCGGCCTTTCGCCTTGTTGAATGGCACCCGCCCTGCCCTAGACTTTATTGCCCACCTGACTCAGGCGCGGCCACACCAGCATCAATGCATCCAGCAAACGGAATAAATCCTCACGGCTTGCCCCTTCACGCGCCTGAACGGACATCCCTTCGACAGTACAAACGATATATTTGGCCAACAACGCGGTATCGGTTTTCGCCAACAACTCCCCCTGCTGCACCTTGCGGTCAAAGCACGCGCGCAGGCTGGCTTCATTCGAATGATGTTTTTTACGCAGCATCTCGGCGACGTCATCAGACGACGACGACAGTGCCGCAGACGCACACACCATAAAGCAGCCGGAAGGCGTATCCGGGTCGGTAAATACTTCAGCCGAAGAACGCACATAGGCTTCAACGATTTCAGCGACCGGCAGATCCCGCTCCAACAGCTGATTGGTGCAAGTGGTGTATTTTTGCAGATAACGTTCCACTGCCGCGCGGAACAGCCCTTCTTTGTTGCCGAACTCCGCATAGAGCGTCGGCGCTTTGGCCCCGGTCACCTCAACCAGATCGGACAGCGACGTCGATTCATAACCATGCCGCCAGAACAGATCGAGTGCGCTATCGAGCGCACGGTCACGATCAAACTGTTTCGGTCTGCCACGCGTTTTTTTGGCACAGACGTCTTCATTGATACTCATAGACCCTCTCTTATCCTGCCCCGCAGCAGGGCTCACGAATTAAATTAACGATCATTATAAAAAAATATTGCGCTCCCGTCGAGAAGCGATTAACATTTAATTATCGATCGTTAAGTAATCATAACGACACAGAGTAATCAACCCAGTTTACGCACCTAGAATAGGAAATAACATCATGAAAAACTTAAAAATGACTCTTGCAGCTCTTGCTCTGGCCTCGGTTTCTTTCGGTAGCTTTGCCGCTGACCTGGTCCATAACCAGCCGGCAGATCAGCAAGAATCCGGTGTGATTACCGTCAGCGGCGCTTCCGATCTCAGCTCACTGGAAGCCAGTTTGGCGGCCAAAGCGGATGCAGCTGGCGCAAAATCATTCCGCATCATTGGTGCCGGGGGTAATAACCAACTTCACGGAACCGCAGTAATCTATCAATAACAGTAGGTTATACGTAATCCACTGCCAAGACGATCGTAACCGACCTCTTGGCGGAAGAAGCCTAAAAACAAATTAATTAACGAACATTAAAAAAATAGTTGCAAATCGCCGAACAGGCGTCTAACATTAAATTATCGATCGTTAATTAATTTAACGACCCAACGAAAAAACATCGTACAGAATATTGAGATAGGAAATAAGACCATGAAAAACCTGAAAATCACCATCGCTGCTATCGCACTTGCTTCTGCCTCTTTCGGCAGCTTCGCCGCCGACCTGGTTAACGCTCAACCGACAGATCTGCAAAAAGTCGGGGTGGTTACCGTCAGTGGTGCTTCCGACCTGACCAGCCTGGAAAACAAGCTGGCAGCCAAAGCAGATGAAGCCGGCGCTAAATCATTCCAGATCATCTCAACAACCGGCGACAACAAACTGCACGGTACTGCGATCATCTACAATTAATTGCTGATTCGGCAATTGTGCAAAGAGGCGGCCTTGGCCGCCTTTTGTTTTTTCCTCCCTGCTTTCAAGATCTGTTGTAGTCTGTAAACACGCCCCCATAACAACCTCCCAACAACGTCCATGACACCATTGCTATTCCACAAATATCAGGGCCTGGGTAATGACTATTTGGTATGTCATCATTCAGTTGCCGCACGGCTGACTGACCAACAAATACGTATACTGTGCCATCGCCATTACGGTATAGGCTCGGACGGTTTGCTCATAGACAGCGGAGACCGCATAAATCCTACGCTGCGCATTATTAATCCGGACGGTTCCGAAGCGGAAAAAAGTGGCAATGGCCTGCGTATTTACGCCCGTTATCTTTTCGATATTGGTCGCGTTAGCCACCTGCCGTTTTTGGTACACACTGCAGGCGGCGACGTACGCTGTCAGGTCAGTGAGGATAAACACCAGGTTCGAGTGGAAATGGGCCGAGCCAATTTTGCACCGGCAGCCTTGCCGGCACTGATCGACTTGCCTGAAGTTCTCAACTACCCGCTGCAATTAGCTGACGAAAGCGTCAAGGTTTCTTTGGTGTCGATGGGCAACCCGCACTGCGTGGTTCCCGTCGCCCGGCTTGATCTGGCTCAGGTTCACCGACTGGGGCCACAGATCGAACATCATCCGCTGTTTCCCAAGCGAACCAACGTGCAATTGGTGGAAGTGATAGATCGCAATACGCTGCGCATTGGCATTTGGGAACGTGGCGCCGGGTTTACCATGGCCTCTGGCAGCAGCAGTTGTGCCGCCGCCAGCGTGATGCGCAAACTGAATCAGGTTGGCGATAAAGTTAGCGTACATATGCCCGGCGGCCAGCTACAGATTGGGATCAGCGACGACTTTGACGTCACCATGCTCGGGCCGGTGCATAAAATCGCCAGCGTGACGCTGGACGAAGACTGCTTTGTCGGCGGCGAAAATGCACTGCGCTGAAACACGTTGCGGATAATGCGAACATCAGTCGCTTCGCAGGTTCTTGAGCATATAGATATTGCAGCCGTGATGGCCCGTGTTACCGCGTTTCTCCGTCAACAAGGTGAAACCCAGCGCATGATATAGTCCCAGTGCTTCCTTCAGTTGTTCCGTGGTTTCCAGATAGCAATAACGGAACCCTGCTGCTCGCGCGGCTTTCAGCGCCTGTACCACCATATAGCGCGCCATACCCAGCCCACGCACGCTGGGTTTGAAAAACAGCTTTTGCAACTCACAGTAACCCGCATCTCCCCCCACCAAAGGTGCGATACCAACCCCACCAACCACTTTCCCCTCTTGTTCCAGCACCCAATACTTGCCACCGTTATCCCGGTAAACGCCCGTCAAACGATCCAGATCGGGATCGTGCAGGCTTACACCGTCCATTTTGTCCATGCCGTATTCACGGAATACAGCGCAAATAATACCCGCCATCGCTGCGTCATCTGCCTCGGTTATCGGGCGAACCCGTAAAGCGGCATCACGCTGTTTGCGAGCACTGCGTAATGCCGCAGCCATCTTTTTCATCGTCGCGGTCGTGTCTGCCAGCTCATCGTCGTCCAGCTGTGCCAAGGCGTCCTGCATAAAACCGTCGGCATTGGCATCAATCGACGCCAGCGTTTTGCGCCCCAGTTTGGTGAGTTGGTTCAGGTTATGCCGTTTATCATGGGGATAATCCACAGCCTCAATCATGCCGGCGGCAACCAGACTGCGCACTGCACGGCTGGCACTGGCCTTATCAATACACAGCCGGGTTGCCAGGCAGGTAACGCCCAGCGGCAACGTGCTGATCTCAATCAGAATGTGGATCTGCAACGGCGAAAAACGCGTCCCATTACTTTGTTTATTCAACATGCCCAGCTCTCTGACCAGACTGCGTGACAATGCCCTGAAATCTCTGATGTCCATAGTCAATCTTCCTGTCTCGGCGGGCAGTGAAACCCACCGCTTAGTTGATAGTGTTATCTAATTTTCACTACCATAACGGATATTTGTTCGGGGATAAATATCGATCAGGCACGACGGCAAGGGCCAGAGGATAGCGTCAGCAGAATTACCTTCTTCATTTAGCTAAATTGAAAAAATAAAAAGCCAATTAATTTAGGTTAAATAAAGAATTAATCAGTTAAAAAACAGCCAATAAAGTAAAACGGATAAGATAAGAATAATGACCTTACTCAATTCATTGTATTTAAATGAGTTATTAAAATTACGATGACAACCAATATGTCGATATTAAGTTGTATTTTGTTACACATCCATGGCAGGATCACGGCGTTTAAATAGTCGCAGTGATTCCCCCGCCTGTTTAAACCCTGGGCGTAAGGCGGTTTGTCTTGCGCTGTTTTATCATCATGGAGAGATTGCACCTCAATGAATAAATCACTCGTTATCTGTTCAGTCGCCCTTTCTGTCAGCCTGCTGACCGGGTGTGCCACAGAATCCTCGCGTTCTCTGGACGTCCCTAAAGTGGCGTCTTACAACACCAGCTACCAAGGCCAACGCAGCCCTATCTCCGTCGGCAAATTCGATAACCGTTCCAGCTATATGAACGGCATTTTCTCTGATGGCGTCGATCGTTTAGGTAACCAGTCCAAAACTATCCTGATCACTCATCTGCAGCAGACCGGTCGTTTCAACGTCCTGGATCGCGCCAATATGGATGAACTGAAAACCGAAGCGGGCATTCAGGGCAAAACCCAGATGCTGAAAGGCGCCAATTATGTGATCACCGGTGATGTTACCGAGTTCGGCCGCAAAGAAGTGGGCGATCACCAGCTGTGGGGCATTCTGGGACGCGGTAAAACACAGGTGGCCTATGCCAAGGTCAACCTGAACGTGGTCAACGTACAGACCTCAGAAGTGGTTTACTCCACTCAGGGTGCCGGTGAGTACCAGCTCTCCAACCGTGAAATCATCGGCTTCGGTGGCACCGCAAGCTACGATTCCACCCTCAACGGCAAAGTTCTGGATCTGGCAGTCCGTGAAGCGGTCAATAACCTGGTTGCCGGTATCGAAAGTGGCGCATGGCGCCCTGCTAACTAACGGAATAGAAGCAGAAAGATGATAACTAAAAAAATGGGTGGGGTGCTGGTTGCAGCAACCCTGCTGGCCGGCTGTGCCGCGCCAAAAACGCTCTATAACTGGGATGGCTACCAAACCTCGATTTATCAATATTACCAGCAGGATGGCCTCAGCCCTGAGCAACAGATTTTGACACTAAAGGAAATCGTGGAAAAATCCCGCGCCAAGGATAAAGCCGTGCCGCCAGGCCTGCATGCGCAACTGGGCCTGCTGTACAGCAAAACCGGTAATACCGGGCAAGCCATGACCGAATTCAATACGGAAAAAACGCTGTTCCCGGAATCGGCGCCGTTTATGAATTTCCTGATGGCCAAGGATAAGGGGAGCTTTAAATGAACCGTGCATTAGGTTTCTTCAGCATCGCTGTCACTTTGCTGCTGAGCGGTTGCGCCAAACAGGCTCCATATGATTATGCGGCGTTCCACGAGAGTAAGCCAAAATCAATCCTGGTACTGCCGCCGGTCAATCAGTCGCCGGATGTCAAAGCCAGCCACAGCGTGCTTGCCAGTACTACGCTGCCGCTTGCAGAAGCAGGTTACTATGTCTTACCCGTCGCCGTGGTCGAGGAGACGTTCCAGCAAAATGGCCTGACTAACGCCAACGATATACGCGCCGTTAGCATTCAAAAGTTGCATAAGATCTTCGGTGCCGACGCGGTGCTGTATCTGGACGTCGTTCAATATGGCACCAGCTATATCGTGATTAACAGTGAAACGCGCGTTACCGTAAACGCCAGGTTGGTCGATCTGCGTAACGGCAAACAGCTCTGGGCTGGCAGCGCAACTGCTTCCAGCAGCGAAAATAACAACAATGCTAGCGGCGGTCTGCTGGGTATGGTGATCAGCGCGGCCATCGCGCAAATCGCCGACACCATCAGCGACAAAGGCTTCGATATTGGCGCCATTGCCAATACGCGCCTACTGTCGGCAAATGGTAACAATGGTGCCATTTTGTATGGCCCGCGCTCACCGCATTACGCCAGTCAGCGTTAACCCTCAGGGCGGCGCATCCAGCCGCCCGAATCGAGTTTCCCTTTTGCCAAAAGTAGCCCATGCTGTAACAGGATAGGATGGGTTGCGGCTCATCTTGCACCTCCTTTTGGCCAATTAGGGCGGCTTGCTCATGACGAAAAAAACCACGTTGCTGCAGTTTTTCCATTGGTATTATCCCGACGGCGGAACGTTATGGCAGGAAGCCGCCGAACGCGCCGCACATATTGCCGAATTGGGCATTACCGATCTGTGGCTCCCTCCCGCGTACAAGGGCGCATCCGGCGGCTATTCGGTCGGTTACGACAGCTACGATCTGTTCGATCTAGGCGAGTTCGATCAAAAAGGCAGCCGCGCGACCAAATACGGTGACAAAGAGGCGCTGGCCCAAGCCGCCACGACGTTACGCGACAACGGCGTGCGGGTAATTTATGACGTGGTATTCAACCATAAACTCGGCGCCGACGAGAAAGAACAGGTGCACGTGTATAAGGCGGACGCCAATAACCGCAATGATATTAACGATCAGGGCTTCGATGCACTGGCCTACACCTGTTTCACCTTCCCCGGCCGACAAGGCACCTACTCTCAGTTCATTTGGAATTACACCTGCTTTGGTGGCGTTGATTACGTCGAACAGCCTGATGAGAAAGGCGTATTTAAAATTGCCAATGACTACGGCGACGACGGCTGGAACGATCAGGTCGGCGACGAGAAAGGCAATTACGATTATCTGATGGGCGCCGACGTTGAATTCCGCAATCCGGCTGTGGTGGAAGAACTGAAATACTGGGCACGCTGGCTGATGGAAACCTTGCCGTGCGATGGCTTCCGTCTGGATGCCGCCAAACACATTCCGGCCTGGTTCTTTAAAGAGTGGGCTGACCACATACGTGACAGCGCACAACGTGATCTGTTTATCGTTGCCGAATACTGGTCGCACGATTTGAGCGCCCTTCAGCAGTATATTGACCTGGTCGATGGCAAAGTGATGTTGTTCGACGTAGCCTTGCACCTAAAGTTTCACCAGGCATCGAAACAGGGGGACGGGTTCGACATGGCACACATTTTCACCGATACCCTGACTGCCGCCGATCCCGCACATTCGGTCACGCTGGTCGCCAACCACGACACTCAACCGCTACAGTCGCTGGAAGCGCCAGTCGAACCCTGGTTCAAGCCACTGGCTTACGCCTTGATCCTGTTGCGCGAACAGGGCGTGCCTTGCGTGTTCTATCCCGACCTGTACGGTGCCAGCTATAAAGACAAAGGCAGCGACGGCCAGGAATACCAAATTGATATGCCGATCATCCCTGAACTCGAAAAGTTGATTCAGGCGCGACAACGCTTTGCCAACGGCGTGCAAACCGATTATTTTGATGATAAAAACTGCGTGGCTTTCAGCCGAAGCGGTACCGCCGACGCTCCTGGTTGCGTCGTGGTGCTGACCAATGGGGCTGAAAGCGGCAAAGCGGTTTCGCTGGGTGCTGAACTGGCACATAAAAACTGGCGCGATCTGCTTGATAATCGGCAGGATGAGGTCACCACCGATGAAAACGGGAAGGCGACTTTTCCGGTTAACGGCGGCAGCGTCAGCGTTTGGGTTTTGGCAGAAACCCTGTAGAGAATGCGCCGTTGCGGCAATGTGTCGCAGCGGCGACAAACTAAATTTTGCCTTTCGGGTCTAAATGAGGGTAACACCTTAGCAAACCATTCACACCGGAGCCTAAATAGGGTACAAGGCTGCATGAAAATTCCAAAACGACTCCAGCCATTGGTAGATGATGGTTTAATCGACGACGTCATCCGCCGTTTGAAAAGTGGCAAAGAAGCCGACGTGTTTATCGTGCGCTGCGGCGAAGAGATCCGCTGCGCCAAAGTTTACAAAGAAGCAGACAAGCGTAACTTCAAGCAGGCCGTGAACTACCAGGAAGGCCGTAAAGTACGTAACAGCCGCGATGCACGCGCCATGAGCAAAGGCTCTAAGTTCGGTCGCCAGCAGCAAGAAGAAGCCTGGCAGAATACGGAGGTCGATGCGCTGTATTTGCTCGCCAAAGCGGGCGTGCGCGTGCCGCAACCAGACATCTGTCTGGATGGCGTGTTGTTGATGGAACTCATTACCGATGAAGAAGGCCTGGTGGCCCCGCGTTTAAGCGATGTGACCCTGACGCCGGAACAGGCAAGGGCCGATCACGCACTGATGATGAACTACGCCGTGCGCATGCTGTGCGCCGGGCTGGTACATGGCGACCTGTCGGAATTCAACGTGCTGATGGACAAAAACGGGCCAGTGATTATCGATCTGCCGCAGGTCGTGGACGCCGCCGCCAATAACCACGCCAAAAGTATGTTCGAACGCGATATCAATAACATGTCGCATTATTACGGCCAGTACGCGCCTGAACTGCTTGGCAGCAAGTACGCTAAAGAGATTTGGGCGTTGTATCAAGAAGGCAATCTAACGCCGGCGAGCGTGCTGACTGGCAAGTTTATCGAAAGCAATAAACGCGCGGATGTCGGCTCAGTTCTGGAAGAAATCCAGGCGGCAAGCGAAGAACACCAGCGCCAGCTGATGGCCCGCAACGAAGAAGATTAAACGCTGCCCCGGTCATGTCCCCGTGACCGAGGGCTATTCAATTCTGAAGACGTCAGGATGGCGCTCCGTCGCTGCCTCATGGTAAATGTCCCCCAGATAACCGGCAATGTCATCCTCGGCCAATTCATCTGGCAACACGATGTCGTGGCTACGCGCATATTTTCGCTCCGGCAAGGTCACGCGAAAGAGCTGCCATTCTGCTCCCACCCGTTTGACGCCCAGCAGGCGACCGAACACGTTAAAAATCATCATCGCACTCCCTCCAGCGCATATTTTACGCTATAACAAGCTAGCCCCTCACGCCAGAAAGGAAAGCCAATGACCGAAAATGTACCGCAGTTCTGGCGTGACCCGCTGCTCCCGTTCGTGGAAGCCCGTGCCATTGAAGATGGCCGCAAGGTCTGCTACGCCTTACACAGCCATGAGATCTTTTCCATCGGTGCCATCACCGATGGCACCAGCATTTATATTAACGGTAGCCAACAGTTGCAGGTCAGTACCGGGGATGTGGTGATAATTAACCCGCAGCAAGCCCATGCCTGCAATCCAATCGGTGACCAGCGATGGTCGTACATCATGTTTTATATCGACGCCGTTTGGCTGGGTAAATTGCAGCAGGAAATCAGCGGGGGCGAAGGGGGGTTTATCCCGTTCAACCCGATGCTCAGCCGTGATCCTGCCCTGTTCAATGGCCTGAATCGGCTTTATGCGCTCTTGATTGACCCACAGCGCGGCCATCTGGAAAAACACATTGCCCTGATAGAGTATTTCTCTGAACTGCAAATCCATCAGGGCAACGCTCGCACGCCAACAACCGAGCACCCCAGGCTGGAAACCGCGGCGGCGTTTATCAGCACGCATTGCACTCAGCCGCTGACGTTAGAAGCCATTTGTCAGGCCGCCTCACTGTCACCGTCTTACCTGATTCGCGCTTTTAAACAGCGTTACGGTATGACACCACACGCCTATCTGGTTAATCGACGTATTCAATTCGGCCACCGGCTACTCAAACGTGGATACCCCATTGCCGCAGCCGCCAGCGAAAGCGGCTTCGCCGATCAGGCGCACTTTCAGCGCACCTTCAAACTGCTGTTGGCCGCAACCCCCGGCCAGTATCAAAACCCACGCTAAACACCGTCGGCCAACAGATAGCAGGCGCTGGCCGCCAACAACAACGCCATCAATCGATTAAAACGCCGCACATTACGGGCCTGTTGCAGCAGGCCCGTGAGCATGGCACCCACATAGGCCCAGCAAGCCACCGACGCATAACAAATCACAAAGTAAATCACCGCGAACTGCCACAACAGCAACCGATCGCCGTCGGCGACAAAGGCCCCCAAGCTTGCCACCGAAGCCAGCCAAGCCTTGGGATTTAGCCACTGCAACAGTGCGCCATACCAAAAAGACGGCGCTTGCGCCTGGCTGCCGTTACCCAGCCGCCCGTCATCAAACGCCAATTGATAGGCCATAAACAGCAAAAATGCGATGCCAGCCCACTGGAGCACCTGCGTCAGCACCGGCCACAACAGCAACAACTTGTGCAGCCCGAGCCCTATCAGGATTAACAACAGAGTAAACCCCAGTGTGGCGCCAGAGACATGGCGCAGGGTGGCGCGAAAACCGAAGTGTGCCCCGGCGCTCAGCGCAACAATATTGACCGGACCGGGGGTAATCGAGGCGGCCAGCGCAAAAGCGGCCATCGAAAGATAGATATTCATTACGGGCACCTGAGAAAGAGTTCACAGATGCCAGCCTGACGATTCGGGCGCGCGCTGTATTGAACAAAATTACCCTAGCGTTACGCCCTAACCCGGCATTAAGCCGATGAAAGTCGTTTTCTTACGCGGGCCTGTCATCAGCGCTTCAAGCTTTTCCACGCATTGCAGATAGTGTGGCGTTTTTTTGTGCGCGGCGACGGCCTGCTCGTCTCGGTAAGCCTCATAGATATAAAAACGCGTTGGGATAGTTTCATCCTGCAGCACGTCAAAACGCAGATTACCCGGCTCCTCGATCGCCCCCAAGTGATTGGCGCGAAAGACCTCAATAAACTCGTCGATTTTGTCCTGTTTAACGTTAATTTCTACCAGAGTGACGTGCATGACTGCTCCTTGATTCACTTTGAAGGTCAATGTGCTTTCCAACCATAGATTTATTCCCGCCGATTTACCCCCCGCAGCGGCAATTTTGCTGCGCAGTTCACAAATCCCGCGCCCCCCCTCACTTCCCCCACAAGCGTGAGGGAAGCGACATCTATAGTTAAGATTCAAACCCCAGAGAGTGTGAGCTATGGATAACTATTTGATGGCGCTGGACGCCGGCACCGGTAGCATTCGCGCGGTAATTTTTGACTTGGCAGGCAACCAGATAGCCCAGGGCCAGGCCGAGTGGCGGCATTTGGCGGTACCTGACGTACCCGGCTCAATGGAGTTTGATCTCACCCACAACTGGCAATTAACCTGTCAGTGCATCCGCCAGGCGCTGCAAAACGCCGGCCTGACTGGCCAGGCGATCCGTTCCGTAGCCTGCTGTTCCATGCGCGAAGGCATTGTGCTCTACGATCGTAACGGCGCACCTATCTGGGCCTGCGCCAACGTTGATGCACGTGCCAGCCAGGAAGTCAGCGAACTGAAAGAACTGCACAACCATAATTTTGAACGTGAGGTTTACCAGTATTCAGGTCAAACGCTGGCGTTGAGCGCCATACCACGCCTGCTGTGGCTGGCGCATCACCGGCCGGATATTTACCGACAAGCGGCGACGCTGACCATGATCAGCGACTGGCTGGCGAATATGCTAAGCGGCGAACTGGCGGTGGATCCCTCTAATGCCGGTACCACCGGCATGCTGGATTTAGTCAGCCGCGACTGGCGTCCTGCATTGCTCGACATGGCAGGGCTGCGTGCCGACATGCTTTCCCCGGTGAAAGAGACGGGCAGCGTGCTGGGGTATATCACTGAACTGGCGGCAGAACAAAGCGGGTTGCTGCGCGGTACCCCGGTCGTGATGGGCGGTGGGGATGTGCAACTGGGTAGCCTGGGGCTGGGGATCGTGCACGCCGGGCAGACCGCGGTGCTGGGCGGTACCTTCTGGCAACAGATCGTCAATCTGCCGGAACCGGCAACCGATCCAGAGATGAACATCCGCATCAATCCACACGTGATCCCCGGTATGGCACAGGCAGAATCGATCAGCTTCTTCACCGGGTTGACCATGCGCTGGTTCCGCGACGCCTTTTGTGCCGAAGAAAAGCTGATGGCGGAAAGGCTCGGCGTAGACGCCTACAGCTTATTGGAAGAGATGGCGGCGCGAGTACCACCCGGAGCCTACGGCGTGATGCCGATATTTTCCGATGCCATGCATTTTAAAACCTGGTACCACGCCGCACCGTCGTTTATCAACCTGTCGCTCGACCCCGAGCGTTGTAATAAGCAGACGCTGTTCCGGGCGCTGGAAGAAAACGCCGCCATTGTGTCGGCGTGTAATCTGGAGCAGATCGCCCGTTTCTCCGGCGTGCAGGCGGGCTCACTGGTATTCGCCGGCGGTGGTTCAAAGGGCAAATTATGGAGCCAGATCCTCAGCGACGTCACTGGCCTGACGGTACGCGTCCCCGTGGTGAAAGAAGCGACGGCGCTAGGCTGCGCAATTGCTGCCGGCGTGGGCGCCGGGCTGTATGAATCACTGGCACAAACCGGCGAAAAACTGGTGCGCTGGGAGCGCGAATATCAGCCGAATATGGCCAATCATGCGCTGTATCAGCGGCAAAAAGAGACCTGGCAACAGGTCTACGCCGATCAGCTCACTCTGGTTGATCACGGGCTGACCACCTCGATGTGGAAAGCGCCGGGGTTATAATCTTCACTCGGGCGCTGCCAGCTGCGCCCTTTGCATAATCTTATGCCGATTACATCGTTGGCCTGACGCCCCAGCGCCAGCCGCCGCCCCGCTCGCTTCCCGTGATTATTCCCCCACAGAAACAGTGTAACCACCGAAAACGGATTTATCCGCCGCAGATGCCTGCGTAAATTGTGATCTCTGTCACTCCGCGCTGGCCGCGCGGTTTACACTTACACTTGGGACGAACGGTACTATGCTGAATAATAATGATAAACCTGCACCATCACCCTGGCTGGCGATTTTTTCGCTCACCGTCGCCTGTTTCGTGATGGTCACCACCGAATTTCTGCCGATCGGCCTGCTGACCAACATCGCCCCCTCCCTGGATGTCAGCACCGGCAAGGCCGGACTCATGGTGACCGTACCCGGTATCGTCGCGGCCATCGCTGCGCCCGCATTGAGCCTGGCGGCCGGTCGACTTGATCGTCGCCTGCTGATGTTGGCGCTGAGCGTGCTGCTCACGGTCTCCAATCTGGTCTCTGCCCTGGCGGTTAACTTCCCGATGATGCTGCTGGGCCGTGTGCTGCTGGGCATTTGCGTCGGTGGCTTCTGGGCTTTCGCCGCCAACTACGGCCGCCATCTGGTCCCTGAAGCCAGCCAGGGCCGCGCCACTGCCCTGATCCTGAGCGGCATTTCAGTGGGCGCCGTGTGCGGTGTTCCCGCCGGCGCATTGATCGGTGACCTGTTCGGCTGGCGTGCAGCCTTCTTTGGCAGTGCCGTACTGGCGGTCGGGGTATTGTTGGCGCAACTACGCCTGTTGACGTCGGTCCCCCCTACCCGCCCTGTGACCCCACGCGATCTGCTGCTCCCGCTGCGTCTGCCGATGGCACGTACCGGGCTTATCGCCATCGTTCTGTTGTTTATCGGCCACTTTGCCGCCTATACCTACCTGAAACCGCTGCTGCAGCAGGTGTTTGTTCTCAGCCCATCGGCGATTTCACTGCAGCTGCTGGCCTACGGTGCCATTGGTTTGCTCGGTACTTTCCTTGGCGAGCGGCTGGCTGAACGCAGCCTACGAGCCACCTTTATCCTGATTGCCGCGATGCTGGCCGCGATCCTGATCGTCTCACCGTTCCTCAGCGGTATCGCGGGTGCCACATTGATGGTGATGGTATGGGGGCTGGCGTTTGGCGCGGTGCCGGTCTGCGCAACCAACTGGATGTTCGCCGCCGTACCCCAAGCCCCGGAGGCGGGCCAGGCATTATTGGTCTGCGTGATTCAGATTGCTTTAGCCTCTGGCGCACTGCTGGGTGGAGAAGTGGTCGACTGGCAAGGCGTCAGTAGCGCGATGCTGTTCGGTGGCGCGCTCACCCTGTCCGCCGCGCTGGTTTTCGGTCTGACCTTGCGCTCCGGCATGATTGGCGCTAAACAGTCATAATCATTGTTCATCCGCAGAAATACCCCCCCGGCATTGGCCGGGGTTTTGCACTGAGAGCGTTATGGACCATCATTTACTCGCTATCCGGGTATTTAACCGCGTAGTCGAAACCGGCGGTTTCACTCGCGCCGCGGATTCGCTGCGGATGCCCAAGGCCACCGTCACCAAGCTGGTTCAAAACCTGGAAGATCATCTGCAAACCAAGCTGTTCCAACGCACCACCCGCAGCGTGTCGGTGACGCCCGAAGGCGAATGCTATTACCAACGCACGGTTAAGTGGTTGGCTGAACTGGAACAAATGGAAGGCAGCATGACCGAGTCGCAAAGCGCGCCGCAGGGGGTGCTGCGCATTGACGCCGGTGGCTCGACCGCACGCCAACTGCTGCTGCCCGCGCTGCCGGACTTTATCGCACGTTACCCGGAAATCCAGATCGATCTGGGCGTAGGCGACCGGCTCATCGATCTGATTAACGACAGCGCCGACTGCGTGATCCGCAGCGGTCCGCTGGCAGATTCCAGCCTGATTGCCCGCCGGTTGTTCGCGCTTGAATGGGTGACCTGCGCAACCCCGGCCTACCTGGCACGCTACGGTACGCCACAGCACCCTTGCGACCTGGAGCAGGGCTATCCGCTGGCACACTACCGCCATGCGCTGAACGATCGCATCCAGCCGCTGCACTTTGTCGATCGGGGCAAGGAGATTGATATTCAACATCGCTATCACGTCAGCGTTAACGAGGGCAATGCCCTGCTGGCGGCGTCGCTGGCCGGCCTGGGTATCATCCAGACCTTCCGCTTTATGGCGCAGCAGCATCTGGACAGCGGCGAGCTGGTCAGCCTGCTGCAGGATTGGCAGCCACCAAACGAACAGATGTATGTGGTCTATCCCTCCAACCGCCATCTCAGCGCCAAGATGCGCGTGTTTATCGATTGGGCGATAGAGACCTTCAAATAAGCGGAAACTGCCACCATAGTTGGCTATCACTGGGTAAAACAAACTGAATCATGCATATTGAACAACTTTCTGCGTATCGCCAGCGCATTGATGAACTGGCCGCATTGCTGCATCAAGAATGGCGGGATTTCTCCCCGTGGAGCTGCCGCGAAAAAATCAGCCGGCGCCTTGAACAACGTTGCGAACCGCAGCACCCCGGCATGGCGCTGTTGGCTCTGTCGCCGCAACAAGAGATCCTCGGTACTGCCAGCCTGATCGTTTACGAACTGGCGGACAAGCCGGAGCGAAAATTCTGGCTGGGTGAAGTCTTTACTCACCCCCAGCACCGCGGACAAGGGGTGGCTCGCCACTTGATCGATCACTGCGTCGCCCACTGCCGCCAGCAACAAATTGCTCAATTGTATCTCTACACTCCCGATCAACAGCTGCTGTATCAAAAACTGGGCTGGCAACCGATTGAGTTGCGAGAGGTTTGCGGCGAAGAAGTGACGGTGATGTGTCGCACGCTGTAACCCGGCGCTTTGTGATATTATTAGACGCATTATTGTTATCACCCGACAGGCACCGACCATGGCATATATCCCAAAAAACTACGCGAGGCTGGAGACCGGCTACCGCGAAAAAGCGTTGAAAATCTTCCCTTGGGTTTGCGGGCGTTGCTCGCGCGAGTTTGTTTACTCAAATCTGCGCGAACTGACGGTCCACCATATCGATCACGACCACAGCAATAACCCTGAAGATGGCAGCAACTGGGAAATGCTGTGCCTGTACTGCCACGATCATGAACATTCAAAATATACCGAAGCCGACCAATATGGCTCAACGGTGATCGCCGGTGAAGACGCGCAAAAAGACATCGGCCTCGCGACCCACAACCCGTTTGCCAATCTGAAGTCGATGCTGAAAAAGTAGCGCCCAAGGCTCTTCATTACTGGTAGCTTAATAACTTATTAAGCTACCAAATTAAAATAATCCCCCTACCTCCCACATCTTCCCAGAACATTCCTACTTACCCACTGACTCAATTACCAGCAAAATAGGCTGTAAAGTTAACCGCATACGGCTTGGCAAGCCGCCGCAGTTGGTGCATATTGTTCAGGCGTTATTGTTGTTAACCTGTTTAATTATCAACCTAACAAGCATATTAACTTAATAAGTTATCAGCTTAATAAATTAAGAGATGGCAGCATGATTGTTTTGATTGGCTCGCAAAAAGGTGGCGTAGGAAAATCAACCAAGGCGGTCAATATCGCCGGGTATCTGATTCTTAAACAGGGGAAAACGGCCATCATCGTTGATGCTGACGATCAGAAATCAATCATGACCTGGTATAACGACCGCCAGAATGTTGAAGGCCTGCCGCATATCCCTGTGGTCGCCGCCTCAGGCAAAATCAAAGAAACGCTGCTGGAGCTGGATCGTCATTACGACTATGTGATTGTCGATACCGCGGGCCGCGATAGCGCCGAACTGCGTTCGGGCTTGCTGGCTGCCGATCTGTTCCTCTCCCCGTTGCGCCCATCGCAGATGGATCTCGACACCGTCGGCTATCTGTCGGAAATGTTTGCCACCGCGCAGGAGTATAACGAGAAGGTGAAAGGCTACATTGTGCTGAACATGTGCCCAACCAACATCTTTATTAATGAAGCCAACGAAGCGGCGCAGGTGTTGAGTGAATACCCAGAATTGACGTTAGTGAGCAACCGTCTGTGTGATCGCAAGATCTACCGTGATGCCTGGGGTGAAGCGATTACCGTGCACGAGGCACATAACGCAAAAGCGCAGGCAGAAATCGAAAGCCTGGTAAAAGAGGTGATTCTGTGAAAAAGCGCACCCCAACCCACCGCATGTCAGAAGACGAATTTATCAACAGCGCCACCTCGCACACCTTGTTGGTGCCCGCAGCCGAAGCCAAACCACAGGGCCGCAAACGCACTTATAAAGCCATTTCAGTCAGCCTGACCGATAACCATATCGATGCTATCGATGAAATTATTATGCAGGCCGCACGTAATGGCGTGGTGCGCATTACCCGTTCAGACATTATCAAGCTGGCGATTGACAGGCTGGCGGAAAAAAGCGAAGAACACCTTATGCAACTGCTGAAAAAGCTGTAGTTAACTTCACAACCTGCCAGCTTAATAAGCTATTAGCTCACCACGTTGGCAGGTAAAAACCCCTGTTCCTGCAATATCGCCTGCCCCTGCGCCCCCAGAATAAACGCGGCTAAACGCTGCGCTCGTTCATCCAACAGGCACAGGCCGTAGTCAGCCCTAATCGCCAGCGACGGCGGGAAATACCTTACCGCCAGTTCGGGAAATTCAGCTAACACGCTGCCATAGCTGGCATAACCGAGAAAAATGTCTGCCTGGCCGCTGTTAAGCAGATACTCCGCCGCTAGCCGGCCCGGCGGCAGCGGTGCCGAGTCAGGCCCCCCCACCAATGCCAGCGCCCGTTGCCGCAGTGAATCCCCCGCTCCCGGTGTTATCGTTTCAATGCGGTCAAACAACTGTTGTGCATAGTCACCGGAAGGGTCGGCGCCTGGCGTGGACGTCGCAATCCGCCAGCGTGAATCCAGTAACACCGACAACAATGGCGGTTTAGTTAACTCGGTAATATTGCGCACGGTGGCGCATAGCCGATTCTGTGCAAAACGTTGCACCCGCGGTGATAGCCGCAAATCAACCAAGCGCTGTGGGTGTGCCAGATTGGCCGACGCAAAAATATGCGGATGCTCTCCCGCTTCGATTCGCTGGCGCAACAGACCCGCCGGGCCAAACAGGGTGTCTACCTGTTCACCGGTTTGTGCCTGAAACGCCGCCAGCAAGGGACCCAACGCCCCACGCAGGCTACCGGCAGCAAACAGCAAAATATTACTCACGCTCCCGCTCCCGTTGGCTACGATACAATGGCACCAGCGTTTCAAACTGCCGACCGTCAATCTCTACAGCCACCCGCTCAATGGCCAAATTAAACAGCGGTGACAGGCTCTCGGCGGTGAGTACCCTGGCGCATGCCCCAATTTGATGTTGCCCCGAGGCCCCCAGCAGTAAAGCCCGATCGGCCACCGCATGCGCATGATTAGGTTGATGAGTAGAGAACATTACCGCCATCCGTCTTTCCCGTGCCAAATGCGAGATCAGGCTCAGCACCCTATCCTGATGGTGCAAGTCCAATGCCGAGGTCGGCTCATCGAGCATCAACACCTCACAGCTCATCGCCAGGGCGCGGGCTATCAACACCAGCTGCCGCTGTCCGCCGGACAAACTGCCGAACTCGCGATCGGCGAAGCTCAGCATATCCAGCGACTGCAGGGCTTCTTTAGCCAGCCGATGATCCTGCGCCGACGGCGAACGGAACACCCCCACGTAACGCGCACGCCCCATTAACACAATATCCAATACGCGATAGGCAAAGGGAGCCGCGAAATGCTGCGGCACAAAGCCAATACCGTTTCCCCGTTCAACAGCGCCCTTTTGCAACGGCAAAGTACCCAGCAGCAGCTGCATCAGGGTACTTTTACCACGCCCATTCGGGCCGAGCACCGCCAGTACCTCACCGCGACGCAGTTGCATATTCAGTTGGCTAAATAACGGTGCCTGACCCGGCCAGCCAAAACTCAAATCGTTGACGGCCAATAACGTATCACCCATGCCAACCTCTCAGCTGCGCGCGGCGCAACAGCAACGCAAATAGCGGCGCACCGATCAATGCCGTTAAGATGCCTAACGGAATTTCACTGCTGCTCAACGTACGCGCCAGATCGTCGATCAAAACCATATACAGCGCCCCCAGGCACATAGAGGCCGGCAACAGACGCCGATGATCGGGGCCGACCAACAGCCGCGCAATGTGTGGGATCACTAACCCTACCCAACCGATACTGCCGCTGACCGCCACCTGCGCAGCAACGATCGCTGCGCACAGCGTCAAAATGAGCCAGCGAGTGCGTTCGACGTTAACCCCCAGCGCAGCAGCATCTTCGTCCCCCATCGACAACACATTAATGCGCCAGCGCAATGCCAGCAGCATCCCGCCAGCCAAGAGCAGCGGCAGGAATAACATCAGCAGTTTGCTATCATTCGCGGTGGCAAAACTGCCCAACAGCCAAAATACGATGCTCGGCAGTTTCTCTTCGGTATCGGCGAGATATTGCAGCAGGCTGACGCAGGCAGAGAAAAATCCACTGAGGATCACCCCGGCCAATACCAGAGACAAGATATTGCGCCTGGCAATGACACTGGTCATCGCGAAAATGAACAGTAACGCCGCCATGCCGAACACGAATGCAGACAGCAGCAGCATCACCATCGGCAAACTGAGCAAAATCGCCAATGTGCCGCCAAATGCGGCACCGGAAGAGACACCAATAATATGAGGGTCCACCAGCGGGTTACGAAACACCCCTTGCAGCGCAGCGCCGCATAAGGCCAATGCGGCACCTGCGCCCATCGCCAGCAGCACCCGGGGCACGCGTACCCCGAGGATCACCTGGCGCTGGACCGCATCAATCCCTCCCTGTGGCCCGGTAAGCGGCTCCAGCAGAATCATCAAACTGTGCGTCGCCGATACCGGATAGCGGCCAATGCCCAAGGACACTAACGCACACAGCACTGTCAGTAGTATCAGCCAGCCAAGCTTCATTGCTCGCTCTGGCAGCAACTGCTGCGATAATACTGTCGATAATAGGCGTCCACCCGCTGCTGCAAATTAACGTCGCTGAAGCGCTGTGGGTAAAGCTTTTTCGCCATCCACAGTTCGCCCAACGCCAGCGCTTCCGGCATGGGGTAGCCCCAGGCCTTGGCGTATTCAGGCATCAGGTAGACACGTTTATTTTTCACCGCATCAATACCCTGCCACTGCGGGGAGCTGAGGATTTGTTTCACCACCTCAGGATAGCGTTCTTGCACAAAAATCACCGCCGGGTTCCATTTCAACACGTCCTCAATCGACACCTGCTTAAATCCCTGAATATCTTTTGCCGCCACGTTCAGCGCACCCGCATGCTGCATCATCAGCCCTGTGTATTTGCCTGAGCCATAGGTGGTTAAATCCGGGTTAGCCATATAGACCCGTACGCGTTGATCTTCCGGCACGTCCCGCAGCCGATCGGCCACCAGCGTCCGCTGTTGGAACACGTCCCGAATCAGCGCTTCAGCCTGCGGTTGATGGCCCATTACCGTACCAATAAGACGAATGCCGTCTTGCAGGCCAAGATTGTAAGCCTGGTCTTCATCGTTCAGCACCGGGTTCATTTTCCCGGCCTGATCCGCCGCTTCACGGCGCAGCGAAACCGCAACCACAGGGATACCTGCACCTGCTATCTGAGCAATCATTTCCGGCGGCGCGTAGTTGGCAACAAACACCACCTGCGGATGCAATTTGAGCAGGCTTTCAATGTTCACCGACGTGAGATCGCCCGGCATCGGCATGTTCGCCAGTGCCGGTGCCAGCCGCAGATAGTTTGGCCCAAGTTGCTTTTTCCAACTGCTAAGCACACCCACGACCTGCGGCATAGCATCAAGTTGCACCAACAGATTCAGCGTCTGGTGTTGCAGCACTACAGCGCGGGTGATGGTATCGGGCAACGTGACCTGCCTGTTGAGTTGATCGGTAACCTGGCGATCTGCCTGCGCGGCGGAAGAAAACAGGATGATAAATAGCAGCATCCGAGGGAAGCGTTTGAACATGGGAAATTCCGGTGAGTTATCGTTATATACAAAATCATATAGCGATAACCCTGGCGAAACAATCAGCGGGATCAAAAAACAGTCTAAAGGCACCGGATTGCCCAAAAAAACCAATAACCGATTAATGTAATTACGTATTATATTTTCACATTAATTTATTCCACCATTTGAGGTGGCCAAGATAATATAGTTTGCTAATTTATTTAAAAACAACGTTTAATAAAAAGGGTGTAAAAACATCAAATTAATAAAAACGCGCAAATTGACTTTGCCAAAATATAATTAATGACTTAGCATTTATTAATTACACCCGGTGACTCATCAGGACACTGCAATGGATAAAATGCTTAGAAACCCCAATTACTGTGACAAGAGCATTTTCGATATCACGATGAATTTATATGCTTACCCGGCAATTATTATAGCCCATAGATTGGGAATATTTGAATTTATTCATAACCAACAAAGCACCATCAAAGAAATCTGTTCAGCGGCCCATATTGAACAACGCCCTGCTGAAGCCATTATGGCTACATTACGGGCGTTGAATTTGGTACGAATGGAAGAAGGAATATTTCACCTCGCCCCGGAAGTGGAAGAGTACCTGTTAAAAGACAGGCCTAACTACTTCGGTTATTTCTGGGATCTGATGTATGAAAACAGTGAGAATTTTTCTCTGAAACAGTTAGAGAAAGCCATTAGAAAAAACACGGCGCAGGCCTACGGCGAGCAGGATCTTTTCGATACGCACACCCTTGATACAGATAAGGCACGGAAATTTACTCACGCCATGCACAGCCTGAGTATTGGCTCGGCAAGCATCTGGCCGACCAGACTGTCATTGGCGCAATACCGTACGGCGCTTGATATTGGTGGGGCATCAGGTGCCCATGCGATCAGCATGGTTTCGTATTGGCCTAATCTGACTTGCACTATTTTTGATCTGCCGGAAGTCTGCCCAGTTTCAGATGACTATGCCCGTCAATATGGGTTAAGCGATCGCATTAATACCCATAGCGGCAACATGTGGCAGGATCCTTATCCCAACGCAGATTTACATTTATATTCAAATATCTTTCACGACTGGCCACTGGATAAAAACAGATTTCTGGCTAAAAAAAGCTATACGGCACTCCCCGTAGGAGGAAGGATTATTATCCATGAAGTTCTGTATAACAGTCATCAACCCGGGCCACTGGCCGCAGCAGCCTATAGTCTTATGATGTTAGGTTGGACACACGGCAGACAATACTCGGGTGAAGAAATTGGTGAGCTATTACTGCAGGCTGGATTCAAACAAATAGAAATCATTCCTTCTCTCGGCTATTGTAGTATTGTGACTGCACAAAAAATGTAATTAGCACCTCAGCAAAAATAATGCGGCGTAAACGACGACAACCGCTTTTCGCCAGATTATCACGCTCAAAAATGTGACCGCCCCTGCAATCCGGGGCGGTCGCAGGTGATTACTTCAGCGTAAAACTTTGCGCCTGTACGTTGTCGGAATCCAGCCCCACCATCACGTTGAACTTGCCCGGTTCTGCGCCCCATTTCAGGCTGGCGTTATAGAACTTGAGATCGTCTTCAGTGATTGGCAGCTCAACGGTCTGCGCCTGGCCCGCTTTCAGCGTGACTTTTTTAAAGTTGCGCAGCTCTTTCACCGGGCGGCTAACCGACGCGGTCACGTCCTGCAGATACAACTGCACCACGGTCGCACCGTCATATTTACCGGTGTTCTTGAGCGTAACGCTGGCGGTGATCTTGCCGTTGCGCGCCATTGTCGGGCTGGAGAGTTTCAGGTCCGACAGGCTAAAGCTGGTATAACTCAGGCCGTAACCAAACGGATACAACGGGCCATTGGGTGAATCAAAGTAACGGGAGGTGTACTTGCCCGGATTTTCCTTGCCAAATGGACGGCCAGTATTCAGATGGTTGTAGTACATCGGGATCTGCCCGACCGAACGCGGGAAGGTCATCGGCAGTTTGCCTGACGGGTTGTAGTCGCCAAACAGCACGTCGGCCACCGCATTGCCGCCTTCGGTGCCGCTGTACCAGGTTTCCAGCATCGCATCGGCCTGTTGGCTTTCCCAGCTCAGCGCCAGTGGGCGACCATTCATCAACACCAACACCAGCGGCTTACCCGTGGCTTTCAGCGCGGCGATCAGGTCACGCTGACTTTGTGGAATGGTAATATCGGCGCGGCTGGAGGCCTCGTGCGCCATACCCTGCGACTCACCGACGACGGCCACCACCACATCGGCTTTCTTCGCGGCCTGCACCGCCTCGTCAATCATCTGCTGTGGCGGGCGAGTATCAAACACCACAGCCGGTTCATACTCGTTCAGGTAGTCGATAATGCTCTTGTCCTGAGTGACGTTGGCACCCTTGGCGTAGAGAATCTTCGCCTTGTCACCCACCGCACGCTCCAGCCCTTCGCGAAGGGTCACCGACTGTTTGACCACCCCAGCGGCTGACCAACTGCCCATCACGTCACGTTGACTGTCGGCCATCGGGCCGACCAGCGCAATGGTGCTCTGCTTGCTCAACGGCAGCGTCTGCTTGTCATTCTTCAGCAGTACCATGGTTTTACGTGCAACCACGCGCGCTTCGGCACGGTGCAAGCGGCTTTCGGCATTAGTGTCTTGTGGATCAGACCCCACCGGGCCAAGGTGGGTATACGGGTCTTTGAACAAACCCATGTCATATTTGGTATTCAACACGTCCCGACAAGCGCGATCGATGTCGCTTTCCGACACCAGCCCGTCCTTCACCAATCCCGGCAGGTATTGGTCGTAATATTCGTCGCTCATGCTCATGTCGACACCAGAGGTGATCGCCAGCCGCACGGCGTCGCGCGGATCTTCAGCCACACCGTGTTTGATCAGTTCTTTAATCGCGCCGTGATCACTGATGGTGATGCCCTTAAAGCCCCACTGGTCGCGCAGCAGATCTTTCAGCAGCCACGGGTTAGCGGTCGCCGGAATGCCGTTCACCGAATTGAGCGACACCATAACGCCACCGCTGCCTGCATCCACCGCTGCCTTATACGGCGGCAGGTAGTCCTGGTACATTCTCAACGGGCTCATATCGACCGTGTTATAGTCGCGGCCTCCTTCGGTGGCACCGTACAGTGCAAAGTGTTTCACGCTGGCCATGATTGCACCGGGCTTGGAAGGATCGCCGTTTTGATACGCATCCACCATCACTTTGGCTATTGTAGACACCAACCAGGTATCTTCACCGAAACCTTCCGATACCCGGCCCCAGCGCGGATCGCGGGTGATATCCACCATAGGGGAGAACGTCATGTTCAGGCCGTCGTCGCTGGCTTCCTGGGCCGATACGCGGCCACTGAGCGCAATGGCTTCGAGATCAAAACTGGCGGCCAATCCGAGGCTGATCGGGAATACGGTACGCTGGCCGTGCACCACATCATAGGCGAAGAACAACGGGATTTTCAGGCGGCTGAGCTGCATGGCCTGGTCCTGCATCGCGCGGATATCCGGTCGGGTAACCGTATTGAAGATGGCACCAATTTGGCCCTTACTGATACCGTCGCGGATCGCCTCTTTCGGGTTATCCGGCCCCACGCTGATTAATCGCAACTGCCCGATTTTTTCTTCCAGCGTCATCTGTTTCATCAGGTTGGAGACAAAGGCGTCGCGCTGCTGCGCATTGACACCTTGCATGACGGTGCTTTCCTGCGCAAAAACCGGGCTGATGGCCAGACCGGACAACATACTCACCACACAAAGCCATTTCATATTTTTTATCTCAGGCATGTTCCCATCGCAGGCCGCGGCGGGGATGATCAATCAATGTGAAAAGCAGTGTGCCATACTCCTTTTCACCGCAGAAATAATTTGTAATGTTAAAGGTTACAAGCTGTTAGCGGAGGCTGGGCGATAGTTTTGCAGCCGGGCACGGCTTTGCGCAGCCTCGTCGCCGAGGAAATCGACCAGCGTGGCTAATGCAAGTGGTTGCACAGCCCGTTCAGGATAGACCAAATAGTATGCCGCGCCGCTGACAACGCTGAGTGCGAAAGGTGTGACGATGCGCTGCGCCTGAATATCCTCTTCCAACAAGCACAAATCGCCGATGGCGATCCCAAAACCCTGTAGCGCGGCGCTCATCGCCAGATCGAGCGTATCGAAATGCTGCGCCTTGCGCGAAGGCAGTGCCTCTTTTCCTGCCGCTTTCAACCACAACAGCCAATCGCGACGATCGCGCGTCGGGTGCAGCAGGGTTTTCTCTGACAGATCGGCCAGGGTTGGTGGCTGGGGTAATTCGGGCAGATAAGACGGCGTGCAGACCGGCGTGAGGATTTCATCGAACAGATGATGCACCGTCAACTTTTTGCCCTGAGGCCGCCCGAACACCACGGCGGCATCGAAATGTTCCGCGCCGAAATCCAGCCCGTGCGATACCGAAGCGGTCAGCTCAATGTGCATTTCCGGTCGTTCATTTTGCAGCCGAATGATGCGCGGTAACACCCAGCGCATTGCACAAGTCGGGCACTTTATACGCAGGGTTCCTGACTGCGCCCCAACCCGCGATAACGCCTCATCCAACTGCCCCAGAGCCTGCTGCACCGGAACCACTAGCATTGCGCCCTGTGGGGTCAGTGCCAGGCCACGTGCTTGACGGCTAAATAATGGGTAGCCTAGATGCTGCTCCAGCCCGAGGATCTGCCTGCTCACGGCCCCCTGCGTCAGGTGCAAACTCTGAGCGGCATGGGTGAAATTCAGCCGTTGAGCCACCACCACAAAGGTTTTTAACACATCGAGCGACGGTAATGGTGTCTGCATAGCGAGCTCCTCTGGATACTTAAAATTACAAAGATTCCCCCAAATAATTGGAACGACATCCAGGCGGCCAATGAACGCAGCCCGATAAGCTGACATGAGCCAGTAATTCGGCTAAGCGGCAAATCTGCCGGGAGCAGATTTGAACGTTGCTTGCAGCCGCCCCCTTAGGGGTGAGGCCCAAGAATGGGCCAAATCACGTAGCCAACGCCGTGATCGTTTCAAGAATGAAGGGGAATTAGGCATGATCTGCATGCATGGCAAGTATGACAAACTTTCCCTTGTTGGCCTACCGTCATTGATGCTTAATCAAACGACACTTCCCCCTTCTTCCTGGAGCCACTCATGCAGAGCGCCTGCTCACACCGCTCGAAGTTGCCGGACGTCGGCACCACTATTTTTACCGTTATTGGCCAGCTCAGTGCTGAACATCAGGCGTTGAACCTGTCGCAGGGCGCACCCAACTTTGCCTGTGAACCGCAGTTGGTTGAGGCGGTAGCGCAAGCCATGCGTGCAGGTCATAACCAATACGCCCCGATGAGTGGCGTAGCGGCGTTACGATCGGCACTGGCAGATAAAGTCGAACAATTGTATGGCGCGCGCTACGACGCCAACGAAGAAATCACGGTCATTGCCAGCGCCAGTGAAGGATTGTACTCCGCCATCAGCGCGCTGGTGCACCCGGGCGATGAGGTTATTTATTTCGAACCGGCATTCGACAGCTATGCCCCTATTGTACGTCTGCAGGGTGCCACCCCGGTTGCCATCAAGCTTTCGTTACAGGATCTGCACATTGACTGGGATGAGGTCGCTGCCGCCATCAACAGCAAAACGCGGATGATCATCGTAAACAGCCCGCATAACCCAACGGGTAGCGTATTTGGCGAGCATGACATTGAGCGACTGACCGCCCTGACGCGTAACACCGACATCGTTATTCTGTCCGATGAAGTGTATGAGCACGTTGTTTTCGACGGTGACATTCATCACAGCATGGCACGCCACCCGCAGTTAGCCGAACGCAGTGTGATTGTCTCGTCATTTGGCAAGACCTATCACGTGACGGGCTGGCGCGTCGGTTACTGTATGGCACCCGCAGCCTTGATGGACGAGATCCGTAAAGTGCATCAGTTTATGGTGTTCTCTGCCGATACACCGATGCAATATGCCTTCGCTGACGCATTGAGCAACCCGCAGAGTTATATGGGACTGGCGGCCTTTTATCAGCAGAAACGTGATTTACTGGCCAGCGCGCTGCAAGATTCTCGCTTTGAATTGCTGCCCAGCCGTGGCAGTTTCTTTATGTTGGCCCGTTTTAGCGGCTTCAGTCAGGAAAGCGACAACGATTTTGCGGTACGCCTGATCCGCGAAGCCAAAGTGGCGACTATCCCGCTGTCGGCGTTTTACAGCGACGGAACCGACACCGGTATTATTCGACTGAGTTTTTCAAAAGATAACGAAACCCTGCTGGAAGGCGCACGCCGTCTGTGTCAGGTGTAATGTATTCATTTTTGCTTTGACCATGGGAAAAGGGCTCTGAATATGAAATCACTGAAAACGTTGATCGCCGCAGGCTGCCTGCTGGCCGCCGGTTCCACGCTGGCGGCGGAAAATACGCTGCGCTTCGGCCTGGAAGCACTGTATCCTCCATTCGAATCCAAATCTGCCAGCGGTCAGCTTGAAGGTTTTGATATCGATCTGGGTAAGGCCGTATGCGCCACTGCACAGTTGAAATGCACTTGGGTCGAAACCTCATTCGATAGCCTGATCCCGGCGTTAAAAGCACGCAAATTTGACGCCATTAACTCGGCAATGAACGTCACTGACCAACGTCGTCAGGCCATAGATTTCACCGACGCAATCTATCAGGTGCCGAACCGGCTGATCGCCAAGGCGGACAGCGGCCTGCTGCCAAATGCCGCCTCATTGGCTGGCAAGCATGTCGGCGTGTTGCAAGGCTCAATTCAGGAAACCTACGCCAAGGTACATTGGGCACCGCAAGGCGTGGACGTCGTGTCTTATCAGGATCAGAACCAGGCTTACCTTGATCTGACCGCCGGACGCCTCGACGCCACGCTGGTGATGGCTCCTTCAGGGCAAAGCGGTTTTCTGTCCCACCCTGACGGCAAAGGCTTCGCCTTTGTTGGCGATGCGGTCAGTGACGACAAGATCCTGGGTGAGGGCATTGCCTTCGGCCTGCGTAAAGGGGATGACGCACTGAAGAAAAAGCTGAATGACGCCATCGTCAAAGTGAAACAGCAAGGCACTGTGAGCCAGTTGGCAAAGAAATACTTTGGCGATATTGATGTGACAGTGAAGTAAAAAAACCAGGGGCGGAAATCACTTCGCCCCTGTTTGCTTTAGCGATCGAACACCGAACTGTTCAACGCGCGATCTTGCTGATGGCGCTCCAGCGCCAGTTCAATCAGGCGAGTAATCAGTTGGCTGTAACTGACGCCACTGGCGGCCCATAATTTGGGGTACATACTGATGTTGGTGAAGCCCGGCAGCGTGTTGATCTCGTTGATCACCACGTTGTTGTCCGGCGTCAGGAACACGTCCACACGCGCCAGACCGAAGCATTCCAGCGCACGAAACGCTTTCAGCGCTACGTCACGTATTTTGTCGCTCACCTCCGGCGTAATCGCCGCCGGCACGATCACCTGAGCACCCTGCTCATTGATGTACTTGGTATCGTAGGAGTAGAAGGCATCGCTCAACACAATTTCACCACACAGGCTGGCCTGCGGTTCATCGTTGCCCAATACGGCGCACTCAATCTCACGGCCAACAATCGCCGACTCCACCAACACTTTATGATCGAAGCTGAACGCCAGCGTCACGGCAGCCTCAAAGCCGGCGCGATCCTGGACCTTGCTGACTCCCACCGAAGACCCCTGGTTAGCGGGCTTAACAAACAAGGGCAATCCCAGGCGTTCGCTGAGCTGTTCAAAGCTGAATTTCGCGCGATTAACGCGTGTCAGTGTCACAAACGGCGCGACTGCCAGCCCGGCATCACGCAATAAACGTTTAGTGACATCTTTGTCCATGCTGACCGCCGACCCTAGCACACCGGCACCGACGAACGGCAGATTGGCCATCCGCAGCAACCCCTGCAGCGAGCCGTCTTCCCCGAGCGTGCCATGAACGATGGGGAAAATAACGTCGAGCTGGCCCAGCGTGCTGGCGCTGCCAGATTCGATCAGCTGTTGTTTTTCCTGGCCGGGGATCAGAGCCACATTTTTATTTGAGCGGTTCAGTGCTATCAGCGCCGGGTTTTCCGCATTCAGCAGATAATTGGACGCATCGTTAATGTGCCATTGCCCCTGCTTGTCGATCCCCAATAGCGTGACGTCAAACTTCTCTTTGTCGATTGCATCCACGATGTTCTTTGCCGATTGTAGCGAAACCTCATGCTCCGCCGATTTACCGCCAAAGATCACCCCAACACGTAATTTAGCCACGCCTTAAATCCTTCTGAAAAATCAGTGCAAAAAAAGTCGTTTATCACAATAAACGCATTGCCCGACGGCGGCAATCATTGTGACCCGGAATCTTCCTATGCCACGGATTGCACAATTCTCACCATCCCAAACGTATACACTTCGTATATAAATCGCTTATGGAGCTGATTATGGGCATTGTGAAAATTTCAGACGCACTGCATGACGATCTTCGCCTCGCAAGTCTCTCGATGACGCGTTCAATCAACGCGCAGGCGGAATACTGGATCAAGATCGGGATGTTGGCGGAATTCCATCCGGAACTGACCTACCCCCAACTGGTAAAAAAAATGATGAAAGATAACGCGCTGACGTTGAAGGAGATTGTCGGGTGAAAGAGATTGTGATCAAAACGTCGGAAGAAATTGCCAAAATGCGTCACTCTGGCGCCCTGCTGGCGCAGGTGTTTGCTATGCTCGATGAGGTGATTGTCGAAGGCATCTCTACTATGGAGATCAACGACCGCGCCGAAGCCTTTATCGTCAATGAGTTGAAGTCGCGCCCGGCCAGCAAAGGCCAGTACGATTTCCCTTATGTGCTTAATACATCGATCGACGATGTGATCTGCCACGGTATTCCTTCTGCCAGTAAAATTTTGCGTTCCGGCATGATCGTTAACGTAGACATTACGCTGGAAAATGACGGCTACATCGCTGACTCCAGTAAAATGTACTGCATCGGGCAGACCACGCCCTTGGCCAAGCGGCTGGTAAACACGGTGTATGAGTCACTGTGGCAAGGCATCCGCGTAGTGAAACCCGGAGCCACATTGGGTGATATCGGCCATGCTATTCAGCAGCACGCCGAAAAAGCCGGCTACAGCATTGTGCGCGAATACTGCGGCCACGGCATTGGTCGCGACATGCATGAAGAACCCGCGGTGTTGCACTTTGGCATGCCGGGCACCGGCATGGTATTACAGGAAGGCATGGTGTTTACCATCGAGCCCATGATCAACCAAGGCGATCATCGGATTAAGCAGAAAAAAGACGGTTGGACGGTAGTGACCCGCGACAAGAAGCTCTCTGCCCAATGGGAGCATACCGTCGCAGTGACCGCCGACGGTGTGGAAATCCTGACGCTGCGAGACGAAGAGCGTCGGGCTGGCTACCTGGAACGTTATTAATTCACGCAAGCTATCAACTTAACAAGCTAATAGGCCATTACATTATTACCCTATGGCTCTCACTTTACCGCCGACGATACGGCGAGTGGGAAAGGCATGGGGTACGACAGGGAGATCGGCATGACGCAGTTTACCAGCGCGACTAACCAGGCGTTTCTCAATCAGCTCAAAAGCATCGTCGGTGGCCCACAGCTGCTGACAGGCGAACGCAGCACCGAACGTTATCGCAAAGGCTTCCGTTCTGGCGAAGGCAAAGCGTTGGCGGTGGTGTTCCCCACGCGTCTGCTGCAATTGTGGCAACTGCTGGAGGCCTGCGTCGCCGCCGATAAAATTGTCATTATGCAAGCGGCAAATACCGGCCTGACTGAAGGTTCGACGCCCAGCGGCAATGACTATGACCGCGATATTGTGATTGTCAGTACCCTGCGACTTAACCATGTGCAGGTACTGGATAACGGCAAGCAGGTGGTGGGTTTCCCGGGCAGTACACTGAATCAGCTGGAAAAATTACTCAAGCCGTATGGCCGCGAACCCCATTCGGTGATCGGTTCCTCGTGCATTGGTGCTTCGGTGATCGGCGGCGTGTGCAATAACTCTGGCGGTTCGCTGGTCAAACGCGGCCCAGCCTATACCGAGATGGCTTTGTACGCACAGTTGGGTGAAGACGGCCAACTGCGGCTGGTCAACCATTTGGGCATTAAACTCGGCAATACGCCGGAGGAAATCCTCACCCGCCTGGAAAAAGGCGATTACCGGCCAGAAGATGTTGAATATGGTGAACTGCGTGCGTCCGACAACGAATACGCCAGCCGGGTACGTGACGTCAATGCCGATACCCCTTCCCGATTTAACGCCGACAAACGCCGCCTGTACGAGGCCTCCGGCTGCGCCGGTAAGTTGGCCGTATTTGCAGTGCGCCTGGATACCTTCGAAAAAGAAAGCAAAGAGCAGGTGTTTTACATCGGCACCAACGACACTGCCGTATTGACCGAACTACGCCGCCACATGCTCAGCACCTTCGACAACCTGCCGGTCGCTGGCGAATACATGCACCGAGATATTTTTGATATCGCCGAAGTGTATGGCAAAGACACCTTTATGATGATCGACAAGCTCGGTACCGATCAGATGCCGAGCTTCTTCACCTTAAAAGGCCGCATGGACGCCAGCCTCAACAAACTGCCGTTGCTGCCGCATAACCTGACCGACAGGTTGATGCAGGGCCTGAGTCACCTTGCCCCCAGCCACCTGCCAAAACGGATGAAAACGTACCGCGAGCGTTTTGAACATCACCTGCTGCTGAAAATGGCCGGTCCAGGCGTTGAAGAAGCACAACAGTATCTGAGTCAGTATTTTGCCCATGCCAATGGAGAGTTCTTCGTCTGCACCCCAGATGAAGGCAAGAAAGCCTTCTTGCACCGTTTTGCCGCCGCCGGCGCTGCAGTGCGTTACCATGCGGTACATGCCGACAAGGTAGAGGACATTTTGGCATTGGATATTGCTCTGCGCCGCAACGACACCGACTGGTTTGAAACCCTGCCGCCGGAAATCGACAGCCAACTGGTACACAAACTGTATTACGGCCACTTTATGTGCCACGTGTTCCATCAGGATTATGTGGTGAAAAAAGGCGTCGACAGCCACGCGCTGAAAGAAAAAATGCTCGAAATCCTCGACCAGCGCGGTGCGGAATACCCTGCGGAACATAACGTCGGCCACCTCTATCCGGCCAAACCCGACCTGCAAGCGTTTTACCGATCTGCCGATCCCACCAACAGCTTTAACCCAGGCCTCGGCAAAACCAGCAAGCGGAAGCACTGGGCCGATAACAAGGCGTAATAAGCCATCTCTCAGATTGCGCCCCCGACATTCGGGGGCCACCTCGTCTGGCAAGACGCATGTTAATTTTATGTTGCGCAGTCAACCAAACTTCACTATCTTGGTTTGGTTAATCACGCCCTGCGTTCAGGAATGCCCATGATTCAGTTTGCGCACATGAAAGATTCTGCGAACACGACCCTTCCGGCCGTCGTTCTGCTGTGCGCATCCTCTGCCCCACCCGCCGTTTTCTCTGTCGTCTCTGCGGTTGCCGCTTACCCGCCACGCTCTGTGGTTGTGCGCTAAGCCAAACCGAATTCTCTTCTCCAGCATTGCTTGATGTGCGTCCCGGCATAGAACGCCGTGTCTGCTGGAGCTTATTATTTTCACGACAGGTGAAAACTCAATGCGATTTATGTCTCAATGGGCCAACGCGGGCCTCGCGACCTTATTCGTCCTGCTCTGGAGCAGCGGCGCAATTTTCTCACGCTGGGGGCTGGAACATGCATCCGCCTTTGCTTTTTTGTTCTTCCGCTGTGCTATCGCGCTGGCATTGCTGCTGGCGATAGGCCTGTGGCAACGGCAATACCTGCCCGCCCCTGGCACCCGCCGCCGTGTCGCACTGATCGGACTGTTAATGATTGGCAGTTATCAGATTTGCTATCTGCTGGCGCTGGAACAAGGTATTACCCCTGGTGTACTGGCAACCCTGCTTGGCGTGCAGCCGATACTCACTCAGTTCATTACCGAACGCCGGTGTTCGGGGCTGCGTGGGCTTGGCCTGTTGTTGGCCATGGGCGGGTTAACGCTGGTGGTGTATCAAAGTCTGATGATTGCGCATTTTTCGCTGGTTGGCATGCTGTGCGCTTTTATCGCTCTCGGCTGCATGACCGCCGGTACGCTGCTGCAAAAAGGTCTGGCACAGCCGCCTTTGGCGGTCTTGCCGTTACAGTACGCCGTCGGACTGTTGATGTGCACCTTGGTGCTGCCGTTTGAACCCCTCCGCGTCGACTGGAGCATGGCCTTTATTGTGCCTCTGCTATGGATGGCCGTGGTAATTTCGGTGTTGGCCACCTTTTTGCTGTATCAGCTGATTCAACGCGGCAACCTGGTGCAAGTCACTAGCCTGTTTTACCTGATCCCGGCTGTGACCGCGCTACTGGACTATCTGCTGCTCGGGCACGCGCTGGCAGCCATCAGTATGCTGGGCATGGCGGCGATTCTGGCCGGCGTCATGCTGGTATTTCGCCAGCCCTAAATAGCAAAAGCCCCTCACGCCAAACCGGCATGAGGGGCAATATTAAAATGACATCAGAATAACCAGGAACCATACCCCCACAGCAGTACCGTTACCCCAAGCAGCAGCTCAAGCAACAAGATGCCAATGGCAAAGGTCGAGCTGGAGAAGATAAACCCTTCTTTACTGTCGATATTCAGGAAGTGCGGTATGCCCAGATTCAGCAGATAGCCCGAATAACACAGGCCAATCACGCCGACAAACAGGCACAGCCACACAACGGGATACAACGCCACTATACCGCTGAGGAACATCGGCGTAGCAACATAACCGGCAAACACCATGCAGCGGTGCAAGCTCGGACGGACTTCATAACGCCGTGCCATCCAGTGGATGACTTTCCCCATGATTGCCACGCCCGCCAGCATCAGCAAATAAAAAGCGACAGCCGTATAAGATGCGGTGAACGTATTGAGCCGGATGGCATGTCCTTCGCCGGAGAGCCAGCCCAGCTGGGTGGTACCGATAAACGCGCAAACCACCGGGATCAGCGCCAATAACAGGACATGATGGGTGTAAAGGTGCGAGACGCTTTCGTTCTCGCTTTTAATGTGTTCGAACTCGGTGCTTGGATGCGCCAGAAGTCCCCAAACATGATTAACCATGAGACACCTCCTCATCGCCGTAGGTCGCGATCGGCGAACGAATTTACCCCTCTGACGGATGACTAACCGTACGAGGATTGCGGCCACGGGGCTCTCTCCCCTGTATTAATTATAGTCTTTCGCTGAAAAAACGTTCGGAAAGCACAGACGTAACCACAGTTTGTTTTATAATTCGCCCACTGCGCCACTGCCGTGAGAAACGCATGTCATCTGTCCTTACCGTTCACCATGTTGGCATTGTCGATGTCGACGCCGGACAAAATGTCACCGTCGTTCAGCCCTGCAATCTGTATGGCTGCCGGCTCGGCGAGGGCGTATTCGTCGGGCCCTTTGTCGAAATCCAAAAAAACGTCAGCATTGGTGCCCGCAGCAAAATCCAGTCACACAGCTTTATCTGTGAATATGTCACCATCGGCGACGATTGTTTCATCGGCCACAATGTCACCTTCGCGAACGATCTGTTTAAAGAAGGCGCCCCCAATGCCGATGCCGCAAGCTGGGGCCGCACACTGATTGGTGATCATGTTTCTATTGGCTCCGGTACCACGGTGCTGGCAGTGGAAATTTGCAGCGGCACCGTGATCGGTGCCGGGTCAGTCGTCACCAAAAACATCACCCGCAAAGGGATCTATGCCGGTAATCCGGCGCGTTTGTTGAGGGAGCTTGCCCCATGAGCCCAGCGATCCAAATTACTCCCGTCACCCGTTTACCCGACGGGTACCTGACAAGCTGCGACTTTGGCTTTCAGATTGCACGTTATGCCCAGCCGGCTTTCGACACGCCGATCGACAGTTGGCCGCTGCTGCCGGTCACGCCATTCCGCAAAGACTACCCGTTAGCCCCGTTCGTCAATGAGGAAAGCGAAACCTTTTTGGCCCGTCATCGTGGCGAAGCGGTGGGTCACATCACGCTCAGCAATAACTGGAATGGCTATGCGCTCATCGAAGAGATCGTCGTCAGTGCCCATGTGCGCCGCCTGGGGATTGCGACAGCCCTGCTTGAAACAGCGAAGCTCTGGGCACAACGCCACGAAACTTCCGGCCTGATGCTCGAAACGCAAAATACTAACCTGCCCGCCTGCCGCTGCTATCAACGTTTTGGTTTTATCCTCGGCGGTATCGACCATTTGCTGTATCGCGCTCATCCTGACCTCGCCGATCACGAGATCGCGCTATTCTGGTATTTGCCGTTTAACAGCGAAATGGGGTATTGAGTGATAGCCGACCGTTGAGGCTGTGTTTAAGCATTAAAACGCCGGACCAAGGTGAGAACTGTTAACATTTGTCTGTTAACATGCCAAAACCGTGGGGGGTACAATGTACAAGGTTGTTTCATTGATATTGGCTATTGCGCTTGCCGGTTGTGCAGATAAAATCCCCGTAAGGCAAACGCCTGAACCCATTTCCACCCCACCTGCAAATCTCAAGGCCAGCATGGATAATCACACGTTAAATGAACTCAACGCTCTTCTTTCCTTGCGCGCTGCCGCGCCGGCAGACGTGCAAAAAGATAACGGACGCATGATCGACCTGCTATCCCGGCCATTCCTTGGTACAGCCTACGTCGCGAATATGCTGGTGGGTTCGCAGGATACACCGGAAAAATTGGTGATCGACTTCCGCGGTTTGGATTGCTTTACTTATATCGATTATGTCGATGCCTTGAGTCAGGCAAACAACCAGGCAGACTTTGTCCAGCGGCTGATTCACATTCGCTACGCCAACGGCGACATTAACTTCCTGCAACGCAAACACTTCTTTACCGACTGGTCACACCAGGCTAAAACCAACGTGACGGATATTACCGCTACACTCAGCCCGCACAGTGTCACGCTGACGAAAAACCTGAACCAGAAGTCCGACGGCAGCAGCTATTTGCCGGGCCTGAAAAACGTACAGCGCAGTATCACGTACCTGCCCAGTGATTTTATTGATGACCACGTGTTGGCCCAGTTGCACACCGGTGATTATATCGGTATTTACACCAATCTGGCCGGCCTGGACGTTACCCATACCGGCATCTATATCATGACCCCAAACGGCCCCGTGCTGCGTAATGCCTCTTCACGCAAAGAGAATATGCAGGTGGTGGACTCGCCCTTTATGGATTACGTGCTGGCCACGCCAGGCATCGTGGTTTTACGCGCAAAATAAGGGTGCGCAATAAAACGTCCGGTTATTAGCTATACCTCTTTGTGCTGAGCAAGTGTTTGACTTCCCCGCAGGTTCAGGCTTAGCTAGCAGTACAAAACCAACTGATTTTATTGTTTTTTTCAGGGAAAACTTGATGACCAAAAACTGGCGTTATACCCCTCTGCTGGCAGCGTTCGCCGCCGTACTGGCGCTTCAAGGCTGCGAGAAAAAAACCGATCAGAATCATATCAAGGTCGGGGTAATCAACGGTGCAGAACAGGACGTGGCGGAGGTCGCCAAGCAGGTGGCTAAAGACAAATACGGCCTGGACGTCGAACTGGTCGGGTTCAGCGGTTCACTGCTGCCCAACGACGCTACCGATAAAGGTGAGTTGGATGCTAACGTCTTCCAGCACCGCCCGTTCCTCGAACAGCAGAATAAAGATCACGGATATAAACTGGTCGCGGTCGGCAATACCTTCGTGTTTCCTATGGCCGGTTATTCGAAAAAAATCAAATCACTGAAAGAATTGCAGGATGGCGCGGTCATTGCCATTCCCCTGGATCCCACCAACCTCGGCCGTGCGCTGCTCCTGCTGGAGAAAACCGGCTTGATTACGCTGAAACCGGGCAAAGGGCTGCTGCCAACCTCGCTGGATATCAGCGCCAACCCGCATAACTATAAGATTATGGAGTTGGAAGGGGCGCAATTGCCTCAGGTGCTGGACGATCCCAAAGTCACCGTGGCTGTCATCAGCACCACTTACATCAACCAAACAGGCCTGACACCCACCAAGGACGGCATCTTTATCGAAGACAAGAATTCACCGTACACCAACATCATAGTGACGCGTGAAGACAACAAAGATGCACCTAACGTACAAAACTTCATCAAAGCCTACGAGTCGGATGAAGTGGCCAAGGCCGCCGAGAAAATCTTTAACGGTGGTGCGGTAAAAGGCTGGTAATGTCAATTGCGGGTTCTCATCGCAGAACCCGCACCCCTCCCCCAAAATATCCCCATCCTCCCCCTTGACCCTAACGCGACGTCAGGCTTTAGTATTTCTGCACGCACAAGGGAGGAGCACACTTCATGTTACTGAAAGTTGGCGAACTGGCTCGCCGTTCCGGCATCACGGTCAGGACGTTACATTACTACGACAGCATAGGTTTGCTGGTTCCTTCTGCGCGTTCCGACGCCGGCTATCGCTTATATAACCGGGCCGACATCACTCGCCTGCACCATATTCAGGCATTGCGCCGAATGGGGGTGACGCTGGCGGAGGTCGGGGCAATTCTGGCGCGTTCAGGGATGGCACTCACTACCGTGATCGAACAGCAAATCACCATGCTGAATCGGCAACTGGTGCAGACCGCCACACTGCGCGACCGTTTACAGCAAATGCACGCACAGCTTTCCGTCGGTGACGAACCTGAGTTGAACGACTGGCTGGCTACGTTGGAGTTAATGACCATGTACGATAAATATTTTACCGCAGACGAACTGGCACAACTGCCTTTCTATCAGGCTAACCCAACGCGTAACCGGGAATGGGGCGAACTGGTCAGCGGTATTCACCAGCTGATCGAAAACGGCGTTGCGCCGCAAGCGCCACAGGCTCAGGATCTGGCCCGACGTTGGATGCTGATGCTGGAACGCGATACCGCAAACAACCCAGCATTTCTTACTCGGTTAAATGCCATGCATGCCGAAGAGCCTTCAATGCGCGAACAAACGGGCATCACCCCGGCAATGACTGATTACGTCACCCGCGCATTTGCTGAAACCAAGCTGTCTATTTACCAAAAATACCTGTCGGAAGAAGAGTACGCCTATGTCCGCCGGCACTATTTCACCCGGCTGCAGGAATGGCCGACATTGATAGCCCAGTTCCACCAAGCATTGAATGACGGTGTACCGCCAGAATCTGAACGGGCGACCCGCCTGGCAGCTCAATGGCTTAAGCTGTTCCAATCCTATGCGGGTACCGACCCCGCCACTCAAATGAAAATCCGCCAGGCAATGGAGCAGGAACCTACGTTGGTTGAGGGCACTTGGCTAACACCGCCGCTGTTGCGTTATTTGCAGCAGGCGGTGGCGCAGTTGATGCGTGGTTAGCCTCACTCAGCCGAGGGTGTCCACCAGCCGGGTAATACCGACAACGTCCGCATAGCAGTCCAATAAAAATGCCGTCACGGCGGCAATGCCCGGTGCATGACGGATGTCGTTATGCACCGTTAGCCAAATCTCGCGCTGGAGCGAACGCGTTCCAACAAGACGATCAAGCCCCAGTTCCTGGCCGATAAAATGAGGCAACAGCGCAATGCCCGTGCCGGCTTCCGCAGCTGCGGCCTGAATCATCAAGTCGTTGCTGCGCATGACCAGCGCTCGCTCGCCAGCCTGCTCCAACAGCCATTTCTGCTGGACCGATGCCGCCCGCGGATCGTGATAACCGATAAACCCCCATTCTGTCTCCGGCGTCGCCTGTAAATACCCCGCATTGGCATACAGACCAAATTCAACGGTGCCAATCTTTCGGGTGACCAGATCGCTCTCACTGGCGCGACTGAGGCGAATGGCAATATCCGCTTCCCCGCGCAGCAACGAGACGTTAGCCGTATCCGCCAGTAAGGTCAGCTGTAAGTCGGGATAACGCCGCTGTAACTGGACAATGCGCGGCGCGATCAGCTTCAGCCCCATCACGGGCGGTACGCTTAGCGTCACGACCCCTGCAATGCCCTGTCGGCCGCTGAGTGCGGCGCGGCCGACCGCAAAAGCGTTGAGGGTCATGCTGTCGCCCTCTGCGGCGATTCGTTGTCCGTCGGCAGTCAGCAAGTAGCTGCGCGGGCGACGATCCACCAACTTTAACTTGAGCGACGTTTCCAGACTGGCAATACGCCGAGCGACGGTGGCGTGATCGACCTTCAAACTGCGGGCGGCACCCGACAGCGATTTTTCCTGCGCGAACACCATGAAGTAGTGCAGATCTTCCCAATTAAACATGGGCGTTTTCTCACATCAAAAGTGAACATATGGGGAATATTAACGTAAAGAGTTAGAGCGCAAACTGTTTTCTGTTTATTTTGTCACCACAGGAAACCATGATGAAAACCTCGCTGCCACTGGCCTATCTGGGCGTCATTGTCGCCACCTTTTTCTGGGGCACCAACTTTAATGCCGGTGCCTACATCATCGCCCATCAGCCACCAATCAGCGCATCTATCGAACGTTTCAGTTTGGCAACGCTGGCGCTGTTGGTGTTTTTCGGCCTGCGCGGGCAGCTGCGCCTGAGTACGCTGAAAAGCAACTGGCTGGCTTATCTAGTGCTGGGTGTACTGGGGTTCACGATATTCAATCTGTGCACCTTTTTCGGTCTGCAGTCCACCACGCCGGTCAATGGCGCGCTGATCCTCGCCACGACACCGTTATGGACACTGGTCTTTGGCGTAATTTGGGAGAATGAAAAACTGAACGGATCACGCATCGCCGGTCTGCTGGCTGGTTTTATCGGCGTGGTGTTGGTGATCACCAAAGGCCATATTCAAACGCTGTTGCGTCTGGAGGTGAGCCCCGGTGATGGCATTATTTTACTCGGTAGCCTCGCCTGGGCACTGAATATGGTTGGCACCCGTCGTCTGGTCCGTCATGCCACTGCCATCGAAAACACCAGTTATTCAATGCTGTTCGGCACCCTGGCCCTGCTGCCCCTGGGATTTATCTTCGAGAACCCACTGCAAAACCTGGCCTCAGCCAGCCTTGGCGTACATGCCGCCGTGGCGTATCTGGCACTGTGTGGGTCACTGCTGGCCTACTTGCTGTGGTTCAACGGGCTGGAAAAAATCGGTTCGGTACGCACCGCAATTTTCTTTAATCTGGCGCCAGTTTTCACCATGTTGGTGGCAACAGTCACAGGTACCGCCCCCAATGCTTGGCAGTTGGCCGGGGCAGCCTGGGTGATCCTTGGCGTGCTTTTGGCTTCGGGCATATTCATGCGTTTTATGCCACGGCGCTCGGCCATAGGTTAACCATAGGTTTTTCTTATCTTCAGCATAAGAAAGCCCAATTTACCTTGTTGTAGAACAGGGTGCATAATGCGTTTATCTTCTTATTTTTCAAGGTAAACAGGTATCTCTATGCCTCCAGCAGCTCCGCTGATGCTTGTCGACGCTACGCCAGACGACATGGCCGCCGTACTACAGATTTACACCCATCATGTGTTGTACGGCGCAGCGTCATTTGAAGAAATGCCCCCGACGTTGGAAGAAATGCAACAGCGCCTCAGCAAAGTGCAGGAAGCGGGCTTACCCTGGTTGCTCGCCAAACAAGCACATCTCGTGGTGGGTTATTGCTATGCCACTCCTTATCGACCGCGCCCGGCCTACCGGTTCACCGTGGAAGACTCCGTCTATATCGCCGAGGGTCAGCAGGGGAAAGGTATCGGTAAAGCGTTGCTGTCAGAACTGATTGCCCGCTGCGAACGCGGCCCCTGGCGTCAAATGTTGGCGACCGTCGGCAATGCCAAGGATAATCATGGCTCGCTGGCCTTGCATCAGAAACTGGGGTTTACCAGCGTAGGCACATTAAAAGCGGTAGGCTTTAAGTTCGGTGAATGGCGTGACACCCATATCATGCAGCGCATGCTGGGAGAGGGTAATCATAGTTTGCCGCAGAATAATAAATAAACCGGGTGCAGAAGATGCACCCGGCGAAATGATCAGGCTTTTAAACGGCCGCGAATCGTACCCAGAGCCGACACCACCAGCAGCACTGCACCGCCGGCAACCAGGCCGAACGCCACATTGAGTAAGGCGGGAATAACGCCCTGCAGGATATGACCGAAGGTCGGCACCACGGTGGCGTAAGATGCCCAGTCTTCAAACAGATGATGCACAGGCGGTAGGCCGTGGGTCAAAATGCCGCCCCCGACCATAAACATGGCGAGGGTACCGACAACGGACAGGGTCTTCATGAGATAAGGCGCGGCACTGACAATCCCATTGCCGATCGAACGTACCAGCTCGCTGCTTTTTCGGCTCAGATACAGCCCCAAGTCATCGAGTTTAACGATGCCGGCCACAATGCCGTAAACCCCCACCGTCATGACAATCGCAATACCGCACAGTACGATCACCTGTTGGCTGAAGGTCGCGCCAGCCACGGTACCCAATGTAATGGCGATAATCTCGGCAGAAAGCACAAAGTCGGTGCGTATCGCGCCCTTTACCTTGCGTTTTTCGTAGGCCACCACGTCTTCCGTGGCGTCCAACGCGTCTTTTTTCTCTTCACCCGCTTGTGTGCTGTGGGTCAGGCTATGAAACACCTTCTCAAAACCTTCGTAACACAGGTAGGCACCGCCCACCATCAGCAGCGGTGTGATCGCCCAAGGCGCGAATGCACTGATCAATAATGCCAGCGGCACCAGAATCGCTTTATTAATAAACGACCCCTTGGCCACGCCCCACACCACCGGCAGCTCGCGGTCGGCCTTTACCCCAGACACCTGCTGCGCATTCAGCGCCAGATCGTCCCCCAAGACCCCGGCAGTTTTTTTCGCCGCCATTTTGGTCATCAACGAGACATCGTCCAACAGTGAGGCAATATCATCAATTAAAGTCAGTAAGCTACTTCCGGCCAAAGTGATCCATCCTTTTCAATGTCATTGGTCATTATCCGTTTAGCATAGTGTTAAACACCCCTGAATGGGTATGGGGCGATCGCTGAAAACACCAAGGTTATCGGCCTAAATCACCGGCCGGCACGTTCAACTGCCAGGACAAACCAAAGCGGTCATTCAGCCAGCCGAAACGGGCGCTGAAACCATAATCATCGATCGGCATCAAGACCTCACCGCCCGCAGCCAGACGGGTAAAAATCCGCTCCAGTTCCGCGTCGGTCGCGAGATTAACATGCAGTGACACCGCGGGGGTAAAGCTGAAATCGTGGCTGACTGGGCTGTCGGTAAAGACCAGGTTATGCCGTTCAAAATCGATAGCCGCGTACTTGATCCGCCGCGGCCCCGTATCCTGCTCATCATAATGCTGCACCTGCTGAACCCGGAAACCGGGGAACAGTTCGCTATAAAGATCAATCGCCTGTTGGGCATTGCCCTGAAACATGACAAAGGTTGAAACGTTACTCATTGGATGTTCCCTCTGCGTACGATAGGGTATTCATTGATGATAGCGGATGGATAAGCCGCCGCGACGGTTGAAAGGAGGAAAGATGACCATCACCCACCGTCTGGCCCAGTTGAGCGATCTTGCCAGCCTGCAGGCACTGTATCAGGAATTGCGCCCGCAAGATCAACCGATGCGCCCAGACACTGCGTTGCGTGCATTGCAACGCCTGCTGGACAATCCGGCAATTCGTCTGGTCGTTAGCACCCTGGACGAACGCCCCATAGCAACCTGTATGCTGGCCATGGTACCGGGGCTGGTCCATCAAGCGCAGCCGTTCGGCATTATTGAACACGTGATCACAGCCCCATCGCATCGCGGGCAAGGCATTGCATTAGCGATGCTCGAATACACGCTGCAATTGGCATGGCGAAAAGGGTGCTACAAAGTGATGCTGCTCTCCGGCCAGCAACGTACCGGCGCACATCAGCTGTATCTGCGCGCCGGGTTCGACGGCGATCGTGAGCGAGGCTTTGTGATCAGACGCCCTGAAGGGCGATAACGGCCTGCAGAAAGGCTCCGCAGGCCGCAGAACAGATTATTCGGTGTCGTTCTTCGCCAGACGGGCGTCTTTTTGGCGACGATAGTCACGAGCCGCCGCAGGGATCGGCGTGACCTTACCGGTTTCAATCCAACTGCGCAGGCGGTTGGCATCAGCAAAGTGGGTATATTTGCCGAAAGCGTCCAATACCACCAACGATACTGAACGGCTGCCGATCACAGTACGCATCGCCAGGCAATGCCCCGCTTCGTTAGTGAACCCAGTTTTGGTCAGTTGGATGTTCCATTTCGGGTTGTACACCAGATGGTTGGTGTTACGGAATGGCAGCGTATAGTTTGGATCCTTGAACGTCGCCATGCGTTCAGTGGTAGTACTGAGCTGGCCGATCAGAGGATATTGTTTGGTCGCGATCAACAGTTTGGTCAGGTCACGTGCAGTCGACACGTTATGAATCGACAACCCGGTTGGCTCCACATAGCGTGTATTGGTCATGCCCAGAGACTTCGCCTTGGCATTCATCGCTTTAATGAACGCGCCGTAACCGCCCGGATAATGGTGCGCCAGGCTGGCGGCCGCACGGTTCTCTGACGACATCAGCGCCAGCAACAGCATATCTTTACGGCTGATCTCGCTGTTCAGGCGGACGCGCGAATAGACCCCTTTCATCTCCGGTGTCTGGTGAATATCTACCGACAGCATTTCATCCATCGGCAAATGAGCATCCAGCGTCACCATTGCGGTCATCAGCTTCGTGATGGAGGCAATCGGCACCACTTCATCAGGATTGCGCGCATACATCACCTTGTGGGTCTGCATATCCACGACCATCGCACTGCCCGACGCCAATTCAGGCTCGGCGGCGCGGGTGACGGCATTATTTTCGCTGGCCAGCGCGCGCGGCGCGATGCCTGCTCCTGCCTGCAAAGCGAGCAGGGTTAGTACCAAAACACGTATTTTCACATGCATTACTCTGTCACTGAAGAAGATGAAGGTCTTATTTTGCCGAATTATATGTGAGGGATCTTAAGTTGGCACTGGGATTATGCGAGCCGATTTGTGACAAATTCTGTCGGACAGAAAATTGCGCAAACCGCGAGCGCTCTGGGGTGAGCGCCCGCGATAAAAAAGTTACAGTGCCGGTTGCCAGGCCGACTGCGGTAACAGATACAAACCGGGCGTTTGGCGAGCCCCCTCGCCAACGATATGACCAATGCCCGCAGCCATCACCGCCAGTGTTACGTCAAAGGCATTTAGGCTGTCACCGTAGCCCGCCGTCAGGTTAAACATCGACCCGTTAGCCAGTAAATAAACCGTTTTATCACCCAGTTGGTAGGCATTCACAAACGGCATAGGCTCGCTGTGCGGCAGGCTCTGCAAGAAGCCGACGTCAATTTCCGCCGTCACATGGCCGACGTTAAGAATGAATACGCCATCCTTCGCGTGCTGTAAGTGTTGTGCCGACAATACGTTTTTAGCCCCGCTGGCAGTGGCAATGACATCAGCTTGGCTGACTGCGCTCGCCAAATCGACCACGGCCCAGCCATCGTAACGTGCTTGCAGTGCGCGTGCCGGATCGATCTCTGCCACAATCACCTGCCCGCCATAGGCTTTTGCCGCCGCAGCGACGCCTTGCCCAACCAGGCCATAACCAATCACCACTACGCATTTTTCATGCAGCGTCAGATGGGTTGTCTGGAAGAACGTGTGCCACGCGGTCAGGCCGACCATATGGCGATTATGCAGCCCTTCTTTGACCGGCAAGTCATCCCAGTTGAAAATCGGATAACGCGGCGCCATACCGTTCAGCCGACTAATACCAGAACCGGTCGCCTCCAGCCCGGCGATAATCTGCGGCCCCTCGGTTGACTGGTGCAGGCGTGTGGTCAGGTCCGCGCCCATTTCACACAGGTGGGTCGGTTCCCAGGCCAAGGCGCGGTCAAACGATGCAGACCAGTCGGCGTCACTCATATCACGCCAGGCATACGCCTGCGCGCCGCGGCGCTCTAACCAGGCCACCACATCATCCTGCACCGTCGTCGGGTTACAGGTGGTTAAGTATATCGCTGCGCCCTTATCCAGTAAGCCTGCCACCAGCGGTGCCATTTTCAGATCCAAGTGCATATTGCAGGCCAACCGCACACCGCTTAAATCGGGCAACGCGGCAACGGCTGCACGGGTTCGTGGCATGTGACGCATGGCCCAATCCAGTTCACTTTCAAAATCTTGATACATCTGTCACTCCTCTACTGCGCCACGCCACCAGGGCGCGACGGGATAATTTAACCGGCGCGGCTCAGGCGCTTAATCGCCTGCGGCGACAGGCCAAAGACGCGAATAAATGCCCGCCGCATGCGCTCGGGATCGCTAAAACCCACGGCGCGAGCAATTGACTCCAGCGCTTCACTGCCCTCTTCAATCCGCACTCTGGCCGCCTCAACCCGCAGTTGCTCAATCACCTTGGCCGGCGTCTGGCCGGTTTCTGCGCGGAACAGCCGTCCAAATTGACGTTCGCTCAGACAGGCGGCATCAGCCAACCCCGACACCGTCAGGGGGTGATGCAGATGCTCGCGAACATAAGAAAGCGCGCTGCGAATGCGATCTGAGGACGGGTTCAATTCCAACAGCAGCGAATACTGCGACTGGCCTCCGGGGCGACGGTGGTACACCACCAGCTGCCGCGCCACGTTGGCAGCCAGTTCGCTGCCGAGATCTTCCTCAACCATCGCCAACGCCAAGTCGATACCGGCAGTGATCCCGGCGGAAGTCCAGACCGCGCCATCGCGGATATAAATACGATTACTGTCAACGCGGATGCGCGGATAACCCTGCTGCAAACGTGCAGCATGGTACCAGTGGGTGGTCGCTCGCTTACCGTCCAGCAAGCCTGCTTCGGCCAGAATAAATGCCCCAGTGCACACACTGGCCATACGCCGTACCTGATGGCTTTGCCGGTGCAAAAACGCCAGCAACGCCGCAGACTGCGCAGCGACGACATTACCGCTTCCCCCCGCAACCAACAAGGTGTCGAAGTGCCCCTCGTCGAACGGGTGCGTAAGCACTTCCACACCCGATGAACTCATCACGCGGCCCCCCAGTTCGGATAACGGCACACAGCGATAAACCGGGGTCGCCGTGAACTGATTGGCGTTATCGAACGCCGCCAATGGCCCAGCAAAGTCCAGCAGGTTAAAACCGGGGAAAACCACAAAGCCGATATTTTTCATCATGGCGCTTTTTGAGGGTTATATGTCATACAAGACAAAAACAGGGCGACTATTATGAGCCAAGTTAAATGATAAAACTGAGGCGAATATCATGTCTGAACCGTTAGTGATTGTTTTTCCGATCTATCAGGGCGTCACCCAGCTCGATTTTACCGGCCCACTGCAGTTTTTACGGCACATGCCAGGCGCAGAGATTGTCGTCGCCTCAGTCGGTGGCGCAGATATCAGCGCTGAAGGATTGCACTTTACCCAATTACAGAAGCTCGAAGAGGTGACTCGCTGCGACGTACTCTGCGTGCCCGGCGGTGCCGGTTGCACCCAGGCACTACAGAATGACGACTTTATGCGCCAGATCCGTCGCCTGGGGCCCGATGCCCGGTATCTGACCTCGGTCTGCACCGGCTCGTTGATCCTGGCCGCGGCGGGTCTGTTGAAGGGCAAACGCGCAGCCTGTCATTGGACCATGCGCGACAGCCTGTCGCTGTTTGGCGCCATCCCCAGCCACGCACGGGTAGAACGCGACGGCAACGTGATCAGTGGCGGCGGCGTAACCGCCGGTATCGACTTTGCCCTGGCGTTGATCGCCGAATTGCATGATGAGGAAACCGCACAGACGATTCAACTGTATCTGGAATACGCGCCGGCGCCGCCGTTCCTCGGGGGAACACCGGAGCTGGCACCTGCGCATATTCTGGCGCGCGTTCAGGCACAAATGGCTGACAGCCTGCGGCAACGTCAGGCACTGGTGGCGCAGATTGCCTCCCGCGGTTAGTCCACAGGGCGTATACTAAACCTTATGTGTTATAGACATAGGGAATCAGGATGGCGGATTTAGCCCATTATATTACGGACTACGGCTATTGGGCGTTGTTCATCGGCTGCCTGGCCGAAGGCGAGACCATCACGCTGCTCGGTGGCATTGCCGCGCATCAGGGACTGTTGCATTTACCTTGGGTGATTGCCGTCGTGGCCTTGGGTGGCACACTGGGGGATCAGGTGCTGTTTTTCCTCGGCCGCCACTTTGGTGGACGGGTGATTTCACGCATGAAAAGCCAGGAAAAACGTATCGAACGGGCCAGAAAATTGATAGCTCGTCACCCGATGCTGTTCGTGATTGGCGTTCGTTTTATGTATGGTTTCCGCATTATCGGGCCCGTGTTGATCGGAGCCAGCAAGTTGCCGCCGTCACGCTTTGTGCCGCTGAACATTCTCGGTGCCATCCTGTGGGCAACGATCTTTGTACTGCTGGGGTATTTCGGTGGTGAAGCGATTACCCGCTTTATTTCCGGCTTCGACAAACGACTCACCAGCGTGCTGTTTTGCGCACTGGTGATCGCCGCTATCTTGCTACTACGGTTTTGGTGGCGCCGCCGCCATGCCGATTAAGGCTATACCCAACATAATTGGCGTTGCATTGAGGCGGCGATGAACCGCCCCCGAGAGCGTACACAGAGTACGTGATCGGGGTAAGTGCAGGCAGCAAGCAAGCCAAGATGCCACTTCAAGCGGGCAAGGCACTATCGGTTTAGCATCAGCTTCAGGCCGAGCAGCGCCAGCACACCGCCACCGAGCCGATCGAACCCGGCTTTAAAACGTAGATAAGTGCGCCGCGGGCGCGGTGACGACAGGACAAATGCCACGAAGGCATACCACACGACATCGATCGTCAGTGCGATCACTGGCAGCACGACATACATCACCGGCGAAATTTTATGGCTGAGCAACGCGGCAAACACACTGCCAAATACAATGGCGGTGTTGGGGTTGCCCAGTTGCGTCAGCAAGCCGGTGGTAAATGCCTTGCGGAACCCCAGGTGTTGCTCACCAACCGCCTCTACGCTCAGCGGCTGGTTGGCGCCTCGCAGCATTTTACAGGCCAGATAGATAAGATAAGCACCCCCCAACACTTTAAGTGTGGTGTAGAGCCACGGCAGCGCCAGCAGCAGTGACTGCAACCCCAGCAGGGCGATGAGCGCAAAGATAAAACAGCCGACGCCCATGCCCAATGCAACCGCCATACCGTCGCGGCGCGAAGAGGCAACGGCGGTACGCGCGACAAGAACAAAGCTTTGCCCTGGGCTCATCGCCCCGAGCGTAATCGCCCCACTAATGCTTAATACCGATAATGCCGTTTCGCTCATCATATTTTCTGCGCCCCCTGACATCCCATTGCTCAAAGTAGCGCAGCGATGAAAATAAAAGCAATGAGATAGCGGGAATTATTCTGTTTGCGACATATCACGCATCAACGCCACCAGTTCACCGGCGGCCTTATCCAGCGGTCGGCTTTTTAACCAGATCAGATGCATCGGCAAGCGCAGTTCATTTTTGGTATTTTTGAACTTCAACCGGATGAGACGCCCCTGCGCCAACAAAGGTGCAGTCAGCGACAGTGGAAAATTCCCCCAACCCAAACCGGCCTCAACCATACTTAGCGCCATCGGCAGGCTGTCGGTACGCCAGTAAGACTCCGCCACGCGAGGCCGCAGATCGGCAATAGGCAGGTCGCGGCTGGCCACCATAATCTGCCGTACGTTGACCAAATCCTCGAGAAACAGCTCATCCGCCACACCGTTCAGCGATGAGTGCAGTGGCGAAAGTGTGGCTACCAACGATTCCGCACCCACGAAATGAAACTGTTCCTGGCTGTTAATATTCAGGCCACCAAACGCCAGGCAGACACCCACCCTGCCCTGGTGCAGCATATGAAGCACATCATCCTGCGGGGCCGTCAGCACTTCGATATTCAGCAGGGGGTAGCGTTCAGCCAGCGTTTTGATCGCCACCAGCAGACCGCTGCTATTGATGTCCGAGGCGACACCGACTGATAACGTGCTCTCTAACCCTTGCGACAGCTCGATAGCATGGTTCTGTAATTGCTTAAGCTGGTCGGCAATCAGCCGCGCGTGCGGTGCCAACGCCAATGCCAACGGCGTCGGTACGGGTTCACGGTGCGAACGGTCAAACAATGGAAACCCCAATTCTGCTTCCATGTTGGCGATGCCCATGCTGACCGCAGAAGGCACGCGGCGCAGTGAGCGAGCGGCAGCGGAAAACGAACCGCGATCCAATACCGCCAGAAACAGCTCAATATTATCGCTGGAAAAATTCATTGCATTACCTGTCAGTAAAACTGACAGCTCCTGACTTTTTCTATCAATATGATTGACGCTATCTTACTCGCCAGACGGCAAAAGGTCACCCGACCGCAAAGCCAAAAAATCAGTCAGGATCAGGAGATAAGTAATGCAGGGCGTTAAACGCAAACTGGTGTATGTCACCGCCTATGAAATTATCGGCATGACGATCTCCGCACTCGGATTAGCCTTGCTTTCCGGCAATGCGCCAAGCAGCACCGGGCCGTTGGCCGTGATCATCACGACGATCGCCGTAAGCTGGAACTTTATTTATAATTCGCTGTTTGAACTGTGGGAAAGCCGCCAGGCATCACGCGGCCGTACGCTTAAACGCCGTATTCTGCATGCCATCGGTTTTCAATTAACGCTGGTGGTGTATCTGATCCCGCTGATCGCCTGGTGGATGGGGATTACGCTTTGGCAGGCGCTACTGCTGGATATGGCACTGATCGTGATTATCCCTTGTTATACCTTTGTATTTAACTGGGCCTTCGACAAAATCTTCGGGCTGCCCACCTCGGCACTGCCAGCCGGCGAGTCAGCTTAAGAATTAGCCGTTAATCCCCCCCTTTGCTCCCTGCCTGCCCAGAATATCGCCGCAGGCAGGGAGACGCTTATTCCCCCCTTTTTTCTCATCGCGAATAAATAAGCCAAACACCCTGTAGTTTGCGCGGTAATTATTATTGTGTGATTTTAATCACTTTTTATTCCTCGTTATTTCCGTCTTGATAAAATCCACCATCTTATTGAATAATATATTCTTTTATATATAGCGCAAAAAACAAACACAATTGCTCACGATTTATACGCAGGAATTTTTGCCACCTTTACAGAGAAAAGGTAGCATGCTCCGCCGTTATTTAATGGCGACTTGTATACACAATAAACAACAGAATGATGCCATGACCTCATTCTTATAACGATTGGCAATAGCAATCGTTTGCTCTGTAACCAGAGCAGGGTAACTCTACAGACAGGTAAACAGGACGGATGATGCAATCAAATAAAAAGTCTGCGCATGACAAACACGCAGCCAGAAGACGATGGTTAGACTCCCATGAATCCGGTTATCACAAAAGCATGGGCAATCGGCAAATACAGATGATCGCCATCGGCGGTTCGATCGGTACCGGCTTGTTCCTCGGCACCGGCGGCCGCCTGGAATTGGCTGGCCCGGCGTTGGCGCTGGTGTATCTGGTTTGCGGTATTTTCTCTTTCTTCATTCTGCGCGCATTGGGCGAATTGGTTCTGCACCGCCCTTCCAGCGGCAGTTTTGTGTCTTACGCCCGTGAGTTTCTCGGCGAAAAAGCCTCTTATGTCGCTGGTTGGATGTACTTCCTCAACTGGGCGATGACCGGTATCGTCGATATCACCGCAGTGGCGCTGTATATGCACTACTGGGGCACCTTCGCCGACGTCCCGCAGTGGTTGTTCGCACTCTGCGCCCTGGGGGTGGTCGCTACCATGAACATGATCGGCGTGAAGTGGTTTGCCGAAATGGAGTTCTGGTTTGCGCTGATCAAAGTCGTCGCCATCGCGTTGTTCCTGGTGGTTGGCGTGGTATTTCTCGGTACAGGCACCCCGGTAGCGGGCAACACCACGGGCCTGCACCTGATTACCGAAAACGGCGGCATGTTCCCACATGGCTTGCTGCCTGCGCTGGTGTTAGTCCAAGGGGTTATCTTCGCCTTCGCCGGGATTGAGCTGATCGGTACCGCTGCCGGTGAGTGCAAGGATCCGGCCAAAATGATGCCAAAGGCTATCAACAGCGTTATCTGGCGCATTGGTCTATTCTATGTCGGCTCGGTCGTTCTGTTGGTGCTGCTGCTGCCATGGAACGCCTACCAGGCGGGACAAAGCCCGTTCGTGACCTTCTTCAGCAAGCTGGGCGTGCCTTATATCGGCACCATCATGAACATCGTGGTACTGACTGCCGCACTCTCCAGCCTCAACTCTGGCCTGTACTCCACTGGCCGCATCCTGCGTTCGCTGTCGATGGGCGGTTCAGCGCCGAAATTCATGGCCAGAATGAGCAGCCAGCAAGTGCCCTACGCCGGTATCCTGGTGACCTGCGGCATCTATGTGATTGGCGTTTTGCTGAACTATTTGGTGCCTTCGCGGGTATTTGAGATCGTACTGAACATCGCGTCACTGGGCATTATCGCCTCTTGGGCATTTATCATCGTATGCCAGATGCGCCTGCGTAAAGCCGTGCGTGAAGGCCGCGCCCAGCCGGTATCTTTCAGAATGCCTGGCGCGCCCGTCACCTCTTGGTTGACGCTGGCGTTCCTGTTGGCGGTCGTAATCATGATGGCGTTTGACTACCCGAACGGCACCTGGACTATTGCCACCATTCCGGTACTGGCGGTGTTACTGACGCTGGGCTGGTTCGGCCTGCGCAAACGCGCGCAGGAAGTGAAACTGGAACAGCAAGCACACGAAGACGCTCACCACTAAGCCGCTGAACTGCCCCTTTCGGGGCAGTTCTTTTTATCTCTACAATCGGCCGTAAAAAGTCATTCTGGCACTCTCCGACAGCGCAATATCCGGCTGGGCATTGTAGGCCAGGACCACCAGCATCCGGGTGGTATCCCCCTCCGTCGGCGTGACGCGATGCATGGCATTGCGCCCACGGAACAGCACCAAATCCCCCTCTTCCATCGTCAGCGGCTTCGCTGCCCGCTCACCGTCCAATACCTCGGAAACACCGGCATAATTCATCTCGCCACGATCGGCATCACGCAAGTTTTCCACATATTCAAAGCGCCCCCCGGCCTGGGGTTTTTGGATCAGCAGCGTGATGGCGAACGACGAATTGTCAAAATGCCAACCCAGCTCTTGCCCTCGGTGGGCATAATGCAGGTTGATAGAAGACAGCCGGTCCGCGTAAGGGTAAAGGCGCTGCTCTTCCAGTACCGCACAGAGAAAGTCACGGAAGGGTTGTGCGTCGTACAGCGTGCGCAACGGTGACTCAGCCGGGATCTCTTCGTCGGTAATGCAGCCTTTGGATGAAACAACCAGCCGGTTGCGTGCATGATTGGCCGGTAACGTTTCGTCCTGTGGTTTGAGGTAGACGTTATGCTTGCTGGCTGCGTAAAACGCAGCATGGCCGTTCTGCGCCCCTTCCAGACGCACCCTTGCCAAGGCTGCTGCCGTCAGGAAGCCCGGCAATACCAGCGCCCCGGACGTATCCAGCGTCGCTTTACAGCGAGCCTGAAAAGCGGCGTCGCCAATCGGGTTGGCGGATAAATCAATGATATGAGCGAGTGGTTGCATCAGAGGCTCCTGTTGGCATTAGGCCGGATAACCCCACTGTAGCGAATGTCACATTGCCGTAATAACAAAAATGCGTTAAGGATATGTTAACCAATTCTTAGCGATAACTGCCATGAACGCACCCACCCGTAGCCGCCTGCCCAAACTGAGCGCTATTCTGGCTTTTGAAACCGCCGCTCGCACCGGCAGCTTAGCCAAAGCGGCAGACAGCCTGGCGTTGACCGCCGCCGCCGTCAGCCAGCAAATCCGCCAGCTTGAGCAGCACCTGGGCATTGTGCTGTTCACCCGAGCCAAAAGCGGCGTAACACTAACCGAACAGGGCGCGGATTACCTGGCGTACGTGCAGCAGGCATTTGAGACACTGCGTATCGCGCAGCAGCATGTCGATCGCCAGCGAGGCAAGGAGACGCTGACGCTATTTGCCCTACCGGCACTGGCATCAAAATGGCTAAACCCGGTGATTGGGGGCTGGCTTACGCAACACCCGCAGGTCGATATCCGGCTGCATGCTACCCACGGCGAAGTGGACTTCGCCAGCTCAACAGCAGACTTTGCCCTGTGTTTTGGCGATCAAGACTACCCGCTATTGGAAAAAGTGCGTTTGTTTCAGGACGCTGTTCAACCGGTGTGCAGCCCGCAGTTGCAGGCGGCTGGCGACTGGACGCACCAGCCGCTGATCCATGTCGATTGGGGTAAGGAAAGCCAGTTCCTGCCGGGGTGGCATGAATGGTTTAACGCAGCCGGCTTGCCTCCGCCACAGCGACGTGGCCTGACCTATAACCTGACCTCATTGGCAATAGATGCCGCTGTGGAAGGCCTGGGTATTTTACTTGGCCAGCAACAACTTATTCAGCGGGAACTGGCCAAGGGGACATTGGTGCCGCTGGCAGAACCGGCGCTACCGCTCAGCAAGCCCTATTACGTGGTTTATCCTCAACGTACGCTGGAAAAACCCAAAGCAGCTGAGTTTCTTGCGTGGCTACAGAGCATCTCGCCTGCAGGCGGCGGGCAGTAACCTGCCACAAGGATCACCACGCTTTAGACATCATCTCGCCCAGCAGAAGATTGGTGGCACGTGGCAAATAGACTTCGTTGCCAGCACCTGGGGTAAGCGTCAATTCGCCGATGTATATTTGCTCACGTGTGAGATAAAAATCGACGCGGCAATAGTCCAAATCCGCGGAAACCGCTTTAGCGACCTGAATCATCTCATCCCAGAAAGCCGGTTTTTCATACAGCGTATTGACTTGCGGAATGTCTGCCTGGGTAAAAAAGCAATGGCGTGCATGCTCATCTAAAAACTCCAGCGAGCTCGGCTCAGGGCCACCACGCAGCAATTCGACAAACACGTAAGGCCGTTTTCCGTTAAATACATGCACCTTGTAGTCAATCAATTCACCGTCACATTCAATATCCAGCAGCTCTTCGACGATAACCTGCTGCGGAATATTTGCGTAGTGCTTTTCTCGATACCTCTTCCAATAGGTTATTGCAGACCATTGCTTAAGAATATTCGCAATATCTTGATAGGATACCGTGCTTTTATCTTTCACTATCTTGACTTGTTGTGACGCATTATTTGTTTTGATAACAAATGATTGTGGCAAAGAAAGATAGTCTTGTTCAGTGAAATTAGGCGTCGCCATAATAATAGGCGTTAGGTATTTATCCGACACCCGCTGGGCAATATACTCCCTGACCGCCATCTTATCCGCTAACATACTGAAATCATTATGCGGATAGCGCATGCGTCGATAGATTTTTTCTGAAAATGTCTTTGGGGATTTGAAGTTAACAAAAGAGCCGTGGACAAGGTAATGGCTGACTTGATAATAAATAAAATCGGGCGCGGCCCGATAGAGTCGTTTTACGAGTTTTCTCATTCTTCTCTTTCTTCCATGAACATAGCATACGTAGAAATGCTTCTGACACTCCGGTTATAGCATCTCAATTATAAAACCCTGCGAGTCATCCCTACAGAGGTTAAGGAAATAATCGGATAATTCCTATTAAAAGATGCGACAGGGAAAGCGCGAATGAAATTAAATTTCATAGATATCAGGATAGTGAGCAATGCGTTTTGGATGATATCCGAAAAGATGGTGTCCATCTTGGGCGTTATATTCATCACCGCCTATATGGCAAGATATATTGGCCCGGAAAGCTTCGGCAAGATCACCTTTGCTACCGCCATTTTCGCCATTACCCAAACGCTGGCGCTACTGGGTTCCGATACCGTTCTGTTCAAGCGAATTAGCCGCAATCCAGGCTCTGGAACTGCGCTGATGTTCTCCACCAATCGGCTGCGCCAAGGCTGTTTCATCGTGCTCTCTGCAGCAATATTGATTTACACCGGCCTGCGAGAAGACTTCATTACCTTCTACTTTTGTGCCGCCACTTTTGTCGCCAGCTTTTTCTCATTGAGAGACGTCTTCACCATTTACCATGATGCCCGGCTGGAGTCGCGCTTCAATACGTTGGCCAACGTGGCCGGGCTGGGCAGTGCGCTGCTGGTGCGTTATTTGATTGTGTATTTTGATCTGCACCTGTATTACCTGGCGATCCCGATTGTGATGGTTTATTTGATCCCCTATCTGATTCGCCACCACATGTACCACCGCCGCCATCCGCGCTTTATCGCACCCGGGCGCGTTCGGCGTAAATATGTGCGCTATTTGCTCGCCAGTGGCCTGCCGCTGGCAATATCCAATGTTTCCATCGCCATTTATACCCGACTGGCGCAGTTGTTCCTGATGTGGTTTGTTTCCGCCGAAGCGCTGGGTATTTACTCCGTCGCCATTACCCTGGCAACCGCCTGGATGTTTGTCACCGATGCGGTTATCACCTCGTTTTTCGCCAAAATATTTGCTTATCACCGCAATGATGCCATGCGTACCGCAGCCAAACTGAATGGGTTGGTGCTGGCGATCTCCGCCGCGATCGTGGCCGGCATTGTCTTGCTCGGCAAACCGGTGATCGTCTTATTGTACGGGGAACAATACTTAGCCGCTTATCCTGCTATGGGGGTATTGGCGGTTGCCACCCTGCTTTCCGCGCTGGGTACCCTGGCCTACAAATACATTGTGATGTTCTCTGGTTACGGCTTCCTGTCGAAGAAGATGTTCCTGGTGTTTGTCATCAATATCCCGCTGTCGTATTGCCTGATCCGTCAGTACGGCATGATGGGCGCCGCCTACAGCACCTTGCTGACTGAGCTGTTGTCGTTGACCGTTCTCAACTACCTCTTCCGCCGCGGCGTGGTATTGCAACTGCACCTGCGTTCGCTGAATCCGTTGACCTATTTCAGACGCTCCCCTCAGGGAGGTTAATCAGGTCCATAACCGCGGGTGCGTTAATTGTGCTTCCCGTTCGCCCGCTGACAGCGGGCACAACGCTCAGTGCTAAAAATGCCCTCCCCCTCCTGTTAATTTACTCCCACAGACCGAAAGCTTCACAAACGAATCTCTTTCGGCCTGCATATTTTTATATTCAAAACAACTCTGCGTTACTGGAATTATTAATTTTCAAAAGCCTACATAACCGAAAATGTGAGGATAACCCTATGATCGCATTAAATGACTATGTCACTCTATGTGCATGTGACTGACCCAGGCAGCACGGTCCCCTATCAATACGTTGAGTATTTCTTTTTTGATAAGTCCAGCGATCTTAGTGGCAAATGCTACATTGACGGCTTCGATCTGATTAACTCAGATATCAAGAAAGGCTGGTCCAATAACCATATCGAAATGAAAAGGATTGGAGCGCCGGGCTACATTAATATGTGGCGCTTATTGTATTTGGAGGATGGTGTTAACCATCTTCCCGAACCGACCTGGAAAGAAAATAGTGCGCTATTGTTGAATAACGTTTATGCCGCCATCGGCAACCGAATTTCACAAACAGAAACCGCAGACCTGGCGATTACCCTGAAAGATGGCGTGATTACCGCCACAACCAAAACGCCGGCGACTGCGGATAAGAAAATTGAACTCTATTTCCCGATAGAAAAGAATGACCTGGTCTTGTGGCGCACCACGCTGGAGAACCTTAAAGGTCTGAGCACGTTGGATGTCACCGTGGGTACTTACCAAGGGAAGTATGAGCTTAACGACAACGCCGGGGTCAATATCCTACTTGAGAAAGCCTGTCAGTGGGGCAGGACCGGGACGGTAACCCCGACATCTTCGGCAACCATGACTTCGGATCGTATTACTGCACTGAACTCTGCCGAGTATTTGCCGTTGCCTGAGGGCTATGTGAACTATGCCCGTATCCTCATTATCCTGAAAAACTTCGCTGGCAGTGCCACTAGCCCAGCTTCGGTAGATATCACCAAACTGTTGTGCCAGAAAATCGATATCGTTTCCCGCAATCCGCGTAAAGCCTGGTAACGTACAAGAGTCGACTCAAACAAGGCGGCTCTTTATCTCTTTATGCAACTCGTCATATTTGGCTCCAAATATGAATAACGCGACTTCATTACCTCTTCTGCCGTGGGGATAGTATTGCAAATGCACTTGCGCTTGCTGAATCCGTTGACCTATATCAGACGCTCCCAGCACGCCGGTTGAAAATGCTTGGCCTTGGGCGCCCCCGGTCCATTGCCGTAGTGCTCTTTGAGGGACGTCACCTGCTCGACAGCACAGCCGCATATTTATCTGCATGACATCGTTAATTTATGGGATAGTTTGCGCCCAGTACATGTGAGGAAGAAAGTCAAAATGGGTCTCCCGGACAAGCATATTATTATTGTGGGCGCAGGCATTATTGGCGCGTCAATCGCTTATCATTTGGCCCAACGCGGGGTGCAGGTTACTGTACTTGACCAAAACCACCCGGCTTCAGGTGCCACCGGAAGCTCTTTTGGCTGGATCCACAGCACGGTGAGCGAGAATTCGCCAGACGTGCTGCTCCGCCGTGCATCTGTGGCCGACTGGCATCGGCTAGAAAAAGAAGTCCCGGAACTTTGGCTGCATTGGGCCGGTGCGCTGAGTTACGATGCTGACTCGTTGGAACGTCAGGCCACCGAAAAAATGCTTGGCCAATCCGATATCGCCCGGCTTGAGCCTGCGCTGAATAACCCGCCTTCGAGAGCATACTTTGCAATGCAGGACGGTGCCGTTGACCCTATCGATGCCACCCGTGCCCTGCTGGATAAAGCCTGCGGCCTCGGAGCCGTGGTAAAAACTCAGACGCCTGTCCTTGGATTCACCCGTGCAGGCACTGCCATTACCGGCGTTGAAACCCCGCAGGGAACATTCAACGCGGACTGTGTCGTGCTGGCCTGCGGCACGGGTATTTCTCCCTTGCTAAACGCCATAGAAGTCCCGCTTCCCGTTTCAGCCTCGCCTGCCATTCTGTTGCGCTACGGCACACAGGATCGGGTCATCAACACGCTCCTATCGGGGGATGACATGGAGGTTCGCCACGCCCGCAACGGCGATATTCTGGCCGCCGAAGATTACCCGGCAACGGGCGGCACTGACAAAATAGCTTGCGACGCCCTGGCGGCAATCAACGACAGACTGAGAGGAACAGGATCTGCACACCTGCTCAGCCAGTCCGTGGGACAGCGGCCCGTACCGCAGGATGGCTGCCCCATTATGGGGTTTATCGAAAGCCTCACCGGTCTTTACGTGACGGTAATGCACCCAGCTGTAACCTGTGCAGCCACGGTGGGAAGGATGGTCAGTGAAGAGTTGATCACGGGAAAAAACAGCGAAATCCCAGCGCGTTATCGGCCCGCTCGCTTCAGCAATGAATAACAGCTCAAACGGCCAAACCGGGCGACATTCAAAGTGGGATTGAATGTCGCTTGAGCAGAACAACGCCCCAAATAGGAGAGTTGATAGGTGGCAAACTAGCTCGATTTCAAATGCAGTACCACGGCGCCAACTAATACCGTCAATACCCCCAACCACTGTAGGGCAGAAAGCCGCTCCCGTAACAGCAATGTGCCCAGCAGCGCGGCAATACCGCCGGACAGGGTGCTAAGCACGGTAACTACCGCCACCGATCCGCCGCTGGCGCCCACGGAAAATGCACTAAAGCCGCCCAGGTTGAGCAAACTGGCTGCCAGCAGCAACCCGGCCTGCCGCCAATCGGGTCGCGACACCAGCGCTCGCCGCTGCGTTGTTAGCGTCAGCAGAGCCAGCAACCCCAGGGTATAACCGAGCCACAGGCTAACGCTGGGACCCAATACCGGCAGCGTGTATTTTCCTTGCAGCCAGAACCCCGTGCCGTAACAGAACGCGGCGAGCAACGCGAAGACGATTGCCGGTAACGATGATGACCGGTGGCCCGGCTGCCGCCCTGGGCTTATCGCCGTCAGCATTACGCCCAATAGGCAGATCGCCAACCCTGCCAGCGTCAACGCAGTAAGCTGTTCTCCACTGATCCACGACAACAACGTAGTGACAGCGCCATAGCAGGTGACCAGTGGAGCCACCATCGCCGCCTGGCCGATGGCAAAGGCCTGTGACAAGGCTAACGAACCACTCACCATCAAACCGGCAGCCAGTAGCGCCAACCCCCAAACTGCGCCTGAAGCCACAAAGACAGGTGACGTTGAGACCAACAGCAACGCAGTAAAAATCACAAAGCCGATCGCTTGAGAAAAAAATACTGCCCTGCGTACCCCCACCGATCTGGCGTTAATCCCAACCAAAAAATCCGTACCGCCCCAGCACAGCGCGGCAGCCAGCCCCATCAGTATATCCACGTCGTATTCCTCTTGAACCTTTGCCTCAAAAGTATGCAAAAAATCACTTGTGGAACATCGATAGATTGGCAATATGGTTGAATGAAACTCAAGCTGAACGCTCAACCACGTCTGCCATCGCTGAAAGCCTTGCATACATTCGAGGTTGCGGCGCGCTGCGCCAGTTTTACCGAGGCCGCAGAAGAGTTGAACGTGACACTGGGTGCGGTCAGCCGCCAGATACGCCATCTGGAGAACGAGCTGGGGGTCGAGCTATTTCACCGGAAAGGTAACGCCGTTGCACTCAATGAGACGGGAAAACGGCTAGCGATCGACGTTACCCGTGCACTGACGCTGCTACAAAAAGCCAGCGATCGCGTTCGGCCAGAGCAACAGCAAACACTGAAACTGACCTGTACGCTGGGGATTGCCAGCCACTGGTTGGCAGTGCGCCTGCCGGCATTGCGCCGTGCCGATCCTGATGTTTCGCTGGTGCTGGACGCCAATGAAAGCCTGCGCGATATGGCCAATGGCGAAGCGGATATCGCCATTCGTTACAGTCCAACGCGCACCCCGCCGCCACACTCCCGTGAGCTGCTCACCGATGCCTTCGCGCCGTTGGCAAGCCCAGCATTTCTCGCTGCACACCCTAAACTCGCCACCCCTGCAGATGTCGCCCAATCGCAGTTGATTCACTCACCGTGGAAAGATGCTCAGGGGCTGGGGATCGCCAATTGGCAAGACTGGTTCATGGCCTTTGGTGAGGGTATTACGGCGCCGCGCGGCATTCTCACGTTCAATAGCGTCGGTCATGCGCTGCAGGAAGCAATAGAAGGCAATGGCATTGTACTCGGAAGCCTGGCCGTCGCGCAGGATGCGCTGGCCACCGGCAAGCTGGTGCGGGTGTTTGACGAGGGTCGGCAATTGCCTGCCGCCTACCAGTATCGCCTTTGCTGGGCAGACAGCGCGTTCGTTAGCGCCACCACCCGCCGCTGGGTAAATCTGTTGCTGCAGGCCGCCGGCAAATCCCCGGCGTTCTGACATAGCACTTATTGCCCCCACAACGTTGCCAAATCCAACTATTTTATGTTCAATTTTTCTGCTGTGAGACACGCCGTGGACAGACAACGTTACCTGCAACATATTGGATTCGCAGGCATCCCCCAACCCGACCTTCCGACGCTGCAACAATTACACCGTGGTCATATGCTCAAGGTTCCCTTTGAAAACCTGAGCATTATTTATCATCAGGGCATTCATCTGGAAGAGAAGGCGCTGTTCAGTAAAATTGTTGAACACAACCGCGGCGGCTTTTGTTATGAGCTAAACCGGCTATTTGCTTTGTTGCTGCAGGACATGGGCTTTAGCGTGCATTTTATTTCCGGCGAGATCCGCGCCCGTGACGGCAGTTTTGGCCCGCCGTTCGATCATATGGCACTGCTGGTCGAGCTGGATCAGCCCTATCTGGTGGACGTGGGATTTGGTGATTCCTTCCTGACCCCGCTAAGGATCACGACGGCCGAGCAACAGCCACAAAGCACCGGCACCTTCCATTTGGAACAGGAAGGCGAGGTTTATTTTTTGGAGCGTCGCAATGGCGATCAGCGCTCGCATGCCAAAACGCTCTACCGTTTCAGCCTGCAAAAACGCCAACTCGACGAATTTACCGACATGTGCCATTACCACAGCACCTCGCCGCAGTCGCATTTTACCCAGAAACTGGTGTGCTCCCACGCCACGGAAAACGGCCGAGTGACCATCAGCGAGAACAAACTGATTATCACCGAAGATCACCACCGTCGGGAGTCGACGCTGCATTCGGAAGAAGAACGCCATGAAGCATTAATGCGCTATTTCTCGATTGATCTGGACGACTGAAACGCTGAGCTAACGCGGGCGCAACCTGCAGCGCCCCTACGCGAGGTATTGGTGTAGGCTTGGTTGGCGGGTGTAGACTATTACGAGCGGCAAATCACCCGGGCGATATCTTTTGAATTGGTCAGTGCGCGCACTTCACCGAACAGCTCAGTCGCTTCATCATATTCTTTACGCAAATACCCCAGCCATTGCTTGATGCGCGCCACGTGGTACAAGCCGGTATCGCCCTGCTTTTCCAAATGAACGTATTTTTGCAGTAGCTGCACCACCTGCGGCCAGGCCATACGCGGTTCATTGTATTTCACTACCCGGCTCAAATTTGGCACATTCAGCGCGCCGCGTCCGAGCATTACCGCATCGCAACCCGTCGTTTGCAGGCAGTCTTGCGCACCTTGGTAATCCCAGATCTCGCCGTTGGCGATCACAGGAATGGTCAGGCGCTGGCGGATCTCGCCAATCGCCGCCCAGTTGATACGCTCCGCCTTGTAACCGTCCTCTTTAGTGCGGCCATGTACCGCCAGCTCCGTGGCGCCGGCCTGCTGCACCGCATCGGCAATTTCAAAGCTGCGGCTGTCGCTGTCCCACCCCAGTCGCACTTTTACCGTCACCGGCAAGTGGGCTGGCACCGCCGCACGCATGGCCTTAGCCCCCTGATAAATCAGCTCAGGATCTTTAAGCAGAGTCGCCCCACCGCCGCTGCCGTTCACCAATTTCGACGGGCAACCACAGTTAAGATCGACGCCGTAAGAGCCCAGTTCGACCGCACGCGCAGCATTTTCCGCTAACCACTGCGGGTATTGCCCCAGCAGTTGAATGCGCACCAGGGTGCCAGACGGTGTGCGGCTGGCGTGATGCAATTCTGGGCACAAGCGGTAAAAAGATTTGGCAGGCAGCAGTTGATCAACCACGCGCAGGAATTCGGTGATGCACAGATCGTAGTCGTTCACCTCGGTGAGCAATTCGCGCACCAAAGAATCGAGAACGCCCTCCATCGGAGCCAATAATACGCGCATGATTACCCCTGCTAAAAAAGACGCGCAATGATACGGGCGAACCCCAGTATCAGACAAGCATCCAGGGAAATAAAAGCGTCTAGCTCAGACGGCGTATCGGTTCATCGGCGAGAAACGCCACAATGTCCTCGAGCGCCTCGCGGAAATAGGTTTGATAGTTGCTGTCAGCCACATAGCCCAAATGCGGCGTCGCCAACACAGTAGGCAATTGGCGGAAAATGTCATCGGCCGGCAAAGGTTCAACCTCAAATACGTCCAGCCCGGCACCGGCAATCTGCCCATGCTGTAACGCATCAATCAACGCGGTTCTATCGACAATCGCTGCGCGTGACGTATTGATCAGATACGCGGTTTTTTTCATTGCCTTCAGCTCTTGTTGACCAACCAGCCCACGGCTGCGATCGCTCAGCACCAGGTGAATGGACACAAAGTCGCTCTGTTCAAACAATGCCTGTTTTGATTCCGCCAGCGTAACGCCAACCTCATTGGCCTTGTCTGCCGTCAGGTTTTGGCTCCAGGCCTGCACTTTCATACCAAAAGCGTGCGCCACCACGGCCATTTGACGACCAATCTTGCCCAGCCCCAGCAGACCCAGCGTTTTGCCCTGCAGCGTCACACCCAGCGATTGCTGCCAAAGCCCGTTGTGCCGCAGACCGTCATTTTCCGGCACCAGATGTTTAGCCAACCCAAGCAATAATGCCCAGCTCAGCTCCATCGGCGCTGCAGAGCCGCTGTCGGTACCGCAGACGACAACCCCGCGCTGTGCTGCTGCGGCCAGATCAATCGAGGCATTGCGCATACCTGAGGTAATTAATAGCTGCAATTTGGGCAGACGAGCCAGCAATGTCGCCGTCATCGGCGTACGCTCACGCATGATCACCAGAATGTCGCAGTCCTGCAGATGCACTGCCAGTTCCGCTTCATCGGTAAAATGTTGGTTGATTGCGAACACCTCAACCCGGTCAGCGATGGCGGACCAGTCCGCCATGTTGAGTGCGACCTGCTGATAATCGTCAAGAATGGCACATTTTAGTTTCATCTTAGGCTCCAGGGATCAAACACAGTCAGTCGGCACGCACGTCAACCAATACCGGGCAATCGGCATTTTCAATCACCAAGGCGCTATGCGACCCTTTCAACAGTCGTCTAAAGGGGGAAAGATGGCGGCGCCCCATAATTATCATCGTCGCGTTCAGCGCATTAGCCTGGGCAACAACGGTTTCTGCCGGTTCACCGGCGACGACACGCCCACGCGCATTGACGCCCGCGCCTTGCAGCTCGTTCAGCGCCTGGCGTACCACAGTTGCAGCGGCCTGTTGTTCATCCAGTGCGCAACCAAAATCCGCCGGATCTTCACCCGCTTCAATGTCATACGGACCGGCAATGGAATAGCTAAGGTCTACGCAGCACAACACCACGACCGCCGCCTGTTGAGCCAATGCCTGTTCAGCAGCCAGTGAAATGACTTTGCGCGCATTGGCGGAGTTATCAACCGCGACCAACAGTGTTTTCATTACCTTCTCCGGTTAATCTCGCGACGCGACCTTGCCAATCTCGTCGATCAGCGCGTCTTTACACTTAAGGATTTCCTCGCGGAAGCGAGCTTCATTCTTGGCCAAACGCGTGCTGGGTACTAACAAACTGATGGAGAAGCGCCCCAGAATGGTGTCGATAGCCACCGCCATGGTGGAGACACCTTCCAGCGTTTCTTCCCGATCGTAGGACAGGCCGGTGCGGCGTATTTCGGTCAGGCGTTCCAGCAATGCCGGGAAATCACGCACCGTCATATCGGTCACCGCCATATAGGCCTCCCCCAGCAACTCCCGGGCCGCATCATCGCTGTTCAGCGCTAACAGCGCGCGTCCGCCGGAGGTGCTGTACAGCGGCAGATTCATACCGATGCGCGGTACCACCCGCAGCTCGCGATCCGCAACAATGTAGTGCACCACCGCCAGCTGTAGGCCACTGGCGCGTCCCAGCGAAACCGTCTCGCCAGTCGCGTCACTCAATGCCTGCAGCCAGGGCGTCGCAATCGCGACCATTTCGGTATGCACGCTGGCAATCAGCCGCAGCAACGACGGCCCCAGACGCACGCCACCGGCACCGCCTCGCACCAACTGCACAGAATCAAGCGCGTTGACAATACGTTGTACGGTAGAACGCGGCAGATCGACCGCCAGCGCAATTTCGCCCAGGCTCATGCCATTTGGCTTTGCGCCCAGCGCATCGAGAATTTTCGCTGCACGGGTAATGACTTGAATTCCGCCGGTTCTTTCGTCATCGCAGCATGTAGAGGGTTCAGACATAGGGGGTTCTTTTCCTTACTTTTGGCCACACTGTAACATTTTTTTCTGGCCGTCGGCACGATGTACCACATTGCAATACAACGCATCACAATGTAGCATGCGTCACAATGTATCGCCATACAATACAGTGCATCGTAAGTTTCGTTTCTGGAGTCATACTATGAACGCTCAGCCTGCGCCCCCCGCCGCTGCGCCGCATCCTTTCACTCTGCGTCTGGCATTAGGGCTGGTGGGCGTGCTGATTGCCGCCTTGACCTCTGGATTGAATGACAGGACAAGCGATCTGGCGCTGGCAGATATCCGTACGGCTATCGGTATAGGTTTCGATCAAGGCAGTTGGATCACCTCGGTTTATCAGGCGGCGGAAGTCTCGGCCATGATGATCGCCCCTTGGTTTGCCGTGACCTTCTCGCTGCGCCGCTTTGCTCTGGTGGTGATCGGCGGTTTTGCCGCCGTCGGCGTAATCCAGCCGTTAATCACAGACCCTGGGCTGTTTATTGCGTTGCGCGTCGTGCAAGGTCTGTTTGGCGGCGCATTGCCCCCCTTGCTGATGACAGTGGCGCTGCGTTTTCTGCCCCCCACCATCAAGCTTTACGGGCTGGCCGCCTATGCGCTCACTGCCACCTTTGGCCCCAATGTCGCCGCGCCGCTGGCGGCGCTATGGACCGACAATCTGGGCTGGCAGTTTGTCTTTTGGCAAGCGATCCCGCTGTGTCTGATCGCCTTCTTATTGATAAGTTGGGGGTTGCCGCAGGATCCTTTGCGCCTGGAACGTTTTCGTCAAATCGATCTGTTCGGCATGATCACCGGCTGTAGTGGCATCGCGCTGTTGATTCTTTCGCTAACCCAGGGAGAACGACTCGACTGGTTCAATTCGCCATTGATCAGCCTGATGTTGCCGGTTTCTATTGCGCTGTTGGTGGTATTTTTGATCAACGAATGGTTCCATCCGTTGCCACTGCTAAAACTGCAACTACTGCAGCGAATAAATCTTTCTTATAGCCTGCTGACGCTGGCTGGCGTGCTGTTGCTGGCGCTGTCAGGCTCGATGCTGCCATCCTTTTACTTTTCGCAGGTGGAAGGCTTTCGCACCGTGCAATTCGCCCCCTTGGCGTTGGCCGTTGGCTTGCCACAATTGGTCATCGCGCCTTTAATCGCCACCCTGTTGAACCTGCGCTGGATAGATGCCCGCTGGGTACTGACCCTCGGTGCTGCGCTAATAGCCTGCTCTTGTCTGCTCGGAATGCAGTTGACAGACGACTGGGCGCGACAAAATTTCTGGCTGATCCAAAGCCTCCAGGCGTTTGGCCAACCGATGATGATTTTACCGGTGTTAATGACGTCTACCAGCGTGATCATGGCCCCGGAAGGCCCCTTTGCCTCGGCAATGTTTAACACCGTGCGCGGTTTTTCCGCCGTGGCGGCAAGCTGCCTGGTAGAGAACGTTATTACCCACCGGGAGAAATTTCACTCTCAGGTGCTGGTTGATCGGTTGGGCAATCACCCGTGGTTGATGACGGCAGAGAACGCCGATCGCGCCAGCGGTGCTATGCCCCTGTTGCCGGATGGTTCGGTCAGCTCAGCGGAAAATCTTGGGCATTTTTCGACGCTGCTAAAACATCAGGCGGTGATCCTCAGCATCAGTGACGCCTATCTGCTGATTATTGGTTTCGCCCTGCTGCTGGTGCTGTTGACCGCCTGGTTGCCGAAGCGGGTCTATCCACCGCAAACGCTTTTACCTTTAGTTCCAAAAACATCAGGATCATAACCATGAGCTTCACCCCTGCAAAACGAACCTTAACTTTGGCGTTGCTGCTGTTAGTCCTGCTGGCTATCGCTTTCTTTATTCGTGCCTCTCTCAATCGTCATCATTTTCGTACCGATGACGCGGTAGTCAGTGCTGATTACACGCTGGTGGCCCCCAAAATTTCCGGTTATATCCGCAGCGTGAATGTCGGTGATAATCAGCAGGTGAAAGCCGGTGAAGTGCTGGCAACCATCGACGACCAGGATTACCGCGTTGCGCTGGAAACGGCACAGGCCAATCTGCAAATTAGCCAGGCCAAACTCACCAGCATTCAAGCACAGCTGGATCAACAACAGGCCAATATTGTTCAGCAAGAAGCCAGCGTCAGCGCGAGCCAGGCTACGCTTAACTATGCCGGACAAAATGCCGATCGCTATCGCCGGTTGTTAAAAACCGGTACTGCCACCGCGGATGAACAGCAAAAATCCGCTTCCGTGATGCAAACCGCCGCAGCGCAGTTGAAACAGAACCAGGCCGCCGTGGTGTCTGCACGCAAGGAGGTTGGCGTGTTGCAGGCCAGCCGGAAACAGGCAGAAGCGAACATTGCCGCCTCACAGGCCAGCGTTGATCAGGCACGTCTGAACCTTTCCTATACGCGGATTGTTGCCCCAATTGGCGGCACTGTCGGCCAGCGCGCGGTACGTCAGGGTGCCTGGGTCTCCGCAGGAACACGCTTGCTGGCGGTGGTACCGCTGCAACAAAGCTATGTGGTCGCCAACTTTCTGGAAACCCAGCTGGCCAACGTCTCTGCCGGCCAGCCGGTGTCGATCAGCGTAGATGCGCTGCCTGGGGTGACGTTACGGGGCCACGTAGACAGCATTGCGCCCGCAACAGGCTCCACGTTTGCCGCCATCAGCGCCGATAACGCCACCGGCAACTACACCAAAGTGGTGCAACGCCTGCCGGTGAAAATTCTGCTGGAGCCCAATCAGCCGGCGTTGGCGCGGCTGCGCGTCGGTATGTCGGTCGTACCGGAACTTGAGGTGCGCTGATATTGGGCATCATCCTGATTTTTTGATAAAAAAAAGCCACCGTAAACGGTGGCTTTTTATTCGCTGACAGCAGCGCAATTTACTCCGCTGGGCGGCTGCGCGGACGGCGCGAAGGCGCACCTGAACGCGGCTTGCCATCACCCTGCGGGCGGGCGCTGCCACCACCGCGATTTTCACGCTGGCCGCCATTGCCGCTGCGCTGGCCACCGCCGTTACCGGAACGCTGACCACCGCCGTTGCCGCGTGGAGCACCACGTCCGCCACCCTGACGGCCATTGATGATAGGCTCCGCCTTGATGCTTGGATCCGGCTCGTAGCCTGGCAGGGCAATACGCGGAATTTCACGCTTCAGCAGACGTTCGATATCACGCAGCAGTTTGTGCTCATCCACACACACCAGCGAGATAGCCTCACCGGTACGTTCTGCACGGCCGGTACGGCCAATGCGGTGTACATAGTCTTCCGGTACGTTCGGCAGCTCGTAGTTCACCACGTGTGGCAGTTGGTCGATGTCCAACCCGCGCGCCGCGATGTCTGTCGCCACCAACACACGAATTTTGCCATCTTTAAAATCGGCCAATGCACGGGTACGGGCGCCCTGGCTTTTGTTGCCGTGGATGGCTGCGGCAGTGATGCCGTCTTTGTTCAGCTGTTCGGCCAGGTGGTTAGCGCCGTGCTTGGTGCGGTTGAACACCAACACTTGCTTCCAGTCACCTTCACCGATCATCTGGGACAGCAGTTCCCGCTTACGCTTCTTATCAACGAAGTGCACGCTCTGTTCGATTTGCTCGGACGCGGTATTACGACGCGCCACTTCAACCGATGCCGGGTTATGCAGCAGCTTGTTAGCCAATGCTTTAATGTCGTCGGAGAAGGTCGCAGAGAACAGCAGGTTCTGACGCTTGGCAGGCAGCTTGGCCAACACGCGACGGATATCATGGATAAAGCCCATATCCAGCATGCGGTCCGCTTCGTCCAGCACCAGAATTTCAACTTTGGACAGGTCAACCGCACGTTGGTGTTCCAGATCCAGCAGACGGCCTGGTGTTGCCACCAAAACATCAACACCGCCACGCAGTTTCATCATCTGCGGGTTGATGCTCACGCCGCCAAATACCACCAGCGAACGCAGACGCAGATATTTGCTGTAGGATTCGACGTTTTCGCCGATCTGCGCCGCCAATTCACGGGTTGGCGTCAGGATCAGTGCACGTACAGGACGGCGACCTTTGACCGCATGATCATGCTTACTCAGCAGCTGTAGCAGCGGCAGGGTAAAGCCAGCGGTTTTACCGGTACCGGTCTGGGCGCTGGCCATCAGGTCACGACCTTCCAATACGACAGGAATCGCCTGGCGTTGAATTGGCGTAGGTTCGCGATAGCCCTGTTCTTCAACAGCGCGCAGAATTTCAGCACTTAAGCCGAGGGTTTCAAATGACATAAAGAGAAAAACTCCAGATCCCCCCTAACCTAACAGTGTTCGGTGCAGTTTCCTGGGAGGATTATCAGACGGGACATTAAGCATGACCACGAGGGATTGGCACAAACTGCAGTGCACCAAGCGGGCGATTGTAGCAGAAGTCGAACAAGAAAACGTAATTTAAGTGACTCAGAGCACAATATGCCGAGAATTCAGCCTAGTCCGAAAAAAAGCCCTTAAATAAATCACGGTTACTGATTGCATTTCGTGCAATCTGGCATAAAGTTAATCATATGATTGATTAACTTTAGCGAGCGTCATCAATGCCAAACAATCAAACGGCCAGCCGGGCTCGCGGTGAACAGGCACGCCAGCAGCTGATCGCCGCCGCCATCGAGATGTTCGGTGAATACGGCATTCAGGGTGCCACCACCCGCGATATTGCGCAGCGCGCCGGGCACAATATCGCGGCCATCACCTACTACTTCAATTCCAAAGAGGGCCTTTACCTGGCCGTCGCACAGTGGATTGCCGACTTTATCCAGCAGGCATTTCGCCCCCTGGCCGACGAGATTGATCGCTTCTGGCAGTTGCCAGAGGCCGAACGCCCGCGGGAATACTATCTCGAGCACCTTAAACGCGGCCTGCTGGCATTCAGCGACCTGATGACGCAACCGCAGACGCTCAACCTCAGCAAGATTATGTCGCGTGAGCAGCTTTCCCCCACTGACGCCTATCCTCTGATTCACCAACAAGTGGTCGCCCCCTTGCATGACAAGCTTTGCCGACTGCTGGCGGCCTACACAGGCATCGACCCGCATTCGACCAAAATCGTGCTGCATACCCACGCACTGATTGGCGAAGTGTTGTCGTTCCGCGTGGCGAGGGAAACCGTACGCCGGCAGGCTGGCTGGCAGCAAATCGGCACCGCCGAGGCGGATCAAATCAGCGAAGTGTTGGCTGAACACATTGAAATTCTGGTTAATGGGCTGCGCCAACGCTATGGCGCGTAAATTCAGGCAGGGAGTGTTATGAATAAGAAACGCAGTGCCCTCATTGTTGCAGTTATTGTACTTATCGCCGCGGCCATTTACGGGGTTTGGTATTACCAACAGCAGCAAGAAAAACCGCTGACGCTGTACGGCAACGTAGATATCCGCACAGTGAATTTGGGGTTCCGTGTTGATGGGCGGCTGGCGTCGCTGACGGTCGATGAAGGCGATACCCTCCAGCCTGGGCAATTGCTAGGCAAACTGGACGATGCCCCATACCTCAATGCATTGCAGCAGGCGCAGGCTAACGTGGGTAGCGCCAAAGCCAAACTGGCACTGCTGCTGGCCGGTTATCGCGCCGAGGAAATTGCGCAGGTACGCTCAGAAGTGGCTCAACGTCTGTCGGCCTTTAACTACGCCGATAGCTTCCTGAAGCGGCAACAAGGGCTGTGGGCAAAAAACGCCACCTCCGCCGACGCGCTGGAAGATGCCCGTACCTCACGCAATCAAGCCCTGGCCAACCTGCAAGCGTCGAAAGACAAGCTATCGCAATACCTGAGCGGTAACCGCCCACAGGAGATTGAAGAAGCCAAAGCTAACCTTGCGCAAAGCGAAGCCGCGCTGGCTCAGGCGCAGCTGAATTTACAAGATACCCGTCTGGTTTCCCCGTCAGCGGGCACGGTGCTGACCCGTGCGGTCGAACCGGGCAGCATGCTTGCCGCCGGTGGCACGGTATTTACCCTGTCGCTGACGCGCCCGGTGTGGGTGCGCGCCTATGTCAACGAAGTCAGTCTGGGCAAAGCAGCCCCCGGCACCGAACTGGAAATTTATACTGACAGCCGGCCAAACAAGCCGTATCACGGCAAAATCGGCTTTGTGTCACCCACCGCTGAATTCACGCCGAAAAGCGTGGAAACGCCGGACCTGCGCACCGATTTGGTGTACCGGCTACGCGTTATCGTCACTGACGCCGATGACGCATTGCGCCAGGGAATGCCAGTCACCGTTCGCTTTGCCAAACCTTAAGGGGGTGGTGATGGAACAGGTGATTGAACTTGAAGCGCTGGAAAAACGTTTCCCGACATTGGAAAAGCCGGCGGTCGCCAGCCTCACCACCCGACTGACCAGCGGTGCCGTCACCGGGCTGGTTGGCCCAGACGGCGCGGGTAAAACCACCCTGCTGCGTATGCTGGCAGGGCTACTGAAACCCAGTAGCGGCACACTGCGTGTCGCCGGGCTGGATCCGATCGCCCAGGATCGCCAGCTGCACGCCATCCTCGGTTACATGCCACAGAAATTTGGCCTGTATGAAGATCTGACGGTGATGGAAAACCTGACGCTTTACGCCGATCTGCGCGGTGTGACCGGTGATCTGCGTAAACAGACGTTTGATCGGCTGCTGACATTTACCGATCTCACCCGCTTCACCACCCGGTTGGCGGGCAAACTTTCCGGCGGCATGAAGCAAAAGCTCGGGCTGGCCTGTACGCTGGTCGGGCAGCCGCAGGTGCTGCTGCTGGATGAGCCTGGCGTCGGGGTCGATCCGATCTCACGGCGCGAACTGTGGCGCATGGTGCACGAACTGGCCAACGACGGCATGTTGATCCTGTGGAGCACCTCTTATTTGGACGAAGCTGAACAGTGCCGCGAAGTTTTGCTGCTCAATGAGGGCGAGCTGCTCTTTAGTGGCGCCCCCCAGGATCTTACCCAGCGCATGGCTGGGCGCACCGTGCTGATCGCGCCGCCCGCCGGTAATCACCGGGCCCTGCTGCAACGGGCGATCTGTCTGCCTGCAGTCACTGACGGTGTGATCCAGGGTAAATACCTGCGATTGATCCTCAAAGAAGGTGAAGATCATCGGCAATTGCTACAGGCGCTGGATCTGCCGGATGCCGAATTGAGCGAGGCGGATCCTCGGTTTGAAGATGCGTTTATCGATTTGCTCGGCGGTGGACCGAACAGTAAATCAGCGCTGGCGGAGATCATGCCTACCGTTGAAGGCGAAAAAACTGAAACCGTGATCGAAGCGCAGGGGCTGACAAAGAAATTTGGCGACTTCGCCGCCACCGATCACGTGGACTTCACAGTGCAACGCGGTGAGATTTTTGGCCTGCTGGGCCCGAACGGTGCCGGTAAATCCACCACGTTTAAAATGATGTGCGGGTTATTGGTGCCAACCGAAGGCAAAGCACTGGTGCTGGGTATGGATCTCAAAACCAGTTCCGGCAAGGCTCGCCAGCATTTGGGGTATATGGCGCAGAAATTCTCGCTGTACGGTAACCTGACCGTGGCGCAAAACCTGAAGTTTTTCTCCGGGGTTTACGGCCTGAGCGGCAAGGCGCAGCGCGAAAAAATCGGCGAGATGTCCAACGCCTTCAATTTTGGCCCCATCCTCGACCAAACACCGGATTCGCTGCCGCTTGGCTTCAAACAGCGGTTAGCGCTGGCCTGCGCACTTATGCACGAGCCGGATATTCTGTTTCTCGATGAACCGACCTCCGGCGTCGATCCGCTGACCCGCCGTGAGTTTTGGCTGCACATTAATGGCATGGTGGACAAAGGCGTGACCGTGATGGTCACCACCCACTTTATGGACGAAGCGGAATACTGCGACCGCATTGGGCTGGTGTACCGCGGCAAGATCATTGCCGCAGGCACTCCGGACGATCTCAAGCACCAGATCGCCAGCGCCGAGAATCCCAATCCGTCGATGGAGCAGGCGTTTATCGAACTGGTGCAAGGTTATGATCAGGAAGAGCAGCCATGAGTAGCAAAATGGCCACCCGCGACGACAGCGGTTTTTCCTGGCGACGCCTGCGCGCACTGTGCCTGAAAGAGACGCGGCAAATCCTGCGCGATCCGAGCAGCGGGCTGATCGCCTTTGTCATTCCACTGATGCTGCTGTTTATCTTCGGTTACGGCATCAATCTGGACTCCAGCAAGCTGCGGCTGGGGATCCTGATGGAACAACAAAGCGAAGATGCACGCGATCTGGCGAATGCCTTTGCCGGCTCACCCTATATCGAACCGACCATTAGCGATAACCGTCAACAGTTAATCCAACTGATGCAGGCGGGCCGTATCCGCGGGCTGGTCGTGATCCCCAATGATTTTGCTCAACGCATGGCACGGCCACAAGATAGCGCACCGATTCAAATTATTACCGACGGTAGCGAGCCAAACACCGCCAACTTTGTTCAAGGTTATACCCAGGGAGTGTGGCAAATCTGGCAGCAGCAACGCGCCACCGATCGCGGGCGTGAGGAAAAGCCGTTAATTGATGTTCAGATGCGCTATTGGTTCAACCCGGCGGCGATCAGCCGGCATTACATTATCCCCGGCGCCATCACCATTATCATGACGGTGATCGGCGCTATCCTTACCTCACTGGTGATCGCCCGTGAATGGGAACGTGGCACCATGGAAGCTCTGCTCTCCACTCAGGTCACGCGTGCCGAACTGCTGTTGTCCAAACTGGTGCCTTATTACTTCCTCGGCATGATCGCCATGGTGTTGTGCATGGGGGTGTCGGTATGGGTACTTGGCGTCCCCTACCGCGGCTCGCTGCTGATTTTATTCGTCATCAGTAGCCTGTTCCTTGCCAGTACGCTCGGCATGGGGCTGCTGATTTCGACCATCACCCGTAACCAGTTCAACGCAGCAATGGTGGCGCTGAATGCTGCCTTTCTGCCGTCGATCATGCTGTCTGGATTTATCTTCCAGATAGACAGCATGCCGGCCATCGTGCGGGCCGTAACCTACATCATTCCGGCGCGTTACTTCGTCAGCACGCTACAAACGCTGTTTCTGGCGGGCAACGTCGGCACAGTGCTGATGGTTAACCTGTTGTTCCTGATCGCTTCGGCGGTGGTATTTATTGGCCTGACCGCCTGGAAAACCCAGCGACGGCTGGATTAAGGAGCTAGATGATGTTTCACCGTCTTTGGACGTTAATCATCAAGGAAATGCAGACGTTACTGCGCGATCCGCAAACGCGGACCATTTTGATTATGCCGGTGATCTTGCAGGTCCTGCTGTTCCCGTTCGCCGCTACGCTGGAGGTGACCAATGCCACCATCGCGGTTTATAGCGAAGACAGCGGCCATGCCTCCGTCGAACTGACCCAGCGTTTTGCCAAAGCAAAAGCCTTCTCCCATGTGCTGCTGTTGCGTAGCCCACAGGAGATCCAAGCCACCATCGACAATCAAAAAGCCCTGCTGCTGATCCGCTTCCCAGCGCAATTCTCGCGTGATATCGCTACTGGCAATACCGCCCCGCTGCAGCTGTTGTTGGATGGGCGCAACTCCAACAGTGCGCAGATCGCTGCCAACTATGTGCAGCAAATTGTACAGGACTATCAAAATGAGCTGATCGGTGAGCGCGCCAAGCCTAACAACAGCGAGTTGGTAATACGCAATTGGTATAACCCGAACCTGGACTATAAATGGTTTGTGGTGCCGTCATTGATTGCCATGATCACCACCATCGGCGTGCTGATTGTCACCTCACTGTCAGTAGCACGTGAGCGCGAACAGGGTACGCTGGAACAGCTGTTGGTGTCGCCGTTAACCACCTGGCAGATATTTATCGGCAAAGCGGTCCCCGCGCTGATCGTCGCGACCTTCCAGGCCAGCATCGTGTTGTTGATTGGTATCTTTATCTATCAGATTCCGTTCGCCGGTTCACTGCTGCTGTTCTACGGCACGATGCTGGTTTACGGGCTGTCGTTGGTGGGGTTCGGCTTGCTGATTTCGTCGCTGTGCGCCACTCAGCAACAGGCGTTTATCGGTGTATTCGTGTTTATGATGCCGGCTATCCTGCTTTCCGGTTATGTCTCACCAGTGGAAAACATGCCGGTATGGCTGCAAAACCTCACCTGGCTCAACCCGATCCGCCACTTTACCGACATCACCAAACAGATTTACCTGAAGGACGCCAGTTTCAGCATCATCTGGCACAGCCTGTGGCCGCTGTTGGTGATTACCGCCACCACCGGCAGCGCCGCCTACGCCATGTTCCGCCGCAAAATTGCATAAAAAAAGACTCTGCGATAGGGATCGCAGAGTCTTACTATTCACTATAAATTCTATGGATTTCAAGCTGCAGTTTGAAAGAAGACGGATTTAGCGGCGGTTGCCGAAAATACGTAGCAACATCAAGAACAGGTTGATGAAATCAAGGTACAGCGTCAGTGCGCCGACAATGGCGTATTTACGGAAGCTGTCTTTGTCATCCGAGTTCAGCTGCTCGCCCATGGCTTTCAGCTTCTGGGTGTCGTACGCCGTCAGGCCAACAAATACCACCACACCGATGTAGGTAATCGCCCACATCAGCGCCGAGCTTTTCAGCCAGATATTGACCAGTGAAGCCAGCACAATCCCGATCAGCGCCATAAACAGCATGCTGCCGAAACCACTCAAATCACGCTTGGTGGTGTAGCCGTACAGGCTCATTGCACCGAACATACCGGCAGTCACCACAAACGTGCTGGCGATTGAACTGTAGGTATAAGCGATGAAAATGCTGGAAAGCGTCAACCCGGTCAGTGCCGAATAGAGCATAAACAGCGCGGTGGCTACCGTACCGTTCAGGCGGTTGACCATACCGGAAATGACAAACACCAGCCCCAACTGCACGATAATCAGGCCGAAGAAGGTGATCTGGCTGGAGAAGATAAAGTTAAGGATCGCAGGCGTGTTAGCCGCGTACCAGGAAACAAACGCCGTCAACAGCATGCCGCAGGTCATCCAGCCATAAACCTGCGCCATGTAAGCCTGAATGCCGCTGTTGGCACGTTCGACGATTGAACCATTAGAGCGTGGATATCGGTCCATGACGGTTACCTTTTATGTGTGAAACAAGATTTAAATCCCCCGATACCCATCGCCTTTCAAGCCCCAGTTTGCCTGGCGGTAACTTGAAATTCATAGGGTATCCCAAGGATCTACCTGCTATAAGCGTACCACAGAAAACCTAACGCGAAAGCAGCAAAGGTATTGATTTGTTTCCGCTGTTTATCGGCTATTTAACCGCTTTATGCCAGCGTTCCGCCGCCTGTCGATCGCTGTCACGCGCATCGACCCAGCGGTCACCCTGCCCAACCGCTTCACGCTTCCAGAAGGGTGCGCGAGTTTTCAGGTAATCCATGATGAACTCGGTGGCTTCAAAAGCCATGCTGCGGTGCGCACTGGTCACGCCAACAAACACGATTTCATCGCCAGGAAACAGCTCGCCCACGCGGTGGATGACCGTTGCACGCTGCAACGGCCAGCGGCTACGGGCTTCGTCCAGGATCTCCGCCAACGCTTTTTCGGTCATACCCGGATAATGTTCCAGCGTTAGCGCACTGACGTTATCGCCCAGATTGTGATTACGCACCTTGCCGGTAAACGTCACGACAGCGCCATCGTCATCGCACTGCGCCAACCATTGGTATTCATCACCCACATTGAATGGCGCTTCACCTACGCGGATACGGGTATTTTCCACCATTAACCTCCGGTTACCGGTGGAAAGAAAGCGACTTCATCACCTGCGCGCAGCGGGTGTTCCGCTGCCACCAGCGACTGATTCACCGCGGTCAGTAGCTTTCCGGACTCCAGTGCCAGCGCCCAGCGATCACCCCGGGAACACAGCGCCTTACGCAGTGCCTCTACCGTAGGGTAGTCCGCCGGCATAGACAAATCGCCGGTGCCAACCAGTTCGCGCACCTGCGCAAAAAACAGAATATTAATCATAGTTCCACCTTAAAATCACCGGACTTACCGCCGCTTTTCGCCAGTAGCCGCACCGGGCCGATCACCATATCTTTCTGTACCGCTTTACACATGTCATAAATGGTCAACGCAGCCACCGAGGCTGCGGTCAGGGCTTCCATTTCAACCCCCGTCTTACCGGTCAACCGGCAGCAGGTTTCAATCCGTACCCGGCTGTGTTCCGGCTGTGCCTCCAGCTGCACTTCAACTTTGCTCAGCATCAGTGGGTGACACAGTGGGATCAGTTCCCAGGTGCGTTTTGCCGCCTGAATACCGGCTATGCGCGCCGTGGCGAATACGTCACCCTTGTGGTGACTGCCGTCGATAATCATCGCCAGAGTTGCGGGTAGCATCTCCACGAAAGCCTCGGCACGCGCCTCGCGCACCGTCTCAGCTTTAGCGGAAACATCGACCATATGGGCTTCGCCCGCGGCGTTAATGTGAGTTAGCTGCGTCATATTTTTATTTCTTCAGATGTGGCAGGAAGTTGCACGGACGGTGGCGTGCGTCCAGTTGCTCTCCAATAATACGTTCCCAGGCCGTACGGCAGGCCCGGGTCGATCCAGGCATGGCAAAAATCACCGTCTGGTTAGCAATCCCAGCCAAGGCACGCGATTGGATGGTGGCGGTGCCAATCTCTTCATAAGACACCATGCGGAACAGCTCGCCGAACCCTTCCACTTCACGATCAAACAGCGGCAACAGGGCTTCCGGCGTGTTATCACGGGCCGTAAAACCGGTGCCGCCGGTAATCAGCACTGCCTGAACTTTTTCGTCGGCGATCCACGCGGAAACTTGTGCACGGATTTGATAAATGTCGTCTTTGCTGATGGCGCGATCCACAACCTGGTGCCCCGCTTCAAGCGCGGCTTCCTGCAGGTATTGGCCGGAGGTATCTTCTGCTTCACCACGACTGTCTGAAACGGTCAAAATAGCGATATGTGCCGGAATGAATTCACTGCTGGCATGACTCATTGTTCAATATGCTCCTGTTTAGGATACCCAATAGATTTCAAGTTGCAGCTCGGCGGCCAGTGCGTCAATCCCCAGGCGCTGACTCAAGTCAGTGACTGGGGTGCACGCTCGCAGCCAACAAGGCTGCGGCTTGAAATATGCCGGGTATCAGCCGCCGATAAACGACAGGTTTTGCGTGATGCCACTGTTGCCCTGGTGCAGGAAGTGGGTTTGCTTTTTGGTCAGCAGCCCGCCCTGAATGCGATCCTTCAATTCCTCAAGCTGGCTGTCATCCGCCAGCAGATCGCGCAAGGTAATGCCCTGTTCACCAAACAGACACAGGTGCAGGTTACCGATGGCGGACACCCGCAGTCGGTTGCAACTGGCACAGAAATCTCTCTCGTACGGCATGATTAAGCCCACCTCGCCCTGATAGTCCGGGTGACTGAACACCTGGGCCGGACCGTCGCTACGGCCGCGTGGCTGGCGCTGCCAACCTTGCTGCTCCAGCTGTAAGCGAATCACATCGCCAGACACGTGGTGTTTGCGGAACAGTTCTCCGCCCTCGCCGGTTTCCATCAGTTCGATAAAACGCAGTTGGATTGGGCGGTCTTTTATCCAGTGCAGGAAGGTACCCAATTGCTGATGGTTAACATCACGCATCAGCACGGCATTAACCTTGACCTTGTTGAAACCGGCAGTGAAAGCGGCATCGATACCCTCCATCACCTGACGGAATTTATCTTGGCCGGTGATGGCATGAAATTGTCGGGGATCCAGGCTGTCGACGCTGACGTTGATTGCCGTCAGGCCGGCATCACGCCAGCCGGCGACGTCGCGCGCCAGACGGTAGCCATTCGTGGTCACGGCAAGCTGGCGTATAGCCGGGTTTTCACGCACGGCGGCAATGATCTCGGTAAAATCGCGACGCAGCGAGGGCTCGCCGCCGGTCAGGCGCACTTTTTCTGTGCCCAGCTCGGCGAATGCGCGGCTAACACGTCTGATCTCATCCAGTGACAAGAAGGTTTTTGGGCTACCATTAGGACGATAGCCATCCGGCAGGCAGTAGGTGCAACGAAAGTTACACACGTCGGTAATCGACAGGCGCAAGTAATAGAACTTACGCTCATAAGCATCAATGAGTTGCGGCACCATAACACCTTCCAAAGTCGGGAGGCGCGAGCGTTTCCACTCTGCACCCTGGTGGCTAACTTCGCCACGGCCAAAGCGCCATATCATCCGCGAGAACAACGTAGGCCCAGAGGCTAGGAGTTTTGGTTTCAGTTCCTACTGATTGAGTAGCCGGAACGAAACCGTGGTTTTCATCAGAATTCTAGCGCTAAACAAACTGGATAGCCAACGCGCAATTTCGCTATATAATTGTGTATACAGCGATTTTAGGCGGCTCCAAATCTGATAAACCATGATAAACGCCCTTTACGCAGACGAATTGACCGGAATCACGTGAATCACACTCTTTTTCGCGTTTTTGCGCCAAATCCGCTACTTTATGCGGGCAGTTAAGCCCCTTTGTAAGGAAATTTATGCGTAATCGTACCCTGGCCGATCTCGATCGGGTGGTGGCATTAGGTGGTGGCCATGGCCTGGGCCGCGTAATGTCTTCCCTGTCGTCTTTAGGATCCCGTTTAACCGGTATTGTCACCACCACCGATAACGGCGGCTCAACCGGCCGTATCCGACGTTCAGAAGGCGGCATCGCCTGGGGCGACACCCGTAACTGCCTCAATCAGTTGATCACGGAACCGAGCGTGGCTTCCGCCATGTTTGAATATCGTTTCAGCGGCAATGGTGAGCTCTCGGGACACAACCTCGGCAACCTGATGCTGAAGGCATTGGATCACCTCAGCGTTCGCCCACTGGAAGCGATCAATCTGGTGCGAAGCTTACTGAAGGTAGATGCAGCCCTGATCCCGATGTCCGAGCAGCCCGTGGATCTGATGGCGCACGACCACGAAGGCAACCATGTCTACGGTGAAGTGAATGTCGATCAACTGACCGACATGCCGCAAGAGTTGATGCTGTCACCGCGCGTCAACGCGACGCGCGAAGCGCTGGATGCCATTGCACAGGCCGATGTGATTCTGATCGGGCCAGGTAGCTTCCTGACCAGCCTGATGCCCCTGCTGCTGCTTGATGACCTCACGCAGGCCTTGCGCCGCAGCAGCGCCAATATGATTTATATCGGTAACCTGGGACGGGAACTGAGCGTCGCGGCTGCAGCCTTGACGCTGAAAAATAAGCTGGAGCTGATGGAAGAGAAGATTGGTCGCCAGATGATCGACGCGCTGATTGTCGGCCCCTCGGTGGATGCCAGTGAAGTGCAAGATCGCGTGGTGATCAAACAACCGCTGGAAGCGACCGATATCCCCTACCGCCACGATCGTCAATTGCTGCGCCAGGCGCTGGATCAGGCGTTGATCGAATTAGGCACCCGCGCCTAAGCACTTACTTGCCGCCACGCAACCACGGGTTATCGCTGGCGGCTTTTTCGATCATGTCGATGTAAAGATCTTCCACCTGCTTGCGCGCCCAAGGGGTACGACGCAAAAACTTGAGGCTGGACTTAATGCTGGGATCACTGCTGAAGCAGTTGATGCGAATGCGTTCAGCCAGCCCCGACCAACCGTAGCTCTCCACCAGTTTATTCAGAAGTTGTTCCAGAGTGACGCCGTGCAGCGGGTCTTTGGACTGGTGTTCGGTCATGATCGGTAGCTCGTTGTAGTGAATTGGCCGCACACCATAATCAGCTTTGGCGGGAGCGACAAGGACTTTATGTTTGGCAGCGCCGCGCTCCGCGGCGCCCCAACCGGTCACGAAATAGCGATAAACTGCTCGCGCAGTTGGTGAATCTCGTCGCGCAAGCCCGCCGCCTGTTCGAACTCAAGGTTCTGTGCGTGGGTGTACATCTGCGCTTCCAGCTCGCGGATTTTTTGATCCAGCGCTTTCGGCGTGAGGTTCTGGTATTGCTCGGTATTTTCCGCCGCCTTGCCCTTCCCTCGGCCTTTACCGCGATTACCCGGTTTGCCCAGCTGCAGAATATCGGAAATTTTCTTGTTCAGGCCCTGTGGCACAATGCCGTTTTCTTCGTTGAACGCCTGCTGTTTGGCGCGGCGGCGTTCAGTCTCGCCGATCGCCCTGGCCATTGAGTCGGTAATTCTGTCGCCGTAAAGAATCGCCTTGCCGTTCAGGTTACGCGCAGCACGGCCAATGGTCTGGATTAACGAACGTTCAGAACGCAGGAAGCCTTCTTTATCGGCGTCCAAAATCGCCACCAGTGACACCTCAGGCATGTCCAACCCCTCACGCAGTAAGTTGATACCCACCAGCACATCAAACTCGCCCAGGCGCAGGTCACGAATGATTTCGACACGTTCTACGGTATCAATGTCCGAATGCAGGTAACGTACGCGCTCACCGTGTTCTTCCAGGTATTCCGTCAGGTCTTCCGCCATGCGTTTGGTCAAGGTGGTGACCAACACGCGTTCGTTGATCGCCACCCGCTTACGGATCTCGGAAAGCAGGTCATCCACCTGCGTCGTCACAGGCCGCACTTCTATCTGAGGATCCAGTAGCCCAGTCGGCCGCACAACCTGATCGATGATGTCATCACCGGATTTCTCCAGCTCATACTTGCCTGGCGTAGCTGACACATAAATCGTCTGCGGAGCCAGTGCTTCAAATTCTTCAAAACGCAGCGGGCGGTTGTCCAGTGCCGAAGGCAGACGGAAACCGTATTCGACCAAGGTTTCCTTACGCGAACGGTCGCCCTTGAACATGGCCCCGATTTGCGGAATGGTGACGTGGGATTCGTCGACCACCAGCAGGCCATCCGCCGGTAAATAATCAAACAGCGTTGGGGGCGGCTCACCTTCTCCACGCCCTGACAGATAGCGCGAGTAGTTTTCAATGCCGGAGCAATAGCCCAGTTCGTTCATCATCTCCAGATCAAACTGGGTGCGTTGCGTCAAACGTTGTTCTTCCAGCAGTTTATTGTTGGCCAGCAACACCTTTCGCCGCTCGGCCAGATCCACTTTGATCTCTTCCATCGCCTGCAGGATCCGCTCACGCGGCGTCACGTAGTGCGACTTTGGATAAATGGTAAAGCGCTGCACTATCTGCTCGATCTGCCCGGTCAAGGGATCAAACAGCGAAAGCCGTTCAACTTCTTCGTCAAACAGCTCAATGCGCAGCGCCAACTCGTCTGATTCAGCCGGGAAAATATCGATCACCTCGCCACGTACGCGGAAAGTTGCACGCTGGAAGGCCTGATCGTTACGGGTATATTGCAGCTCTGCCAAGCGGCGCAGAATCGAACGCTGATCGATAATCATGCCTTTGGTCAAATGCAGCATCATCTTCAGGTACAGATCCGGATCGCCCAAGCCGTAGATCGCGGACACCGACGCCACCACGATAACATCACGACGCTCCAGCAACGCTTTAGTCGCAGAAAGGCGCATTTGTTCGATGTGTTCATTCACCGCGGCGTCTTTCTCAATAAACGTGTCGGAACTCGGGACGTAGGCTTCGGGTTGGTAGTAGTCGTAGTAAGAAACAAAATACTCGACCGCATTCTCGGGAAAGAACTCTTTCATCTCGCCGTAAAGCTGTGCCGCCAGCGTTTTGTTGGGTGCCAGCACCATGGTTGGCCGGTTCAGATCGGCGATCACATTGGCGATAGTGAAGGTCTTACCCGAACCGGTAACGCCCAACAGCGTCTGGTGAGCCAGGCCGTCTTCCAGGCCCTCTTCCAGCTTACTGATGGCTTGCGGCTGATCGCCGGCCGGTTTGAAATCAGAATGCAGTTTGAAAATTTTACTCATTGACTCGGCTACCCTGTGGAGATGTGCGCGCTCAGGCGGCCATAGAGCTGATGCTCGATGAATGGCCTCTAATTATGGAAAGCCCCGGCGATTTTCGCCAGTGCCTATGATACTGGATATAAAACCAGCTTCAAGCGATTCGTCTGTTTAGCGTGCGTCAAACCAGGCGGAATGCACCGGCAGGGTTACAGCGGCGTGACATTTTTATTGTCAATAACAGATTTATCCCCAAAATCCGCCACGAATTAACTTATTGATAGCACTGCGGTGAAAAATCATACATAGAGACTTCATCAATACATTGGCCGCTTGATTTTAGTTAATTTATTGATAAATAACTAATTTATAAAAAAGACGAGATTGCGGACAAAGCGAACAGAACCCGCGTCAGCTCTCGCTTCAAACCGCTTTTCTAAATCTAATGCACAAGGTTATCCACAGGAATAGTGGATAACTCTCACCGCCCCGCCAGCGACGGGAGTTGCAGAAAGAACGCTTTTTGCCATTTCTCATTGCCTGAACGGCTTTTTTAGTTATTTTTTCACAGAAATATCGCTTTGTTTATGCCGATTAATGCTAAAAAGCCCCATTGCCAAAAACAGATTTATCTCATTGTTGCCGTCACCTGTTGCATCTTTCCACAACCGCCGAAACAGCTTGCACCATAACCATTCTGCAGAGCACTGGAAGAGTGCAAAAATCGTCCGCGTTAACTTTCCCCCGCTTTTCTCACTTGTTCAACACCCTTGCCTTAGCCCGGCCAGCCGTTAACAAGGCAATAACAATCCCTCATTTTTAACTGATTTCAAAAGTTGGCCCATAGCTTGCATTACCTTTGCATACCCAATAACTACCGGGATAAATATCCACTAATGAACGGGGAAATGATCGGCTATCCGTTCACTCAAAAGGCAGCACGAAATAGCCATCATTTGCGTGTAAAAAACAAAAGAACGCTGATAAACAGCTATTAGTCGCCATTTTTGGCTCCCTATTGCTGATTTAAGCCTGAACCTAACTACCTCATTAAAGGTAGCTTAACAGCATTTTATTCTGGACATTAAGACACTCGGGAAAGAAACCGCAAACGCGGAAACGGCAACAAGGATTGGAAAAAACAAGGAAGTAGAGAGTTCGATTAACGTTCCTGCGCCGGTCGTCCTGTCGCACTACCCGGTGCGAACAGCGCGGCCCGTTGAGGGGACGTTCCGCCAGCGCCCCAAGGGGGCGTACATCCACGAGTGGAATACAGGTCTTTGAGGAGAAATGCCAAATGTTGAGTTTAAGGGCAGTAAATCAGTTCTACGGCCAAAATCACACCCTTTGGGACATCAATCTTGAGCTGCAACGCGGCCAATGTACGGTGCTGATTGGCCGTAACGGCGTGGGAAAAACCACACTGGTCAACTGTATTATGGGTCACTTGCCTGTCGTCAGTGGCAGCATGACCTGGCAATTGGCCGGCGAACCTCCGCAGAATCTATTACAGCAACCGGTTGAAACCCGAGCCGCTCTGGGAATCAGCTATGTACCCCAGGGCCGGCAGATCTTTTCTCAGCTCAGCGTAGAAGAAAATCTGCAGGTAGCACTCATGGCCGGCCGCGATAAGACCCGCCGTATTCCGCCATTGATTTACGCCCTGTTCCCCAACCTGCGGGAAATGCGCAGTCGCCGCGCCGGCGACTTAGGCGACGGTGAACAACAACAGCTGGCGATTGGCCGTGCCCTGGTATTGGAACCCGAGTTACTGATACTCGATGAACCCACTCACGGCGTTCAGCCGACGATCGCTGGCGACATCGCTAACGTGATTCGTAAACTTAACCGCGAACTGGGTATGACTATCCTGTTAGTCGAGCACAAACTGCCGTTTGTTCGTCGCGTAGCGGATCGTTTTTGCCTCATGGATCAGGGACGCAGTGTGGCAGATGGCACACTGGAACAGTTGGATGAGGAATTGATCAATGCCTATTTGGCAGTGTGACAGGCGGGGCGTGAAATATTTCGCCCCACTTCTTATTGAAGATCGAGAACGGGTGCTTTGCTAAGGACACCCGCTGTTGTACCAACACTGACAGAACCATGCCGTCTGGCGACTGCCAAGCCTTCCCTTCATATTCAACGGGTTTTCACACCATTTAAACTTGAATTGAGGGTTAGACCATGGCTGATAATGACGCACAATTTATTCAATATAGCGATCTGGACAATAAGCACTGGACGTTAAAAGAACGCCTCGATGTGGAAGGCATTTACGTCAAGTCACGTGACGAACTGATCAAAGCGCAAACCTTCATTAAAGACACATTAAAAAGACCAGCAATCGTCAAATTCACTGCGCCCTTTGAGGAATGGGTCGCGCCCAAGACCGATATCGACGTAGGCTTCGTTTATATCGACGGTAATGGCGTAAAAATTACCACTAATATTCCAGGTGGTACTGAAAGCGATCACAACTATTTTATGCGTTGCTACGCAACGTCTCTCGCATTGGATAATGGGATCCCCATTCGTCCAGCACCTATCCTGAAAAACTTTACTGTCAAAGGAATAGGAGCAAAACAACCCGAAGTGGAGGGTCAGCCTCCAGTGTATAATTTTATTGATGGGATCATTTTTCAATCACCGGAAAGTTTGCTGGGAAACTTCGCCGTAAGCAGCGTTTATATTTCCGGTTTTTATTACGGCATGTATTTTGGTACCAACGCCTATATTGGACATCACTATGCCTGTGAGATCGTCCGCTGCTTTGAATGCGTGCATATGCCACACGCTGACTCTGGGGCTAAAAACTTTGGGGAAGGTATCAATTTCTTTGGCGGTACCCTTGGTAATTCGCAAGGGCTTGCTATCGGCAACCAGAATCCTAACGGTGCATTTCGTTTCTTTGGCACATCAATAGATTACGCCAGTGCCATTGTGAATGTGAAAGCCGGCAGCGTCGAATTGCACGGCTGTCATATCGAGTTCAACAATGAAAACAGCCTAATCACAGATATCCCATTCCGCTGTAGTGCTAACCAGAATGCTTCATTACTCATTCAAGGTGGAGAGATCATCACGCTGAAAGGCTCTTTGCCTCAAGACTATTGTTTTTACGCCGAAACGGGTAGCAGCGGAATCATTGTCGAAAACGTTAAATTCTATGGGGTAAGAACCCTGACCGGTCGTTATTTCGGCGGCACCGGCGACTTCGTGATTAGCAATAGCCGTCTCGACGGCGGCGGCGCGGGTGCCGGTATTCAAACCTTGACCACCGAGAACAATAACAAAATAAAGGACGGCAATTTTTCATTTACCACCAAACCCTTTGGCTGGGAAGTCTCCGGCGGTAATATCAACGATCCTTTCACTTCAGATGCCATTACTCTCGCCATCGAATCAGGGGCAGGCATTAACGGCAGCAATGCACTAAAAGTGACCAAACTGGGCAATACCAATTCCAGGGCGGGCGTGCAGTTGGTTGTTCCCGTTTCGCAATATGAACAACTCGGTGCCTGTTTTACGATGAAAATACTGAATGGCGGCACCAGCAATATCTATAGCTCACTCCAGTACGCCTGCATTCAGGAAACGGAAGGCAACGGCGTATCAATCATCGCCAAATCGGATACCGCCGCCTGGGACGGCACGCTCAGGGTCACTGACTATGCCGAGTTCAAAGAGTATCGTTTTAACAGCAACAGACGAAAAGTGCCGGTTTGGGCAACCCATGTCATCTTGTCTTTCAATTTGTATGCGTTAGCGAAAAACGGGGTGCTTTACCTCGATAATGCTTGCATCACCGCCATGTAAAACAGTAAATCAGGTTATCTCCGTCCATGGCGAGTCCATGGACGGAGGATTTAACACTCAAAGGGATAAAACGCTCAAATCCAGGTAATGCCCCAACGCTTGTCGTTCAGGTTCAGGCAGATGCGGGATCTCGCCCAATAACGGTGCAGGCAACCTGCGGCGCAGCGTAGTCAGATATTCTTGATGCCGGCGGCCCGGCGCACTGACGTCATTGGCAATCCAGCCGACCAGCGACAGCCCCGCCTGCTGAATCGCCTGCGCGGTCAGCATTGCATGGTTAATGCAGCCCAGTTTAATACCCACCACCAAAATCACCGGCAGCTGTTCCTGCTGTACCCAGTCCGCAAAGGTATATTGCTCGCAAAGTGGTGTAAACCAGCCCCCTGCCCCTTCCGTTAGCAGCCAGTCTGCTTTCTGTTCCAAATGACGTAATCCAGCAGAAAGCTGCGCCAGTTCGATCGGTCGGCCTTCATCAGCGCTGACAATATGCGGTGACGTCGGTTCGGCAAAAACGTAAGGGTTCACTTCGTGGTAGCTCAGCGCCACCGCACTGTTAGCCTGCAATGCCAACGCATCACTGTTGCGCAATCCCTCGTCAGTCATTTCACTGCCGGAAGCCACCGGCTTGTAACCCGCAGTGCGGTAACCCGCCAGATTGGCGGCCTGCAGCAAGGCACTGCTCGCCACCGTTTTGCCGACTTCGGTATCGGTCCCGGTGACAAACCAACGCTTAATCACGATAAATTACTCCATAAACCAGATGATAACTCAGCGGAAATAGCCCATGTTGACAGGGATAGGCCGCCTGTAAGGCCGCAAGCCGCCGGCGAGACAGCAGCCCGGCCTCGCGGCCTTGATGCAAATGGGTCGCCCCGATCCCTTTGAGCGATCGCATCAGCGCCATGACATCCGGATAGTTCAGGGTTTGCCATTCCACGTCCAGACGGTGACGATAGTCTGCACAGGCCGACGCGATCTGCGCCAACGGCAGGAAATCATTCACATGGCGTTCGCCGTCCACCTGCTGCCAGGCGTCGCCTAACTCACGTAACGAGCCAGCCGCCAGGGTTGAAAAAAGAATCATGCCGCCTGGGCGCGTGACGCGGTATAACTCCGCTAACGCACGCGGCAGATCGTTGCACCATTGGACGACCAGGCTGCTAAAGCACATATCCACTGCCTCCGCGGGAAGCGGTACGTTTTCGATATCCCCCAGCAGGTAATGATCCGCCGCCTGTTGCTGGCGAGCAAACGCCAACATGCCCGGAGCCAGATCGAGCGCAGTGACCTGTTTGCCCAATGCACGCCAACGACGGCTGAAGTGACCGGTGCCACAGCCCGCATCGAGCAATTGCTCACCGCGGTGCTCCTGCCCCATCCCCAGCAAGCGCTCACCAACATCACGTTGCAACACCGCTGCAGCGTCATAACTGCCCGCCGCACGGCTGAAAGCCGAGGCTACGGCGTGCTTATTAACCGGCTCAAACGCTGACGTCATGCAATACCTCCAACAACCGGTCAATATCCTGCGCTTGATGTGCCGCCGTCAGGGTAATGCGCAGACGCGCGCTACCTGGCGGCACCGTTGGCGGACGGATAGCACTCACCCACAGGCCTTGCGCACGCAAGTGCTGTGCCAGATCGAGTGCACGCTGGTTATCCCCAACCAGCAGCGGCTGAATGGCAGTAACCGACGCCGTCAGGGTAAGCGATAACTGAGCTGCCCCCTGGCGGAAACGTTGAATGTTGTCCTGCAATCTGGCGCGTAGTTCGTCGCCCTGCTGGATGCAGTGCAAAGCCGCTTGCAGTGCGCAGGCCTGTGCCGGTGGCATTGCCGTGCTGTAAATCAAATGGCGGGCAAACTGCAGCAGGTATTCGGCCGTGGCTTCATCGCACAGCACGGCTGCCCCACTGAGGCCAAAAGCTTTGCCAAAGGTGACCACCAGCAATTCCGGTCGCACCCCTTGCTGCCAGCAACTGCCACGCCCTTGTTCACCCTGAACGCCAATACCGTGCGCATCGTCGACCATCAGCCAGGCGCCCGCTTGGCGGGTCAAACGTTGCAGCTCTACCAATGGCGCACTGTCACCGTCCATGCTGAAAACGCCTTCAGTGACCGCCAACGTTTGGCCACCGCAGGATTTCGTCAGCAAATCGGCTAATGCTTGCGGCTGATTGTGGCGGAAACGCCGCAACTGGGCGGGAGAATGCGCCGCGGCTTCCAACAGCGAGGCATGGCTAAGGCGGTCCGCTAAAATGCGGTCCTCCGCTTGCATCAACGCCGCAAGCAGTGCCTGATTTGCGGCATAGCCAGAAATAAACAGCAGCGCACGGGGATAGCCGAGCCATTCCGCCAATTGTTGTTCCAGCACCTGATGCGCCGCAGAGAACCCCGTTACGTGGCCAGAGCCGCCAGAGCCGACACCATACTGCTGCGCGCCCTGCTGCCAGGCGGCGATCACTCGCGCGTCCTGGCTCAGGCCAAGGTAGTCGTTGCCGGAAAAATTTAGGTAGCGCTCGCCGTTAAGCTGAATATGGCGGCTATTGCCGCCCTGATTAACCTGCCGGCGCCGATAAGCAGCACTCTGTTGCCGCTCATCCAGCGCCTGTTCAATTCGTTGTTGCCAGCTCATTACAGCGCCGCGTTATAGAACTCAGCAGTATCGGCCTGCATCAGTCGTGCAGCCAGCACTTCTTGTTGCTGGTTGTCGCCATGCTCGGTTTCGGTCTGCTGCGGGTTCAAGCCCAGCTTACGGAACAATTGCAGATCTTTATCCTCTTCCGGATTAGGTGTCGTCAGCAATTTACAGCCATAGAAGATGGAGTTGGCACCAGCCATAAAGCACATCGCCTGGGTTTGCTCGTTCATTTGCTCACGCCCGGCAGAAAGGCGTACGTATGAACCCGGCATCATGATGCGTGCAACCGCGATAGTGCGGATAAAATCAAAAGGATCGACGTCTTCGTTATCCGCCAGTGGCGTACCTTTTACCTTCACCAACATGTTGATCGGCACACTTTCAGGCGGGGTTGGCAAATTGGCCAACTGCACCAACAACCCGGCGCGGTCGCGAACCGTCTCGCCCAACCCAACAATGCCGCCAGAACACACTTTAATGCCCGCTCCGCGTACCTTGCCCAGCGTATCCAGACGTTCCTGGTAGCTGCGGGTGGTGATAATGCTGCCGTAGAATTCCGGCGAGGTGTCCAGGTTGTGGTTGTAATAGTCCAACCCCGCCTCTGCCAACCGTTCCGCCTGAGTGCCGTCCAGCGTGCCCAGCGTCATGCAGGTTTCCATGCCCATCGCCTTCACCCCTTGCACCATCTGTTGCAAGTAAGGCATATCGCGCTCATGCGGGTTTTTCCACGCCGCCCCCATGCAGAAACGCGTCGACCCATTCGCCTTGGCCTTACGTGCAGACTCCAGCACCTGCTCCACCTGCATCAACCGTTCAGACTCCAGGCCCGTTTTGTAACGTGAACTTTGCGGGCAATATTTGCAGTCTTCCGGGCAGGCACCTGTTTTGATTGATAACAGCGTGCTCACCTGCACCTGACGCGGGTCAAAATGCTGGCGGTGGACAGTCTGTGCTTCAAACAACAGCTCAAGCAGGGGTTTATCAAACAGGGTCTGGGCAAGACCCACTGTCCAGTGAATGCGATCGGCCATCACGGCGTCTCCAAAAATAAAAAAAGTGTCGTCAGTTTAGATATTGTGGATATACTGTCAACCATTACGAAAACGATTTGGTTTACAAGTATGTCTATCACTGCTGCCGACCTCGAATTTGACCAGCGCCATATTTGGCACCCGTACACGTCAATGAGCCATCCGCTCCCCTGTTACCCCGTAGAGTCCGCCAGCGGCGTTGAGCTACAACTGGCAGATGGCCGTCGTTTGGTTGACGGCATGTCTTCCTGGTGGGCGGCAATCCACGGCTATAACCACCCACAACTGAATCAGGCAGCCACGCAGCAGCTGGAAAAAATGTCACATGTGATGTTCGGTGGCATTACCCATCCCTCTGCGATTGCTCTGTGTCGCAAGCTGGTGGATATGACGCCGGAAGCGTTGCAGTGTGTGTTTCTGGCCGATTCCGGTTCGGTGGCGGTGGAAGTCTCGCTGAAGATGGCGCTGCAATATTGGCAGGCGCGTGGGGAAAAGCGGCAGCGTATTCTGACCCTGCGGCATGGCTATCACGGCGATACTTTCGGTGCGATGTCGGTGTGCGATCCTGACAATTCAATGCACAGCCTGTACCAAGGCTACCTCGCGCCACACCTGTTTGCTACTGCGCCGCAATGCGGTTTCGACCAAGCCTGGGATGAACATGATATCGCGCCGTTCGCCGCGCTGTTGGAACAGCACGCCGGAGAAGTGGCCGCGGTGATCCTGGAGCCCGTGGTTCAGGGGGCCGGTGGCATGCGTATTTACCATCCGACCTACCTCAAGCGAGTCCGTGAACTCTGCGATCGCCATCAAGTGCTGCTTATTGCCGACGAAATCGCCACCGGCTTCGGGCGCACGGGCAAGCTGTTCGCCTGTGAGCATGCCGACGTGGTGCCGGATATTCTGTGCCTGGGCAAAGCGCTGACGGGCGGCTATATGACGCTGTCCTCCACCCTGACCACCCGCCATGTGGCGGAAACCATCAGTAACGGCGCGGCAGGCTGCTTTATGCACGGCCCCACCTTTATGGGTAACCCGCTGGCCTGTGCGGTGGCCAACGCCAGCCTGTCACTGCTGGCGGAAAATCGCTGGCAACAGCAGGTCGCCGCTATCGAAACCCAGTTGAAACAGCAGCTATTACCGCTGAAGTCACTGCCAAAAGTGGCGGATGTGCGAGTGTTGGGGGCTATCGGCGTGGTGGAAATGCGTGAATCCGTAGATGTGGCACAGCTACAGCGTGGGTTCGTTGAACGTGGCGTGTGGATCCGGCCATTCGGTAAACTGATTTATTTGATGCCGCCATACATCATTGAACCCGATCAGCTCAGCCAGTTGACCTCCGCCATCACGGCAGCGGTGCAGTAATCGATTCCCAATGCTGGTCCAAATAGCGGGCCAGCATCACCAGACATAACACCCACAGCGCAATAATCATGGCTGCCGCCATGCGGCCGGTAGGATTATCGATACGCCGCTGTGCTTTCTCACGAAATTCCGCCATCAGTGGCCGGGGGATCAGGCGTACCGCCAGCATGATGCCCAGCGGCACGATGATCACGTCGTCCAGATAGCCCAACACCGGGATAAAATCCGGGATCAGATCGATAGGCGACACGGCATAACCCGCAACCAACAGGGCAATCAATTTTGCATACCATGGCGTGCGCCGGTCACGGGCCGCCAACCACAGTGCATAAATGTCGCGCTTAATGCCCTTGGCCCAGCGGCGCAGCCAGCTAAACCACGGCGTGCGTTTTTTTAATGAAATCATGGTTACTTTATATCGTTCTGTGAATTGTAGATGTCGAGTTTGTAGCCTCGGCGTTAATTATGGTAACCCATTGGTGACACAGCTGGCGAGATACAATGATGCTTGTGTTGTTGCGGCAAAACGATCTAGCTTAGGGGCTCTGCTTTTACCGACAACTGGGAGTCACCATGGCTTTTCGTTTGTACAGCAACGATCTGCAGGACGGCGCAAAAATGCCGGAGCCTCAGGTCTTTAACGGCATGGGTTATCACGGCGATAACCTGTCTCCGCATCTGGCCTGGGATGGCGTGCCGGAAGGCACCAAGAGTTTTGTGATTTCGGTTTACGATCCCGATGCGCCGACCGGCTCTGGCTGGTGGCACTGGGTGGTCGCCAATATCCCCGCGACGGCGCGCGAACTGCCGCAGGGAGCAGGCTCAGGCAAAGGGGGGTTACCGGCCGGGGCTATCCAGACCCGTACCGATTTTGGTTCCGCCGGTTATGGCGGCGCGGCTCCCCCACAGGGCGAAAGCCACCGCTACCACTTCACTGTACATGCGCTGGATGTAGAAAACATTGAGGTGGATGAGGGCTCCAGCGGTGCACTGGTCGGCTTTAACGTGCACTTCCACAGCCTCGGCAGCGCCACGCTGACGGTGACGTACAGCTGATTTGATTCGGGGCGGATATACCCGCCCCGATGGGAATGTTGGCTCGACATAGATATGATGAAGATGAGACTGCAAAAGCCAATCTACATCACCACCTGTCATACCTTGCGTAATATTCCTTTTCTATACCCCAAATAATTGGAGTTGCATCACAACAAAGCCACGGCTTAGTTGAACAGCGCTTGCGCTGGCCCCAACGGGGCGAGGCTTTGCCGAGTAACGCGGCAAGTTTGTAAATCCCCAGGAGCTTACTCAAGTAAGTGACTGGGGTGAGCAAACGCAGCCAACACAGAGGCAACTTCAAGTATGACGGGTATCTACTATGCTGACCCACATCGGGCCCTTACCTACCGGGTACCGCGCCAGGGTAGTCAGCTTGCCGTTGGCCTGATCGATTTCATACACCCCAATATGATCGGACTTCTGACCGGACGAAATCACAAAGCGCCCACTGTGATCGATATTGAAACCGCGCGGCTGCTCTTCGGTCGGGTGGTAGCCCACGACCGACAGGGTGCTACCGTCTTCGGACACACTGAAAATCGTCAAAATGCTGGCAGTGCGGTCACTGGTGTACAGGAAACGGCCGTTCGGCGTGATATGAATATCTGCCGCCCAGCGGGTGCCATTGAAATCAGCCGGCATCATGTCCAGAGTTTGCACCAGAGTATATTTGCCGCCGTTTTCGCTGATGGCGAACACATCCACGGTGCCATCCAACTCATTGACGCAATAGGCATATTTGTCATTGTGATGGAATGCCATATGACGCGGACCAGCGCCAACGGCAGTCGCTACGGCTTCCTGAGCATGCGGCGTCAAGGTGCCTTGCTGATCCAGATTGAACAGACGGATGCGATCTTCTTTCAGGCAGGGAACCAACAGCAGCTGATTGGTCGGGTCGATATTCGCCGAATGCGGCGCGGTTAAACCATCAATCTGCTGGATAGGGGCCACCACTACGCCGTCATGGCCGATCGGGCTGATGCTGGTGCAGTTGCCGCTATAGGATGCGGAGAACAGATAACGTCCCTGCAAATCGGTAGAAATATGGGTCGGGCTGCCTGGCAGCGGTGCCATACCGGCCTGTTGCAACATGCCATCCGCCTCAATGCGGTAGCTGACAATACCGAAAGCCGGACGCACGCCCACATACAGGTGTGTTCTGTCCGGGTGGATCGCCATCGGTTGAACCTGACCGGGGACGTCAACGGTTTGCAACAGTGCTAACGCACCTGTATCGCTGAGCTGCCACACGTGAATTTGTTGGCTCTCCGGGCTGGCGACATAAACGATTTGCTTCATGTGTTCTCCTTGCATAGGGTAAAAGAGAAACCGGTTTCAGGTTTTTCGGTTTCCCCTAGCTTACCTCACATCCGTGACATAACAACCCTGTGTTATAGATGAAATATGTGCGGTTTTATCCATCGCTTATCCGGTGTACCATCGGATTCATAACTGTATGCAAATACAGTATTTTCATATAAAAACCAATCACATCAACATGTAATACACTAATTAAATTGCTTTATTTTAATGCATTACAATCAGCTTTAATGTATTTTCCCATAATCAGCACCCCTAACAGCACCCCCAAAACACCCCACAAAGTGATTACTCTATGGCCTATTACAGCATCGAAAAAAGAACCAAGGCAGACGGCACTACCAGGTATAGATGCACAGTAGGCGTGCGTGAAAAAGGCCGCTACGTATTTCGTGAAAACAGAACTTTCACTAAGCAAGCGCATGCCAAGACGTGGGGTATTAACCGGGTAGCAGAGTTGGAAAAGAATGGTATTCCCAATGCCAGTGATGCTGACAGGATCACCGTTGCTGAACTCATTCAAAAATACATCGATGATCCGAAAACAGGCGGTAAGGCTGGGAAGGACAAAAAAACCACTCTTACAAAATTGCTTACGGCAGAACTGAGCACTTCAACTCTTTCAAAGCTGCAAGCAAACGACATCATTGATCACTGCCGGCGCCGGGTTGCTGTGGGGACATCACCATCAACAGTATCCCATGATTTGAGTTACCTCGGTACAGTGTTAAAAGCTGCCAAGCCAATATATGGAATTGACTACACCAACAACCCGATCGATGAGGCAAGACCCCTGCTGTCTAACATGGGGTTAATTTCGAAATCGAATAGGCGTTCACGCAGGCCAGATAAGGATGAGATCAAAGTTATCACTGAGGCCCTTCTGAAAAGGCAGGAACACCCTCGCGCAAGGATTCCATTTTTAGATATCTTTAATTTTTCCATACTGTCTTGTATGCGTATTGGCGAAGTTTGCCGCATAGAATGGGATGATGTTGACTATGTTCAAAAGTCAGTATTGGTCAGGGACAGGAAGGATCCCAGAAAGAAGGTCGGAAACCATATGAGCGTCCCTCTTTTGGGAGAGGCTTGGGAAATTGCCATGCGTCAGAAAAAAACATCAAAGTTCATTTTTCCATTTAACGAAAAATCAATTAGCGCAGCATTTGTACAAGTAAAAGAGAAAGTTGGGATTGATGATCTACGTTATCACGATCTTAAAAGAGAGGGAGCCAGTAGGCTTTTTGAGGCTGGTTTTAGCATCGAAGAGGTTGCCCAAGTGACGGGCCATAAAAATCTTAATACGCTTTGGCAGGTCTATACTGAGCTGTATCCGAAATCGTTACATGATAAGTTCGCGGCGCTGCAGATGGCTAAGGACAAGTAATGGGTAGTGTCACCATAAATGCTAGGCAGATATTCTTTCTAACCGAAAACGAACGGTACCCAAAATCTGACCGGAATAGTTCTTATATGTTCGCTATTCGCGAGGATGAAGAACACCAGCACTGGTTGTACACATTGCACAATCAGCGCTGGCAAATAGTTTCAGAAATACCATTCAAAACGGAGGGCTTTGCTATTGAAGCAGCTCTCGCTTTCGACTTTGCCACGCTGTACAAATAGCCAGGGTCCATCCCGGCAGTAATGTTATAGCGAACCCTGGTAGAAATAGTAATACAACCACAGGTCGCTCAAGTTTGCCGCAAGATACGGAATGTTTGTACCTGGACGGCCCTTGCCTTCTGAATCTTCCGACGAGTTGTTGCTGTAGCCATAGAACCTGCCTGGATAACCAGGGCGTGGCCCAAACTCAGCCTTGAACGTCTCTGAAAGTGACACGGCAGCATTTACCGTTGATTGTCGGTTATCCATCAGCAGTATCGCCATTACCCATGCAACTGTTGGTGGTTGACCGCGCCGTGACTCAGACCAACAATAGTCAAGTTCACGCAGCGCACCTGCACCAGATGTCGCCCTTAGTAACAAATTCACGTTATCAACCGGATGATCATTGCGACCAACCAGCTTGTAAGCGAATGCCAGGAAATAACCGATCCATGACTGGTACGGCAACCACAAATCAGTCGCAGGAGATGCATTCTGACTATCGGTAACAATACCTGGGATGACTTGGTATACCGTTGATAGGCGATTCAATACACCAGCAAACGTATTTTTGTAAACGTTCCCCACATCCAGTCCCGCATAAATTGCCAGACCCAGCACACGCATGCCCATTGCGTTTGAGTTACCGATATCAGTTGGGGATTTACCCCGCAACGGAATGCCACCTATCGCGTTGTATCGGTCAACCAAAGCGTCAGCAAAGTTTTTGATGCCTGCTTTCAGTTCGGTAACTGCAGCAGCATCATTTTCTTTCACTGCGGTGAAATACATCCACTGCAAGGGGGGGATGACGCATGTTGCCGCGAATTCAAGCCCATAGCGTTCGGAAAGGTAGTTATCACCGAGGTTTGCCAGTGGGCCAAAGTTCGCGTTCAAGTAATTCTTGAAATCGCCAAACAACTTCTGGAACGTGCTGTTTCTGTAACGAATGAATTTGATTATCTCTGTCGTGTACGGGCGGTGATACGACGTTTTTGTCCCTCCCTTCGCAACGTAGTAGTCATAGTAGTCCGGCATTTTTGCAGCATCGTCCCAGAATTCGAGGATAGACTCTGACAGTTCTGACAGCTCAGGCAATATCTGTTTGCGTTTATGGATCGGGTAGGCTCCCGCACCAAGGAAACCAACAGGTCGGTTGAAAACTTCAATCGCCACATTACGCGGGCTATCTTGCGTTTCATTGCAGTCCAGCCAGAACTCAAACGGCCACGCCCAGTCTTTCTCGACAGGCCAGTTAAGGAAGCTGTAATCGCTCATAGTCGGGTAACGCCAACCGGCATACATCTGAACTCCGCCCGTGCCAATGCCACCTGCAGCCGCCGTGATCGGTCGGGTTGGCCCATACTGGGTTCCACTGCGGTGTGTATCTCCGCACGCACGCACGACAGTTAAAGACATCGGCGC